>WJXM01000033.1 GCA_019456405.1 Ferrovum sp. | reverse complement strand
CTGCCGGTGCTCCATCTCAACGGCTATAAAATCAACAACCCCACCATTCTGGCGCGCATTAGTCATGCGGAATTGGAGGCGCTATTCGTCGGTTATGGATATACCCCCTACTTCGTGGAGGGTAGCGATCCAGAGAGCATGCATCAGGCGATGGCCGCCACCATGGAACACTGTGTTCTGGAGATTCGCAAGTTCCAGGAAAAGGCCCGGCAGACCGGTGCGGCTTACCGCCCCCGCTGGCCGATGATCATTCTTCGAAGTCCCAAAGGCTGGACAGCCCCCCGGAAGGTGGACGGGCATTATCTGGAAGGTTTCTGGCGAGCCCATCAAATCCCCCTCCCGGACGTGGCCACCAACCCGGCCCATCTGACTCTGTTGGAATCATGGATGCGCAGCTACCAACCGGAAAAGCACTTTGATGAGCAGGGCCGACTGATCTCCGAACTGCAGGCTTTGGCGCCCAAGGGGGGGCGGCGCATGAGTGCCAACCCCGTGGCCAATGGGGGTCTGCTGCGCCGCCCTCTGGATATGCCTGACTTCCGCACGTTCTCCGTGGAGATCGAAAAAACCGGAGGAACCCTGGCTGGCAACGTGCCCACGCTGGGAAATTTCCTTCGGGAGGTCATGCGGCTGAATATGCAGAACTTCCGCATCTTCGGCCCGGACGAGACCCAATCCAACAAACTCACAGCCCTTTATGAGGTCACCCAAAAAGTCTGGCTCGGGGAATATTTCCCGGAAGATGCCGACGGCGGCGAACTGGCCTTGCAGGGACGGGTCATGGAAATGCTCAGCGAGCATACCATAGAGGGATGGCTGGAGGGTTATCTGCTGAGCGGTCGGCACGGCCTCATCAATAGCTATGAGCCGTTCATCCACATCATTGACTCCATGTTCAACCAGCACGCCAAATGGCTGGAAAAATGTAACGCACTGCCCTGGCGGGCCGATGTGGCGTCACTCAACCTACTGATGACCGGGCTGGTCTGGCGACAGGATCACAATGGTTTCACGCATCAGGATCCTGGTTTTCTCGATGTGGCGGCTAACAAGAGCCCCAGCGTGGTGCGCATCTATCTTCCGCCGGACGCCAACTGCCTGCTTTCCGTTGCCGATCATTGCCTGAAAAGCGTTAATTACGTCAATGTGATTGTCGCGGACAAGCAAAAGAATCTGCAGTACCTGGACATGGAGGCGGCGGTGGCGCACTGCACAAGGGGCGCTGGCATCTGGAACTGGGCGAGCAATGACCAGGGGGTTGAACCTGATGTGGTCATGGTGAGTTGCGGTGACGTGCCGACTCTGGAGTCCCTGGCCGCCACCGCCTTACTGCGTCAACACATGCCCGACATCAAGGTTCGATTCGTGAATGTGGTGGACTTGTTCAAATTGGTACCACATACCGAACACGCACACGGGATGACGGATCGTGAGTTCGAGGCGCTGTTCACTTCCAGCAAGCCGGTGATCTTCAATTTCCACTCATACCCGTGGCTCATCCACCGATTAACCTACCGGCGACCCGGACAGCATCATATCCATGTGCGTGGTTACAAAGAGAAAGGCAATATCAACACACCCCTGGAACTTGCGATCTTGAATCAGACGGATCGTTTTAGCCTGGCCATTGACGCCATTGACCGGATACCCCGCCTCTGCGATACGGGGTCCTGTGTGCGAGAAGCACTGCTTGATCAACAGTTCGCCTGTAAGAACCATGCCTACGAATTTGGCGTGGATCGACAGGATATTCAGGATTGGAGGTGGCCGTTTTAGGGAGCACAGCGGACGTGAACGAAATTGTCTCCGATCCTATCCGACCCTAAAATGCGAAAGGATCCCATCAATGAATCGACAGGATCTCATCACAAACAACAGGCGCGAAAAAATTACTTCATCATCGCCTTCTTGAACATCCGCTCTACCTTCATGTTGGCCTCATCGGCCTTCTGATTGGCGGCGTTGGCTGTGCTCATCGCCTGATCAGCGGTGCTCTGCGCAGCGTTAGCCTTGCTCAGCGCATCTGTCGCGGTGCTTTGCGCGGAATTGGCCTTGGCCAAAGCCTCGTTGGCGGTGGACTGTGCGGCGTCAGCCTTGGCAGCAACTTTGTCGAGGTCAGAGGTGGTCGCACAACCGGCCAAGCCCAAGGGCAAAATCAGCGCGGTTACTTTCAAGGCGGTGGTGAACTTGCTCATAGCAGTCTCCTTTGTTGGGTTG
>WJXM01000032.1 GCA_019456405.1 Ferrovum sp. | reverse complement strand
CTTCGCCGCCAATCCCCTGCGTTCTGATCTCTACCCTCTCACCCACGATCCCCACCCGTAACTCCTCCAAAATTTGACCTGGTCGGAGTATGCTGTGATCAGTGGAAATTGGAAATAACGCCGCTCAGTTACCGCTTACATCATGCGTAAGCCAAAGGGGGGAAAGCCGCACCTACGCCTGCGTTGCTGACCGGCAGCTTTAGGGCAAGCAATTTTCAATCATGTATATCCGCTTACCTGTTTGATATTTATATCTTTTGGGAATTTAGGTAGTGTCGGATCGCACGGAGAACATCGATTACGGAGCTCATGTCCGCATGCAGAGCATTCTCTTTAATGAACTGATGAAATTTGGCTTTGCCGTCGCGCGTTAATTCCCAATGTATTTTTTCTTCAACTTTTTTGGAGTCCCTGACTGCCGATTCACATTCAATTTTGAATGCTTCGACAAAGCTCTGGGGCAGCAAATCCTCCATCTCCCAATCAAGTCCTTTATAGTTAGAGTTCGCCTTCTCAAAAGTTGTTTTAACAGCCTTTTGATCCAAATTCCCAGGCAATGGCATTGTTGGCCAGAGTCGAAATATATCTTTGTATTCTAGGATGCTGTTATCAAATTCTTGGGCTGATTTGACTGCTTTTCTTCCAGCAAAGTCGTTGTCTAATAGACCAATAAATCGATAGCGTGGAGTTCCATTCTGCAATAGGCATGTTCGTGCCATACCTCTAAAGCTAAATAGCTCACGCATAACGCCATTAGTTCCGCCACGTTCACGTTCACCAGCTGCAACGATGGCAACATCATCGTTAAGGAGGTTGATTCCCGATTTTTCATACTCCAAACGCGCCGCAAGCCGAAACAAGTCTACGTCAGTGGTGCCTTCGACCAGAACGGTACGAGGTTTGATGGCAAAGCCTAGAGACTTCGCATAGAGCTCAACGTAGTCGGCCATGGTACTCAATCGATTTTATGGGGACGCGCCGTAACAGGGCGTAGGAATGCGCCGTTATGGCCAAAGGATACAATACAAACTAATGGGAACCCAGGTTTCGGTTCGCGGATGCTGAATTCCTCAGGTCTGAAGGGAACTTGAACATTATTGAATTCCTGCACACGTGCCATTGCCTTATTCCCGGAGTCAGATCCGGTAACTGCATTAACGATCTGAACATCAGAACCATCGAATACCAATAGCCAGCGTAACCTGGCTGGCACTTGAACGAAGTCCTCACCTTTACGCCAGATTGACCTCAATATGCGGAATATCCTGTCGCCCTCATCAGCGCGGGAATTTTGATACAACAGAATCGCGTATTCCAGCCGCAATTGTGGCGTCATACGGTAGTCTTTCGCCTGCAACTGTTCAACGAACTCCAATTGCTTCTTGAAGTTGTGTGGATGACTGAGGCATATCAGATCGTAACTAAGACGAATAACCTGCATGTTGCCTCGTCCAGCCTGATGTGCCAACGCATTGAGTGCTCTTTCGCGATTCGACTCCGGCACGCCAGAAAAAATCATTTCTGATTGATAATCCCTACCTTCAGCCAGAATTTTCCACGCCTGGATGAGCACATCGATTGCTTTTGTCGGCTCGGTGTTTTGTGAATCCAGTGGCGCCTGCCTTAATAGGATTTCTAGCGCCTTATCCGCCAGATTACCAAGCTTGGAATTGCGATATTCTCCATCGTTTGAGGTAATGACCGAAAATAGGATTCCTAGCGCCTCAGTACAATGGTCAATAGCTCGCTCTGAGGAATCAAGATCGGCTGCCGCCAAAAGATTCTTCACGTACGTTTCAATAACGAAGGGGCTGGTTGGATTTTCCGCATATGCCTTGCCCGTAGCATCATTGGCCAATTGACGCAACTCTATGATTCTCTCGGAAGGAGATCCTTTAGCAGTCTCGACTTTCGCAAGGTCAAAATAGGCGTTAGCAAGTGAATTATATAAATTGACGTTTGGCTCTGAATCCGATTTGTTGTCTATAAACGTCAGGGCATAATTGAGGTCATCAATAGCTTTGTTGAGTAGATTTATCTGATCCGCTTTATCTATGCCATAAAGGCTTCCATTCAAGTTTGCGATTCGGCGGCGAGATACGGCCGTATGGTGGAGAAACAAACGACTACTCTCTCGTAAAGATTGTGGCATGTTATCGAGAGCGGACAGAACGTCTCGCCAGAATGGTGTAAAGCTGCCGCGTCCGTGGTCTGGATCAACCTTGAAGATGATTGTTGCGAAATCTTCACCTATGCTTCGGTAAGCGCGCTCCCCTAGCACAGGATTTTTCGATATTTGGCGAAGCAACATGAAGCGTAGATGTTCCGCATCTTTTGCGTCGGAAAAACCTAACTCTTCACGCATTTGGAAGTCGTAGAAAAGAGCGTTAATTAGAAAACGTCCCAATATATCGTGGACTAATGCCCAGTACTTTTCTCCGTTTGCCGATATGCGTACCAATCCCAACGCGGAAAGATCCGACCTGTTATCCTCTAAGAGGTATGAAATCGGCCACTCGCTTTTAGACTCTGGCAACAAAATCTCTGGTAGCGGGAGGCGCTCAGAACTCAGCGCCGCGATCTCAAATATCGCAGTTTGCATGGTACTGTCGTTCACATTCTCTTTGAATTTTCGGAACATCCAATCTTGGATGGATTCTGAAAGATCGTACTGTCCTTGGATCCAGAATGACAGTGTCACCCAAAATGCCGCAATTCCATCAAGATAGCGAACCGTATGGTTTTGGTAGAAATTATCCCATTGATATGCCTGTCGCTGTTTGCCGTAGACGCGCAGAAATCGGTTGAGGTGTAGACCAAGCTGACGTGCATCGTTCTGGTCCAAGGCATGGTTCAGCTCGGCGACTCGCTTAAAGATCGACGTCTTATAAAAGGACAATCCAAGCACAGTGCCAGTAACAACAAGGATACAGACTGGCCGACCTGATTTTACAATTTCGTTATGAAAGTGGATTAATTCGCTGTCGCGAGACTGCCAATGCAGACTGTCAAAAACGATAATCCAGGGGGTTTTATAACGGTGTGCTGCCGACTCGTGCTTACGTTCCTGAACTAACTCGCCATCAGATTCGGCAGCTTGTTCCAGTTCGCTAGCCATCTGGTTTTCGGCCTCGCGATGCACACGAGTTAGGTAATTCGTGATCGTCAGTGCATTGGGCACAAAGGGCAATGGTTTTGCGAGCAGTACCGGATAACCCTCGGTCGCGAATTCCCAAGATAAGGCACGAGCGAGGGTTGTGCCGCCAGCTCCAGATTCGGATGAAATATACGCAATGCAGTTCTCTTCCACACCTACGTTATCGAGTTTCTTCATACAGTTGCTCAAGATTTTCTTGGACCGATCCTCGCGAATCCAAGGGAGTCCTGCAGCGTAGGGCCGCCAGGAATCCACAGGGTTTTGAAAGAATGTGACAAATTCTTCCTCGGTAAGCTCTTCTGGCATAAGCGGGCTAATATCCCGTGCCTCGATAATAGAATATAACTCAAGAATTGGCCGATCAGGTACATCAGCTTCGGTCACGTCGATCTTGTGATGCTTCCCTTTGCGATCACGAAGGCGAATAATGCGTCGATCTTCAGGGTAGGTTCCAAAATAGCTTCTGAGAATTTCCTCGATTACTTGACTGGGAGGTTTATCAAAGAGGTTTGCAGAGCCAATTCCCTCTGGTTCTTGTGTCCAGTTGAGTAGATTTTTTTCGGCGCAGGTCGATTCAGAGATAAAGGTTAGGTGTGATCGAAAACCTGAAGACCAAAGGTTCTTCAGTTCGACAGGAATGGGGTCTTCATCTCCAGATATGACTAGAAGATCGCGTACTCCCGAGCGTCGTAGCGCATCCAGCATCGTCATCCGTCGTAGTTGACTATTAAAATCATGCGCTGAAACACCGTTCTCTCGTCCGTTGAGGAGATAGAACGGCAGGCATCGTGCTGGTAGTTCTATTTGTGAAGGATTGCTATCGACAATCTGAATAAAGCCGCGTTTGCGTGTAGCTGGATCATTTAGACTCGCTGCAGCGCTCAGCACTTTCACGACTTCTGGATCGTATTTTTCTGATAAAACTAAGCGCCAAGGTAGCCCCAAAAAGGCAACAAGTGCTTCTTGGCTGGGGGGATCTTTTGGAAGGCTTCGTATCCAAAGTGCAGCATCCCTGCTTTCAAGGTTCGACAATAGATTGTTAGGAACGCCGTCGATATGGTAGACCATTCTTCTCTCGGTCACGTTGCCCCCCAATAAGTACGCGTTGAATGTTTCCCACCCGTATCTGCCTATTGGCAAGATTGATGCAGCCCATCACTGATGCGGTAATGAATTAAGTATAGACGATTAATCTTGAATCAAGGAAGTAGATGGCAGTTACAGCACAGGGTGAATTCGTACTCCATATAAAATTTTTTCCAAACGCACCACCCAGATGTTCCCCTCCCACTGAGTCTCCATTGTAGACCTGCTGTTTGCGGGTTTTTATTGGGAGACAAAACATGGCGTCGGACGCAAAACCCTCAAACCCATCGAACCCCTATCTGAATGCCAGAAGGGAATGGGATGAACGATACGGAGACCAGATTGCCCGGGCAAAGTCTTGGCGTTTGGCAGCATTCGCAAGTCTAGCAATGGCTGGCATTGCCGTGGTGGGGATCGCCATCATCGGCTCACAAAGCAAAATCAAACCCTTCGTGGTAACCATCGACAAATTTGGCGACCCCATTGCCATGGCCCAGCCAGTGACCGGAAGCGCCATCGATCAGCGCATCATTGAGGCCCAGTTGGCCAATTGGATATGGAATTCCAGAACGGTGATCCCTGATCCAGTGGCTCAAAAGAACCTGATCGACAAGGTTTACGCCATGACCAGTTCAGCGGCAGCAACCTATCTGAACCAGTACTACTCCCAGCATCCGCCATTCGGCGACTTCACCGTAAATGCCCAGGTCAACAGTATCCTGCCCATCAGCAAGGATACCTGGCAGATTTCCTGGGAAGAGTCTCGTTATCAAAATGGGCAGCCTCAACCAGTTCAGCACTGGAAGGCCAATATCACCACCGGAGTGGATCCGAGACTTGGTGAAACCCCTCAAGTGAAGATCAACAATCCGCTGGGGTTGTTCATCCGGTCAGTTTCGTGGACACAGGTTATCTAAGGAGAATTTACATGCAACTCAAAATCAAGACGGTCGCCATTCTGGCGATGATGGCAACCGGTGCGGCCTTCGCAGGGCAGAATCCCATAGTTACCAGTCAGGATATCTATGAGACACAGGATGCCGTTCCCCTTTCGGATAGGGCTACTCACGATGCCGCCGACACCTGGCTCAAGTCAGGAACCGCACCGAATCTGGTGGGCACCAATGGGAAAGTGATGTATCCCTATGGCCAAAGTCGTCCAACCATCACCTGTGCCCCCCTTCACGTTTGCGTGATCAACCTCCAGCAGGGTGAGCACATCACCAATATCAGTATCGGTGATAGTGTTCGATGGCTGGTGCAACCCGCCGATGCTGGGGGACAGCCTGTCATCGTTGCCAAACCTACTCAGGCCGGGTTGATCACCAACCTGGTCGTTACTACCAAAGAAGGCCGGGTGTATTACCTCGGGCTGGTCAGCGATAAAAAATACTATGTTCCGGAAGTCGGATTTTACGACCCTCAACAACTGGTGATCACCATGCAATCTCAGGCAGCGAATGATGCCGATGCCAAAAAAAATGTGGTGGCCACGCTCGGGAATGTGGATCCGTCCAAACTCGATTTTGACTACTCGTGCAAGTCTGATGACGATAAAGGGATCAAACCCGTCCGGGTTTTTGCGGGGGGCGGACACACCTATTTGCAAATGCCACCCGACATGAAATATGGCGATGCCCCGGCAGTGTTCAACATGGTTGATGGCAAAAAGACCGAACTGATCAACAGCCGTCTGGTAAACGGCTATTTCATCATTGATGGAATGCCTCGCCAGTTCAAACTGGCCACTGGGGTTGGTGATGATGCGACCACGACCTGTGAGCACAATACCCACTGGTTCGGGAATTAAAGGGGATCCATCATGGGGAACGAAAAAATCGACGAGAAGTTGCTGACAGGAGATGTCGCAAAGCAGAAATTATCCATTCATGACAAACCGAAACCGGCAAGTTCCGGTCTGAGCAAATCGGTGAAACTGTATGCAACCATTGGAGGACTTTCCATTGCAGGGGCCATTGTTGTCGGGATCATGACTGCAGGGAACAAAGGCTCAAAATCGGAACAAGCGGAGAATCCGGCTGCATCAGATGTGGGGCAAACCAAGCCAGCGCTCTCGACATTCAAGCACGGGGCCCAGAAACAATCCACTTTACCCGGAAGTCCGGCATCAGATACTAGCCATTCGGCAGAAAACCCAACCAGTGGAACAAATTCCACAGCACCCAGGATTGGGCTCGGGAATGGGCCCTCCGATCAAAGTCTGGGTAACAAAGGTCGGAAAGAACTGACCGAGGCGGAGAAATATCGCCAATGGAAGCAGGAGCAATACTTCAAATCGCTGGAAAATGCCGAAATGACGGCACAAAAGGCCCAAGAAGCAAAACCAGTGGCCAGCAACGATAGTTTGCATGGAAACGAAGGAAGTGCAGGAGTCACTGTGACAGGGCAACAACCCGGATTCCTGAGCGTTTCCGATGGACTGAACAAATTGCAGGACATGGCGATAGCCAAGGCCGGGGCTCAAGAACTTGGCGCAAACCCTTCAAACAGTCCCCAGGGGGAGAACCAGGCTTTCATGAAGGATCAGTCGAAGGAAAAATCTGGATATCTGATGGATACCGTACATCCAGCAGCAGGCCAGCACGAGATTATTGCTGGATCCGTCATCCCGGCAGTCATGCTCACCGGGATCGACAGCGATTTGCCGGGGACGATTTCTGCACAGGTTCGTCAAGCTGTTTACGACAGTCTGGACCCGGATATCGTCCTGATCCCCCAGGGGGCCAAACTTGTGGGTCAATACAGTAGCGGGGTTCAGTATGGTCAGAAGCGGGTACTGGTGGCGTGGAGCCAACTGATTTTCCCGAACGGGACAACCATTAACCTACGAGGAATGTCAGGGACTGACGGCGAAGGTCAAGCCGGATTCAATGACCTGGTGGATAACCACTTCCTCAGAATCTTTGGTAGCGCATTCATGCTGAGCATGCTGGGGGTGGGAGCCCAGTTGTCCCAGCCACAAAACTCCAGCATCCTGATGGCACCGACCGTGGGTCAGCAAGCAGCAGGAGCCATGGCCCAGGAATTGAACATCGTGGGGACCAATCTGATGAACAAGAACCTGAGTATTCAACCCACCTTGCAGATCCGGCCAGGCTACGCCTTCAATGTCCTCGTGAACAAAACGATGATCATGCCGAGTTATGAATGAAGGGGCGTTGGTGGACAGTCGTCGCACAAGCGCTGGTAGAAGGTATGCACCCTACGATTTTTGATGGAGTGGCTATGGAAGATCGGAAAACGAGGCGGGAATTCAGGTGACCATGCCCAAGCGACCAGGGCAAACTCGTGATTGCAATTATGATGCTGCAACGCCAACTCAGGTATTTTGACGCCGGAGTGCGAGTTCAGTGAAGTCAGTTATATTCATAAGCCACGCTTGCTGCGCAACCGTATAAGTTGGATGAAGCCCTCGTGGTAATACGAGTTGCACGCGTTCGGTTTTCATTTCACTTGTCTGGTTTTCGCTGATGCTCGGCTCCAGTGTCAGTAAGTGCTTGTCCGGGATGCGTGCGGCCTCGTTCAGAATTTGCCGCCAGCGGTCTTTGCATGTCGATTTAGACGCCAGCATCGTCAGACTGGTCTGCGGGAAAGCGCTGTCGTGATACTGTACGATGCTGGGGAATATGAAATCTGGCTTGAGTCTGTTCTCTGTGACACCTGTTCTGGTATATGTCACCCCGTGGTCAGCGAATATCTTCTCAAGATGATTTTCAAGCGCTGAACCTGCGCGTGATTTGCGGCGCTGCAAGGCACTCTGGACAAGTTTGATGAAAGGTTCGGTATCTTCAACACCAGTTTGTGTCAGACTGCGCAGTTTTTCACCAAGCAGATGTTTTTCAAGTGTGCGGAACAGAATTTCCTCACGATCCATCCAGGCCATTAGTGCCACATCCGGATCATCGCGGCTCGACAGGTCTCGAATGGTACTTCTGGCATAACAGGAAAATTCTATGGTCTTCGGAAATGCGCCACTAAACATTTCCAGCATCTGGTCGAGATAGTTGGGTGCCTGTTCTTCTGTCACAACCCCGATCTGTTCCAGAATGACACGCGCCGCAAAGCCAATCCGGTCCTGTTCGGTTTCCAGTTCCGACTTGATGGAAAAGCCGGGATGCGTGAGGTCAGAGAAACCGAATAGCCACATGATCTGCCGTTCGATGGTGGTGTCCTTCTCAGCCACTATCGCCAGCAAAGTGTTATCGGCCCGTTTGGCGATAACCAGCAGGTCTCCGGCAGCAGCGCACTGCGATACAAGGTTGGTTGGGAAATAGAGCCGGTACTCCGAGCGGTTGACCCCACGTTCGAGTCTGGCCTTTTGGCGTGCGTCGTACCATGTCAGGAAACCATCTTCGACAACAGGTTCATCGTCCTGGTCAGTGAGATACAGGAACCTGGCTCCAAAACGAAACTTCCCGTCCGGCTCTCCAAGGATGTCACGCAATCCTTCAACGCCATTGAATTCATGCTGGTTCGAGTGAATCACATCAGCCTCGACCACACTCAGGCGTTTGAGTGCGACGCCCTCGAAGTATTGCGACAGATAGCCTGGTTTCATCCTCTCTCCTCAACAGATGTCTGTTCACTGCGTAGCCATTCACCAAGACGGCGAGCTATGCCTTCCGTATCCTTGTCTACACCCCGGATGGCACATTCCCATACCACTCCGACACGCCAGCCCGCAGCCAGCAGGGTGTCTCTGGCTTTTTTGTCGTTGGCCTGGTTGTGGCCAATTTTCTCACGCCAGAAGTCCACGCGCGTGCCGGGCAATTTGAATAACGGACAGTCGTGGCCGTGCCAGAAACAGCCATGAACAAAAATTGCCGCATGGTAACGCGGCAACAGAATATCTGGTTTTCCAGGAAGTTCACGAACATGCAGCCGGAAACGGAATCCCTGCCGATGTAGCAGGCTGCGGATAAGGATTTCCGGTTTGGTATTGCGTCCCCGGATGCCGGACATCATACGGCTCCGGGTCGCAGCATCCACAATATCGGTCATGAAATCAGGTAAAAAGGAGTTGCTGGGCGATGCCAGTACGCTCCTGTTCGATCAGCGCCTGAACATGGGGGGTCATGATGCGGGCAACTTCCCGCATGACTGGCATGACAACGCTATTGCCGAACTGCCGGTAAGCCTGGGTATCGCTCACAGGAATCCGGAATGTATCGGGGAAGCCCATCAGCCGGGCGCATTCACGCGGGGTCAGGCGGCGTGGGCGCTTGTTTTTACCCTGCCACACGAGAATTTCCGAACCGTCCTTGTGATACCGGGCCGACAAGGTGCGCGTCACGCTATCGGGATACACCATCCCGAAGCCAAAGCCGTTACCGGCTGCGCGGTGCTTTTCTGCGTAGGCTTGCAGGTATGCCCACAGATTCGGCGTCAGTGTGTATTTGGATTGCACAGCCCGCCTGCTATGATCGAAAAAGCGGTCGCTATCCCAAGACAGGAATGGTTCACTGCCATCCATCTTGTGCAGTATCGACGCGAGGCGCGGGCCTTCATCAGGCAGCTGCAGATCGTCCCACGAAAAGTCAGTTTTCTCGCGGAAACCAACGATGATGATCCGCTCGCGGTGCTGCGGAGTGAAGTGCTGCCCGTCAATTATCCTGTAGTGAACATCGTATTTCAGGTCGTCACGCAAGGTGTTCAAGATTACTTTGAATGTATTGCCCTTGTCGTGTGATATCAGATTCTTCACATTTTCCAGCAGGAATGCCTTCGGGCGCTTGGTGGCGATGATGTTGGCTACCTCAAAGAACAGCGTGCCCTGGGTGGCGCACTCGAAGCCGTGAGGTCGGCCAAGCGAGTTTTTCTTGCTTACGCCTGCAATACTGAATGGCTGGCAAGGAAACCCACCTAGCAGCACATCATGGTCCGGGACTTCGTCGGCAGAGAACGGCACGATGTCGCCAACAAAGGAATGATGATCTCCATGGTTCTCGATGTAGGTCTTTTTCGAGAAGTCGTTCCATTCGCTGGTAAAAATGCACTCGCCGCCGTGTGCCTCGAAACCCATGCGAATTCCGCCAATGCCAGCGAAAAGATCAATTAAACTAAAACGATAGTCGCCCGATTTCAAAGAAGTGGTAGCTGGAGTTTGTAGCAGGGCACGCAAAGCTGGTTCCAGCATGGCCGGGCAAGGTGTTTCCCCCTTTTCCCAGCGTCGCACGGTCTTGGCATCCTTACCAACACGCTCGGCGATTTCCCGTTGGGTAAACCTGTTACGGGCCTGCTTCAGGAGTTCAAATGGTTGGGTGTGGTGCATTTCCGTCCTCACTGGGAGTTTCAAGGGACATTATGACCTATCGTTGTCCCTTTTTCCAGGGTTTTTTAAGATACTATGCCAGTATCTGGCTGCTGGTCACTCTGTGCACAGTGGTCCGATTTTTTTCCCGTTTTTGGCATATTCAGCATCCCACGCATCCGCTATCACGGTTTCGTCTCCCGCTCAGTAACCTTTCTTCCCTGTGGACTCGCTGCCGGACGGCTTCTCTTGTGATGCCCAAGAACTTCGCAGCATCCCGTCGAGACAGGACATTGCAGACGATATGGAGGGATGTCTGAGGCTTGTCGGGCTTGCCCTTGCCATAACCATTGAGAGCATATTCCCTGTCTTCCCGATCCTGACGATCAATCAGTTGCTGTTCCACTGATTGAACCTGAAGGTAATTCGGGGCCATGGCATCACCATCCACTTCATCCGGGAGCGATTCTGATTCGCGCCAGCGACGCACGAGACCCCATAGCCTCCCCATGATGTATTCCCGAACAGTTCCCAGGATCGGGTTGTATGAACTTTCCCCGCTGGATACCTCAATGCACATGAGGTAGAGCTCCTGCCAGATATCCTCAACCGGCAAGATGCAACACCTGGAAAACTTATGAGCCTCCCCCCGCAAATCCTGAAACAGTTCATCAGCAGTGCACATCGACCAACTCCTCAATCACCCGAACAAATTTTTTCTGCAAATCACTCAGCCGTGATCCTTGCGTCACCTTCTCCCCAGACCCCGGAATAAGTTTTTCGCAAATCCGAACCGGCAACCGGATGATAAAACCCAATTCTTCGCTATTATCGGAAGCACACTTGATCCTCGCACGGGGGTTCGTCACGCCTGAAGCCGTGACTATTTGCGCCTCCGGAAAAACTTTCTCAGCTGTCTCCACGGGTCCGACCGGAGTCTGATAATCCTGTTTGTCCACGGGTGGCAAGGGTATGCTTGACTGGCGTTTTCTTGCCAATTTTTGTACCTGTTGTTTGGCAGATTCACATCGAGGCCAGGTGATCGGTTCTGTCGAGTCCAGAACGATTTTCCGCGCTTCTGGCTGCAACCCCTTGAAGCGTTCCCAAGCATCCGCGCTATTCAGTCGTCCCCCCTCGATCAGCGCCCGTGCCAAAGGATCCCGTGCAATGGACAGCAGGTTGCCTACCCATCGTTCGTTCTTTGAGAGTGCCCGGCTGATGCCTCTCAACTCCATCCCGGCCTCTTTCAGACGCAGGACGACTTCCGCGTACTCGTTCAGCCCAAGATCAACCCGGTGCAGGTTTTCACACGCCTGGAGAACCACGGCCATGTTCTGAGCCGGGAGATCGTAAACAATCGCATTGATCGTTGCCCATCCCAACCAGCGGGCCGCACGCAACCGGCGTTCGCCATAGACAATCATCCAGTCCGAACCTGAACGGCGTATCCCAATGGGCTGTAACTGACCAACCATGTCCATCGATTTCGCCAGGTCTTCCAGGGCTTCCTCGTCAAAATTGCAACGAGGTTGTGATTTGTCTGGCCAGATCCGGTCAATGGGGATTTTTCGAGATTCGCGTTCACTGTCTGCGGCTATGTGCCCGTTTTCAAGGCTAATCAGTTCCATCATGCCCTCCGTTGTGCCTGATTTTTCTGCTTTTCGATTTCGATCTGGATCCGTGACCGAAACTCCGGCATCGATTCCCCCCGTAGCGGAATAACCCCAAGAGTCTGGCCCATGGCCAGTGTCCCGGCTTCGTTGTTCCACCAGCCTGCTGGCCCCCGTTGGCGCTCAGGTGGGTCTGGATCTGCCAGGAAATCCTCAATGATCGGTGCCAGGTACTTCGGGGGAATGGGTCCGGCAGGTTTGCGTTGCCTCGCCACTGCCACGGCTCGCCGGGCGATTTGGTCATTTACGCCTCGTTCCGCCCAGTTCCAGGAAAGCGGGTCGGCAATGGAAACTTTCACGCCCAGTGCCACCAGGTTCGAGACAAGATTTTCTGTGGCAACAGACAAAAGCGCGGCGGGGTTTTCATCGGCAGCATCTACGACTGGAGAAAAGTTATTCACAGGCGGTGCGTTGCTACGCTTTTGGTTAAGTGATGGTTCAGTGATGGTTATGGGTGCATATTGTGCAGGGGTCCCCTGCATATTGTGCAGGGGCGGGTGCATATTATGCAGGGGTGGGGGTGCATATTGTGCAGGGGTTGGGGGATGCATATTATGCAGGGGTGCATTAGATGCGGGGGTAGAGGGTGACTTATCCACAGGAAAGGGGTGCATATTGTGCAGGGGTGCATTAAATATAGGGGTAGGCCAGTTGGGAGGAGCGGTAATTCGATAGACACTACTTCTTCCCGATCTCGATAGCCGTATTAACAATCCATCGGCCTCCAGTTGTTTCAAACAGCCGTACACAGCCCGTTCTTTCAGGGAGCACTTTAAAGCAATCATGCTGATCGACGGGTAACACTCTCCTTGGTCATTTGCGTTATCCGCCAATGCCAGAAGCACCATCTTTTTTGCCAAGGGCAGAGTTGTTTTCCATACCTCAGTCATGATTGCAATGCTCATACACCCCCTTTTTCTGGAATGTTCGGTTTGTAGATAACCTGGTCCGTACCCTCGTCTTGTTTACCGGTGCTCTGGATCAAACCTATTTCTTTCAAGTGGCAGAGATTTTTCCCAACTGTTTTCTGGTTCTGAGATGTGACATCGGCCAGATATGCCACGGATGGGTAACAGGTCATGTCACTGTTTGCACAGTTGGTCATGACAACCAAAACAAATTTTGTTGATGACCTGTCAAGTCTCAGGTTCAATGCCCAGGTTATAGCCTCAACACTCATGGCCTCTCCCTATTATTTTGGTTGGCAAGTTCCGGCCAAATCATGTGCCAATCGTCCGGGCGAAGATCACGGCGCGTTACCGCACCTTCGGTGGCACGCTCTATTGCAATGCAGCGACTAATGGGGACAGGGCGTTTTCCTTTCGACCAATTGGAAATGTCGGGCGCATGTGAGTCAATTTGCACGGCCAAGAGGGTTACAGCTCCGTGGCCGCAGTTTTTGAGATAGTCAGATAAATTCATGTGGCACCGTCTTTTTGTGAACATCGCAACTTTAGCCCCAGGCTAAATCATTGTCAATAGCGTTTAGCGAATGCATAAAGATTAGCCAAGGCTAATAATGGAGGGATGAAAAGCATTGATGAAATCAACAGAGATCGGCTTAACCTTCTCATCCAGGAAGTTGGGTCACAGGTTGCTCTGTCACGAAAAATTGACAGGGCGCCTGCCCAAATAAGCCAATGGAAGAATGCGTCCAAATATTCCGGATCTGACAAACGGCGGGCGATGGACAGGCATACAGCGAGGCACATTGAAAAAATGACAGGAAAGCCAGTTGGATGGATGGATCGGCCCGTTGAATCAGATTTTGAACCACCGACATCCCCTGATTCCCTGCTAGTAGCAGAGCCTGCGGGGCGGTCGGATACATACATGCCCAATGTGATCAAAGTGCCCATAGGAACCAGAAAAGTCCCATTGGTCAGTTATGTGCAAGTTGGAAACTGGACTGAGGTAGTTGACACTTACAGTCTAGGCAGTGCTTCGGACTGGTTGCTGACTGATCTTGATTTGTCTGACACATCGTTTGCTTTAGAGATTAAGGGAGACTCAATGCTTCCAGACTTCCGTGAGGGGGATCGAATAATCATCGACCCGTCAGTCCAACCAAATCCAGGGGATTTTGTGGTGGCCAAAAACGGGGAGACGGAAGCAACTTTCAAAAAGTACAGGCCACGGGGTAAGGGAGAAAGTGGAGTAGAGATATACGAGTTGGTGCCTCTCAATGACGATTTTGCAACATTACGGTCAGACTCATCCCCCGTGAGAATCATTGGGACGATGGTTGAGCATCGGCGTTACCGGAAAAAATAACGGCTATCCATTTGGCGTGATCCATGAGGGCCGCACTTCTAATGCTCGCTGGTGCACCGGGCCGGTTTTCGGTCGATGCCAACCAAGACGCAGACCACGCACGCAGATCAGGCGGCTTTCAAGGTCATCGAGCATGGCCCCACCTCCCAAAGCTAGCACGACTTCTGGAGGAAAGACACTTTGCTTGAGTTTCAACAATAAAGTCCACATCAGTCCAAAGATTGTCTTTCAGTTTTCAACAGCAGACTTTCGATAGTTAGTTGTAGGCTATTGACATAGAGATAGCCCACGGCTAAACTTTACTCATCACTTCCAATTGGAGAGACCGATGAGCATCCCAGTCACCACCCCACTCGTCACGTTCAACTCTACACCGGAATCCCAAGTTAATGAACTTTACTCGGTTCTGTTGACGGTGCTGATAGAGGCCATGGATTTTCCACCCAAAAAACCGGACAGCACTGATTCATATTTACCCCCTGCCATTCACGATAAAATTTTATCGGTTCTGGAAAAGGTCAATCCTGCCCTGCAGTCAGAAATGGTACGGTGGCAAGATTATTCTGCGTTTATTGAGGATTGCTACCGGAAGCATCTTGCATGAGTCCCCAATTTACCCTTCTGAGCGTTTCTGAAGCCGCCAAGTTTCTCGGAATCAGCGGACGCATGATGTACACCCTCGCTGCCCCAGAAGGCCCGATTATGTGCTTCAGAATCGGAAGGCGTATCCTATTTAACCAAGGAGATATTCAGGAGTACCTAAGATCATGCCAATATACAGAGACAAAGCAAAGGGTTGTTTCGTCTTTGAGTTCGACCGCCGTATCAATAGGCAAAGAATCCGGGCTCGTCAAAATCTTCCGAAAGCATGGAATAGAGCCCAAGCTGACGCCTTCGACCGGCAAGAAACGGCAAAACTCTACGCCCACGCCACTGGAGTTGAAAGACCGGAATTCACAATCGAGGAAGCTGTCGCTTGTTACCTGACCGAGAGAGTTTCATTGCTCAAGAGCGGGGACAACATCGAGGCTGAACTGTCTCGGATGTTCTACGCCTATCAGGGAAGACCCCTTTCCATGCTGGCTGATGTCTGCAAAGCCTACCAGATTGGCGAGAAAGACAAGTTATCTCCGGCCACCATTCGGAACCGGATTCGATACCTCACATCTGCTTGCCGGTATGCGTGGAAGCACAGAAGCATGGGGGATCGTGACCCTGCGGAACGGGTGACAGTTCCAGTTGTCAGAAACGAGAGGTCGTATTTCATCGACCGCAGAGAGATGCTCAGATTGTGCTCCCACTGCTCCAGTTTGCGTGCTAGGGCAATCTTTCGAATTGCTTTCTACTCCGGCATGAGACTAGGGGAAATACTTCAGGCAAAACGGGAAAATGGCCATTTTGTTCTCACAGATACCAAGAATGGTGATCGAAGAATGATTCCGATTCACCCCAAGATTGCTAGTGCGAAGGTTTGCTTATCCTACGGTCGGATCGAAAAGAATTTTAGGGAGGCGAGAAGATTGGCAGGAATGGAATGGTTGAGGTTCCATGATCTGAGACATTCAGCGGCCAGTGCCATGATCAATCAAGGGGTGGATCTGTACACTGTGGGAGCAGTACTGGGGCATCGGTCCGCGACCAGTACCAAACGGTACAGCCATCTAGCGACACAGAGGCTTGCGGAAGCCGTATTCAGGATCGGGAAGAAGGTGGCGTAAAATGGCCGAAAATTTCCCGCCAAATATTTTTCAGAATCAACAAAATCTCTTAACATATTGATTTATTGGTAGGCCGTGCGGGATTCGAACCTGCGACCAACGGATTAAAAGTCCGCTGCTCTACCAGCTGAGCTAACGACCCAATAAATTGACAAGCACAGCCCGCCATTATCACCCAAAAAACCAACGATGTCAATGTTGGCGGAGACGGGCCTTGGCTTTCTGCGCAGCCGAACTGCCCGGATACTCTGCGATGATCATCTTCCAAGTGGCTTTTGCTGTAGCGGGCTCCCCCAACCCCAACCAAGCCGCCGCAAGATTCAGCAATCCATCAGCGGTTTTGGGCGAGTCCGGGTAAGACTTGTACAGGTGTTGATTCGTCGCGCGAGCCCCTTTGTAGTCTTTGAGCAATAACTGATTCATCCCGATCCAGTAGAGCGCATTGGGCACTTTGTCATCGTTAGGGTTGGCCTTGACAAAGGCTTCGAACAACTTCCGGGATTTGACATAATTTCCCGCATTGAATACGGATAGAGCGGCATCATAGTCCGCGGAGGGCGCTTTGGCATCAGAAACACCTTCCGGGTTTTCCCCTTTCCCTTGCCCCACTGATTTAGCCCCGTTATCTGCCACAGTCGCGACACTCTTCCCCCCTTCTGCCATTCCTACAGGAGGAGGGGCGCCCTCTTTTCCACTCCCCACACCTGCAGAACCGGAAGTCGACCCATCTGCTCCTTCTGGTTTGGGCAAGACAGATTCCACGGCCTTGAGACGAGAGTCCAGATCCACGTACAAGTCATGAAACCGCTTGTCTTCCGTATCCAGTTGATTGGCCAGACTATCGATACGCCCGCGCAACTGAGCCAGATCCTGACTCATACTGTCCAGTCGCATGACCAGATCTGGATAGCCTTGAAGGGCAGTTTCCATGCGCGTGATCCGCTCATCCATCGTCTGTTGTTGGCGACTCAAGACGGATTGCTGGCTCTTGAGGTCTGCCACGCCCTGCCGGGCTTCCTCATCGGATAAAAGGCCCGCACGAACGGGGCCAGCCCAAAGCAGACTCAAGACCAGGAGAAAATAGGTCGATTTAAAGGGGGTTTTCATGGTCACCAAAAATGGAAAACCCGACGAGGGAAACGCACTCGCCGGGTAATGATCACGGATAAAAATTACTCGCCTTGGTAAACGATATCAGTACGACGGTTCTCTGCCCAAGCGGCTGCATCATGCCCCGGATTGACAGGCTTCTCCTTGCCAAAACTGACGGTTTCGATCTGGCTATCCTTCACTCCCTTGGCCATCAGGATCTTGCGCACGCTGTCGGCACGACGCTGTCCCAAGCCCAGATTGTATTCACGGCTGCCACGCTCGTCACAGTTCCCTTGCAGTGTGACCTTGGCAGCCCCGTGGGACAAAAGGAAGTCGCCATGGGCATCGACCACGGGCATGTATTCATCCGTGACCGTGTACTTGTCGAATGCATAATGAATGGTCCGTTGTCCCAACGCCCCCCCCACGCCCTTGGCAGGATACAAAGAAATCGTGACCGGCTCTTTGGCCATGGGTTGTGCAGGAGCCACAGCCACGGGCGCGGCGGTCTTCTGCGCCACGGGAGCGCTGGTTTGTTCGGTTGGAGTGGAACTACAAGCGGCCAGAACGCTGGTAACAGCCAAAGCGAGAAGGGCTTTTTTCATGATTATCCTTGTTAAGAAAGAGGGTTGACGTAAAACTCAAAAAGTGGTTGCAAATGCTGCACCCAGTATAACGCATACCCCTGTTCTTAGGTTTACTGCAACGGCCCCCATACCGGTTCATAAACATCTCCTGTCTGGGTCTTCAGTTTCTGACGGATTCGTCCGTCTGTACTGACGATGGCCAGGACTCCTCTCCCACCATCCTGAGTGGAGTAGAGCAGGTATTTCCCATTAGGCGCAAAGGTCGGCGATTCGTCCAGTTGGGTATCCGTCATGGGCTGGGTCTGCTTCGTCGCCAAGTCCATGAGCATCACATGAAATGCCCCGCCATCACGCTGAATGTAAGCCAGTTGCTTACCATCCGGGCTCAATCTGGGAGAAACCGCATAATTGCTGCCAAAGGTCAGACGTTCTGGAGACCCCCGCAGATCACTCAGTGCAATTCGGTAGATCTGGGGGCCGCCATCCCGATCGGAAGTAAAGTACAGGGTTTGCCCATCCGGCGAAAAGTAGGGTTCCGTGTCGATTCCTCCGCTTGAAAGCAGACGCTCGGGCGCCTGCGAACCATCGATGGATACCCGGTATATCTGCGAGTGCCCATCCTTGGTCAGAACCACAGCCAGATGCCGTCCATCGGGAGTCCAGGCCGGAGCACTGTTGCTGCCCTTATAGCGAGCCACCACATGACGAACCCCGGTAGCCAGAGTCTGCACCACCACCATGGGACGATTGAGTTCGAAAGTCACATAGGCCATACGCTGACCGTCAGGCGACCATTTGGGAGACAGGATCGGCTCATTGGTATTGAGCATGCTCTGCTCATTGAAGCCGTCGCTATCCGCCACCTTGAGACTGTGGGCCGAACCATGCTGGGTGATATAGGCAATGCGGGAACTGAACATGCCCTTATACCCCGTGATATTTTCCAGAATGGCATCGGCCGCATGGTGTGCCACCATACGGTACTGATCTGCAGACCCATCAAAAGACAGGTTGAGGTGGGCCATCCGGTTGGGCAGTTCTACCAAGCGAAAATTGAGTTTGATATGATGGGTCGCTGGTTCTTCCTGAATATTGCCCACCACCACAAAATTGGCATGTTGCGCCTGCCAAGCATCCCAATTCACCCCTTCTACATCGGCAGGGGCAGGAGAGACACCTCCAGTATTCAGGGGATCAAACAGACCGGAACGTTTGAGGTCGGCAGCAATGACCGCAGACAGTTGGTGAGAACCCACCCCATCACCCGCAAAGGGCAAAATGGCAATGGGGGTCAGTTGCGCCCCCTGGGTGACGATCTCGAGAGTCATATCGGCATAAACCGGCATCTGAATCAGTGCCAACAGGAGAGCGATGAAAATAGGCAGGTTATTTTTCATGGTGAATTTGTAGGTGTGTCACTCGAAATAGTCGACGCAAGACCACGTCACTGGGCAAAGGTAATGGCTGGGAACGCAGGATACCGCGCAGAACCGCCTGATCATAGCGTGGGTCGCCACTGGACTTTACGATCCTGACGGGTTCAAGAACCCCTCCGTCAGGCAGTATGGTGACATCCACCTCCAGCGTCAACCCGGCTTGAACCCCCTCGGGAACTTCGGTATTGCCACGAATTTTGTTGATGATGGCCAACTTGTAACGATCCACTGCCGCCGCTTGGGCGGCACGGGCATTCTGAGCCAACTGTTCGGCTTGACGACGACGTACCTCGGCATCCGCACGCAATGCGGCATCGCGCCTTTCTTCCTTGAGCGCATCCTGACGCTCCTGACGCAGTTGCTCCGCCAGCATTTTCTCCCGCTGTTGTTGGTCCGCCTGACGTTTCGCTTCCTGCGTCGCTTTTTCCTTTTTTTTCTTGAGCGCAATGTCCGCTGCGCTGGGGGTTGCCGGCAAGGCTGGCTTGGGTTCTGGATGAGTGGGTGCCGAGGCGGTCTCCACACGAGGAGGCGCAAGCGTTGGCGCAGGGACTGGCTGAGCC
The DNA here is from genome assembly GCA_019456405.1 of Ferrovum sp. GTDB lineage: Bacteria > Pseudomonadota > Gammaproteobacteria > Burkholderiales > Ferrovaceae > Ferrovum. Next base: position 37,001 of record WJXM01000032.1, on the reverse strand, counting down.
TGGGGTTCCGGCGTTACTGGCTGGGGCGGAGTCACTTCCGTAACGGTGGCGGGTTTAGGGATATCCGACCACAGTTCAGCCATCAAAGGCGCCGGATCAGGATGCCGTTGCCAGGACACCCCGAACACCAGAATTGCCACAAACAGGGCATGAACCAACAACGCCAGTAACCATGCCCATAGACGCACACCCCGTTCGTGATCGATGGTCGCAAGCATCAACCGGAGCGCCCCCGCGCCAGCAAACCAATTCGCTTGATATCAGCCTTTTTGAGCAGATCCATGACCTGCAGGACTTCTTCATAGCGTACCGCACGATCTGCCGCAATCACCACTGGACGATCCGGTTCTGTGCGATGCAAGGCCACCATCTGGTCCACCAGCTGGTCGCGGGTCACCCCCTGTTCCTCACTACCCTGGCGGGAATTCCGGACTGTCAAGTGGCCATCCAGATGCAGGATCACCTGCACCGGATCCTGCGACTGAGCCAGATTCTGACCCACCGAAGGCAGGTCCACTTGTCCGGGATTGATCATGGGGGCCGTCACCATAAAAATGACCAGGAGCACCAGCATGACGTCAATGTAGGGGACCACATTAATTTGACTCATCATGCGCCGTGGTTTACGTGCCATGATCAACGCCCGTTTTGAGAGGGTTTGAACTGGCGTTGCAGGATGTTGGAGAACTCCTCCATGAAACTTTCAAAACGACTGGACAGCCGGTCCGTATCATGGGCGTAACGGTTATAGGCCACGACCGCCGGAATTGCCGCAAACAAACCCATTGCCGTGGCCACCAGGGCTTCAGCGATGCCGGGCGCCACATGAGCCAAAGTTGCCTGACCGACATTGGACAGACCGCGAAAGGCGTTCATGATGCCCCATACCGTCCCGAACAATCCCACATAAGGACTGACCGACCCCACTGTCGCCAAAAAAGCCAGATGTGATTCAAGGCGATCGGTTTCACGCTGAAAAGTGGCTTTCATGGCCCGTTGTACCCCGCTGGTGACAGCGGCCGTCTCCTGGGTTCCGGATTTGCGATGACGAAGAAACTCCCGATAACCGGACTCAAAAATCCGCTCCAGTGCCCCGCTGTTTTCATTATGTCCCGAGGCTCGCTGGTAAAGAGCACCGATATCCGAAGTCGCCCAGAACTCTTCTTCAAATTTGGCGGTTTGACGACGCGCCTTGCCCAGAGTCAGCATTTTCGTAAAGATATAGGTCCAGGACAGCAGCGATATCAGCAATAGTAACCCCAGCACGATCTGAACCAAAACACTGGCCTGGAGCACCAGACTGACCAACGAAATATCCGAAGTAATATTCACCCTTCCACTCCCAAAAAACACGTCAAGGCAGGCGGTATGACCGCTACCGTAAAATCCTTCACCGTCACGCAGGCTACCGTCACCTGCGCGCGCACCAAACTTTGTGGTCCCCGCAGGATTGACTGCCGGAACACCATCAGACCATGGCGAACCCCTGCCAGTTCCGCCACAGCCAGCAAGTTATCCCCCAAACGGGCAGGACGCTGGAATTTGATTTCGATACTACGAACCACGAACAAGACCCCATACTCATGCGCAACGCGATCATGATCAAAACCCTGCTCATGCAACCAATCCGTGCGAGCCCGCTCCATATAACACAAATAGTTGGCATGATAGACAACCCCGCCAGCATCCGTATCCTCATGATAGATCCTGACAGGAACTTCGGTTCGTCGGGAATTCATGAGGGTTCTTCCAGAGTCAGTTCACCGGCAGTTTTTCCTCCCGACATGGGAAAACCAAAGTGATGGAAAGCCACCGCCGTTGCCATGCGCCCACGCGCCGTACGTTGCAAGTATCCTTGCTGGATCAGATAAGGTTCCAATACATCCTCGATGGTATCTCGCTCTTCTCCAATGGCAGCAGCCAAGGTATCCACCCCCACCGGTCCACCAGCAAATTTCTCGATGACCGTCTGCAACAACTTGCGGTCCATCATATCCAATCCTTTGTCATCCACTTCCAGCAATTTCAAACCTGCATCTGCCACTGCCTGTGTGACACACCCTTGTGAACGTACTTCCGCATAGTCCCGAACCCGTCTCAACAATCGATTGGCAATACGGGGCGTCCCTCGGGAACGTCGCGCCACCTCACGGGTTCCCGCTTCGTCCATGTCCATTCCCAGCAAATGGGCCGAACGAGTCACGATCAAGGACAATTCATCTTCCGTATAAAACTCGAGCCGGGCCACGATTCCGAATCGATCGCGCAAAGGGTTGGTCAGCATCCCGGCGCGCGTGGTTGCCCCCACCAGTGTGAAGGGAGGCAAATCCAGTTTGATGGAGCGGGCTGCTGGCCCTTCCCCAATCATGATATCGATCTGGTAGTCTTCGAGAGCCGGATAAAGAATTTCTTCGACTACCGGACTCAGTCGATGAATCTCATCGATGAACAACACATCGTTAGGCTCCAGATGAGTCAGCAAGGCCACCAGATCCCCTGCACGTTCCAGCACCGGCCCCGACGTTTGACGCAAATTGACACCCATTTCACGAGCAATGATATGCGCCAGGGTCGTCTTGCCAAGCCCTGGTGGACCGAACAACAAGACATGATCCAGGGGTTCTTTCCGCCGACGCGCTGCCTCGATGAAAATTTCCAGTTGGGCGCGCACTTTTTTCTGTCCCACATAATCGTCCAGTTGACGCGGACGCAATGCCCTTTCCTGAACTTCTTCCTGGCGCGACTCCAACTGCCCGTGGACCAGGCGATCCTGTTCGATCATTTCCTTTCCCTCACCTCGGATCTCGTCATCGGATCAGGACTCTCGACGCGCCAACCAGCCCAAAGTCTGACGAATGCCCTGTTCCAGTGTCAAACCTTCTGCCGGCAATTGCTTCAAAGCCCATTGAATTTCACGATCGTGGTAACCCAATCCGCTCAAGGCTTGCGCCAATTCCCCATGGAGAGTAGCGCCACCGGAAGAAGGGGCTTCGGGCAGGGGGGGTACGATCAATTTTTCTTTCAGTTCCAGAAGGAGCCTCTGGGCGGTTTTTTTCCCGATGCCGGGAATGCGCATCAAGAGATCGACTTCTTGCCGTTCCACGGCTTGCCCCAAAGCGCTCACAGAAAGTCCGGACAACACCGCCAGCGCGAGACGAGGCCCCACCCCGCTGATTTTCAGTAGTTGACGGAAAACCTGCCGCTCATCTTCATCCAGGAAACCATACAGGAGATGGGCGTCTTCCCGAACCACGAGGTGGGTCAAAAAGCATACGGTCACATCGTCCGTGGGCAAACGCGCAAAGGTTCCCAAAGGAACTTCCAGTTCATATCCCACCCCCTGCACCTCCAACACAACCCAGGGAGGGGCCTGGTGCACCACGATTCCACGCAGACGTCCGATCATGAAGAACTTCCTGTGCATCCTGGCAATGAACGCCAGCGGGTGGATCGGCGCCCCCCTGCTGCGACCGGCACCCGGGAATCTCCATAGGCATGCCGTAAGGCGCAGGCCAGGGCATCGGCAGGATCAGTCCGGGGAGCCTCGGTCAATTTGAGCAGACGCATGACCATGGCCTGAACCTGATCCTTGCTGGCATGACCATGCCCTACCACGGCCTGTTTGACCTGCAGGGCCGTATATTCATGTACTTCGAGGTCGTGCATGACCGCAGCCGCCAGCAAGGCGCCACGAGCCTGACCCAGCAACAAGGTGGCTTGAGGATTCACGTTGACAAAGACGATTTCAATCGCCATGACCTGCGGTTGATAACGCTCGATGATATTCGTCAAACCCGTATGAAGCACCTTGATGCGCGCCGCCAGAGCCGCAGGAAAAGGCGTGGTGATGGTTCCGCTGGTCACATACTCAGGTTCTTTCCCCTTCTGGGACACTTCGATGATCCCGAACCCGGTACAACGCAGGCCGGGATCCACACCCAGAATACGCAAGGCCGCCATTCACTCGGACAAGAGAGCAGTTGTATACACCGCCTGCACATCATCGAGAGACTCCAGGGCATCTATCAGCTTCTGCATGCGTACAGCCTCATCTCCGGAAAACTCCACCTCATTCTGGGGTTTCATGGTCACTTCAGCAAATTCCGCCTTGAATCCACTTTTTTCCAGGGCTTGTCGAATGGCACTGAATTCATAGGGCGGGGTCACCACTTCCAAACTGTCATCCCCATGGCGAAGAACATCGTCGGCCCCTGCCTCCAGGGCTGCTTCCATCAACCGGTCTTCGTCCGTTCCCGGAGAAAAAAGCATTTGTCCGCAGTGTGCGAACAGAAAGGATACGGAACCATCCGTGCCCAAATTACCCCCATATTTGGTAAAAGCATGGCGCACATCGGCTACGGTACGGGTCCGGTTATCCGTCAGGCAATCCACCATCACTGCGGCCCCGTTGATACCATACCCTTCATAGCGTATTTCCTCGTAATTGACGCCTTCCAGGTCACCACTTCCTCGCTTGATGGCACGTTCGATGGTGTCCTTGGGCATGTTCTGGTCATAGGCTTTGTCCACTGCCAAACGCAAGCGCGGATTACTGCCGATATCGCCACCGCCCATGCGCGCAGCCACGGTAATTTCCTTGATGAGTCGGGTAAAAATCTTGCCACGTTTTGCATCAGTGGCAGCTTTCTTATGCTTGATATTGGCCCATTTGGAATGTCCTGCCACGATACCCAGACCTCTGACTGATGATGGAAACGGCTCTTATTTTAACACGCTCGATGAGGCCTGACAGGGGTTGAAAAACGAAACACTTTAGATTCAAGCCGGGTTCGCTATAATGCACGTTTCATCCATCGGCATTCCTGCCCATACAACGCACCATGTCCACCCTGGAACCCCCCGTTTCCCACCCCCGTTCCAAAGCGGGAGAACGCCGTCAAGAAATCTTGCACATGTTGGCCTCTCTGCTGGAACGTCCCCAACCCGAAAAAATCACCACCGCACTCCTGGCCCGCCATTTGAAAGTATCCGAAGCTGCCTTGTACCGCCACTTTTCCAGCAAAGCCAAAATGTATGAAGGATTGATCGAATTTATCGAACAAACCCTGTTTACCCGCATCAATCGCATCGCCGTCGATTTACCTTCGGGTTTGGCTCAGATAGAGGCCACTTTGACGTTACTCTTGGCTTTTTCAGACAAGAATCCCGGCATGACCCGTGTCCTGACAGGAGAAGTCCTGCATCATGAAAATGAACGGCTACTGATCCGCATCGTACAACTCTGCGAACGATTGGAAGCCTCGATACGCCAAAGTCTGCGCCTTGCAGCCACCCACGGTGAAATATCCAGCGACCGTGCCATTTCAGTGCAAGCAAATCTACTGATGAATGTCGTCATCGGGCGCTGGCATCAATTCAGTTTCAGCCAGTTCCAACGGTCGCCTTTGGAACATTGGGATTTGGGATGGACACTGCTGAAGCCTGTCGTGCGCCTCTGAGGCAGGCCTTTATCAGGCACTGTCTTTCCCCCCCGATGATGAAAAGAAACACTGAAATTATTTGGCGACCTGACGCTCGCGCATCTCTTCGAGTTGTTTGCAATCAATGCACAAACTGGCGGTGGGGCGTGCCTGAAGACGTTTGATACCGATTTCAACTCCGCAACTTTCGCAGTAGCCATAATCACCGGCTTCTATTTTGACGATGGTTTCATCAATTTTTTTGATCAACTTGCGTTCTCGATCACGGTTGCGCAACTCCAGTGCCATATCCGACTCTTGGCTGGCGCGATCGTTGGGATCGGCAAAAACAGTTGCTTCATCCTGCATGGTATGGACTGTTCGGTCGATGTCCTGACCCAGTTCCGCCTTCCAACTCTCCAACAGATGACGAAAATGGGCCAGTTGCAGGTCATTCATATACGTTTCTCCCTCTTTCAGGACATAGGGAGAAAATTGTTTCAACGTGGCTTCAACCATGGCAATTCACCGTATCAACATTCCAGACAGACCTCTCGGCCAACTCATCCTATCACGAAGTTCAATCCGCAACCACAGGAAGTTCCAACAATGCTTTGAGACTGAGACGCAAACGGCCTTTTTCATCCGCCTCCAGAACCTTGACCTTGAGTTGCTGCCCTTCCTTGAGATAATCTCCCACGGCATTGACCCGCTCATGGGCTATCTGGGAAATGTGCAGCAATCCGTCCCGGCCGGGAAGTACACTCACAATCGCGCCAAAATCGAGCAATTTCAGGACGGTGCCTTCATACACCTTACCTACTTCCACCTCTGCCGTGATCTCTTCGATGCGTTTCTTGGCCATAGCCCCGGCTTCCGAGGTCAGGCATGCAATGTTGACCGTGCCATCTTCCTGAATATCGATCGTCGTGCCGGTTTCTTCCGTCAGTGCACGGATCACGGCCCCACCCTTTCCGATCACATCCCGAATTTTTTCCGGGTTGATTTTGAGTGTCAGGATGCGTGGCGCAAAACTTGACAGCTCTTCACGCACCATGGGCATCGCCTGCTTCATCAACTCCAGAATATGGATACGGCCTTCGCGCGCTTGAGCCAGCGCCACCTGCATGATCTCCTTGGTGATTCCCGTGATCTTGATATCCATCTGCAGAGCAGTGACTCCCTGCTCCGTACCAGCCACCTTGAAATCCATATCACCCAAGTGGTCTTCATCACCCAGGATGTCTGTCAGAACGGCAAAACGATTCCCTTCCTTGATCAACCCCATGGCCACGCCCGCCGTATGGGCCTTGACCGGAACTCCCGCATCCATCAGCGCAAGGGATCCACCGCACACCGAAGCCATGGAACTTGACCCATTGGATTCGGTGATTTCGGAGACCACACGAAGCGTGTAGGAGAACTCTTCCGGCGTAGGTAAGGTTGCCACCAAAGCCCTTTTCGCCAAACGTCCATGACCGATTTCACGCCGTTTTGGGCTACCGACCCGCCCTGTCTCCCCGGTAGAATAAGGAGGGAAATTGTAATGGAGCATGAAGCGATCCTTGTACTCTCCCTGGATCGCATCGATGATCTGTTCGTCGCGGCCAGTGCCGAGAGTCGCAATCACCAGTGCCTGAGTTTCTCCCCGCGTAAATAAAACGGAGCCATGGGTACGGGGGAGTACCCCCATACGGATGGTAATGGGTCGAACCGTACGGGTGTCACGCCCATCAATACGGGGATCCCCATCCAGGATCTGGTGCCGCACGATACGCGCTTCCAACGCACCAAAGAGGCTACGCACTTGGTTTTGCTGGTCTGCATCGGCATCGGCGGATAGAAGTTGCGGCATGACTTCGCTGCGAATGGCCTCAATACGCTCCGTACGCGCTTGTTTTGCGCGAATCCGGTAGGCTTCACGCAAGGAATTCAGGGCCAACATTTCAAGGCGTGCCACCAGGTCTCCATCGTGTGCCGGTGGCGCCCATTCCCAAGGTTCCTTGCCCGCTTCATCGGCCAATTCATTGATAGCATCGATGACGACCTGCATTTGTTCATGCCCATAGACCACGGCCCCCAGCATGACCTCTTCGGACAATTCGCTGGCTTCGGACTCCACCATCAGGACCGCTTCTGCCGTCCCCGCCACCACCAGGTCCATCTTTGATTGGGTCAACTCGGTCGCTGTAGGGTTCAGCACAAACTGGCCCTCCACATAACCCACCCGGGCTGCCCCGATGGGGCCGCTGAAGGGAACCCCCGCCAATGCAACAGCGGCAGAAGCCCCGATCATGGCAGGAATGTCCGGATCGATTTCCGGATTGCAGGACATCACCGTCGCCACGATCTGAACTTCGTTATAGAACCCTTCCGGAAACAAGGGCCGCAAAGGGCGGTCGATCAACCGGGAAGTCAGCGTCTCCTTTTCGGAAGGGCGCCCCTCGCGTTTGAAGAACCCCCCGGGAATACGCCCACTTGCATAAAATCGCTCCTGATAGTCCACAGTCAAGGGGAAGAAATCCTGACCCACCTTGGCTTTTTTCATGGCCACGCAGGTTACCAGAACCACGGTATCCTCCATGGATACCATCACGGCACCATCGGCCTGTCTGGCAATTTCTCCAGTTTCAAGAGTGACTTGATGGCGGCCTAGGGTAAATGTCTTACGAATCGGATTCACGCGTTCATCCTCACTATCAATAGATTGTTACGTTCGGTATAAGAAACAAAAATGCGGTGCGCCCATCACCTCGCACCGCATCTCAAACCAGCCTCTCTTCACCTGAGGTTACTTGCGTAGACCCAAACTGGTAATGAGCTGGCGATAGCCTTCCATATTGATGCGCTTGAAGTAATCCAGCAAACTACGGCGCTGACTGACCAATTTGAGCAACCCACGACGGGAATGGTGATCCTTGACATGGGTTTTGAAGTGCTCGGTCAGATGATTGATGCGATGAGTCAGCAGTGCTACCTGGACCTCGGTCGAACCGGTGTCTTGAGGGGTACGCTGAAAGTCCTTCATGATCTGCGCTTTATGAGCAGCGATGGAAGCCATGTCATTCTCCAAATACGGTAGGGATGCGTCTGAAAAACACAGGATTATACACAATTAAGTCAACCCTGCCAACCGGACGATAATTTTTTGACGCGATCAATCATCCTCTCCCAATTCCGGGTTCCAGCCGCCCTTGCGCGCCCGTTTCACGGCTTCTTCATGGATCCTTTGATGACGTTCACGCAATTCGGGCGTCAATCGGCTGGGCAAGTGTCCATATTTCTCCCATTCTACCGATACCTTGTCATAGAGTTGCTGGATTTGTCCGCCCGTCCAACCCGCGCCATCCTGCTCTTCCGGCAATAACCCGAACACCCAGGCGTCCTTGATGATCTGGGCCAAATGGGTCATCCCCCCATTGAGATCTGAGTATACGCCTTTGTAATGTTGTTCCATAGTTGTCCTTGTGTTTTCAGCGGGTCAGCCCGGCATAAAGCAAAGGTAATTTCTCAGGCAGACGCGCCACCTGATCCACTACCAGAAAATTCTTGGCCCCAAAAATGCGTGAAACATACTGGTCTGCCCGTGGATCGAGACTCAAGCAGTAGGTCATGATCCCCGAACGCCCTGCTTCTTCCACCGCCTTTTTGGTGTCGTGACGAAGATACTGGGGATCGCGTACATCCACATCGGCGGGTTCTCCATCCGTCAACACCAATAACAACTTTTTGGCCGAGCGTTGTTCCTTCAAATGCTGTACCGCATGACGAATGGCGGCGCCCATGCGCGTGGACAGTTGCCCCTTCATGCCCGCCAGCCGTTCTTTGGGAAGATCATCATAATCCTGATCAAAATCCTTGAAACGATAGTAGGACACTCCGTGTCGACCATCGGAACAGAATCCATGGATCGCGAAGGGATCCCCCACCCTGTGGATGGCATCGGCCAACAGAACGGTGGCTTCGCGCGTCAGGTCGAGCACTGAATAGTCCTGTCCCGCCACTTTGTCATTGGTCGACTCAGACAAATCCAGCAAAACCATGACCGAAATATCACGCACCTTGCGCACACTGCGCATCATGATGCGAGGTTCGGGCTGCACTCCCATACGCAGGTCGATTGTACTGGAAATGGCCGCATTCAAGTCAATATCATCTCCTTCCTCCAATTTGCGCAGACGCGTCACTCCTTGAGGTTGCATCGCATCCAGAATGAACTTCATGCGTGCAATCAGACGCTTGTTGCGAAAAGCGATGTCCTCGATAAGCGCCAGGTCCCCTCGCTTGGAGTGGCGTTCCAGAACAGTCACCCAGGAGGGACGCTCGAGTTGAATCTGATAATCCCACTCCGCATAATGAAACGGATCCGAAACGGGTTCCTTGCCTTCCAGTTCATTGAAACTGACACCCGTATCCTCATAAGGAAAGAGTTCCGTACCCAGTACCCAAATTTCCTGAGCATCATCCCCAGCCAGTTCTGTATCGATCTCATTGACCATTTCCATCAAATTGACCTTGCGCCGCACCTGACGAGGTTGATCATACCCTGCGGCCAGAGCCGCCTCGAAATCAAACCCTTCAAAATTCCAGATGAAACGATTGTCATCCCGATAAATAGGACGTTGTCCATCCGTGCGTGGATTGTAAGCGATATTTTTGGCCCGGAAGGTGTGGGCCAGGGAAACGCCAATATCCCAGGAAACCTGGTGATCGTTCAGGTTTTCTGCCTGGGCAAACAAGAGTCGTCCTTCTGCTACCCAAGGGTCGGGATCCTGATAGGTGGAATCCAGCAGAGCCCGACTCAGACGGTTGAAATAATCCCCTGCGCTCGAGCCCTGGTATGCCTCGGTATGATGACACTGGGCCCACAATTGCTCCAGCCCAGGAAAACGCCGAATGGCCAGGGTTTCTACGCGCGCGTCCTCGATAATCTCGATCAACGCCATCTGCAGAGGATTCAGGTTTTCAGCCGAAATCGGGGCTGTAGTCGCCTCCCAATGAGCGGCGCAATGGGCAGCCGCGGCACGGTACAAACCGAGGCCGGAAACGCCCTCATGGTCATCGAAGGCATCGGGCACATGAAAGAAGTAACTCTCGATGTAAGGTTTGTACCCTTCCCTTCGTTCATAGTCTCCAGAGGTGGGACGCATGAAGAAATCCCGCCCCCACAAAGCACGCAGATACATATTGATCCGTCGCTGAATATCGATGAACAGGGTCCCTTTGCGTTCTTTTTGCAACATGGCCAGTGATTCTTTGGAGGCCAATCCAAAATACTCGATCTGCGCTTCATAGTTGGTGCGATGAGCGTGGGCTCCCCACGTCGCCCAGCGGCGTAGCCCTCCCAACGTCAACTGGTTCAGCAATACTTCCAGATTGTCGAGCATGGGACGAACCCCACGGGGAGCCTGGCCCAGGAGATGATTAAGAAACTGGAGGTAGGACTGAAACAGGTCGGCGTCCCCCAACCGATTGGCCGCTACGGGAGCCGTTCCCAACAAGCGCTCGATCACCGTTCCAGAGGTTCGTGATGAAAATCCCAGAGCAATCTGTACGAGATCCGTCAAGCATTCCTCGCCCACAGCCCTTGCCACCTGGGGGGCCACTTCAATCCAACTCAGGACCAGTTCATGGCCGCGCCCCAGATGCTGCAAGGCAGCCGTTCCCTTGAGGTAGTTGTCCAGGCCCCGTGCCGAAAGTGCCCGAGTGGCCTCATGCCACTCATCGCGCAACCCTTGCTGACAGGATGGAGACAAATCAGCCAGTAACTCCTGATAATCTTCGAGATGGATCGCCATGGTTCTTCCACTCCTCAAAAGAAGGTCATAACCGCCGCATCGAGGGCATCACGCATGTCCGGATCATCGGTAATGGGACGGACCAGCGCCACGCGGCAGGCATTTTTGGCATCCACCCCAGCGATAATCAAACTTCCAGCGTAGATCAGCATCCGGGTGGAGATCCCTTCATCCAGTCCGTGCCCTTTCAGGTTACGGGCCCGTTCCGCGATCGAGACCAATTTACTGGCCACCTCCACTGTAACCCCGGTTTCATGGGCAATGATTTCCGTTTCAACATCGTGGGCGGGATAATTGAAGTCCAACGCTCCAAAACGCTGTTTGGTCGACTGCTTGAGATCCTTCATCAAACTCTGATAACCGGGATTATAAGAAATCACCAGTTGGAAGTCGGCATGGGCCCTGATCAATTCGCCCTTTTTTTCCAAAGGAAGCACACGCCGATTGTCCGTCAGTGGGTGAATCACCACCGTGGTATCCTGGCGCGCCTCTACCACTTCATCCAGATAACAGAGGGCACCATACCGTGCGGCAATGGCAAGCGGTCCATCCTGCCAACGGGTACCGTTGGCATCCAGCAGAAAGCGTCCGACCAGATCGGATGCGGTCATGTCTTCGTTGCAGGCCACCGTAATCAGGGGTTTCCCCAAGGTGTAGGCCATGTACTCGACGAAACGGGTTTTACCACAACCCGTTGGGCCTTTGAGCATCATGGGCATACGCACGCTATAGGCAGCCTGAAACAGTTCCACTTCGTCTGCCACCGGACGATAATAGGGGGCCGTGGAAATTCGATACTGCGAAATGATGTCGCTCATGGAATGATTCCTTAATCTAATCCTTGGTCATGCCTCTTCCCTGACCAACCAAAGAAAGAGAGACCCGCCAACAAAAAGCCCCCGTCCCTCGCTGTCGAGGTCACGGGGGCAGAGATGAGGACTTCCCCCCGTCAAACAGTCTTGCCGCGGAAAATCACCATGGATGCGCCCTGGGACTGACTGAAATTATCGTAGCCAATCAAGCGCACATGATTTTCGGGATTGGCTTTATGACAAGCTTCGGCTTCTGCCAACACTTTTTCCACATCAGTTTCGCCAAACATCGGCAATTTCCACATGTACCAGTAAGAATCCATCAGGTACTCGGGTTCGATGTGTTCAATGGCCGGGTTCCATCCCTTCTTTACCAGGTACTCCACCTGCTTGCGAATTTCTTCCGCATTCATGGCGGGCAAGTAGGAAAAAGTTTCAAACTTGCGGCTGGCAGGGTCGCTCAAGCGCGACTTGTAATCCATTACTTCACTCATGAGTCATTCCTCAAATTAGTTTGCAGGGCTGTATGGCTCTGGGGCCATACAGCATAAGGCACCATTACTTGTGGGCCACGTCCAGTTTGTCCACAGTATCGAACTCGAACTTGATTTCTTTCCAGGTTTCCATGGCGATCTTCAGTTCGGGACTGTGTTCGGCAGCCTTGGTCAATACAGCCTTGCCTTCCTTCTCGATGGCAATTCCCTGATTGCGGGCTTCCACGCAGGCTTCCAGTGCCACGCGGTTGGCTGCTGCCCCGGCCGCGTTACCCCAGGGGTGACCCAAGGTGCCTCCACCAAACTGCAGAACCGAATCATCTCCAAAAATAGTCACGAGGGCTGGCATGTGCCAGACGTGAATTCCACCAGAGGCCACTGGCAAGACACCGGGCATGGAACCCCAATCCTGATCAAAGAAGATGCCGCGCTTGCGATCTTCCTTGACATAACTGTCGCGCATGATGTCGATCCAGCCCAACGTGGCATCGCGGTCACCTTCCAGTTTGCCCACCACGGTACCCGAGTGGAGGTGATCCCCACCGGACAGACGCAGAACCTTGGTCAACACACGGAAGTGAATCCCATGATGGGGGTTACGGTCGAGCACCGCGTGCATGGCCCGGTGGATGTGCAAGAGCACTCCATTGTCCCGACACCAGTTGGCCAACCCGGTATTGGCCGTCAGCCCCCCGGTCAGGTAATCGTGCATGATGATCGGAGCGCCGATATCCCGGGCATACTCCGCACGTTTGTACATTTCTTCCGGCGTGGGCGCCGTCACGTTCAGATAGTGCCCCTTGCGTTCACCGGTTTCACGTTCCGCCTTTTCAATGGCTTCCATAACGAAATCAAACCGTTGCTTCCAGCGCATGAAAGGCTGAGAATTGACATTCTCATCGTCCTTGGTGAAGTCCAGACCGCCGCGCAGGCATTCGTAAACCGCACGACCGTAGTTCTTGGCGGACAGACCCAGTTTGGGCTTGATGGTACAACCCAGCATGGGTCGACCATATTTGTTCATCACATCCCGTTCTACCTGAATCCCATGAGGAGGACCGCCACAGGTCATGACATAAGCAATGGGGAAGCGTACATCTTCCAGACGAAGAGCACGCAATGCCTTGAAGCCAAACACATTACCCACCAACGAAGTCAACACGTTGACCACTGACCCTTCTTCGAAGAGGTCAATGGGGTACGCCACAAAAGCGTAATAACAGGTATCGTCTCCGGGGACATCTTCAATTTTATAGGCACGCCCCTTGTAATGGTCCAGATCGGTCAAGAGGTCGGTCCACACCGTAGTCCAGGTCCCGGTGGATGACTCGGCGGCCACGGCAGCGGCCACTTCCTCGCGGTCCACTCCAGGCTGCGGGGTGATTTTAAAACACGCCAACAAATCCGTGTCTTTGGGGGTGTATTCAGGGGTCCAGTAGGTCTGGCGATATTCCTTGACACCAGCATTGTATTTCTTCACTGACATGGTTTTCCTCCATCAGGTTAACTGCGACTCAGGGGTCTTGCTGTTGAACTTGTTATTTTGTTGCTGTCGAACATACTATAAGGAAATAAAGCATAAATAAATTCAATAATTCTAATCGCCATAATCACCAAACCTTATCCGTTCGTCCGGCAATCACCCTTTTCCGGGGCGACTTCGTTTCAGCCGCATCAAATGTTCGTCCGCCTGCTTCAATAATTCAGACGGAGACTTCATGGTATTTCGATCACTTTCGGCGAATCCGATGGAACACGACAAAGGGCCTGTTTCCAGTTTCAACCGATGTGCGAATTCGATCAGGCGCTTGCGCAGATATTCCAGATGAGGAACTTGTGCCAGGGGACATACCACCAGAAACTCATCTCCACCCAAACGAACCGCCAAGTCTTCCTGACGGACATTCTCCTTGAGAATGGCAGCAAAAGCACGAAGAGCGGCATCTCCGGCATCGTGTCCAAATTTATCGTTGATTCGCTTGAAGTCGTCGAGATCGATAATAAGACATCCCAAAGAGAGATTGCGGCGTTCCACCATGGACCAGTGGCGTTTCAGGAAGGCCTCCGCCATGCGTCGGTTGGCCAGCCCCGTGAGTGGATCGGTCAAAGTCTGCAAATGTAATTTACGCGTCGTCAATACCAGTTCGGACAACAACTTGCGATGCGCAGACCGTTCCTCTTCGAGGTTTCTCGCCACCACCAACTTGTCTTCCAAACGCGCCAACTGGGCACTCAGCAGCGTGGCTGATACCGTGCAGGGAAGTACGACGTCCGCTCCGATTTCCAAAAGTTCATGGGAAAAGGGTGCGCTCATCTCGGGAACCAGCACCACAATCGCCCGGCGTTCCTCACCCACCCAGGAGGCAAACAATCTTTTTTCTGGTTCACCAAAAATGTGGGGTTCATCCTTCCAAAGAATCAGAAACCCCACCCGTTCATTGGTCATCTGAGCCGTCACCGCCTCCCAGGAATCCACGCTCAAAACGCCATAACCCCGTTCAGTGAATGTTGATTCCCATGACTGACGCATGACCGCAGGGACCCCCACGAGCAAGAGTTGGGCGGCAACCTCCGCATCACCGATATCCGGGGCAATGCGCGCAGAACTATCATGCCCTTGTTGGGGAGAATCCCATTCAAGCCAGTGCCGGACGAGGGTTTCAACCATGCCGGACAGTTCTTCCTTCAGCGCGCTTTGCCCCAACAGGGCCAGGCCATGTTCCAAATGCCGCGCGATCTCCTCAGTACGACGGGAAATCAATGCAGGGGCAGCCTCCCAGGCAAAACTGAGAATTTGCGCCATGATGTGACCACGGTCATTACCTACCCGCAATTCAGGTTCCGCCTCGGAAATTCGAATGGCCTCCGTCAGCGGATCAGGAAATCCCCATTCCTGCAGCAACGCCAGAGTGATCACTTGATGATCGATGCCCAGTTGTTGCCGCTCTGCATCCAGCAATTCATGGGTATTCTGCTGTAAACGAATCAGTGCCGGGTAAGGCTCCGGGTAGAAACGCAACAGGGCCAATTGTCCGATCCTTGCCAGCAGAGCGCAGGTAAAAAGGTCAGCGGCACTGGCAGGGACTTCGGGACGATCACACATCCACTCTGCCAGCACAGCCGCCGCCAGAGAATGACGGCACAACGCCAAATAAGCACGATCATCAGGCGCACTCGAGGCGACTGCGTCATCGATCACCGACATGCCCACGGCCAATCCTGCCACGGTTTTGAGTCCGAGGCGCATCAACCCTTCTTCAATGGAAGCCACCGGACGGCCAGGAGTCCTTCCCGGACGATTGGCCAAACGGATCAAACGCACGGTCAGCGCCACATCCCCTTTGATCACTTCAGCCATTTTGTGCAAATCCACGTCATCCGACTGGATCAATGCATAAAGGCGCAGGGCGGTGGAGGAAGGAGAAGGCAGGTGCCCCAAAGCACGAATCTGAAGCAACAGAGAATCTTCGGCAATGGTATCTGGAACGACCGACTCTTCATTCATGTGTTGAGGCATCCTGTAATCTACGCACGGTGGAACAGGGAGAAATTGACTGTGTCATTATGACCGTAAGAGAGAAAATTTGCATATCTTCTTTTCTCACGGTTTTCTCGCTGCACGATTGATCACAGATGCAGTAGAATCGCCTCACGGGAGTGACGGTCGGGTCATTACCACTCCCTCGCCGCACCCTCGATAACGATCTGATCTGGAGAACTCCTATGTCTGCACCCACACTACGCTCGGCGCTGGTCATTCTGGCCTTGCTGACGGCAGCCCCGCTCATTGCCCAAGCTGGCGAACCTTACCCCGACGAACTCAAGTTGGCGCACGCTGCCCAACGGGAGATCGCCAATAAACCGGGACTGGAACTGGAAGCCATGCAAGCCGCCTGCCCAGTGAGCATGCTGAATGCCTCGCCGGGCAATGCCGCCAAAAACATCCATGAGCGCATCCTGCGCACGGTGGATGGCGTCATCATCGAGACCGATGCAGACCTCACCGGGGTTCCGTTTGGCACGGGAACGACCACGATACCCGCCACCTACCGTTGCGAATATCGCGATGGTCAACTGGTCTTGGGGATCTGGTCCAAGGGTCTGATCGGCAAGTGGACCCTGTTCCAGAGCCCAAGTCTGACCCAGAACGAACTGGGGACTCCTTGGCCAGCCTATCTAAAAACCAACTGATTTTTCAATGGTGATGGCCATGTTCTCCATGAATGTGGCCATGTTCCACTTCTTCCGCACTGGCACGGCGCACTCCTTTCACCGTACAGTCAAACACCAATGTCTTACCAACCAACGGATGATTCCCGTCCAGCGTTACCGTTTCGTCCGTGACTGCAGTTACCGCAAACAGCCAATTTTGATCTCCTTCTCCCTCTCCTTGAAACTGCATCCCCACTTTGACCTGAGAGGGAAACAGCGAACGTGGCTCCGTTCTGCGCAAAGTAGGGTCGTACTCCCCAAAGGCCATATCCGGCGTCATCGTTACCGTGCAGGAAAACCCTTCCTCCTGCCCCTCCAGCGTTTCTTCCACCAACGGAAAAATGCCGTCATAGCCCCCGTGCAGGTAACTGATGGTGGGGTCACTTTCTTCCAGCAACACCCCCTGATCGTCCCGCAATACAAAAGCGAGCGTGACGACTGAATTCTTTGCGATAATCATGATCGATTAAGTTCCTTGACAAGATTCAACACTTCGACCACATGGTCGCGGTTGTTGTTCACCGCTACTGCAAAACGAACCACCCCCTGGCGATCGATGATGTAGGTGATACGATCGACACAGGAGCGCTTCTGCCCACCCAATTCCCTCTCGCGCAGGACATCGTAACGTTGACAAACTTCTCCTTCCACATCCGACAGGAGTCGGGCATTCAAGCCATGAGCCTCACAAAAGTCTGCGTGACACAGCACATCATCCTGGGAAACACCCAGCACCTTGGCACCAAAGCGGTCAAAGTCCTCTTCCCGGTCACTAAAACCGATGGCCTCCTCGCGACATTGAGGCAACGCATCTCGCGCATAGAAAAAAAGCACGACGATCCACTGCCCCAGGTAGCCATTAAGGGAAACCATTTCCATCCCTGCATCGGGCAATTCAAAACCCGGAGCCGGTTGTCCAGTTTTCAGCATGTGGATCCTCCCGTTGCTGGGTGCATTCTACCCGATCTACCCTCCAGGCAGAAACCCGGCATGTCTTCAGCCTCCTGACGCCGGGTTCGCTTGAACCAGCGCCACCAGAGCGTACAGGGTTTCCAACGCTGCACGGGGCGTCAACCGGTCAGGTTCCAATGCGGCAAGACGCACGATTGCCGGATGAGGTTCTGGTTCCGGAAGATTCTCCTCCCGTTCAACTTCCGGCAGGGGTTTCCACTCTCGTTGGAACAGGTCGTCCTGAGCTGGTCGCAGCCCCGGTTGCTGTTCCAGACGCGTCAACAATTCTCGTGCCCAGCGCAATACCGGTCGGGGAATTCCCGCCAAAGCCGCCACCTGGAGGCCGTAACTGCGACTGGCCGCACCTTCTTCCAAGGCATGCAGGAATACGATACGGTCATGGTGTTCCACTGCATCCAGATGCACATTGGCCACCCCCGCCACCTCCCTTTCCAAATGCGTCAGTTCGAAGTAGTGCGTCGCAAACAGACAGGCACAGCGATTCTTCTCCAACAGATGACGGGCAATGGCATGTGCCAGTGCCAGCCCGTCGAAAGTGGAAGTTCCCCTCCCTATTTCATCCACCAAAACCAGACTGGCGGGAGTCGCATGGTGCAAAATATAGGCGGCTTCTGACATTTCCACCAGAAAAGTGGACCGTCCCGATGCCAGATCGTCCCCAGCCCCAATGCGGGTAAAAATCTGATCCAAAGGACCGAGAAGCGCGCGTCGAGCCGGCACGAAACTTCCGGTATGCGCCAACAGGGCAATCAGAGCAGTCTGCCGCATATAGGTAGACTTGCCGCCCATATTGGGCCCGGTAATCAGAAGCAGACGTCGCCCTTCGTGCAACCGGGTATCGTTGGGTACGAATCGTTCCACCTGTTGCTCCACCACCAGATGTCGCCCCCCTTCGATCTCCATGCGTATCGCATCACAAAATTCAGGAGCCACCAAATTCAAAGTCACCGCCCGTTCCGCAAAGCAGGCCAGCACATCCAGTTCGGCAATGGCCAAGGCCAGCATCTTGAGTTCTTTGAGAAAATGTCTCAATTTTTCGAGAACTTGCTGATAAAGAAATTTCTCCCGGGCCAGAGCCCGCTCACCCGCCGCCAGGGCTCGTTCTTCAAACGCCTTGAGTTCGGGCGTAAGATAACGTTCAGCATTCTTGAGGGTCTGACGACGCTGATAATTATCAGGAATGCGCTCTCGGTGTACATGGGTCACCTCGATATAAAACCCGTGTACCCGGTTATATTCCACCTTCAGGGTGGGAATGCCTGTGCGCGCTCTTTCCTGCTGCTCCAGAGCCTGCAAAAAAGCGCCACAATCATTCTGAATGCTGCGCAATTCATCCAGTTCGGCATCAAAACCCAGCGCAATGACCCCCCCATCCCGGATCAAATTGGCCGGTTCTGAAGCAATGGAGTGCTGTAACAGGTTCAATACTTCAACGGGAAAGTGGCACAACACGCCATATAATTCTCGCAGACGAGCAGAATCCGTCAGATCCTGCAATACGTTCCAGAGATCAGGCAACCCCTGCAAGGTTTCGCGCAAAGCCACCAGATCTCGAGGACGCGCGCTTCCCAAAGCAATCCTTCCCACCCCTCTCTCCACATCGCCCGTGGTCTTGAGAAGATTTTGCAGTTGCTGAGCCCAATGACCGTCCCCTCGGCCAATGAGTTGACGAATGCCTTCCTGGCGCGCCCGAATCACGTTCAGATCACGCAGGGGATGATGCAGCCAATGGCGTAACAAACGTCGCCCCATGGAGTTGCGACAGGTATCCAGCAAGGAACATAGGGTGGGAGCCCCACTGCCGCGCAAGGTTTCCGTAATTTCCAGGTTGCGTCGCGTGATTTCATCCAGATGCACCCAATCTTTGGTCTGCTGAACTTCCAGGTGATCGATGTGGGGCAGGTGCATCCCTTGGGCCTGCTGCACATAGTGAAACAGGGCCCCGGCAGCTTGCAACATCAGCGAACTCACCGAACCAAACCCTTCCAGATCATGCACGCCAAAATGCTGGGTCAGATCGCGCAAAGCCCGATTTTCATCGAAATGCCAGGCAGGAAGGGTATGCACCACCCAATTTCGGGTCGCTGGCTCTTCTCCACTCTGACAGAGTACTTCCCGGGCCTGAATACGCTCCAACTCGGACATCAAATCCGACAGTGGAACTTCGAGCACCCGAAAGCGCCCACTGCTCAAGGTCAGAACCGCCATCCCCACCTGTCCAGCCCTTTGTGCCAGCGCCACCAAAGGAGCATCGCGATGGTCTGGCAAAAGAGCCGCCTCAGTCACGGTTCCCGGGGTCACGATGCGCATCACCTGGCGTTCCACGGGACCCTTGCTGGTGGCGGGATCTCCCACCTGCTCACAAATAGCTACCGATTCTCCCAATTCAACCAGACGAGCCAGATAACCTTCGGCCGCGTGGTAAGGAACCCCCGCCATGGGAATCGGCTGACCGGCCGACATGCCGCGACGGGTCAGGGAAATATCCAGCAAGCGTGCGGCTTTTTCCGCATCCTCATAGAACAATTCGTAAAAATCACCCATCCGGTAGAAAACCAGGCGATCTGGATGTTGGGCCTTCAAAGCCAAATATTGACGCATCACCGGGGTATGGGCGGAATGATCCATGGGCAAGAGAACCTGTAGCGAGAATCGGAGGGCGTCCACCCTGAATGGAATGGATTATAATCCATGCTCCACCCGTTTCTCGGCCCTTCTACAGTTTTCCACTGGTACGAAAGCCCCCCAATGTTCCGGAACCCGATGACCCCACTGGCTGAAGCCCTCCGTCCCAAGATTCTGGATGAGGTCATCGGGCAGTCCCATCTTCTGGGAGAAGGCAAACCGCTGAAGTTGGCTTTTCAATCCGGAAAACCTCATTCAATGATTTTGTGGGGTCCACCGGGAGTGGGTAAAACAACCTTGGCCAGACTGACTGCACACGCATTTGATTGTGAATTCATTGCGCTGTCAGCCGTGTTCTCTGGCGTGAAAGACATCAGGACCGCCATGGAACAGGCTCGGGAGAACTTGGCTCATGGCAAACATACCCTCCTGTTCGTTGATGAAATTCACAGGTTCAACAAGAGCCAACAGGATGCTCTGCTCCCCTATGCTGAAAGTGGGTTAGTTACATTCATTGGCGCAACCACTGAAAACCCGTCGTTTGAAGTGAATTCGGCCCTTCTGTCCCGTGCCCAGGTCTATGTCCTGAAGTCACTGACAGAAGACGAACTGAAGCAACTTCTGAGACGGACACAGGACAAGGCACTGGGTCATCTCCAGTTTGTCGACTTGGCCGTCGACACCCTCATTGGCTATGCTGATGGCGATGCACGAAGGCTTCTGAACCTGCTCGAACAGTGCGACACGGCTGCGAGTGCTGCGGGGGTGACTGTGGTCGATGCCGACTTCGTCCAAAATGCGCTTACCCTGAACAGCAGAAGGTTTGATAAGGGTGGGGACAACTTCTATGACCAGATTTCCGCTCTGCACAAATCGGTTCGTGGCTCACATCCCGATGCAGCGCTCTACTGGTTGTGCCGGATGCTGGATGGGGGGGCCGATCCCCGTTATCTGGCGCGGAGGATTGTCCGAATGGCATGGGAAGATATCGGGTTGGCTGATCCAAGAGCCCTGCAGGTTGCCAACGATGCAGCACTGACCTTTGAACGACTGGGCAGTCCTGAAGGTGAATTAGCCCTGGGCCAGGCGGTTATCTACCTTGCGGTTGCCGCTAAAAGCAATGCCGGCTACATGGCCTACAACCAAGCTCGTGCATTCGTGAAGCAGGACAAGAGTCGTGAAGTTCCGGTTCATCTGCGCAATGCTCCAACCCGCTTGATGAAAGAAATAGGGCATGGGCAAACTTATCGTTATGCCCATGACGAACCCCATGCCTATGCCGCAGGGGAAACCTATTTGCCTGCCGGCATGAAACCTCCCCAGTGGTACCGTCCCGTACCTCGTGGACTGGAAGTCAAGATTGCCGAAAAAATGGCTTTCCTGAAAAATCTGGACGATCAATCCAAAGACAAGTCAAAGTAGACCTCACCCTCTTGCCCTGCAGATTTTTTCAAGCAATGAGCGTGGGCAATCAGATCGCGAAATCTGACTTGTTGCGTCCTGCGCTGGTGGCCTGCTTAAGCCAATCGGGACGGCGTCCCTTACCATTCCAGATTTCTCCATTAGGGCCCCGATAACGCACACCGGACGCAGCAGAACGTGCCACAGCACGTGTCCCCACCAACCCCAATTCCTTGGCAGTGATGCCGTAACGCGCCACTTTCTCGCGAATCTCCGCAATCACGCCCAACTTTTCCTGCTGGCGCACGGCTTCAGCCTGTTGTTTCAGTTCCTCTGCCTGAGCCATCAATTCTTCATAAGTTGCCATCGTTCTATTCCTTTTATTGAGTGAAACAAGATGCGTTTTAAAGCACCCAATCCGAATGACTGATAAAAAATGCAACCACCGGATTGCCGTCAGTATACCAAAATCACAAAATAAAATTGAAACAAAATGAAAAACCAGGAAAACAAGCATTGTTGATGAATTCAATCATTCACAACAATCTCCATTATCTCCCTATTGCCCCAAATCAATTCATCACCCAACAAGCCAGGGACAAATAATTAAAACCCAAGAATCAATTCTGACCCCCTTGTAATTGAACAACAGAATTGGCATCTTTAACACTGAATGATGCGCGCTCACCCTCTGAACAATCCACCGATCATTTTCGGAGAGTCTTTTCCTGGTTCCAATGACCCTTGCATGAGTTCCTTGAACCCTGTATGATGCACGGATTCTTTTGGGGGGTATAGCTCAGCTGGGAGAGCGCTTGCATGGCATGCAAGAGGTCAGCGGTTCGATCCCGCTTACCTCCACCATCAAATCAATAAACATGGGGCTTCACAGCCGTTTTTTGGCCGCCCATCGTCCCGCCAACCTAAAATGAAAGCGCTTGTGTGATTCGAAGTGATACCGTCTCAAGGAAGATTTCCGTGAGTGTCACTCTTTAGCCGCTCGATCTGTTGGAAAACCCGCCCAAGCCCTGCTCTGAAACGCCACCAAAATGCACGACGAGACGATGCGGTTACTTTCAACCATGCTGGCAGAGCCTCGACTGCGGCCGTCAGGAACCGAATGACTGGTTGAGGCAGATTGTCCGCCAGAATCAGGATCGGCTCCGTGCACTTCATGAGGCATGAATGCACTGCCTGACCATGAGTGCAGCACGGATCCGGGTTTAGAACATCACAGAAAAATTGACTTGGTAATAACGTTCCGGCAGACCAAACAGCAGGGGATTGCCGTTGATGTCCGTGAACCCGGATGTATAGGCGTAGATATCCGTGCGGTTGAACAGATTGTTCACTTGAAACCCCACCTGCGCCTTCTTGGCCCAGTTCCAGCCCGTATCAAATTTGTAACTGGCATTCAAGTCGACCAATGTGTATGACCCGAACGCAATCCCGTTGTTGTTGGGCCCCCCATTGCCCGTCCCGCTACTGCGCGCGCCGACTTCTTTGGCTATCATGGAACCATACCATGACCCATCGTCATAAATGGGCCCGAGTGCCGCCGTTGTATGAGGCGTATAGGGCAGTACGCTTCCATCGCTGGTGGAGTAGTTGTTGATACCCAGGTTGCCATAGAGACTGGTGTTTTTGGCAAATTTCCAGGTCGCCTGCATTTCTCCCCCGTCGTACCGGACACCGCCAATATTGGTGAAACAGGTTCCAATCACCCCCACCCCGCAACTGATGGACGATATCTTGTCGGTAAAATCGATCCGGTACAAATCCGCAGAGAAGTTCAGGTCACGGCCGGACCAGACCGTTCCTACCTGATAATTCTTGGTGGACTGGGGCTGCAGGGTTCCCGTCTGAGCATTGGGCTTGTAGAAATTGTTCATGTTCGGCGCCATGAACCCCTCAGCATATTCTGCGTAGAATGACCAGTTTCTCGACATCTGATAATTGGTCGTCAAGGCCGGCAATACCTTGGTCCAACTTTGTGACCCATCGTAAGGCGCTCCGGTGCCTTGCTGCACCAGCGAACTGAATGACCGGTCAAAGTAAGAATATTTCAGCCCGGGAGTCACGGTCCAGTTATCTCTAACTTTCCATTCATACTGAACGTAGGGTTGCAAGGTGGTCAAGGAATCCACCATGAGGCGATCCGTATAAGCCAAATTTCCCGATGTAGCATAGATCTGGTTGCCTGAGTTGGGTGCTCCATTCAAACTGAAATCAATCTCCGACTGCGACCGATTGTTATTTTGGACATCGATCCACGCCCCGAAATCCAGTTTGCCCGGTCCCATCAATTCAGACATGCGCAACAAATCTCCCACAGAACGGTAGTTCATGGTCATGGTTTGTCCAGGAACGTCGTTGGGATAAGCCACGCCTCCCACAACCGTACCTGTCACTGCCAAACCCGGAGTCCCGGGGGCATTCCCGGTAGACAGGTTGGTTCCATAACCCGGTTGAAGACCATTGAGTCCGGGATCATGGTAATAAGCATAGGTGTACAACTTGTTGTCCAAATCCAGGGACCCAAAACGCGTCTTCACGCCGATGTATTCAAAGTCAGACGTAATATTGTCGCTATTGTAACCAGAGTAGTTCTGACTGAGCGGATTGGCCGACAGACTATAATTCTTTCCATACTGGGCCATTTGTTGCAGTGAGGCACCATAAGGGACGTTTTGTTGCAGTTTGTTCCCCATCGCCACAAACGTCACCAAGGTATCATTACCCAACGGCTTTTCGAACTTCATGAACAGGTTTTGACGTTTTTGGGCACCATCGGTCAAATAACCATCGCTCGAAAAGTCCTTGTAACTGAGGTACAACATGGCGTCACCGTAGTTCTGCATATTGCCGCTGTTGAACTGCGCCCCCAGCAACCGGGTATTCCAACTACCAAAACTGCTGAACATATCTGTCTGAGCGGCCCCCATGGGGTCTCTGGATTTGACTGCCACTGTTCCGCCGAAAGTGGAGTAACCAATGTTGCTTGCATCTCCAGGCCCCATGTCGACGCCTATGCCGCCAATATCCTGAGCCATGAAGTAAGAGGTGGAATGGTGGGTGAAATCGTTGGAATCCCCCCAGGGAATTCCATCGAAAGTCACGTTGTACTGACCATCCTGAAAGCCACGTATGCTCAAGGCTTGGGTTTCCATCATACCGGGTCCATTGGGATCCACACTCACGACACTGGGAAGAATTGAAATGATATCGGTGTAGTTCGAACCCGCACTGGCATTCTGGTCAATATACTGTTGCCCCACATTGAACACGGGCTCAGTGGCCTTCACCGACATGCTGGACGGCGACTCATAAGTGGCCGAGCCCTTTTCCGTTGCCGAAGATCCGGGAGAATCATTTTCACCGGCGGTGGTGACGGCTCCCAAGTCGTAAGTTTGGTCGGCCGCATTGGCTGACACTGTTTCCATCAAAGCAATAAAGGCAATAACCGCACGATGCGACACTCGTAATGCAAATTTGTGCTGGTTCACGTAGTTCTCCCCCTAAGTGTTTATTGAAATTTCTTAGGAGAGTGTGGACACAATTTTTTACAAATTCATAAAGATGAGATGAAGTTCCTGTGACATCCCAGCCATTACTGCATGGTTTTGGCCAAAAAAGTTTTTTGGCGGTTGCAAGTCAATTCACCGGCGAGGATGTTACCGATGTGTTTATAAGGGGTTATTCTTCCAAGAATCTGCCCCGTCAGGTCAGCCTCTCTTACCGGACCATTCTCTTTTGCGAAAAGGCAAAGGAAGCAATGATGAGATAACAAAACACAGGGATTCCAAAAGCACGGGCCAACCCCCAGGCATCGGCCAAGGTCCCCGTCAGTAAAGGAATCAGCGCGCCCCCCACAATGGCCATACACAGCAATCCCGAACCCTTGGGCGTATCTCCGCCCAGATCTTCCAAGGTCAACGAAAAGATGACCGGAAACATGATCGAGTTACATAACCCTACGGAAATCAGGGCTCCTGCTGCGAGATGCCCATGACTTAGGGAGGAGATCAGTACCAGGGTCGCCGCTCCCAGGGCACAGCCTCCCAGAGCCCATGACGCCGGCAAGCGTGAGAGTACCCAGGAACCCAAGAAACGCCCGACCATGGCCCCACCCCAGTAAAGACTGACCAAACTTCCCGCCACAGGCGCGCTGACGCTCAATACCTGGGGTTGTATCAAATAACTGGTCATCAGACTCCCCAGCGTTACTTCAGCACCCACGTAGACAAACAGGGTACTCCAACCAAAGGCAAAACGAGGCTGCTTGAAGAGTTGCCAATCCACCCCACGCGGAGATTCCTGTAACTCAGGCATATTCGGCGAATTCCGCCCCTTCCAGAACAACAGGGACAACGCGCCAAAAATGACGGCAATCGCCAGGAAAGGCCAGCGCATCGGATTCATGTCCTCAAAAGTTGCATGCCGCAGAATCACTGCCGCACCAATCAATGGACCCAAGGTCGTACCGAGTGAATTGAAGGCTTGAGCCAACGTCAAACGACTGTGGGCAAGGTCAGAGTCCCCCAGTTCCATGACCAGTGGATTGACGCTGACTTGAAGCAGGGTAATCCCTGCCGACAAGACGAAAAGCGCTCCCAAAAACCATGGAAATTCACGAAACTCGGTTGCAGGAATGAAAAGCAGGCATCCCAGGAACGCGATCGCCAGTCCCAGAGCAATGCTGCGCGCATAACCCAACCACGCCAGGATTTGCCCCACAGGAACCGAAAACACCAGATAGCCCATGAAGAAACTGAACTGAGTCAATAATACTTCCGCGTACCCCAAGGAAAAAAGAACCTTGAGTTTGGGTACCAGGGAATCGATCAGTACGGTACTCATCCCCCAGCAAAAGAAAACGGCGACCACCGCCTCCATCCAATACGGACGACCCTTCTGGCGCGAGGCAGATTTCACGCGGAGCGGGGTACCACCAAAACCCGATTCTGCCGTGCAATCTCGCCCAAATAAGTCGCGCTGGGCTTGATATGCCGTTGAAAGTTCCTGTGGTCCACCGCCACCAATCCAAAGTGTGGGCGGTAGCCATCCAACCATTCAAAGTTATCCAACAGGGACCAGTGAATGTAACCGCGCACGTCGATCCCTGCTGCCAAACAACGAGCCACGCCCGAAACTGCCCGGCGGATGTACTCGACCCGCCGCGTATCATCCGTAGTGGCCACGCCATTTTCTGTCACGTACAGTGGAATTTTTACATGCCCATGGGTATACCGGATAACGCCCTCCAGAGCTTCTGGATAAAATTCATACCCCATATCGGTCAGTGGATAACCTTCCTGGGGCGGTAGCCGCCCGCGTGCGCCAATGCGCGCCCGGGAATAGGCCTGTACCCCCAAAAAATCGCCATGCTTTTGCACCATTTCAAACCAGGGCAGGTAAGAAAGACGGCGCTTGCGATCCACCATCGCCATCGCTCCCGGCCCCACGGGCTGGTCATCTTCCATGGCAATGGATACCCCGACCGGCAATTCGGGGCGCACTGCCTTGATGGCTTCATACCCCGCCTGATGAGCTTGGAGCAGACCCTGGTGAACCTGCTCCAGGTCACCAAAAATCCACGAAGAAAAGCGTCCCGTGCCCACTCGGATCCCGGCTTTTCGAATAATCTCCTGGTCCTTGATCGTCCCTAATTTGGTCAGTTCATACCCTGGAATGCAGAACAGCAACTGCGTCAAGTTGGGCTCATTGAGTGTGGTGGCATAATTCATCCACTCACCCAGATGACGCGTCACCCAATCACAATACCGCGCAAAAAGCCAACTCGATTCCGGGTTTTCCCACCCCCCCAACCCGGCAAACCAACGTGGCGTCGTGAAATGGTTGAACGTCACCATGGACCGTACGCCGTAACGCTGGCACGATTCCAGAACACGCCGATAATGATCGATCTGCGCCCTGGAAAATTGTCCTGCTTCAGGCTCGACCCGCGACCATTCGATGGAAAACCGAAAAGTGTTGAGCCCCAGATCGGACAACATGGAAATGTCCTGATCAAAACGATTGTAATGATCACAGGCATCGCCCGAAGGCTCATCAAACAAGGTTGGCTGCATATTTTCCAGCAACCACGAGTCGCTGTTGATATTGCCGCCTTCCACCTGGTGTCCCGCCGTGGCCGCACCCCAAAGGAATCCATGGGGAAACTCTTCGCCCAACTCGGCAAAACTGACCTTCGGCCACAGGGAACCGGTCAGAGCTGCTCCACCCGCCAATAGCACCTGACGTCGTTTCCATTGACTTTCATTCAACTCAGTGTATTCCACCACACGTACCTTCCTCAAAGATGAGAGTATTCAATCATTCATTGAAATGCCCACCCTTCCAGACCAAAGCAGACGGCAGGAAGTTCATTTGGGCCTGTTTTTTCAGCGTTTCCTTCCGCAATCATTTCCTGAATTTTGTCACATTCCACGGTGTCTCTGGTTAATCTCTCACTCAGGAACCCAGCGGGGGGGCCATGGCAGAAATTTCAGATAATACCGAAGAACCTCTGGTTTGACTTCATCGAACAGAACCACGATGAGGTCCCGAAAGGCCAAGACCGCGGAAAAATTTGAACATCAAAGCGCTTCAGTGCAGAAAGTGGCCGGGGTGACGATGCGGGCGCGACCGGCGCTGCCCAGTTGCAGCAACCCAGCACGGCGGTCCCCGGTCACAAGGTAGTCTGCTTCGCCGACCAAGGCCATCGTGAACAGGAAAGCATCATTCAGATCGTTTACCTCGACGCCTTCTGGCAGACTGGGCAGATGTTCCAGCACAATGGCGCGTTGCATGTTGTTCACCATCGCGCCAATGCGGTGAGCGGGGAGAATGGTTTTAAGTTTCGGATAGCGGCTCACGCGCCTAAGTTCGTCGAGTTGTACTGTCGAGGTCACCAGTTCGAACTGAGCCGCGCGCCAAGCGTTGTAGAGGGTGTCGGGTGCGCCGCGCGGCGAAATAAAGGCACTGAGCAGAACATTGGTATCCAGGACGACCCGCATCAATGCTCACGCGCCCATTGCACTGCCTCATCGACAAGGTCAGTCAACTCAGTCTCGCTCATACCTAAGGTGGCTGCTTTGGCCTGTTCAACGGCTCGCTCCAAGATGTATGAACGAACAGCCGCCTCGATGAAGCGTGACAGGTCGCCTTTGCGACCGCCTCCCTGTGCGGCGATGAACATACGCACAGATTGATCCGTGTCAGGCGATACGGCGATGTTCCAGCGAACTGTATTCATGATTTATCCGGCGTTTGAGTGTATAGGTGTTTATACGCCGAACAGGGTTGCAATGCAAGAGGGTTCGAACGATGTTCTCAAAAGCCTGCGATCCGTTTGAGCCGCAAACTGTTCCCCAGAACGAATACTGAAGACAATCCCATGGCCACCCCGGCCAACATTGGGTTCAACTGCACACCAAAGGGCACCGCCACACCCGCAGCGATGGGGATGAGCAGAATGTTGTAGAAAAATGCCCAGAACAAGTTACCTCGTATGTTACTGAGCGTCTGTCGCGCTGCGTCAACGGCCGTCACCACTGCGCGCAAATTTCCCCGCGTCAGGGTCACCTCTGCTGCTTCCATGGCAATATCGGTACCGGAGGCCAGTGCAATACCCACCGAGGCATGGGCCAGTGCAGGCGCATCATTGATCCCATCCCCCACAAACGCCACCCGATGACCCTGATTTTGCAAGTCAATGACGACACGCGCCTTATCCTGGGGCAACATTTCGGCATGAAATTCCAGAAGTTGAAGTTGCGCCGCAATCGCAGTTGCCGTTCGACGGGCATCCCCCGTCACCATGACGACCTTCAAGCCGCGCGCCTTCAATGCCTGAACGACCGCAAGGGCATCCGGTTTGAGCGGATCTGCAAGAGCAAGAAAGCCCAATAATTGCAACTCAGCCGCCACAAACACTATCGTGCAGCCTTCGTTTTCCAACCGTGTAACTTCGTTCAGGACAGTCTCGCCCACAGAGATCCCCTCTCTCTCAAGGAACCGTCGAGCTCCCACATACACCCGGGAACCTTCCACTCGCCCCTCGACCCCGAAACCGGACACGGCACGAAACTCTTCGACAATCGGAGGATTCATTCCTCGTTGCCGGGCACCCTCCACAATGGATCGACTCAAGGGATGTTCACTGGCAGACTCCAACGCAGCAGCCAGTCGCAAGGCCTCATCGGGCTGTGAGCCATGCACCCCGACAAGTACCGGTCGACCTTCCGTCAGAGTCCCGGTTTTGTCGAGGAGAACCCTATCGATGTGTGAAAGCGCCTCCAGGGCCTCGCCCTTGCGAAACAGGACACCCAGTTCGGCAGCACGCCCAGTGCCCACCATGATGGCCGCCGGTGTGGCCAGGCCCATGGCACAGGGGCAAGCCACCACCAGGACAGCCACCGCAGAAACCAGTGCCAGATTGAGATCGTCTCGCAATACCATCCAGGCAACAAAGGAAGCCGATGCCGTCAGGAGGACCAATGGCGTAAATATGCGCACCACACGATCCGCCAACCCCTGAATGGGAAGTTTCCCGGTTTGCGCGCTTTCCACCAACTTCACGATCTGCGCCAACACAGTATCCCTTCCCACGGAAGTCGCCTCTATGATCAGTCGCCCATCCAGAGCCACGGTACCTCCGACCACCCGATCTCCTTCCCCTTTGGTTTTTGGCAAAGGTTCCCCAGTCAGCATCGACTCGTCCACAGAGGCACGGCCTTCCCTGACCAACCCATCCACCGTGATTCTCTCTCCCGGTCGGATGACGAGATGATCTCCCACCTTTAGTTGAGCAGTCGGGACGGCGTGTTCCCGACCCTGATCGCCTATCAGACAGGAGGTCTTGGATTGCAGACCGATGAGTTTGCGCAAAGCCAGAGAGGTCTGCCCCTTGGCCAGGGATTCCAGATATTTCCCCAACAACACGGCAGCCACCACCACGGCAGACGAGTCGAAGTAAAGATGGCGGGAAGTTGCGGGAAACCAGGCAGGAAACCACAGCACCCATAGGCTGTAGAACCAGGCCACGCCGGTTCCCGTAGCAACCAGCGAATTCATGTCTGGAGAGAGGTGGCGGTAGGCCTTCAATCCAAGACCGAAGAATCGTCTCCCCGGTCCAAACAGGACGAGGGTCGTCAACACCGCCTGCACCCATGACCAGAATTCCGGGAAAGGGCCAACCCCCTCGAGCCAATGGGCCGCCACCGGAACGAACGCTGGTCCCATGGAAAGGATCAGGACGC
The DNA here is from genome assembly GCA_019456405.1 of Ferrovum sp. Lineage (GTDB taxonomy): Bacteria > Pseudomonadota > Gammaproteobacteria > Burkholderiales > Ferrovaceae > Ferrovum. Next base: position 6,004 of record WJXM01000032.1, on the reverse strand, counting down.
ACAAACCCAGTACGGAGGCCACAATCGTCTCACGCCTCTGAGTCTGCAATGCAGCATCCCGTTCAATGCTATCGTCCGACTCTTCCTGCTCTTCCAGCGCATACGCCTCGTACCCGGCCCTGGCCACGGCTGTCGTCAAATCTCCCAGTTGAACGCTGTTCGGCACATAATGAACCTGTGCCCGTTCCGTGGCCAGATTCACATCCACTTCAACGACTCCCTCGAGTTTGCCCAGAACCTTTTCCACGCGGCCCACGCAGGAGGCACAACTCATCCCCTTGATTTTTAGTATGGTGGTTTGTAATTTTTCCATGGAGGCTCCGTCAACGAATAAGGTCACCTACCACCAAGCGCGTTGTAGCGGTGGCTTCCCGGATCAACGACCCGAGTCTCGCCAAGCGGTGATTGCGTTTGCGCAACCATTTTTGAAACCTTCAACTCGGTCAGAGGCCCGAAAGGAATTACTTGCCTGTGCGGTAAAGGTAATGGGAAAAGTGAGAGTAATTGGTGCTGACTGCCCGAAACAACCGGTCCAGGCTCACAATGGCATGTTCCACAATGTTGATGGCGATGAAAGGATGCTCTGATTTCAAACGCTTGTACATAGTTCTGGACAATTTAAGCACTTGGGTGGCAGGCTCCTTGACCACCAACCGAACCGAACGAGGCATTTTGTCAAAAAAAGACATTTCCCCCAACATTTCGCCCGGCCCTGCAGAAGCAATTTCATTTTCCTGGTCCTGTTCCACAAAGGCCAAAGTAATCTGCCCTTGAATCACAAAGTACAAGGCATCTCCCACCGAACCAATCTCGGACAGGATGTCGCCTTTATCGACTTCCTGATAGGTTAGATACTCCAGCAGGGTGCGGACCTCACTCACCGTCAAGGAGGAGCAAAGATATTGATGATCCATGAACTGGGACAACCTGACTTGGGTTGCCGGATCAGGACTATCACCAAGGGGCAAAACAGATTTGCTGGTCATAAAACCTCATCCTCAGAGTAGGGAAGCAGATCCAGAGGTACAACGCAGATCCCTCCTGCCGTCACGCAGGTGGAAATTGTACCAAGGATTTACGGAGAATATCCAGCGTCAAGAGCGCGCGTCCATTTTCTGTTCTCTAGACTGACTCCCCGTTTTTGCTTATCCTCCTGAGAGGGTCACTTCAAGGCATCCCGGAAGCAGGAGTCCAGACTGAACATCAGCATCGAACGGGAACTTCGTGGAGAGCGCAAAGTTAAAAACTGTATGCACCGATCCATTTACGCTGGATTTCCATGGAGAATAAACCATGACTTTGGATATCAACCCATTGCTCAAAGCCACAACCCGTCTTGAAGAAGGTTGGGGCACCTATCAATGCGACAAAACGCAAACCCTGATTCGCGATGGACTGATTCAGCGTTTCGAATTCACTTACGAGATCGCCCACAAGATGCTCAAGCGTTACCTCGAATCCATTTCCCCAACACCCGGAGAATATGACAGCATGCCTTTTCAGGATTTGATCCGCTCTGGTAACGAACAGGGCCTGTTGCTGGGTGATTGGCCGAAATGGCGAGGTTATCGCGACATGCGATCCAAAACCAGCCATACCTACGATGAAGAAGTCGCTCTCGAGGTCGTGGCCGGTATTCCTTCCTTTCTCGACGAGGTACGCTATTTTCGGGACAAGTTGAATCAGAGATTGGCCAGGTGAGTACCCCACTCATCGACCTTAGTCCAGACCACTGGGCTATCGTCCACGATATTTTGCAAAAGCATGTACCACACTATGAAGTGTGGGCCTTCGGCTCCCGCGCCAACTGGACGGCCAAGGAATATTCCGATCTGGACTTGGCCATCATCACCGACAAACCCCTGTCACTGGAGGTCAGCGCCCATCTGAGCGACGATTTCTCCGAATCCGACCTGCCGTGGAAAGTGGATGTGGTCGATTGGTCAACCACCAGCGAATCGTTCCGCAAGATCATTGAGTCCAACATGGTGGTGGTGCAGAAGGATGGGCGCGGCCGGGTCATGGCTGGGGAGCGGGAAGAAACGTAACCGCCCAACGCTTCTCGTAACTCTCGCGCACGCCCAAGCTTCAGCCAGTTCATTTGGTGATTCCTCCGGCGTGGCCGAGAAAGCAGACACGCTCGGCAATTCAACCAAAGTGCGCCAAGTAGGCGAGTACCAAATATTCCGTATAATACAGACATGATCCAGAATCAAAATAGCGAGGCTCTAAAGCGACTGGCCACCCGGTATGTTTGGTGGAAAACGCCGGAGGAGGCCCTTGAGTTCCCGTTGCGACTGATCGCCCAGGTGATGGACATTGGGGACTACGATGATATCCAGTTTGTAGCGAAACTGGTTGGCGATGAGGGGTTGCGCGATGTACTGCGCCACGCGGAAATTGGTCAGTTCAGCGGCCCATCGTGGCATTATTGGCATTACCGGCTCGGCATGGCTGATGTGGGGCATGTTCCGCCACTCCCGTACAGGAGGCTCGGGTGATCGGCACCTTTGAGCCAAAGATTGGGATCTTGCCGCCATCACAACAACGGCTATGGAAAGAACTTAGTCCTTCCGTTGGGCTTGGTTTCGTCTTGTATGGCGGGACGGCCATTGCCTTGCGATTAGGGCATCGCCAATCTGTTGATTTCGATTTTTTTACAGAAAAAGCACTTGATCGCGAAACGGTGTTCAGATCGTTTGGCTTCATGCGGCGCTCCGTAGTACTCCAAGACCGCCAAAATACCCTAAGTGTATCGGTGCCTTGCGGTGACTCAGGGTGCGATGCCGTAAAGATTTCCTTTTTCGGGAACATTAGCAACGGTCGCGTTGGCGAACCTCAGTTGACTGCGGACGGGGTGATGCAGGTCGCGTCACTCGACGATCTGATGGCAACAAAAACCAAGGTGATTTTGCAACGCGTCGAAGCAAAGGACTACAAGGATATCGCCGCGATGGCAAAGTCCGGCGTTAGTATTGCAAAAGGACTGGCATCCGCCCGAAAACTGTACGGGCAAAGTTTTCAGCCAAGCGAAAGTCTCAGGGCCATGGTGTACTTTGAGGGTGGAGATTTGAGCACGCTGACTCAAGAGGAAAAAAATCTACTGGTAAAGATTGCGTCCGCCGTAAGGGATATGCCGGCAGTCGAGGTAATCCATAACTCACTCGCGATCCCGGTATCAGGCGAACCGGATGATGATGTTTGTAAGGTCTGTGGGCAGTACCCCGGATCGCCTGAAAATGATGAAACTGATAGATGAAACCGTAGAGTGAGGAACTCGCAAGCGTAAGGCTTGTGAGATCTTGGGGATCAGGCTGGTTGACTTGCTCATCCACGAAAGACTTGAGCGTGTCGGGTAGGAAGATGTTCATTGTGCTCATGGGTCATGATTAGACGGTTTGGCAAAATTCGGCAAGATGCCTCTTCCCGCCGGCTACAAAGAATATCTCTAATGAACAATTTGGAATGAAATCATCCTGTCTGGCAAGAAGCAGTTTGCATCGCTGAGCCGGCCGGTTGTCTTCACCAGCCGACCTGGCTGCGTTGTTGCGTGATACGCTGGCACGATTCGGCCGGAATCAGGTATTCTTGGCGTTGGAACCTATCAACATGCGCATGAGGTTTCCTTTCGTAACCAGCGTGGCAACCGCATGAAACCGTTAATCTGGAATGGTATTGGCATGCCAAAAAAGGTCGTGTCCATCGCACTCAAGAACAATGCCTCGTTCCTATTGGATTGGGTGATCGCAAAAACATTTGGCAAGGCGTAAACCCCATATCCATTGAAGGCGCGGTCAGGGGTTGCAAAAACGGAGTTTTGTGATATGACGATACAAGTTTCTATACCTAATCCTGGCTGCAAGCACTGTGCCGATTCATTAGGCTTTGATTTTACTTTCGCGTTTCAGCCTATTGTGAATGTGGAAGATCTTCGAGTTTTTGCCCACGAGGCGCTGGTGCGCGGCAAGGACGGGCAAGGGGCGGGATGGGTGCTAGCGCAGGTAACCGATGCTAACCGCTACCGATTCGATCAAGAATGTCGTATCCGAGCCATCAATTTGGCGGCCAAACTGGGTTTGGCGACACACCTCTCCATCAACTTCATGCCTAATGCGGTCTACCAGCCCGAACACTGCATTCGCACAACTCTGGAGGCGTCTCGCCAAGTGGGCTTCGACATTCACAAACTCATCTTCGAGGTTCTGGAGAACGAAGAGGTCGCCGATCCGACCAAGCTCAAAGAAATCTTTGCCTACTACCAGACCCAAGGTTAAGGTTTCGGCACGGCCATTGACGACTTTGGCTCGGGCTATGCGGGGCTCAACCTCTTGGCCGAGATCCAGCCTCAGTTCATCAAACTGGATATGAAGTTAATCCGTGATATTCATAAAGAGCGGGTAAAGCAGTCTATCCTGCGTGGAATCCTCGCTACGGCTCAGGATCTTGGAATTAAAATCATTGCCGAAGGAATTGAGCAAGCAGAAGAGGTCGCATGGTTTCGTGACCATGGGGTTAAGCTCATGCAAGGCTATCTATTTGCCAGACCAGCTTTCGAGCATGTATTTCATGATTCTGAAATTTCATACCCAGACTTGTAAATCAGCGTGCAAATTTGACCACCCCGGGATGTGTCATCATCTGGCCTTTTTGGCCGGAGCAACCTGGAGTGATTTGCATGGAAACCATAGGCAAGATACGTCGCCGTCACAAGGTCAATAACGAGAGCATCAGCTCAATCGGCCGCGACCTGAATCTGTCCCGAAACACCGTCAAAAAATACCTCAAAACTTCCAGAGTTGATAGGTTACCCAATCTCCCGCCCTCGCTACGTCCTGCGTTGATCCTGAGCCAGGGCCCCTTCCCTCCACCAGCATTACCCGGTTTCCACAGTACTACGGGCCCCTCCGCCATCCTCGATCGCCAAGCCTTGCCGTCACCGACTTCTTGTTGGAGACACCCGCCTCCACAACCAAGGACTTCCCGTGTTGCGTGCGCTCTTCCTCTTTCACGCATGCCACTGCCAATACCCCGACACGGCTACCAGGTGCATGTTTCGCTCACTTCCCCAGTAGTGTCAGCCTTCCCCGCATCGACTGGCAGGTCGGCCCGTGCATCACCCTTTTCGAGGCTTGCTCAGCGTTCACTCACGTTGCGGCCTGCGTGCTTGCCGAGACACCTTGTGTCCCTCTGCACCAGAGGCTTCAGCCACTTCGTTACCTCCATGACTGCTCCGATTGCTTCCGGCTGGAGCGAAAGTCGCCGGGTGGGTTTCGCATCCACTGGAAAAGCGCCGCCTTTGCACGGCGCACGTCGAACTCGGGGGCCCCGCTATTGCAGAAAATTCCAGCCCTCAAAATCCGATCGAACCCAACCAACGAAAAAAGGTTTACACTCACAGGTCCTCATTTATCATTTAACCCATTAGGAGTTACAGTGAAAAAAGTTTTCCGCACTATCGTTCTGGTCAGTTCCATGAGTTCGCCGATCTGTGCATTACAGGTAGCGAATGCTGAAGCGCCGCCCGATAATGACATTAACCACATGAGCATGCCTGAAAAACAACAGGCACAGGCCTATTTTCGCAGTCACTCGTTTGACTTTCCTACAATATTTTCTGCCCATCATCCCGGACCTTTCTGGATTCTAAAGAAAAAAATTGAATTTAAGTTAACAGAGGCACAATTAAAACAAGAAGAAGAATTAAAAATGGGGATGGCTAAAAACACCATTCAAGACGAAGCTGCTCTTAAGAAGGCCTATGAAACCTATACGATAGATGCTGCCAAAGAAAACCCTTCGGCTGATCAAATCAAGACAGATATAGAAGCCGTTGGAAAGGCACAAACAAATTTGGCTTCGGAAATGGTCGACTATCATCTTAAAAGTTATGCCGTCTTAACACCCGAGCAGCAGAAAATTTATCGTGACCTAGTGAACGAAAAAACCAAATAAAGCCCTTTGCTGGTACAAGACGGCCATAAAAACAGGCATGGCGGAAGCGGTG
>WJXM01000031.1 GCA_019456405.1 Ferrovum sp. | reverse complement strand
TATCCACTGATGGTACCTGGAACCACAATGTTTCCGGCGCTATTGAACGCCAGCGCACCATTATCGACGACATTGCCCGGAAGATTCCCACCCATGCCCCCGCTGCCAATCTGAAGACTCGTATAGCCATTAATCGTGGTGCCTCCGGAATACGTGTTCTCTCCGGAAAGGATGGTGGTACCGCCTCCGGAGATTGTCAGGCCACCGGTTGAAGTGCCATTTGCGGGAATGAAATTCCCGGCAAAACGGTTGATGAAACCGGCATTGTTGATCGTTCCACCATTTTGTCCGATAAAAAAGGCGCGGCCATCTTGTAATGCGGCCGTGGTCAGGAATGTCCCGTTATTGAGGGTAATGTTACCACTACCCATTTCAGATTCAGCGCCAATAGCCAGGGTGCCGCCATTGCTGACAACAGTGCCACCAGCGTAACCATTGTTGCCAGTGAGGGCCAAGATGCCAGAACCCTCTTCACGGACGCTGCCTGATCCGTTAATCATACCCGGAAAAGACACCTGTTCAGGCACATCAAAAACAATGGAACCGTTATCCAGAACATTGCCCAGAATACCGCTCTGACTATTGTCGCCATTACCAATCTGGAGCGTGGTACCCGACGTGATCGTAGTACCCCCTGTATAACTGTCCTCCCCGGTAAATAACGCTGTGCCGCCCCCGGTGACAGTGACACCACCATCGATGGTGCTGTTCATTGGTGTGAAGTTGCCGGCGAAGGTGTCCGTATAACCGTCCGTATTCGGAGTACCGCCGTTGAGGCCGATGAAGAACGCTTTACTATCCTGTAATGCCGAAGTCGTTTCAAAAGTGCCGCCATCCAAGGTGATATTGCCGCTGCCCAGCGCACTCTCGGCACCCACGCCCAAGGTGCCACCCGTAACCAGGGTGCCGGCGGTATAACTGTTGCTGCCGGTCAAATACAAAGTGCCAGGTCCCTGTTGCCATACGATGCCCAGGCCACTGATCTGACCCGGAAAGGTGACATTGCCGGAGCGATGAAATGACAAAACGCCGTCATTGAGAATGTTGCCAAGAATACGGCCCGTGCTACCACCATTGCCCAACTGTAATAGGGTGGAGTCTTCAATATAGGTGTTTCCGGCATAGGTATTGTTCCCGGTCAGCGTCACACTACCGCCCCCGACCACGAATAATCCCCCATTACCTGAAAAAGTACCATTGAATGTATCGGCATTTCCTGCCGTATCAATGGTTCCGCCATTGCGGATCTCCTGTACGGTGCTGGCGTTCGCCGTACCGTTGACCCATGCCTGCCCGTTCGCGTTGAGCACATAGGGTCCATTGCCAATCTCGGCCGTGTTCGGGGCGCCATTGCTGTTCACCAGTCCGAAGTAGTCCGAAGAAGTGCCGAAATAATCGATGCCATTGATCGTTGCGTGATTCATGTCGTTGAAGAGTGCCATGGCGAGACTGCCAAAGACGCCCTGCTGCTGTAACTCAGGGGAAACCTGCAAGATTTCGGCATAGGCCTTGGCAGCGATCGCCGACCAGTTTGCGGTATCGCCTGCTGGCGTGTACGGATTCATCATCATGTACCCGAGCAATAACGGTTTGCCATAGGTCGCTTGCAGATAGCGGGAAAAGGCGATAACCCTACCGGCTATGGTGCTCATACCCTCCTGCTGAGGACTGACCACCGCGCCACCGGTAACTGCGCCACGCATTTCCTGAAATGTGATGAAATTCAGGTATGGCGCGGCGACGCTCAGGGATGAATAAAAGCTGGACCATTGGGACGCGTTTTCGGTGCTGCCGCTATAAACGCCGAAGTCTCCGACGCCAGCACTGGTGAGAATAGTCAGGCCAGGATGCTGGGCATGTTGAAGAATCTGTGCAGCCTGGGCGAGCCATGCCCCGAATTGCGCCTGATTACCTACCCCAGGGACATTGAACTCAGGTTGAATCACTACGGACACGGTACCACTCAGCGTGGACAGATAGTTAGCGAGCAGTTGGGTGTTTGCCAACCACGCTTGTGCATTTTGCTGCACATAACCCCAGGCACCTGAACCCATGGAGCCCAGGTCACCCAGGTAATAATCAAACAGAACGGGAGCATAACCCTGTTGCATCGACGTTTGCATGCCTGCCATCCAGTTGGTCTGCCAGCCTTTGGTAAGCCATATGCCGAGCGCCTTGTTGTTGCTGGGGAATTGCATTTGTTGCAGGAGGGAAGGCGTACTCACGTAGGT
>WJXM01000030.1 GCA_019456405.1 Ferrovum sp. | reverse complement strand
GACCAGCGGAGTGCAACGGGCCATGAAAGCCACGTTCCAGCGTGAAACTGATCGCCTTGAGTCGCATCTGGCTTTTCTGGCTACGGTGGGTTCGGTCAGTCCCTACGTGGGACTATTCGGGACGGTGTGGGGAATCATGAACGCCTTTCGTGGCCTGGCCAACGTGGGTCAGGCAACTTTGGCTCATGTGGCGCCAGGCATCGCTGAAGCCCTGGTGGCCACCGCCATGGGGCTGTTTGCGGCAATCCCTGCAGTCGTGGCCTATAACCGCTACGCCCACGACACCGACCGGTTATCCAGTCGCTTTGAAAGTTTCATGGAGGAGTTCTCCAACATCCTGCAACGCCAGTTCAAACCGGCTCAGAACGGGCGTTGATCATGGCACGTAAACCACGGCGCATGATGAGTCAGATCAATGTGGTTCCCTACATTGACGTCATGCTGGTGCTTCTGGTCATTTTCATGGTGACGGCCCCCATGATCAACCCGGGACAGGTGGATCTGCCTTCGGTGGGACAGAACCTCGCTCAGTCGCAGGATCCCGTGCAGGTGATCCTGCATCTGGACGGTCATCTGGCCGTTCTGGACTCCCATCAGAGCAGCGAAGAACAGAACGTGACCCGTGATCGGCTGGTGGACCGGATGAGGGCCTTGCATCATGCGGAACCAGACCGTCCGGTGGTCATTGCGGCAGATCGTTCCGTACGCTATGAAGAAGTACTGCAGGTCATGGATCTGCTCAAAAAAGCGGAGGTCAACCGGATTGGTTTGCTGGCGCGGGGGCGCTCCGGTTGATGTACCCGGCCATCGATCAGGAACGGGGGGTGCGTCTGTGGGCCTGGATTCTGGCGTTGCTGGTTCATGCCCTGTTTGTGGCGGTTCTGGTCCTGGGAGTATCCTGGCAACGGCACCCTGATCCCGCTCCCCTGGTGGCCGAACTGTGGTCGGACATTCCCAAGCCTGCCACCGTTACGGAAGTGACCCCGCCCCAACCCGTGATACCGGAGCCGCCGGCTCAGCCAGCACCTGCTCCGACACTTGCCCCTCCCCGCGTGGAGCCTGCCCCGGCCCCCCGCCCTGAACCCAAGCCGGTCTTGCCGGCAACGCCCAGCGCCGCGGATATTGCGCTCAAGAAAAAAAAGGAAAAAGCGGCACAGGAAGCGAAACGTCAGGCGGATCAACAGAAACGGGAAAAAATGCTGGCGGAGCAACTGCGTCAGGAGCGTCAGGAGGCGCTCAAAGAGGAGAGAAACGATGCCAAATTACGTGCTGATGCCGAGGTGCGTCGTCGTCAGGCCGAGCAGTTGGCTCAAAATGCCCGTGCCGCCCAAGCCGCGGCAGTGGACCGTTACAAGTTGGCCATCATCAACAAGATCCGCGGCAATACGGAAGTTCCCGAAGGGGTTCAGGCCGGGTTGACGCTGGAGGTGGATGTCACCATACTCCCAGATGGAGGGGTTCTGGAACCCGTCAGGATCGTCAAGTCCAGTGGCGATCCGCGCTATGACCAGGCGGTTCTGCGCGGCATTCTGCGATCCCAGCCCTTACCCTTGCCCAGTGACGTGGCCCTACGTCAACTATTTCGAGTGACTCATCTACAACTCCACCATGAAAAATAATCTGCTCATTTTCATCGCTTTTTTGTTGGCACTGATTCAAGTGCCGGTTCATGCCGATATGACCCTCGAGATCGTCACCCAGGGAGCGCAACTGACTCCCATTGCCATATTGCCCTTTGCGGGCGATGGCACGGGGCCTCACCAACTGTCTGCGGTTATCGCGGCCGACCTCAAACGTTCCGGTCTGTTCGATCCGCTGAATACTCAAGGAGTCTCACCTGCCCCTGCCGATGTGGAAGGCGTGAATTGGGATGCCTGGCAGGCACAACACGCCAATTTTGTGGTGGTGGGGAATGTTCAGGAAGAACCGGCGACCCATCATGTCAAACTCAATTTTCGTCTGGTGGAGTTGCCCAACCGGATGGCCCACCTCAGTCTGTCTTTTGATGGGCCTGCGGACCAGTACCGCATGGTGGCGCACCATGCGGCCGACGCCATTCTGGAAAATATCACTGGCTACAAGGGGATGTTCAGTTCGCGTATTGCCTACATAACCCAGCATGGTTCGGCCCACAGTCTCAAGGTGGCGGACAGCGACGGCTTCAACGAGCAGAGCATGCTCCATACCAATGAACCGATCCTGTCTCCAAAATGGTCGCCTGATGGTCAGCGTATGGCCTATGTGACCTTCGAACTTGGTCGTCCCATGGTGGTGGTACAGACTTTGGCTAGTGGGGTCCGTCATGTGGTGGCCCGCTATAAGGGCAGCAACAGTGCGCCAGCCTGGACCCCTGATGGACGGCATTTGGCGGTGGTTCTGACCAAGGATGGGCACTCGCAGATCTATCTGGTCTCCCTCAATGGTTCGGAAGCCCCCGAACGTCTGATTTCCAGCGGGGGAATCGATACGGAACCTTATTTTTCGCCGGATGGACAGACCCTGTACTTTACTTCCGACCGGGATGGCGGGCCTCAGATTTACCGAATTGCACTGAGTGATTTGCGCGGGTCTCCGGAACGTCTGACCTATGGCAGCAGTTATGCGGTTTCCCCCAGACTGAGTCCGGACGGCAAGCAACTGGCCTATATCCAGCGTGATGGAGGGGCTTTTCATGTGATGCTCATGGATTTGGCAACAAAACAGACGCAACCCATGACTGATAGCTCTCTGGACGAGTCGCCGACCTTTGCGCCCAATGGAAAATACCTGCTCTACTCCACCCAGGATGGGGGGAGGGGCGTTCTGGCCATCGTCAGTACCGATGGAAGAGTCCGTCAGAAACTGTCGACCCAGACCGGGGATGTTTATGAACCCGTATGGGGGCCGTTGCAGTAAACCCAAGAATGGGGGTATGCGTTATACTGGGCGCAGTATTTGTAACCACTTTCCGAGTTTTACGTCAACCCCTTTTCTTAACAAGGATAATCATGAAAAAAGCTCTTCTCGCATTGGCTGTTACCAGTGTCCTGGCTGCCTGTAGTTCCACCCCGACCGAGGAAACCAGCGCGCCCGTAGCACAGAAGACCGCTGCGCCCGCGGCAGTGGCTCCTGCACAACCCATGGTCAAGGAACCGGTCACGGTTTCCTTGTATCCTGCCAAGGGGGTGGGTGGGGCGTTGGGTCAACGGACCATTCATTATGCCTTCGACAAGTACACGGTTACGGATGAGTACATGCCTGTGGTCGATGCCCACGGCGATTTCCTTTTGTCCCATGGGGCCGCCAAGGTCACCCTGCAAGGGAACTGTGACGAGCGTGGCAGCCGTGAGTACAATCTGGGCCTGGGACAGCGTCGTGCCGATAGCGTACGTAAGATCCTGATTGCCAAGGGCGTGAAGGACAGCCAGATCGAAACAGTCAGTTTCGGCAAGGAGAAGCCTGTCAATCCCGGGCATAATGCCGCTGCCTGGGCAGAGAATCGCCGTACTGATATCGTCTACCAAGGCGAGTAATTTTTATCCATGACTCTTACCCGGCGAGTGCGTTTCCCTCGTCGGGTTTTCCTTTTTTGGTGACCATGAAAACCACCTTCAAATCGACATATTTTCTTCTGGTATCAGGTTTACTCTGGGCTGGCCAGGTTCATGCAAGTCTTTTGTCCGATGAAGAAGCCCGGCAGGGCGTGGCCGATCTCAAGAGCCAGCAGTCCGTCCTGAGTCGCCAGCAGCAGACGATGGATGAGCGGATCACGCGCATGGAAACTGCGCTTCAGGGTTATCCGGATCTGGTCATGCGTCTGGAAAGCATGAGTCAGGATCTGGCCCAGTTGCGAGGACGTATCGACAACCTGACCAACCAACTGGACGTGGAAGACAAGCGTTTTCATGATCTGTACATGGATCTGGATTCTCGTCTCAAGGTCGTGGAATCGGCTTTGCCCAAACCTGAGGGAGCGGAGGGGGCGGTTCCCGGGGCTCCGGGCGTGGCAGGCGGAAAAGAGGGCGCCACCTCTGCAGGCGCGGCAGAAAGCGGGAAGAATGCTGCGACTGTGGCGGACAATGGGCCAAAATCCGGAGGACAGGAAAAAGGGGGGAACCCGGAAGGTGCTTCTTCCGATGCCAGAGCGCCCTCTGCAGACTATGATGCGGCCCTATCCGTATTCAATGCGGGAAATTATGCCAAATCCCGGAAGTTGTTCGAGGCGTTTGTCAAGTCCAATCCCAATGACGAAAAAGTACCCAATGCACTCTACTGGATCGGAATGAATCAGTTGCTGCTCAAGGATTACAAAGGGGCGCGCGCGACGAATCAACATCTTTACAAGTCGTTCCCGGACTCACCCAAAACCCCGGATGGGTTGCTGAATCTTGCGGCGGCATGGTTGGGGTTAGGGGAGCCTGCCACGGCAAAAGCCACCTGGAAGATGATCATCGCCAAGTATCCGGACAGTTCTGCCGCTCAGAAGGCCAAGGTCCGCCTGCGTCAGCATTGACGTCATTGGTTTTTTAGGTGATAATGCCGGGCTACGCTGTTTGGTTTGGGTCGTTAGCTCAGTTGGTAGAGCAGCGGACTTTTAATCCGTTGGTCGCAGGTTCGAATCCCGCACGACCTACCAATGAATCAAATGGTTACAATGTTTTATTGGCCCTATAAAAATTATTGGCGGGAAATTTTTGACCGTTTCACGCCACCTTCTTCCCAATCCTGAATACGGCTTCCGCAAGTTTCCCTGTCGCCAGATGGCTGTACCGTTTGGTACTGGTTGCAGACCGATGCCCCAGTACTGCCCCCACGGTGTACAGATCCACTCCCTGATTGATCATGGCGCTTGCCGCCGAATGTCTCAGGTCATGGAACCTTAACCATTCCATGCCGGCCAGTCTTCTTGCTTCTCTGAAATTCTTTTCAATTCGACCATAGGATAAGCCAACCTTTGCACTAACTATCCTGGGGTGAATTGGAATCCTCCTTTGATCGCCATTCTTGGTGTCTGTGAGAACAAAATGACCATTTTCCCGTTCCGCAGGGTCACGATCACCCATGCTTCCGTGCTTCCGTGCCCACAAATTTGACCAGTTCGGCCTTCTTGGCCTGCATTTCTCGTAACTTCTTGCTCATTTGGTCAGCCTTGACCGCTTTTTTGGGAGCGATCGGCACTCTCTGATGTATGGATTTGATACCATGTGAGTTCCGGCTGATTTGTCTGTTGGATAACTGATCCATGGGGAAATATATGCACAAAGGTAGTTGTCTTTGCGGCGCAGTAGAGTACGAGATTACCGGCCCACTTGACCGTATTTTGCTTTGTCACTGCTCTCGTTGTCGGAAAGCGAATGGCTCGGCGTTTTCCGCCGTATCTCCAGTCGCCGCTTCCGACTTCCGAATCATCAAAGGACAGGAATTTCTGCGCAGTTACTCCACAGATGCGGGTGTACATCGAATATTTTGTGGCACCTGTGGTTCCCCTATTGTCAGCAAACGGGACAATATGCCAGAGACAGTACGGCTGCGCATAGGCACGCTTGATACTCCACTGGATACGGGAATCTCCGCGCATATCTTTGTTGGCTCGAAGGCCGAATGGTATGAAATTCTTGATGGACATACACAGTATGCAGAGCGTCCGCACCCCGGTTAATTCTGCTCTCAAGCGGAACGGCGCAACAGCGCGCAGTTTCTTGGTTCCATTTTTGGCAATCACAATAAATGTCTTAAATGTATCCGGAAAACAGTGGGTTTCTGGACTTTGGCGGGATTTCCAGGTGTTACTGAGGTGCCTGAAATGCCTTGGGAAATTTTGGCAGATCGGGGTTCATGAAATCCCAATGCGCTGCACTTGAAGTATAAATGTCGAGCATGGGCTTAAACATCGAGGGATCGTCAAGGGTTCCTGCACGAAGTCCCAACAGATTTGGAAGTTTCCCTAATTTGGCAAATAGTTGGGAACCACAATTGGGGCAAAATCCTCGACTTATTTTATTTCCGCTGTCCGCAGTTGATTCGTAGTATTTTACCGTGCCGCGGATCTTTACCGTTTTCTCTGGGACAAACAGAGCCGGTGTAAAAGCGCCACCCGAAGTTCTCTGGCAATCACGACAATGACAATTGCCCGAGAAAACTGCCTCTCCGGTAGATTCATAGCGAACATTCCCGCAGAGGCAACCACCAGCCAGTATTTTAGTCATGATACCCCTCCATAATTTATGGAAAAATTATTGTGTATGTCTGACATTGGGTGCTGTTAGGCCACAATTTTCTCGGCGATGATCCGAGAGAGAACTGCTGGAGCAATAAGTCGATGCAACGGCATCACCGGTAGCATATAAATTCGCCCCAGCAGGTTGTGAATGTGGACCACCGTGGTCACCGAGACGGACTGAATGCCTGCTTGGTCAAGAGGATGTTTGTATACGGAGAGGACGACATTCAGATGCTTGTCGCGATCTCCCAGGAGTGCCTCATTGGGCGAATTGGAAAAGAGTGTGAAGATCCCCACTCGATCTCCAGGTGCGTAGGTTGACGCAGGCTTTGATGGGCTCAAATTCCCAAGCGCTCCAAGGTCTTTTAAGCCGACAAACTGAACGATCTTGTTCCGCAAAGCCATGAGTGAATGAATCCAGGGCGGAGTATTTGCCAAGGCAGTGAGGAAATAGCCCAGCGCTGTGCGTGTAGTGTCTGGAACAGAAATAATGTAGGAGTCATGAAAATACGCGCCGGACAGTTGTGCGTTGATGGAACTTCCGGGGGGTACATCAGAGAGTATGGCGTGTGGTTTCATTGTGGCCTGCTTTGTGATTGGAAGAAATTTTCGTCATAATTCCAAGCCCTGTCTCTAACTCGGCGTCGTGAATTTCATTGCCAAAGGGGTATCCACGATAAAGGGAGGGACTGAACCCCGCAGGATATTTTTTCCTGCCGAACCAAGTCCCGCCAGAATCCGGGGGACGAGGCTGTTGAAGATGCCGGTTATGTCACCGTCAATTGTTCGAATCGCGCCACCAATCAACAGCCCCGCCAGTCCGTGAACTACTGACCAGGCATAAAGTTCGGCCCCCGATCTGTTTTCAACCGCCAGTACTTTCTCACCCACAAGATCGTCAAGTGCTGTCTGAAGCAGTTGGTAGGGGGATGTTCTGTCTGTTTCGGGTTTTTCCTGAAACGGTATGCCGAACATCACCTGGAAATGCGGGGGGTTGTTCACTGCAAAAGTGACATAAGCCAGACCCAATGCCTGGAATGCCGCAAGGGCAGGGCATTCTGGATTGAGCGAGCTGGCTTCTGCCATGGCGTGTTCCATCTGCAGGGCAAGACGCTGAAATCCGTCCATGGCTACTGCGTTCAGCAGATCTTCCTTGCTGGAGAAAT
>WJXM01000029.1 GCA_019456405.1 Ferrovum sp. | reverse complement strand
TCCGCATTGTGCTTGATTTTCTCCACTGGCAGCACCACGTTGATGTCCAGAGGATGTTCAAAATGGCGTTTGATCCGTCCAATTTTTTCCTCCACATGTCCGCGTATCGCAGGGGTGACTTCGATGTGTTGCCCAGTGATGGTGACTTTCATCTCGTTGTTCTCATTGGAAATATGCAACTCACAGCGACTTGCGCAAACTGGCGGCAGAAAGATGCATGGCCTCACGATACTTGGCCACGGTCCGCCTTGCCACCTGGAATCCCCGCTCGCCCAGCATGTTCGCAATACGCTGGTCGGACAGGGGACTTTTGATATCTTCCTGATTGATCAACTGACGGATCAGGGCCCGGACAGCGGTGGAGGAGGCCGCTTCGCCACTGTCCGTTCCCACATGGCTGCTGAAGAAGTATTTTAATTCGAACAAACCACGCGGAGTCAACAGATACTTCTGGACAGTCACGCGCGAAATGGTGGATTCATGAAGCCCCAACACTTCAGCAATTTCGCGCAACACCAGGGGCTTCATCCCGACCTCTCCTCGTTCCAGAAAATCTTTTTGTCGCTCCACCACGGCACAGGCCACCCGCAGGATTGTATCAAAGCGTTGCTGGATATTCTTGATCAACCAGCGCGCTTCCTGCAGTTGTTGGGACATGGAGTGACCAGGAATCCCCTTCTTGAGAATATTGGCATAGACTTGATTGACCCTCAGGCGCGGCATCACTCCCTCATTCAGCGATACATTCCAACCCCGTCCCGTTCGCCGCACGATCACATCAGGCACGACATAACGGGTTTCGGCCACACTGAACGCTGCTCCCGGACGAGGATCGAAGTGCAGCAACATCTGCTGCAATTCCCTGATCTTGCGTTCCTCGACGCCCAACGCCCTCCTCAGGCGAGTGTATTCCCGTTGTGCCAGCCATTCAAGGTGATCGAGCATTTTTTTGCCCAGCCGCTTGTCCTCCTCGGTCGCATGGCTGGCCAGTAATTGCAATTCCAGGCACTCACCCAAGGTACGCGCCCCTATCCCTGCGGGGTCCAGGGACTGCAGAAGGCGCAGGGCCACCAGCCATTCTGATTCTTCCACCTCTCCGAGCGCATCGGATACGCTGGAATTCAGGTCAGTGAAGGAATGGCGCAGGTAACCATCTTCATCCAGGTAATCGATCAGCGTGGCCACCAGTTCCTGATCGCGTTCCTCGAGGGGCATCAGACGTATCTGCCCCAGAAGATGGTCACGCAGGGACAGCGGAATCACGCGCAGATCCTGTATCCCCTCGTCCTCATCTTCGCCCTGCCCACCCTGGCCGATGCCACCTCCTTCTTCGAAACTCCAGGATTCCTGCTCAACTTCAGCAGAAGGAGAAGGTCCGGCTTCAATGGAATCGGCAGGTTCAAAGGCGCTGGGCTCCGAATCGACCGCACCATCCCCCCCGTCGACGCGTTCCAGCATGGGATTGAGCCGGAGAAATTCCTCGACTTCCTGTTCCAACTCCTGCGTGGAAAGTTGCAACAATCGAATCGACTGCTGCAGTTGCGGCGTCAGTGCGAGTTGCGTCGTTTGCTTGAGTTGGAGTTGAACCTTCATGGTTCACAACCGAAAATTTTCACCGAGGTAGACCTTTCTGACGCTTTCATTATAGACGATTTCATCGGGCTTTCCAGCAGCCAACACCCCTCCTTGATTAATAATGTAGGCCCGGTCGCAAATCCCCAGGGTTTCGCGCACATTGTGGTCGGTGATCAGTACCCCAATACCACGATTCTTGAGAAAACGGATGATCTGCTGGATATCCATCACCGCGATAGGGTCCACCCCGGCAAAAGGTTCATCCAGCAAGATGAAACGGGGTCGTGTCGCCAGTGCGCGCGCGATTTCCGCACGCCGCCGCTCTCCCCCGGACAGACTGACGGCAGCACTGTCACGCAAATGACTGATATGCAGTTCCTCCAACAATTGATCCAGTTCCTGCTGGCAATCAGATTCGCTGATTCCACGAAGCTCCAGAACAGCCCGAATGTTCTCTGACACCGTCATACGCCGAAAGATCGAGGCTTCCTGCGGCAGATAAGAGAGACCCATCAAGGAACGGCGGTGAATGGGATAGGCACTGAGACGGGTCCCGTCCATATAAATTTCGCCGCCATCCAATGGCACC
This sequence comes from Ferrovum sp., assembly GCA_019456405.1. Taxonomy (GTDB): domain Bacteria; phylum Pseudomonadota; class Gammaproteobacteria; order Burkholderiales; family Ferrovaceae; genus Ferrovum. The sequence goes on along the minus strand of WJXM01000029.1, from coordinate 32,560 downwards.
AACCCGACAATCATATAAAAACAGGTTGTCTTTCCGGCACCATTGGGCCCCAGCAACCCCACGACCTCCCCGTTTTCCACGGTCAGGGAAACATCCTTCACCACCTGACGGGCACGATAACGCTTGACCAGATGCTCGGCGCGTAACTGGCTCATGGAGATAAATCCGTATCCTGTTTCAGGATGAGTGGAGCTGGAGTAGGTGAAGGAGGCGTCTTGTCTTTGGTCACTGTTGAAGGAATTGAAGCCGTACCTCCCTTACCTGCAACTGCGGACTTCTGCTCGTCCTTTTTCGGTTGCAGTACCACGTGCACCCGCCCAGGGGCTTTTCCTCCCTGCACATCGGCCACCCCATTGGCGCGTAGAAATTCTGTTTTCGTATCATAGGACAGGTAGTCTCCCTTGATCTCATCCTTGCCCTGATGCACCACGGCGTGGTCGAAGAGTTCAATCCGTTCGATCTTGCCGTTGTATTCCACATGCTGTGCCTTGCCATCCACCCATTCGTCGACGCCATCGCGTTTCTGCCGGAAAGTTACCGGATTGCCGAAAGCCGACGCGTATTTCATGCCCTCGGGATCTTCACGAACCGTCATGTGGTCTGCAGTCATATGGATCGTTCCCTGCGTCAAAATGACATTTCCTTCAAAGTAACTCACTTTTTTAGTGTCATCCGCAGTCATGCGATCCGCCTCGATATTGACTGGCTGGTCATGATCCGACTTTTCAGCATGAACTGCCGTCACAATCCCGGCCAGAAACCCGCTAAGGGTGACGAGGCGCAGAACGATAGAGAAGTTTGGCATGGGTGAAATGGGCCACTTTGGTTTTGTTGTCAACGATCATCGAGTTGGCGAGCAGCCGATCCTGGCCATAAGTGACCACCACCGGTTGATCGGTCTTTTCGATACCCCGCTGAGGATAGGCAGTCAAAATACTGGTCGTCATCACCGTCCGGGGTTCTTCAGGGGTGGGTTGACGGGTAACCACCACATGTCCGGTAAACACTACTTCGTCACGCGGTTCGGAGCGCACCGCTCGCTCGGAACGTACATCCACCGGGGGTCCATTGGATTCATAGGAGGTAAACAGAACCGTCTCGAAATGAGAAGTATCATCGTCGGGATAATGTACCATTTTAGAAGCGTCCAGAGTGTAACGAATCTGCCCATTTTCTCCCAGTTGCAGGGCAGAAAAGTGAGACATGATGAGATCGGGTATGTGGCGAACAGATTTTTGCCCCCACGCCCCCCCTCCTTCGACCACTCGCCATAGCCATGTGGTAACCATGGCCAACAGCAGGACCACAGCCACCGGTACCCAAGCCTCCAGATTCTGGATCAGTCGGCCCATCGTTCCAGTACTCTGTCCCACTCACCGCGTGCCTGCAGGAGCCAGGTTGCCGCAGCCCGAACCGCCCCCATCCCCCCACCCACCGGAGCCACCCAATGAGCCGCCGTACGGATCTCCTCCGGCGCCTCGGGGACGGTCAGCGCCAAAGCGGAACGACATAAAACAGACAAGTCGGGCAAATCATCGCCCATATAAGCCAACTGGCCCCAATGAAGCCCTTGACCGGAGAGCAGGGAATCCACCACCTGGCGCTTGTCATGAACCCCCTGAAATACATGGGTAATACCTAATTCGCGGGCACGCAACGTCACGATGGAAGACTGGCGCCCAGTGATAAGGGCCAGCGTCAAGCCTGCCTGCTGCAATAATTTCAGTCCCACCCCATCACGCGAATGAAAGGATTTGGTTTCGTTCCCTTGTTCATCAAAAGTCAAGGTTCCCGGTGTCAGAATACCGTCCACGTCAAATCCCACCAACCGTATCTGGCGGGCGCGTTGCGCAAGTTCTTCGGCTGATAACTTCATGGTTTCCTGTCAAACGATTCCGTGCCGCAAGAGATCGTGCATATTGAACGCGCCCACCAAACGCTCGTTTTCCACCACACACAACCCGAAAATCCGCTTATCCTGCATCACCTGCGCCGCATTGACCGCGAGTTCGTCCGGCTGGGTTACCACAGGATGACGAGTCATCCACTGGCTGACCTCCTGTTCCAAAAGATCGACGGTACCGTTCTCAAGCGCGCGCCGCAGGTCACCATCCGTAAAGATTCCCTCGAGATGGTTATCGTCCCCCACCACCGCCGTCATCCCCAGCCCTTTGTCCGACATGACCCGTAATGCTTCAGCCACAGTTGCCTGGCGCATCACCCGAGGAACACGTTCTCCTTGGTGCATGATGTCCTGAACCGCCAGCAACAGACGTTTACCCAATGCCCCTCCAGGATGAGTCCGCGCAAAGTCATCGGCGGAGAACCCGCGCGCTTCAAGCAAGGTGAGGGCTAGTGCATCGCCCAATGCCAGAACAGCGGTAGTGCTGGCCGTCGGTGCCAGATTGAGGGGACAGGCCTCACGCTCCACCCGCACTTCGAGATGCACATCGGCGAGACGAGCCAGGCGGGAGCCCGCATTTCCGGTCAAAGCCAGGATGCGCGTGCCGCGTCGCTTGAGCAAAGGGGCGATGGTCAGCAACTCATCGCTCTCTCCCGAATTGGATAGAGCCAGCAACACATCCTCAGCGAGGATCATGCCCAGATCCCCGTGACCGGCCTCGGCCGGGTGCATGAAAAAAGCCGGACTGCCCGTACTGGCCAGGGTCGAGGCAATCTTGCCGCCAATATGTCCAGACTTACCCATGCCACTGACCACGATGCGCCCCCGACAATCCAAAAGCAAGTGATGGGCGGCCACAAAGTGTTCATCCAAACGATTAGCCTGGTACTGAATGGCTGCGGACTCTATCCCCAGAATGGCGCGCGCCATGGACAACAACGTGTCGGGAGAGAGAGGAGGAAAAGAATCGGGATGAGCATTCATGGTTCACGGATTATACTTGAGGGGAAGAAGGGTGTGAAACTCGGCCTCTCTGTCAATGGAATGGAAACTCGTGAGCGACACACTGGAACTGATTTTACTGCTACTGATCCTGGCGACACTGAGCGTGGCGTTGTTTCGCCTCCTGCGCCTGCCTGCCATGCTCGGATACCTCCTCACCGGCATTCTGATCGGGCCTCATGCCGCAGGCTGGATTCCTCCCGGCGAAGAAACCCGACATCTTGCCGAGTTCGGTGTCGTGTTCCTCATGTTCAGCGTAGGGCTCGAGTTCAGTTTACCCCAACTGATCGCCATGCAACGCACCGTATTTGGCCTGGGCAGTGCTCAGATGGGTTTAGCCTTTGGACTGGTCTTCATGCTGGGCTGGGCCATGAACCTGCCCCTGCAGGGCACGGTGGTTTTGGCCGGAGCCCTGTCCCTGTCTTCCACAGCGATCATTTCGCGTCTGTTGGCCGAACGCTCCGAACTGAAATCCCCCCACGGGCAACGCATCATGGGCATGATGCTGTTTCAGGATCTGGCTGTCGTCCCTCTTCTGGTTCTGATCCCCGCTCTTGCCCAACCCCACGATCATCTGGGGCGTTTGATGCTCATCGAAGCCTTCGAAGCCGTAGTCATTCTGTCCCTTTTGCTGGGCTTGGGCAAAAAGTGGCTGGGACGCTGGTTTCACTGGATTGCCCGCCAAAAATCCTCGGAACTGTTTCTACTCAACGTCCTGTGGGTCATTCTACTGTTGGCCTGGATCACTCAGAAGGCCGGACTATCGCTGGCGCTGGGGGCTTTTGTGTCTGGCGTATTACTGGCCGAAACCGATTACCGCTACCAGGTGGAAGATTACATCAAGCCATTTCGCGATGTTTTGCTTGGTCTTTTCTTCATCACCATCGGGACTCTGCTCGATCTGGGTGTCGTGATCCACCACCTGCCCGCCGTATTTCTGACCCTGATCCTCCTTCTGGGACTCAAGTTGCTGACGGTATACGGACCCGCACGCGCGCTGGGCGAGCAGGATTCCGTTGCCCTGCGTACTGCATTGGCCATGGCACCAGCGGGCGAGTTCGGGTTCGTTCTGCTGGCCCAGACCGAAGGGCTTCATCTGGTTCCCGCTGCACCGCTTCAAATCGTCCTGGCAGCCATGCTCATCAGCATGATCCTGGCGCCTTTCATTCTGCTTATGAGTGACCGTATCGTCCTCTTTGCCTGCAAGAACGAATGGGCCCTCCGTTCCGTCGCCCTCCATGAACTGTCCAGTCGGAGTTATGGAAAACAACGACACGTCATCGTCTGCGGATACGGCCGAAGCGGTCAAAATCTGGCCCGTTTCCTGGAGCAGGAGGGCGTCTCGGTCCTCGCCCTTGACCGCGACCCACAACGGGTCCGGCTTGCCTCTGAAGCGGGCGACGAGGTTGTATTTGGCGAAGCAGGGCGTCAGGAAGTTCTGATTGCTGCGGGCATCCAGCGCGCCTCGGCGCTCATCATCAGTTTTTCCGATACGGCGTTGTCTCTCGCCATCATCGCGCTGGTCCGGGAGTTGAAACCGGATCTTCCGGTCATCGTCCGCACCCGTGATGACAGTGATCTGGATCGTCTGAAAGAGGCGGGGGCCGCCGAGGTCGTTCCGGAAATTCTGGAAGGATCACTCATGCTGGCCAGTCACGCGCTGCTCGAGTTGGGCATACCCCTGTCACGAGTCCTGAAACGGATCCGTCAAGTCCGTGCCGAACGCTACCAGTTGATGCGCGGGTTTTTTCGTGGATTGACCGATGAATCCGGTGAAAACACCAACCCCGACCAACTCCGCCTGCAAACCTTGACACTGCTGGAAACCAGCCTTGCCAAGGGCATGCAACTGCGCGATCTGCCCCTTCAGCAGTGGGGAGTGGAAATCACTGCCCTACGCCGGCGTGGGCTGCGCGGTTTTCGACCCGAAGGAGAAACTCGCCTCGAAAGCGGAGATATCCTGATCCTGCTCGGCCGTCCGGAAGCCCTGGCCCAGGCCGAGACCTGGCTCATCCAAGGGAAATGAGCCATGCGTCTGCCTCCCACTGCTCCTCTGAGTGCCTTGGGTCTCACCCCGCGCGTCTGCAATTTGCTCCACACTCTGGGAGTGCATAATGGATTTGATTTACTGCTCCATCTTCCCCTGCGCTATGAAGATGAGCGACACCCCCTGTCCGTGGCCACTCTTGTGGCAGGGCAAAGCGCCTGCCTCCTCGTTCAGGTAGTTCGTCATGAAATTCGCCAGGGTCCCCGCCGCACCCTGACCGTGCAGGTCAGGGATGAGACCGGCTTGCTTGAATTGCGCTTCCTCCATTTCTATCCTGGTCAACTGCCTTTATTCACCCCGGGAAACCGTTTACGCCTCTTCGGTGAAGCGCGTCAAGGTTACCAAGGGCTGGAAATGATTCACCCACGTTGCCAACCCTTCAAGGAAAACAGTCCGCTTCCGGCCACGTTGACGCCCGTTTATCCGACCTGTGCTGGCCTGTCCCAGACCGTCCTGCGGCGAGCCCTGGCGCGGGCGCTGACGCAACTCGATTTGAGCGACACTTTGGCACCTTCCTGGCGCGCCTCCCTGAAGTTACCCGATCTTGCCACGACCCTGAAGATCCTGCACGGCCCCACCGATGCTTCTCAGTTGGTACCCGCCTTATGGCAACGTCTCAAATTTGATGAACTGCTGGCCCAGCAGTTGTCCATGCATTTCCACCGCCAGCATCGTACTGAAACCCCCGCCCATGCCTACCCCGCCCGGGGAGAACTTTCCCGACGTCTCGAACGGTCCCTTCCTTTCCCGCTCACTGCGGCTCAACACCGGGTCGTGGAGGAAATTCGCCGGGATCTGGCGCAGGAGCGTCCCATGCATCGACTGTTGCAAGGGGATGTCGGCTGTGGCAAAACCATCGTCGCAGCCCTGGCTGCCGTTCAGTGCATCGAAGGAGGAGGGCAGGTAGCCCTGATGGCGCCCACCGAATTACTGGCCCAACAACACCATGCAAAACTCCACGATCTGCTCACTTCTCAAGGCATCTGCGTCGAATCACTGACCGGACAACTCAAAAGTCAGGCACAGCATCATGTGCAGAAACGCATTGCCAATGGAGAAATTGCCCTGGTCATCGGTACCCATGCCCTGATTCAGGAACAAGTGTCCTTCAAAAGCCTGGGACTGGTCATCATCGACGAACAACACCGTTTTGGCGTTGCTCAGCGGCTCTCGCTCCATCAGAAAGGCGGGGAACCCCACCAACTCATGATGAGCGCCACGCCCATCCCCCGTAGTTTGAGCATGAGTTACTATGCCGACCTCGACGTCTCCGTGATCGATGAACTGCCTCCCGGACGTCAGGGTATCACCACCAAACTGGTTTCTGCCGCCCGCCGGAGTGAGGTCATCGAGCGCATTCGGTCGGCCTGTCGCCAGGGCCATCAAGCCTACTGGGTGTGCCCCTTGATCGAGGAATCAGAACTTCTCGACCTGCAAAATGCCCAATCCACCTTTCAAACCCTCACCGCCGATGCGCCGGATTTGCGCTGCGAATTGCTTCATGGCAGACTCGCCGGGTCCGAGAAACGGGATATCATGAATCGTTTCCTGAAGGGAGAACTTCAATTGCTGGTCGCCACCAGTGTCATCGAGGTGGGTATGGATGTCCCGAATGCCACGCTGATGGTCATCGAACATACGGAACGGATGGGGCTGGCTCAACTCCATCAGATGCGCGGGCGGGTAGGGCGGGGCACGCGTCCTGGCGTTTGCCTGCTCCTCTATCAGCCCCCTCTGTCCGAGTTGGCGCGTCAACGTCTGAAAGTGATTTATGAACATACCGATGGGTTTGAAATCGCCCGCCAGGACCTCCTGCTCCGCGGCCCCGGCGACTACCTGGGTTCCCGTCAAAGCGGTCTGGCCTTGCTGCGCTTCGCCGACCCCATGCAGGATGATGATCTGCTGGACCTGGCCCGTCGATGCGCTGCCGCCTGGATTGCAGAAAGCCCTGAACAAGCCCGCCACCATGCCTCGTGCTGGTTGGACACCCGTCAACCCTACCTGACCGCTTGAACTCATGAACTGGAACGCGTGGTGGCGCCTAGCCCGGATGGACAAACCCATCGGTACCCTGCTGTTGCTGTGGCCCACGCTCTGGGCGCTGTGGTTGGCCAGCCAGGGTCACCCCTCTCTGTCCAACCTGCTCGTCTTTTCCCTAGGTACCCTGCTGATGCGCTCAGCCGGCTGTGTCATGAATGATATTGCAGACCGCAAGGTGGATCCCCATGTTGCCCGAACCCGTTTGCGTCCTTTGGCCAGCGGGGAAGTCAGTGTCAAGGAAGCCCTCGTGCTGGCGCTTCTCCTGAGTCTGTGTGCCTTTGCCCTGGTTCTGACCCGCAATACACTGACCTTGCTACTTTCCCTACCCGCTCTTTTCCTGGCCGCCAGTTACCCCCTGACCAAACGATTTTTTCCGCTCCCTCAGGCCTATCTGGGCATTGCCTTTGGTTTTGGCATCCCTATGGCTTTTGCGGCCGAACTCGGTCAGGTGCCCGGTTCCGCCTGGATACTGCTGCTGGCCAACACCTGCTGGACTCTGGCCTACGACACCGAATATGCCATGGTGGATCGGGAAGACGATCGTCCCCTGGGAATTCATTCCACGGCGCTCCTCTTCGGAAACCGGGACGTGATCCTGATCATGATGTTCTACGGACTTTGCCTGCTCCTGCTGGGCTGGACAGGTTGGCGTTTTCATTTAGGCGTATTTTTTTACGGGGGACTGTGCGGCGCGGCAGGTGTAGCCAGCTTTCATTACACCTTGATCCGTACCCGCGCACGCGCCCAGTGTCTGCGCGCTTTTCTGCACAACACCTGGTTTGGCGCCACCATCTTTGGAGGAATCTTCTTATCCTACGCCATGCGGTAAAGGCGACGATCACGCCAGCCTTCGAGGGCTCGTTGAAATTTGCTTCAAAATCCGTAACGCAGCCCCAGCGACAACAAATCAATGTTGGAATTGCCGTTGATCCGGTTGTAATTCAACTGGTAGTGGTCCCAGCCCCCTTGAAAACGCAAACGCTGACTGAGATCGTAATGCATCCCCAGGCCCGTCATGTTGTAAGGCAACGCATCGTACAATCCCACTGTCGGCGTATTAGCAGCGCTACCCAACCCCTGATTGCGAATGGTTGCCAAACTTCCCGTCAGGGCCAGACGGTCTCCCAAGGGCAGGGTTCCCGTACCGCCCAGGACCCAACTGCGAGAAAGTCCGGAAGTCTCCGAACCCCCCAATCCTTCACTGCGCATATGACTGGACAATGCACTCCCTTCCGGAGCCAGTTCCGTATTCCACTGCACCGAAAAGGGCAAGGCACTGATCCCGGAAAACCAACCATTTCCCTGCTCCTGAGCCAAAGCCGATTGCATCATGAGGAGGAGCACACCCACTCCCTGCATACCCTTTTTCATGACGATTTCCCCCGATGACGGACGCCATCCCCAGTGACACTTCTACACTTTCCATGTTAGCGCAAGGGGTTTGGTGCAGACAATATCTTTGTATCCGAAACAGTGCCGGACTGTGGTATTTTTGATTCAGTACGGATCCAACGGAGCAAGGCTTCCTGAACCGCTACCGTACCTTCTGCCCCCGTTCCGTTGGCCAGAAAGACTACCGCCACCCAATGGTCTTGCGCATCCAGCCCGTAACCCGCCAGGGCTTTTACGCCGTCCAACGTACCGCTCTTGAGATGAAAGCGGGCGCGCAATCGTGGATCTGCAAAGGAATGACGCAGCGTTCCATCCACGTTCACCAGCGGCAGGGTGGCCATGAATTCATTCCCATAAAGACTCTTCTCCTGCATCCAAAGGAGCAAATGCGCCAGATGTTCCGCAGAAATACGCGCCTTGCGCGATAACCCGGCACCATTCTCCAGCACCATTTCGGGAAAATCCAACCCTCTTTCCGCTAAAATGCGAAAGACTTTGGCTCGACCACTCAACTCCGTCGCCGCGTTGGCGGCATTCGATCCGTCCATCGCCAGATCGAGCAACAGCGTTCGTGCCACCACATTATTGCTGTTCTTGTTCATTTGCATGAGCAACTCGATCAAAGCGGGAGATTCACTGGACGCCAGCACTGGCCAGTCGCTGGGCACGGCACCCTGCTTCAGAGTCCCCGTAAACGTTCCTCCCAACTCGCGCCACAAGGTCCGGAAGGAGGAATCGAGATAGGCTGGATTGGTGAGCAGGGAAAAACCCATGACCTGAACACCGCAATCCTGAGGCATGGTCCCCGTCAACTCCAGAATCACACCGGTATCTAGGCGACCATCGGGATGAGAGATCGGCGCTTGTCCAGGAAATTTGGCACGAATGGCATAGTGCAAACCCGAACGCCACAGAGCAGGGCAGGGGCCGCTGACGGTGTGAGTCCGGTTGCGCAGCATGATCCGGGGAAAAGGGAATTCCGGCCAGATCCGGAGTGGCTCATCGACCCGTTTCCCGGGACGAAAGAACCACCACTGGGTCTGTTGCCCCACCTGCAAAGCATGGGGAACGACGTTGTAGGCTCGAAAACCTTCCTGATCGAATGTTTCAGGGGATGACTCCGGGGGGGAAAACCCGCCCTGATCGAAACGAATCGGTCCCGACAGTTGGTGAACCCCTTGCTGATAAACTTGACGCCAAAGTTCCTGCCATCGTTCCAGCGTCAATCCCGGATCTCCCACCCCGATGACTCCGAAGGGGCCCTGTCCTCTCTGTGCCTCCAAACGAGGCACGCGAACTTCCGTGCGCCATGTTTTGGCAGGCCCCCAATTTTCCAGGGCCGCCAAGGTCGTCACCAATTTCATGACAGAAGCTGGATTGCGGGGCGTTTGAGCCTCCCAAGCCAAGCGGGGACGTGGTTCGTTGATGCCCCAGACCACGACTGAAACCTCTGAAGCCGGAACCCCGGCCTGGGACAGTGCCTGACGCAGGGTTTGAGGAAGTTCCTGAGAAGCGTAGGGAGAGGGCTCAGGGCTGGCACAGGATATCCCACCCCAGACCAGAATCCACACTCCCCCGACAATCTTGCCAAATTTATTTATAATTTCGTTTTTACTCAATTGGATATAAAGATCTTCCGAAGACCGCGAAGTTTTGGAGGATTTTTATACTCTTCCCCTTGAAAACCTTCGAAGACGCCCATACACTGTTAGCACTCGCACTTGACGAGTGCTAATCCTGCCTCAATTATTTATGGAGAATCGTCGTATGAAAATTCGTCCCTTGCATGACCGTGTGATTGTCAAACGCCTTGAAGAAGAACGCAAGACCGCCTCTGGCATTGTCATCCCGGATTCCGCTGCGGAAAAGCCTGATCAAGGTGAAGTATTGGCCGTAGGCAAAGGCAAGATTCTGGAAGATGGCACCTTGCGCGCCCTCGAACTCAAAGTGGGTGACCGTGTTCTGTTTGGCAAATACTCGGGCCAAGCCGTTAAGGTAGACGGCGAGGAACTGCTGGTCATGCGTGAAGAAGATGTCATGGGTGTCGTCGAGGCCTAAGCCTCCCCATTTTCGATCGAATCGGTTGGATCCCCTGGGTCCTCCCCCATTAAATTCAGGAGTCTCAAGATGGCAGCTAAAGAAGTTCGTTTTCATGATAGTGCCCGCGCCAAGATGGTCGTGGGTGTCAATGTGTTGGCCGATGCAGTCAAGGTCACTCTCGGACCCAAAGGCCGGAATGTCGTACTCGAGCGTTCCTTCGGCGCTCCCACCATCACCAAGGATGGCGTATCCGTCGCCAAGGAAATCGAACTGAAAGACAAGTTTGAAAACATGGGCGCTCAGATGGTCAAGGAAGTGGCTTCCAAAACCTCCGATGTCGCAGGCGATGGAACCACCACCGCAACCGTTCTGGCCCAGTCCATCGTCAAGGAAGGAATGAAGTTCGTGGCTGCCGGCATGAACCCCATGGATCTGAAGCGTGGAATCGACCGTGCGGTCGTGGGCATCGTGGAAGAGTTGAAAAAACTCTCCAAGCCCTGTACCACCAATACCGAAATCGCTCAGGTGGGCTCAATTTCCGCCAACGCCGACCATTCCATCGGCGAGATCATTTCACAAGCCATGGACAAGGTGGGCAAGGAAGGCGTCATCACCGTGGAAGATGGTTCCGGTCTGCAAAATGAATTGGAAGTCGTGGAAGGGATGCAGTTCGACCGCGGCTACCTCTCTCCCTACTTTGTCAACAATCAGGACCGTCAAATCGCCTTGCTGGAAGATCCCTACGTGCTTCTGCACGACAAGAAGATTTCCAACATCCGTGATCTGCTGCCCGTACTGGAGCAAGTGGCCAAGTCCGGCCGTCCGCTCCTGATCATCGCCGAAGATGTGGAAGGGGAGGCTCTGGCCACCCTGGTCGTCAACAACATCCGCGGCATTCTCAAGACCACCGCCGTCAAGGCTCCAGGGTTTGGTGATCGGCGCAAGGCCATGCTGGAAGATATCGCTATCCTGACCGGTGGAACCGTGATTGCCGAAGAAGTCGGCTTGTCCCTGGAAAAAGTGACGTTGAATGAACTGGGCCGTGCCAAACGCATCGAAGTGGGCAAGGAAGAAACCACTGTCATCGATGGCGCCGGAAACGAAGAGTCCATCAAGGGCCGCGTGACCCAGATTCGCAAGCAAATCGAAGAAGCCAGCAGCGACTACGATCGGGAAAAGTTGCAGGAACGCGTGGCCAAGTTGGCCGGTGGCGTTGCAGTCATCAAGGTGGGTGCCGCCACTGAAGTGGAAATGAAGGAAAAGAAGGCGCGCGTGGAAGATGCTCTGCACGCCACCCGTGCAGCAGTAGAAGAAGGGATCGTTCCCGGGGGCGGAGTGGCACTGTTGCGTGCCCGTTCCACCCTGACCGCGCTCAAGGGCGACAACGCCGATCAGGATGCCGGTATCAAGATCGTGGAACGTGCCATTGAAGAACCCCTGCGCCAGATCGTTGCCAATTGCGGCGATGAACCTTCCGTGGTGGTCAACAAAGTCATGGAAGGCAAAGGAAATTTCGGTTACAACGCTCAAACCGGAGAATATGGTGATCTGGTTGCCATGGGTGTGGTCGATCCTACCAAGGTCACCCGTTTTGCCTTGCAAAATGCGGCCAGCATCGCCGGTTTGATGCTGACCACCGATTGCATGGTAGCGGAACTGCCCAAGGAAGAATCCCCCATGCCCGGCGGTGGCATGGGCGGTATGGGTGGCATGGGCGGCATGGATATGTAATTTCCCTGTCGTTTCCTCCGGTATTTCATTCCGGAGTGTTGCGCCAAACCCCCTTCAGACCAAGTCTGAAGGGGGTTTTTCTTGGAAATGGCCACTCTCATGAAGGATACGAAGTCTGTCTGATTTATAATGGAGCGATTACCTTCTGTTTGAGCCTTTGATGACTTCTTCCGACACTCCAAAATCCTGGTCCGGACGTTTCAGTGTCCCCGTCGCCGAAACCGTCAAGCGTTACACGGCATCGGTGCTTTTCGACAAACGTCTGGCGACCTATGATATTCAGGGCTCTCTGGCTCATGCCCAGATGTTGTGCGAGGTCGGCATCCTGACGGAAAACGATTTTTCTGCCATTCAGAAGGGTTTGGCGGTAATTAGCCAGGAGGTGGAACAGGATCGGTTTCCCTGGACTTTGGACGATGAGGACGTTCACCTCAATATCGAAAAACGACTCACCCAACTGGTGGGAGACGCGGGCAAACGCCTCCATACCGGGCGCTCGCGCAACGATCAAGTGGCCACCGACATCCGCCTCTATCTGCGCGCCGCCATCGATCAGCACCAGATCCAACTGCGCGCCCTTCAGTGCGCCCTGATCTGTCTGGCCGAAGGGCATGTGGACACGCTCATGCCCGGGTTTACGCATTTGCAGGTGGCACAACCGGTTTCCTTTGCCCACCATCTACTGGCCTATGTGGAAATGCTGGGGCGGGATCGCCAACGTCTGACCGACTGCCGCCAACGGGTCAACCAACTTCCCCTGGGTGCCGCAGCCCTGGCGGGGACCAGTTATCCCATCCGACGCGAACGGGTCGCCGAGTTACTGGGATTTGAAGGTCTCTGTCGCAACTCTTTAGATGCCGTTTCCGACCGCGACTTCGCCATCGAATATTGTGCTGCGGCTTCCTTGCTGATGGTCCATCTGTCCCGTCTGTCCGAAGAACTGATCCTGTGGATGAGCCCACGCTTCAATTTCGTCCGGATCGGCGATGCCTTCTGCACGGGTTCCTCGATCATGCCCCAGAAACGCAACCCTGACGTGCCTGAACTGGTGCGCGGCAAATCCGGACGCGTCATCGGACATCTCATGGGGTTGCTGGTCCTCATGAAGGGACAACCCCTGGCTTACAACAAGGACAATCAGGAAGATAAGGAGCCGCTCTTCGATACCGTGGAAACGCTGTCTCAAACCCTGATCATCTATGCTGAAATGATGAGCGATGTGCAGGTCAATGAAGCCGCCTTGCGTCAGGCAGCGCAGGAAGGATTTTCCACTGCCACCGATCTGGCCGATTATCTGGTCAAAAAAGGAACCCCCTTTCGGGATGCCCACGAAGTTGTGGCGCGTGCCGTACGCCATGCCGAATCCGAAGGCTGCGATCTGTCTGATCTGCCCCTGGCCACGCTCCAAACCTTTTCTTCCATCATCGAACCCGACGTCTATGAGGTGCTGACTTTGGAAGGTTCGGTCGCCAGTCGCGACATTCCCGGCGGAACGGCACCTGTCCGGGTCCGCTCAGCCCTTCGGGAAGCACGGCAGCGCTGGGATCATGCGGGGGAGTGACTTCCCCCCCCATGCAAGGGGAATGCGTTCAGGGTTCTGGATGCTGTGCGGTCTGCTGTGCCTGTCCCTGTCGGGGTGTGGACTCAAGGGGGGACTCTTTCTGCCTCCTGGACAAACGCCGGTTTCAGCCACCGTGCCAGCGCCAACTCCGAAACCCGCAATCCCTTCCCCGACACCCTCGGGAACTTCGCCCTCTTCTTCCACCAATCCTGCCCCCCCTCAAACTTCCCCTTGACGCAGACCGCCATGTCCCAACCTCTCACCATTTTTGGCCCATACCGCGCGCCCACCGACGGCACCCTGATGCTGGAGTCGGTTTCTTTGAACGAGATTGCCGAACGCTACGGAACCCCTTGCTATGTGTATTCCCAATCCGTCCTGCTCCAGTCTTATCAGGAGTACCGGGATGCCTTTCAATCCTTTGATACCCTCGTCTGCTACGCCGTCAAGGCCAATGCCAATCTGTCTCTTCTACGCCTCCTTGCCGCGCAGGGTGCCGGTTTCGATATCGTGTCCGGAGGCGAATTATTCCGCGTGTTGCAAGCCGGTGGAGATCCGCGCCGCATCGTATTTTCAGGGGTCGCCAAGTCCCGTCGAGAGATCGATGAAGCATTGATGGCCGGAATCCTCTGTTTCAACGTGGAATCCGCCGCCGAACTCCAGCGACTGTCCGAACGCGCTACCCGGTTGGCGGTGACTGCGCCCGTCTCCTTGAGGGTCAATCCGGAGGTCGATGCACGGACCCACCCATACATTGCCACAGGATTGCGTACCAGCAAATTCGGTGTGCCTGCGACAGATGCACTGGCCCTGTATCGGGAGGCAAAGAAACTTCCCCACCTGAAAATCGTCGGCATCGACTGTCATATCGGATCCCAGATCACCGCGCTGGAACCTTTTCTTGAAGCCACCGATAAAATTCTCGATCTCGTGCACCAACTTGCCGAGGAAGATATTCATTTGGAACACATCGATCTTGGTGGCGGCGTAGGCATTTGTTACCGGGATGAAAACCCTCTCTCCCTGTCCGACTATGCGACCGCATTGAAACCGCGTTTCAGTCAGTTCCGGGGACGCCTGCTCTTTGAGCCCGGACGACGCATCGTCGGCAATGCCGGCCTACTCCTGACGCGCGTGGAGTACCTGAAAAGCATTCCAGAACGTCAATTGGTGATCGTCGATGCCGGCATGAACGATCTGATGCGTCCCTCCCTCTATCAGGCCTGGCATGAAATCGTTCCTGTCGATGCGCCCAAAAAAACGGCTCAAAAAGTGGATATCGTGGGTCCCGTCTGCGAATCCACCGATGTGCTGGGCACAGAACGCGCACTCGATGTACAGGCGGGTGATCTGCTGGCTATTCTTTCCTGCGGTGCCTATGGGGCCTCCATGTCTTCTCGCTACAATGCCCGTCCACTCCTCCCCGAGGTACTGGTCAATGGATCCCTGACCACAGTGATCCGCCGTCGGGAAACCTACGCAGACTTGATCCAGCATGAATTGCCCTGAGTCACGCCCCTCCTTGTTCACCTCTATACGAAAGGAAGAATTCGGCCTACAATGACCTCCACACTTCTCGTGCAGGGGTTCGTCATGGTCACCGCAAAGAAATCCTCATCCGCTCTGCAGTCCCCCGAGTCTGAAGTCCTTTTGGAACCCAAAAAGAGTAAGAAAAAAGCCGCAAAAAAGGAAAAATCCCAGGGCGGTACAGAAATCGAGAAAGAGAAAAAAGGTAAGAAAGCCAAAAAAGCGGAAAAGAAATCCGGCAAGAAAGCCAAAAAGGCTGAGAAAAAAGCGCGCAAGGCCGCACAGGAACTCGGGGATATCGCGGCGGTGGTCACTCTGGTCGATACCGTCTCCGAGGAAGTCACGGCTCCCGCCAAGCCCACTCCTTCCCCGCGGAAGAAGAAATCCGCAGAGGCCCTGCACAGCCCTTCTGCTACAAAACCCCGCCGCCGCAAGGAAACTCCTTCGCTCCCCGAAAATAGTGTCCCCCCCCCCGCCAAGCGCGCTCGGCGGGTTGCTGCACCCGTGGAAGTTGCCACGCCACCGCTGGCCGAGCGCAAGACGCGCCGAACTTCTGTCAAAAAAGTTCCTTCCGTCCCACCGGTCCCTGCCACGCGCAGAAAACGCGCTGCGCCCGCGCAACCGCCCATTGTTTCTCCAGACACCGCCTCCGTGCCTTCTCCCAAAGTTCCCCGTCGCCCTCGTACCCCTAAAATCCTTCCTCCTCTGATCAAACCCATGACTTGAGTGAGGAAGACCGCCGCGCCTAATCGGGAATCGCCACCTGACTTCTGCGGTTCTCGATCCGGTCGGTCTTGTCCTGTAAACGAAGGCTATTGCCATGACCCTCATAGAAGCGCGGACGGGAGATCATGGAAGCCAGGCGCGCGGACTGCGCGGGCGTCAAGTCCCGGACCGGCTCATGAAAATAGTGCCGGGCGGCAGCGGCACACCCAAAGATGCCCTCTCCCCACTCGATGGTATTGAGATAAACCTCAAGAATGCGACGCTTGCTCCAGGTCGCTTCAAGCATCACCGTGATCAGCGCTTCCTGGCCCTTGCGCCATAAGCTTCTCTGTTCAGACAAAAACAGGTTCTTGGCCAATTGCTGGGTCAGGGTGGACCCGCCTGCCACGAACCGATGATGTTTCAGGTCTCGTTGGTACGCCTGCCGGATGCCTTCCCAGTCGAATCCATGATGGGTCATGAAGTGACTGTCCTCGGCCGCCACCACCGCCTGTTTCAGGGTGGTTGGAATCCCCTGATAAGGAACCCAGGGATGTGGGAAGAGAGGGGGGCGCCGTTGAGACTGGAGAGAGGCGGCGCGCGCACGCATGAATGACGTCTGATCAGGGTTATGGGTCCGCCACCACAAAACCTGTGCAAAAATGAAGGTTTCCCACAGGAAACCCATCAGCAGGATCCCCTTCATCCCAAGCCAGATCCAGGCCCCAAATCCTTTGCGCCCCGCCAGAAGCGCCCCGTTCAGTGACATGCGGCGCGCAGCGCGCGTAATACCTCTGCGCCGGGGGGACGTATGCCGCGCCACAAATAGAAGGATTCGGCAGCCTGTTCCACCAGCATCCCCAATCCATCCTCCGTCTGGCCTGCTCCTGCTTGACTGGCCAGTTCCAGAAACGGAGTCGGAGCTTTGCCGTAGCCCAGATCATAAGCCAGTGTTCTCTGGTCGAATAACGTCGCCGGGAGTGGGGGCATATCGCCTGCCACCGCCGTAGACGTGGCATTGATGACCACTTCATAAGGGTGCTCAGGTATCTCGCTCCAGGAAAACGCATGGCAGGGAACTTCGTTGGATACCGACTCCAATTCGCGGACCAGGGTCTGCGCCCGCATCAAAGTCCGGTTGGCGATATCCAGTTGCGCGATCCCCGCCTTCAGCAAGGGCTGCACGATGCCCCGTGCGGCCCCTCCGGCGCCCAGGATCAGCACCCGTGAACCCGCGAAGGTCACGCCCAGATTCAGGGTCATATCACGAACCAACCCCTCACCATCCGTATTGTCGGCCCAAAGTTTCCCCTCGGGCGTCATCCCCAGGGTGTTGGCCGCACGCGCCACCTGAGCGCGCGGTGATCTCTGCGCCGCCAAAGCGAAGGCGCGCTCCTTGAAGGGCAGGGTCACATTCAAACCCAGCCCTCCCGCCGCAAAGAAGTGGACAACCTCGCTTTCAAAACCCTCCAGTGTTCCTTCGATCCGTTCATAACTGAGGGACTGTCCCGTCAGAAGAGCAAAATGTTGATGAATGGCGGGAGAACGGCTGTGCCTGATCGGGTGTCCGATCACCCCGTACCGATCCATCAACTCTGTTTCCAGGGCAACCCGGCAGCCTGCCATCCATTCAGATGACCGCGGTGCCCCTGTGGGTCGCGATCCCCCTCAAAACCCTGAAGGATGTTGTAGCATCCCGTCCAGCCCACGGAAGTAGCCACCTCCGCCGCTGCGTGGGACCGGGCACCGGAACGGCACAAAAAGAGCACCAGCGCCTCTTCAGGAACCCGTTCACGCAAAGTATCCAGAAATGATTCGTTGCGCACGCCCATGGGATAAGACTGCCATTCCACATGCACCGCTCCGGGCACGGATCCGACCCAGTCCCACTCCGCTTGCGTACGAACATCCACCAGTACCGCATGGGCATTCAGATTCAGCAGTTCAAAAGCCTCGGACGGAAGCAGCGCCCCTGCATAGGACAACCCGATTTCACGCCCTCGTTGTTGGGCAACTTTCAATAATTCAGCTATTCTGGACATGGAAAACCTCATCGATGGGTGAGAACGTATTGTATCCAGCGGGCATTGCAGTTGCAGCCATCACTGAGGATAAAAAAGAATTCGAGTTCCAATTGTAATTCGAAAGGAGACGGTGTGGAACTGACAACACTCTCTCAACGCGTGTCGAACAGCGGCAATTTTGAGCAGCATGCCGGCTGTTGAACTTCTTGTCAGACCCGAATCCGGTTTCCAGTCCAGCACTTGAGTGTCAGCCAATTGTTGTGCGGACGAGTACAATTTTGCACAATCGAATCTCTACGTGTAAAATTACTCATCTTGTTGAGTAAATTGTCATATGGCCTATCAGCGCTCGCAATTCGTCATTCTTTCCAGTCGCCTTGACGAGCCGCGCCGCTTTATTCAAGTGGTCGCCGGCCCGCGTCAGGTCGGCAAAACCACCCTGGTGCAGCAAGTGTGCGAAGCCAGCGGTCTGCCGGTGCAAATTGCCAGCGCTGACGAGCCCACGTTGCGCGGTGCCGAATGGATTGCCCAACAATGGGAGATCGCTCGCCTGATGCAGGGTGAGCGCGGGGCAGTGCTGGTGCTGGATGAAGTGCAAAAAGTCAGCGGATGGTCGGAAACTGTCAAACGCCTGTGGGATGAAGACACGCGCAAAAAACGCCCGATCAAAGTCATTTTGTTGGGCTCTGCTCCATTATTGATCCAGCGTGGACTCTCGGAAAGTCTGGCTGGACGTTTCGAGATTTTGCACCTGCCACACTGGTCGGCGGAAGAAATGCGTCTGGCTTTTGGCTGGACGGTACAGCAAAGCATCTTCTACGGCGGCTACCCTGGTGCGGTCTCGCTGATCGGTGATCACGACCGCTGGGTGCGCTATGTGCGCGACTCACTCATCGAAACCACACTCTCGCGGGATGTTTTGTTGTTATCGCGGGTGGACAAACCCGCTTTGCTGCGGCGCATGTTCGAACTGGGATGCCGTTACTCCGGACAGATACTGTCCTACACCAAAATGATTGGGCAATTGCAGGATGCTGGTAATACCACGACGCTCGCACATTATCTCGAATTGCTCGGCGCAGCAGGCATGCTGACCGGCTTCCCCAAATACGCGGGAGAAGCCATGCGCAGTCGCGGCTCCAGCCCCAAGCTGCAAGTGTTCGACACTGCGTTACTGTCAGCCTTATCCGGCTACCGTTTCGACGAAGCACAAGCCGACCGTGAATACTGGGGGCGGCTCACAGAATCGGCGGTAGGCGCGCATTTGGCCAATGCTGCTGCCGCTGGAAAATGCGAAGTATTTTATTGGCGAGACCGCAATCGTGAAGTCGATTTCGTCTTGCGTGTTGGACACCGCCTGATTGCAATCGAAGTTAAAAGTGGCCGCGCACAAGAGGTATTGCCAGGCATGCAAGCCTTTAACGAATCATTCAAGCCGGATAGATTGTTGCTGGTGGGAGGCGATGGCATCGCCGTGGAAGAGTTTTTATGCCAGCCGATTGAGCATTGGTTGTAGGTTTTGCGAGGTGGGTCCATTCGGCCTCATCGAACAGCGGCAATTTTGAGCAGCACGCCAGCCGTTGAACTTCTTGTCAGACCAGAATCCGGTTTCCAGTCCGGCACTTGAGTTGCATTCAATTAAAGAGACGACTAACATGACCATGTCTACTGGTCACGAAGGGACCGCCATGAATATCAATGCCGCCGAGTTGGTGCCCATTGAGCGCGAAACGCCGACCAGTCTGTTCGACTACATGAAAAACACCGGTCAGATTCTGGCTTGCCGATCACTCCGAGTTTGAAATGAGCAAGCCACCTTGAGCAAACCCGACGACCTCTACCGGCTTCACCGCCTGCTCGATGGTCGGCGCAGTGCCATCAGCCGCCAAACATTGATAGACGAGTTGGAAATTTCCCGCTCCAAACTCACCCGCCTCATCGCCGATTTGCGTAACCAACTCGGCGCGCCCCTCATCTTCGACGCAGCATATAACGGCTACCGCTACGACACCGCAGACGGCCACCACCCCCTGCCCGGCTTGTGGTTCACCAGCGCAGAACTCCATGCCCTCATCACCCTCAATCACCTGCTGCAAACCCTTCAACCCGGCCTGCTGGATTCCGCGCTTGCACCGATTCGCACCCGCATCGACGCGCTCCTCCAAACCGAACACCTCGGCAGCGGCGAGGCACACAAGCGCATCCGCATCCTACCCATGGCCGCCCGCGCCAAAGACCTGCGCCACTTTCAAAGCGTCGCCAGCGCCGTACTGCAACGCAAACGGCTCATCATCCGATATTACAACCGCGACCGCTGCCAAACCAGCGAACGCGAAATCTCGCCCCAACGACTCACCCACTACCGCGACAACTGGTACCTCGATGCCTGGTGTCATCAAAAAAAGGACTTGCGTATCTTCGCCGTCGAATGTATCCGCCAGGCAACCACACTAGACAAGCCCGCCAAAACCCTACCCGACTCCACCTTAAACCGCCAACTCGCCAGTGCCTACGGCATCTTCGCAGGCCCACCCATCGCCACCGCCATCCTGCGCTTTACCGCCCACCGCGCCCGCTGGGTCGCCGACGAAACCTGGCACCCCGACCAGCAAAGCCGCTGGGTAGACGATGGGCACTATGAACTCAGCGTCCCCTATTCCAATGACAAAGAACTCATCATGGACATCCTAAAATACGGCCCGGATGTGGAAGTGATCGCGCCAGATGCGTTGAAAGAATCCATCAAAATCCAACTCGACCGCGCCAGAGGCCAATATGGATAAGGGGTTGTAGCAGGCTCAGGTTTTGGGCCTGGGCGGGGGTAGAATTTACACCATTCACCAGAAAATTTGAAAATGTCAGAGACATTACGACCTATCGCTCACGCAGCCCAGAATCCAGATGGAAGTTGGCGGGATCCGCACGACCTTACTGACCATCTGATCGGTGTAGCAGCGCTGTCGGCTTGCCATGCCCAGAAATTTGGCGCGGAGGATTGGGCGCATCTTGCAGGGTTGTGGCATGATCTGGGCAAGTACCGCCTGCGCTTTCAGCACTACATTCGCAAAGTCAGCGGTTTCGATGCCGAGGCCCATATCAAGGGCGAGGCAAGCAAAGCCCCGCACTCCACTGCGGGTGCGATGTTGGCTTGTGATCGTTTTGGCGCGAAAGGGCGGGTGTTGGCCTACCTCATCGCCGGACATCATGCCGGGCTATATGACTGGTTTGGCGGGCTGGATGCTCGTCTTGACAGCCAAGATAGCCGCGACGAGCTTAACGAAGCCCTAGCCGAACATCCGTCTGCAGACATTCTTGATCACGGCACATTTGCCCCTGATCTGCGCGCCATACCGGGTGGCAAAGAAGGTTTCGCCTTGTGGGTGCGGATATTATTTTCCTGTCTGGTCGATGCCGACTTCCTCGACACTGAAGCCTACATGGACGCAGGCAAGGCCGAGCAGCGCGGCAACTGGCCTGATGTCCAAACTCTGCTCGAACAGTTCGATAGTTTCATGGCGCGCAAAATAGTCGCGGCGGACCCCACGTCGGTCAATCAGTTGCGCGCTGACATTCTGCGACAGTGCCGCGAGAAAGCCCATGAAGCACCTGGCTTGTTCTCGCTCACCGTACCCACAGGTGGCGGTAAAACGCTTTCCAGCATGGCCTTCGCGCTGGAACACGCAAAGCGCCACAACAAACGCCGCATCATTTATGTCATTCCCTACACCAGCATCATCGAGCAAACTGCAGACATCTTCCGGAACATTTTTGGTGAAGCAGTGATCGAGCACCACAGCAACGCCGAAGCTGATCCCAACAAAGAAACCAGCAAAAGCCGCCTCGCCTGCGAAAATTGGGATGTACCGATTGTCGTCACCACCAATGTTCAGTTTTTCGAGTCGCTGTTTGCCGCCAAAACTTCGCGCTGCCGCAAACTGCATAACATCGTCGACTCAGTTGTCGT
The DNA here is from genome assembly GCA_019456405.1 of Ferrovum sp. Lineage (GTDB taxonomy): Bacteria > Pseudomonadota > Gammaproteobacteria > Burkholderiales > Ferrovaceae > Ferrovum. The sequence continues at coordinate 10,624 of WJXM01000029.1, read as the reverse complement.
GCTGGACGAGGCGCAACTTCTGCCACCGGAGTTTCTGCAACCTATTCTCGATGTCTTGAACCTGCTGACCCAACATTATGGTGTCACCGTGGTACTCTCCACCGCCACGCAACCCGCATTGGCCACCCGCGAATACTTCGATGCACGGAATAACATGCGTGGTCTCGACAACGTACGCGAGATCATGAGCAACCCGGATGCGCTCTACCGTGCCCTAGAACGCGTCAACGTGCGCCTGCCCGCCGACTGGAACTCGCCTGTGAGTTGGGACGCGCTGGCGAGTGAAGTCAGCCAGCACGATTCCGTGCTCGCCATCGTCAACCGCCGCAAAGATGCCCGCGAACTTTGGGAGTTGATGCCGGAAGGTACCTTGCACCTCTCCGCACTGATGTGCGGCGAACATCGCTCGCAAACCATCCGGCAAATCAAAGCGCGACTCAAGGACGGCATTCCCACTCACGTGGTCAGTACTCAGTTAGTCGAAGCCGGTGTCGATGTGGATTTTCCCACTGTCTATCGGGCACTCGCTGGACTGGACTCCATCGCCCAGGCTGCCGGTCGCTGCAACAGGGAAGGACGGTTGACCGAACATGGCACGCAGGGCGAAGTTGTGGTGTTCGTCCCACCCCAACCCGCGCCACTCGGTCTGTTGCGCAAAGGCGAAGACGCTTGCCGCAGCGTGCTCCATGGCCACACCGGCAAGCCCCTGGAGCGCGTCTTGTTTGCCCGCTATTTTGAGAAGCTCTATCACGCCTGCGATCTGGATGCGCAGGGCATTGGTGAATTGCTCAAGGTCGATGGACAAACGTTGGCCGTCAACTTCCGCACCGCCGCCGAAAAATTCAAGTTCATCCAAGACGAAGATAGCGCGCCCGTCATCGTCCGCTATTGCGGTTTGGATGGAAACGACGACACGGTGGACGAACTGCTGAACACCTTGAGAAAGAATGGTCCCGAACGCTGGCTGATGCGTAAACTCCAGCGTTACACCGTCACCGTCCATAGCCGGGAAGCCATGAAGTTGCTGTCACAAGGCGATATAGAGGAAACTATACCCGGCTTGTATGTCCAGGTCAGCGACTGGCTCTATCATCCTGATCTCGGGCTCAATCCAGATGGCTTGCCACCGAAGTTAACAAATTGCATCGTATAAGGGAGAATGATGAAGACCTACTGTCTTGAACTCACCGGCGACTTCGCCTGCTTCACCCGCCCAGAAATGAAAGTCGAGCGTGTGAGTTACGATGTGATGACGCCTTCCGCCGCGCGTGCCTGCTTCGAAGCCATCTTGTGGAAACCAGCCATCCGCTGGCATATCCGCAAAATCGACGTCCTCAAGCCCATCCGCTGGATCAATCTGCGCCGCAACGAAGTCGCCAGCGTGATCTCCACACGCAACGTGGAAACTGCAATAAAAAACGGCACAGGTATTCTCGGACTCAACATTGAGGACGATCGCCAACAGCGCGCTGGGTTATTTCTGCGTGATGTGGCCTATCGTGTTCATGCCGATCTGGAGTTTTTCTCAGAACGCGATCCCGGCGCACAAGCAAATAAGTATTATGAAATGTTCGAACGCCGCACCAGCCGCGGGCAATGCGTAAACCAGCCCTACCTTGGCTGCCGCGAGTTTGCTGCGTACTTCCGGCCGGTAACAAACCTTGCCGTCGAACCCGCATCGATAGATGAAACCCGCGAACTTGGTTTCATGCTCCACGATCTGGATTTCACCAAACCTGCTGATCCACAGCCCCGTTTCTTCCGTGCACTACTGGAAAATGGCGTGGTAAGCGTGCCAGCCTGGGATAGCGAGGAGGTACGAGGATGATTCTGCAAGCGCTTAATGATTACTATCAGCGCCGTCAATGCTCCACCGATCCACAAGAGCGGTTACCGGCTTTCGGCCTAGAAGAAAAGGAAATCCCCTTCGTCATCGAGATTGACGCCGAGGGGCGGCTGGTCAATCTGGCTGACACCCGCACGACCGAAGGCAAGAAAAAAATCGGTCAACGTTTTCTTGTGCCTCAAGGGACAAAGAAGACATCTGGTGTAGCAGCTAATCTACTTTGGGATAACAGCGAATACATATTAGGTTTACAAGATGCCAAAAAACTGGAAGGCAAATGCAAAGGGGGTAAAGAGTGTGAAGACAAAGTTACGGAATATTTAGCGCGCCTGGAGGATATGCAAACCAAGTTCAGAAATAAAATCGAATCGCTACCCGTTGAGGCATTGAGTGACCAAGGCATCTGCGCTGTTCTGGCTTTTCTGGACAATCTCGATCTCAATCAATTCAAAGCGTTGCCCACATGGCCAGATATTTCGGCCATCAACCCGGTTATGACCTTCCGTCTACAAGGCGATATAGAACTGGTCTGTCAACGCCCCGCCATTGTGGCCGCAACTGCTCAAACAAGTGATGAAACACCTGACGGTATCTGCCTCGTCAGTGGCAGCCCCATGGCAATTGAGCGTCTACATCCCGCCATCAAAGGCGTATGGGGCGCCCAAACCTCCGGGGCAAATATCGTTTCTTTCAATCTGGATGCGTTCAACTCCTACGGTAAGGTACGCGGTGCTAATGCGCCACTGGGCAAACCCGCCACTTTCGCCTACACCACTGCGCTCAACCACCTGCTCGCGCGTGATTCCCGCCAACGCATCCAGATCGGCGATGCCTCCACTGTGTTTTGGTCGGAACAAGACAACGACTTGGAAAACGCACTTCCCGATCTGTTTGGTGAACCGCCCAAAGATGACCCCAACCGAGGTACGGATGCACTCAAGGTGCTGTATCAAGCTGTGCAGTCCGGCAAGTTTATGAGAGGGACTGCCAACGACCGCTTCCATGTTTTAGGTCTCGCGCCTAACGCTGCCCGCATCGCCATCCGCTTCTGGGAAACAGCACCAGCACAAGAACTGGCACGGCGCATCGCTCGTCATTTCGATGATATAAAAATTGCCAGAGCACCGCACGACCCGAAACACTTGTCCCTGTTCCGTTTGCTTACGTCACTGGCGGTACAAAGCAAGGCCGACAATATCCCGCCAAACCTGGGCGGCGAAATCATGCGCTCCATTCTGGAAGGACTGCCTTATCCAGTCTCATTACTCAATCTGGCAGTACAGCGTTGCCGGGCAAAACAGAAACCCAGTTACGCCCGCGCTGCTGCCATCAAAGCATCGCTAAACCGTCTCATTCGTCGCACCCACAATGAAAAGGAGTTTATGGTTATGCTCGACCCGACCAACGTGCACCCAGCCTATTTGCTGGGTCGACTATTTGCCACCCTGGAAAAAATCCAAGAAGAAGCCAGTCCCGGCGTGAACGCGACTATCCGTGATCGCTACTACGGTGCAGCATCCAGTACACCCATCGCGGTGTTCACCACCCTGCTAAGACTGCATAACCACCATCTCGGCAAGTTATCCAAAGGCCGCGCGGTGCAGATGGAACGACTCGTCGGCGAAATCATGGGCGGCCTGGATGATTTTCCCCGCATTCTCGCCTTGCCCGACCAGGGCCGCTTCGCTCTAGGCTATTACCACCAACGCCAAGCCTTTTTCACCAAATCCGACACCACATCCACCGATAATCAAGAGGAAACCAAATGAGCCTGACTAACCGCTATGACTTCGTGCTGCTGTTCGATGTAAAAGACGGCAATCCCAACGGCGATCCCGATGCTGGCAACCTGCCACGCATGGATGCGGAGACCGGTCACGGGCTGATGACGGACGTTTCATTGAAGCGTAAGGTGCGCAACTTCGTCGGCATGTCAAAGGGTGAACAGCCCCCATTCGAGATTTATGTAAAGGAAAAAGCCATCCTCAACAACCAGAACAAGCGCGCCTATGTAGGTATTGACCGAGAAGATCTTCTCGCGGGCGACAACAAGAAACGCAAAGGCGGCGATGCCGTGGACGATGCCCGCCAGTGGATGTGCCGTAATTTCTTCGACGTGCGTACGTTCGGCGCGGTCATGTCCACCGGCATCAATTGCGGTCAGGTGCGCGGCCCGGTGCAACTCACCTTCGCCCGCTCCATCGACCCCATCATCGCGCAGGAACACTCCATCACTCGCATGGCCGTAGCCACCGAAGCAGAAGCCGAAAAGCAGGACGGCGACAACCGCACTATGGGCCGCAAGCACACCGTCCCCTACGGCCTCTATATGGCGCACGGCTTTGTTTCCAGTTTCCTCGCAAAACAGACTGGCTTTTCCGAAGATGACCTAGAATTGCTCTGGCAAGCATTCTCTCAAATGTTCGAGCATGACCGCTCCGCCGCACGTGGCGAAATGACCACACGTGGGCTGTATGTGTTCAAACACGAATCGGAACTGGGCAACGCTCCCGCTCATACACTGTTCGAACGTATTCAGCCGAAACTCAAGGAAGGGGTGAACGTGCCGCGCAGTTTTGGCGATTACGAGGTGGCGATTCAAGATTCAGACATGCCCGCTGGAGTGAAGCTTCTGCGTAAGTCGTGTTGAAAAGCCCGGCCCAAGACCAATATTTTTTGTCTGTAAGATAGACGATACCAGAAATCATCTTTAAGTTATTGGAGGACAGTACCCATGAGCGAAATCCATTTCATTGTTGAAGAAGCACCAGAAGGCGGATATGTCGCACGTGCCGTTGGCGTGGATATTTTGACCGAGGCCGACGATCTACCCGGCCTGCACGCCCAAGTCCGCGACGCGGTGCATTGCCACTTTGACGGAGGGAAATTTCCCGACCTGATCCGCCTGCACATCACCCGAGAGGAAGTGCTGGCGGCATGAGAATTCCACGTGATCTCTCAGGGGCAGATCTGGTCAAACGCCTTGACCGAATGGGATACGCCGTTACACGCCAGACGGGCAGCCATCTACGGCTGACTAGCACCGTTCGTGGTGAGCATCACATCACCATTCCCAATCACGACCCGCTCAGGCTGGGCACGCTTGCCGCTATTCTCGCCAGCGTAGCTGCGCATCATGGCCTCACGCGCGATGAACTCATCCAACGATTGTTTGATTGAGTGGAAAATCCTGCTAATGAAATTGTCGCTCTCTCCGCCCTGCAACACTGGGTTTACTGTCCGCGCCAGTGTGGGCTGATTCATTTGGAACAGACGTTCGAGGACAACATACACACAGCGCGCGGGCAGGCTGTGCATCATCTTGTTGATACGCCGGGTTATGAGATCAAATCTGGTGTGCGTGTTGAACGCGCGTTGCCCGTGTGGTGTGATCGGCTCAATCTGATTGGCAAAGCCGATCTCGTCGAATTCCATCCCGACGGCAGTGTGTACCCCGTCGAGTTCAAACACGGTGCCAAGCGGCAGAAGTTACACGACGACATCCAACTCGCCGCGCAAGCAATTTGCCTGGAAGAAATGCTGAATCGCCCCGTGCCCAAAGGCGCGATTTTTCACGCTACCAGCCACCGTCGGCGAGAAGTGTCCATCACACCGGAACTCAAGCAACTGGTCGAAGAAACCGCCGATGCCATTCGCGCCATGCTGGCATCGGGTAGACTCCCGCCACCGGTAAACGATGCCCGCTGCCGTGAGTGTTCGCTGAAAGAGATTTGCCAGCCGGAAGCGCTGGCGGAACAGGGCAGGTTGAAGTGCTTGCGTGAGGAATTGTTCAATGCTGCGGGATAAGGTATTGCACCATGCCACAAACACCCAGAAAAGCGCGCTCGACGTTTGCCATTTCCTCTTCGTTCAATATGGTCAGCGGCCCTTCTCCAAAGCGCTCACGATCCAGCGCTCGGGGTTGATCCACGACCACCTGGCAATCCACCAGCAAACGACCTTTGGCACGAACCGATACTCGCCAAACGCTATAGTCAGGATACACCTGTGTTGTGATAGGCAGGATGACCACCATGGGGGTGCCGATTGCGCTCAGTTCATCGGCCTGCAAAACCAGCACCGGTCGGATCTTGCCGATCCCCCGTCCGTGACCGGGGTTCAGGTTGGCTACCCATATCTCGCCACGCCGCATCATTTCCACCACTGCTCAGGCTCAGGGTCGCCGGGCTTGAGGCCTTCGGCGCTATCCAGTGCTTCATTATCCAGCGGCAAAAACTCCTCCGCGATTTCGCGCGCATGTTGGCACACGGCTTCATCCGCATATGCGGCTTTGGTTTCGGCAACCAGCGTATCCATCAATTGTTTACGTTCCAACTCGCGCAGAAACTTCTCCAATGCCGTACGCGCCAGCTCGGAACGATTCTGGTGGGTCTGCGCCGCCAGCGCGGTTAATTTCCTGTCCAGATCATTCGGTAAACGTAAGGTCAAGGTCGCCATGTCATCCCCTATAAACGGCTATTCGTGAGTCATATTGTAATACGATAATGCATACAATTCAAAACACGCTATACGTCATGACCCCTCATGCCTACGCGCATTTGGAAAACGCCACCCTGCGCATCGATGTGGAACGGGAGAAAAAACTCCAGGTGCCACTGCATCACTTGGGTGGCATGGTCTGTTTCGGTAACGTCATGGTCTCACCCGCGCTCATGCACCGCTTGGCGGATGAAGGTAAGTCGCTGGTGCTTCTGGACGATTCAGGCCGTTTCAAGGCACGACTCGAAGGTCCGGTCTCCGGCAACATCCTGCTGCGCCAGGCGCATCACAGCAAAGCCTTGGAGCCTGCTTTCACCTTGGAGTTTGCGCGTGCCGTGGTTGCGGGAAAACTCAAAAACAGCCGCACCAATCTGCAACGCGGCGCGCGCGAAGCCGCCGACCCGAATGAAGCCGCCACGCTCACGCGCAGTGCCGACAACCTTGCTGCCTCGCTGCGTGCTGCGGCTGTTGCGACCACGCTGGATGAATTGCGCGGCGTGGAAGGCGAGGCCGCGCGCGGTTACTTCACCGCCATCAACCTCGTTGTCAAACCCCAGGCCCGTACATCGTTTGCTCTCAACGGACGCACACGCCGTCCACCTCTGGACCGTTTCAACGCCTTGCTTTCCTTCCTCTACGCCATGAGTATGAACGACTGCCGCTCCGCCATTGAGGCTACCGGGCTAGACGTGCAACTCGGTTTTCTCCACGCCGTGCGCCCTGGTCGTGCCGGACTCGCACTGGATTTGCAGGAAGAATTCCGCTCAATACTTGCCGACCGGCTGGCGCTCACGCTCATCAACCGCGGCCAGATTACAGCCACTGATTTTGACGAACGCGAAGGAGGCGCTGTCATGCTCAACGACAAGGGCCGCCGTGCTGTCGTCACCGCCTGGCAGGAACGCAAACAGGAAGAAATCACTCACCCGCTCACCGAAAACAAAATCCCCATCGGCCTGCTCCCCTTTATCCAAGCACGTTTCATCGCACGCACTATCCGCGGCGAGATGGAAGGCTATCTGCCTTATTTGGCGAAATAAAGGAAACCGCATGCTCATCATCGTCACCTATGATGTCTCCACCGAAACCGCGGCCGGACGCAAGCGACTAAGACGGGTTGCAAAGGCCTGCGAAAAGATTGGGCAGCGGGTTCAGAAATCTGTATTCGAATGCACCGTCAATGAAATGCAGTTTGAGCAATTGGAGCGTACACTGCTTTCTGAAATTGATGATAACCGAGACAATCTGCGTTTCTATCGTATCACCGAACCGGTGGAGGTACGGGTCAAACAATATGGTTGCTTCCGTTCTGTTGATTTTGAAGGGACTCTCATCGTCTGAGGGCGCGAACCCCTATCAACGACCAATATCCGGGACTCTCGCGCAGGAGTTAACTTTATGACTAATAAACAATTTTCACGCAGAACGAAATTCATGGGCCAAAAACAGTGGCTTTGTGGGGCCGGTTCGCGGGAAAATACAGGAATCTTCTTACGTGGTGATACGTTACGTAAGTGGGGGGGCATCACCCGGCCGGTTGGCCGGGTGCGGATTGAAACATCTTGGCGCACTGGCGCGCCATCGATGAAAATGGCATCACCCGGCCGGTTGGCCGGGTGCGGATTGAAACTGCGTCAACCTGCGCTTGGGTAATGATGCCGGTATGCATCACCCGGCCGGTTGGCCGGGTGCGGATTGAAACGGTTTGACTGCTTCGAAATTTACGCGCGGTTTGCGGCATCACCCGGCCGGTTGGCCGGGTGCGGATTGAAACCGCCTGTGCCGGATGCGATTGACAGGATACGGCAGGCATCACCCGGCCGGTTGGCCGGGTGCGGATTGAAACATGCTGCGGACGGTAATTAGCATTACCAAGCCCTAGCATCACCCGGCCGGTTGGCCGGGTGCGGATTGAAACCTTTTGCAGTGCGAATCCTTACTGCATCGGCGATTGCATCACCCGGCCGGTTGGCCGGGTGCGGATTGAAACGTTGAATTTCGCGCCGCATGTCGCTCCGACCCCGGCATCACCCGGCCGGTTGGCCGGGTGCGGATTGAAACTCGTAGTACAACGGATCAGACGACCTCACCTTGAAGCATCACCCGGCCGGTTGGCCGGGTGCGGATTGAAACCTCATCCCATCCGGCATTGAGCGCGATCTTGTTGCATCACCCGGCCGGTTGGCCGGGTGCGGATTGAAACCCTGATCGCACAGGCACCTGAGTTGTCGCGCACGGGCATCACCCGGCCGGTTGGCCGGGTGCGGATTGAAACTCGTAGTACAGCGGATCAGACGACCTCACCTTGAAAGCATCACCCGGCCGGTTGGCCGGGTGCGGATTGAAACCATAGGGAGGGTCCGTAAACACCATGTCCGCCTTGCATCACCCGGCCGGTTGGCCGGGTGCGGATTGAAACAACGTAAAAATTCAGCGGTTTGGTGTGCCAGTGCCGGCATCACCCGGCCGGTTGGCCGGGTGCGGATTGAAACAACTCTAATCGCCTGTGAGAAAACAGGACGAGAAGCATCACCCGGCCGGTTGGCCGGGTGCGGATTGAAACTTTTTAAGACCGAACCGGTCGATCTGGATCTTGAGCATCACCCGGCCGGTTGGCCGGGTGCGGATTGAAACAAAAATGGGCAGGCATATAACGAGGGTACAATTAGGCATCACCCGGCCGGTTGGCCGGGTGCGGATTGAAACGGTATGCTTGGGTAAGATAGGACGGTTTTCCAACGGCATCACCCGGCCGGTTGGCCGGGTGCGGATTGAAACCTCCCTGAGATGGCAGAGGGTTTGTTGCATGGTGCATCACCCGGCCGGTTGGCCGGGTGCGGATTGAAACGAATTGACCAGCATCGTGATTTGGGAAAGGTCTGGGCATCACCCGGCCGGTTGGCCGGGTGCGGATTGAAACTGGGGTTACCGAGACTTTCGCAACAGACGCACAAAGCATCACCCGGCCGGTTGGCCGGGTGCGGATTGAAACAACCTGACCAACATCGGACAACTCTCGACAAATGTCGCATCACCCGGCCGGTTGGCCGGGTGCGGATTGAAACCCCGCTTGTGCTCCAATTCGTGGAGCCTTCGAAGCATCACCCGGCCGGTTGGCCGGGTGCGGATTGAAACTATTCTCCCGGAACCAACGTCGTAGCGGCTCCTGCATCACCCGGCCGGTTGGCCGGGTGCGGATTGAAACAAGATCGGAACTGGTGTACCGTACTCAGTGAGTAGCATCACCCGGCCGGTTGGCCGGGTGCGGATTGAAACGCAGTCACGAAAGTGTTTAACTGCCCGCACCCGGCATCACCCGGCCGGTTGGCCGGGTGCGGATTGAAACAAGGTGGTGGGGGTATTGCAGTCGGCCATCTGGCGGCATCACCCGGCCGGTTGGCCGGGTGCGGATTGAAACCCGGAGGAACTGGGACTGGAAATGGTGCATCTGGTGCATCACCCGGCCGGTTGGCCGGGTGCGGATTGAAACGTAATCCTCGGGGGTCAGGGGCATCAGGACCCTCGCATCACCCGGCCGGTTGGCCGGGTGCGGATTGAAACACCGAAAAAGATTTTGATACGATTGAAGCGGACATTGCATCACCCGGCCGGTTGGCCGGGTGCGGATTGAAACATCAAAACCGGGCATACAGGGGGCTGACATGCAAAGCATCACCCGGCCGGTTGGCCGGGTGCGGATTGAAACAAAAGTTTTGCCCATCCGCTTGCGCAGGGACTATGGCATCACCCGGCCGGTTGGCCGGGTGCGGATTGAAACAAAGGTAAACAACCCACCCAAAATGCTCCGGTTAGCATCACCCGGCCGGTTGGCCGGGTGCGGATTGAAACCGACTAAGATAATCGCCTGGGGGGTAGCATGGACGCATCACCCGGCCGGTTGGCCGGGTGCGGATTGAAACAATCGGTCAACATGGCTTCCATCGCAGTTATTTGAGCATCACCCGGCCGGTTGGCCGGGTGCGGATTGAAACCATGGGTACTCGAAAAACAAAACAGATGAAGGGGGGCATCACCCGGCCGGTTGGCCGGGTGCGGATTGAAACCATGAGCGATTGCAAGAAGAACTTGAGGAGGTGAGCATCACCCGGCCGGTTGGCCGGGTGCGGATTGAAACTTTAGTGGGGTATCCATATAAATGCGGTGAATTTTCTAACATATTGAAGCAACGACGAAATTCATACAGATGGTTTAATGTTGATAAAGCGAAAACGAAAATCATGAATTGTGTAACAACATGTTCCAAAAGGGAAAAACATC
>WJXM01000028.1 GCA_019456405.1 Ferrovum sp. | reverse complement strand
GACGGAGATGGTGATGCCTGGGGACAACGTGTCGGTGACGGTGACGTTGATTGCCCCGATTGCGATGGAAGAGGGGTTACGGTTTGCGATTCGCGAAGGCGGTCGGACCGTGGGCGCCGGTGTCGTCGCTAAAGTGATTCAGTAATAAAACAGGCCAGTAGCTCAATTGGCAGAGTGACGGTCTCCAAAACCGTAGGTTGGGGGTTCGAGGCCCTCCTGGCCTGCCAAGGTTTTTAAAGGAAATTCAACGCCCATGGCGGATAAACTCAAGTTTGCCCTCGCCCTTGCCCTTGTCGTGGCAGGGTTGGTGGGCTATTACCAATTAGCGGACCATGCCCTGGTATTGCGGGTTCTGGCCGTATTGGCAGGATTGGGATTGGGTGCTGCCGTTGCCTGGTTTACGGTGCCTGGACAGGACTTCTATCGTTTCTCGCAGGAAGCGGTGGTGGAGGCACGACGAGTCGTCTGGCCTTCCCGTAAGGAAACCTGGCAGACCACTCTCGTGGTTTTTGCTCTGGTACTGGTGGTGGGGGTATTCCTGTGGTTGGTGGACTGGGGATTGCTGGTGGCGGTACAACGATTGATGGGGCGGTCTGAATGATGACAATGCGCTGGTATGTGGTACATGCCTATTCCGGCTTCGAAAAGAGTGTGCAACGGGCGCTCAAGGAACGGATCACGCGAGCGGGTATGGACGAGCAGTTTGGCGATATTCTGGTTCCCGTGGAAGAAGTCGTGGAGATGAAAGGCGGTCAGAAGAGCATCAGCGAACGCAAGTTTTTCCCAGGCTATATTCTGGTACAAATGGATATGACCGATGAGACTTGGCATCTGGTCAAGAGCACGCCGAAAGTGACGGGTTTTGTGGGTGGCAAAGCCAACAAGCCGACTCCCATCACCGACAAGGAAGTGCAAAACATTCTGAACAAGGTGCAGGAAGGGGTCGAGAAGCCTCGGCCTAAGGTGCTGTTTGAAATTGGCGAGAGCGTGCGTGTCAAGGATGGCCCTTTCACCGACTTCAATGGCATGGTGGAAGAGGTTAATTACGACAAGAATAAACTCCGCGTGTCCGTGCTCATCTTTGGACGAGCGACACCGGTAGAGTTGGATTTTGGACAGGTGGAAAAGGGCTAGGTCGCCTGATTTCAGTCATTCTGGGGAGGTGAACATGAACTCACCGCTGGTACCCGAACATAGGAGCAATCATGGCAAAGAAAATCATAGGCTACATCAAGTTGCAGGTTCCGGCCGGCAAGGCCAATCCCAGCCCGCCCATCGGGCCTGCGCTTGGCCAGCGCGGTCTCAATATCATGGAGTTTTGTAAGGCCTTCAATGCTCAGACGCAAGGTCTGGAAGTGGGTTTGCCCATTCCGGTGGTGATTACCGCCTATGCGGACAAGAGTTTCACCTTCGTCATGAAGACGCCTCCCGCCACGGTCTTGATCAAGAAGGCGGCAGGGGTGAGCAAGGGAAGTCCCAAGCCGCACAGTGACAAAGTGGGAAGTTTGACTCGTGCGCAGGCCGAGGCCATTGCCACCACCAAGATGCCCGATTTGACAGCGGCAGATCTGGATGCTGCGGTTCGTACCGTGGCAGGTAGTGCGCGCAGCATGGGTATTACTGTGGAAGGAGTAAACTGAACATGGCCAAAATGACCAAACGTACGCAAGTTCTGCGTGCACAGATCGATCGTGCCCGTTCCTACGCTGTGACTGAGGCCCTGGAACTGGTGAAAAAAACGGCCACGGCAAAATTTGATGAGTCGGTGGATGTGGCCGTCAATCTCGGTGTGGATGCCAAGAAGTCGGATCAGCAAGTGCGTGGCTCCGTGGTATTGCCCAAAGGAACCGGTAAAACCATGCGGGTCGCAGTTTTCGCGCAAGGCGACAATGCCGAAAAAGCCAGAGCGGCTGGTGCGGATATCGTGGGTTTCGAAGACTTGGCCGAAAAGATCAAGGGCGGCTTCATGGATTTTGATGTGGTCATCGCCACCCCCGATGCCATGCGTATCGTTGGACCGTTGGGACAAGTTCTTGGCCCCCGGGGTTTGATGCCCAATCCCAAGGTGGGTACCGTGGCTACCGACGTCACTGGGGCTGTCAAGAATGCCAAAGCCGGGCAGGTGCAGTATCGGACCGATAAGGCTGGTCTGGTGCACTGCTCCATTGGACGCGCCTCTTTTACCGTGGAAGCCTTGCAGGAAAATTTGCAGGCCTTGCTGGGCGCCTTGAATCGTGCGCGCCCTGCCACTGCCAAGGGGATCTACCTCAGAAAAATTTCCGTTTCGAGCACGATGGGCGGGGGAATCCGTATCGACGGTTCCACTGTGTCCGTGTAAGAGACATAACGACTTTGGGCATGGGGTGCTTCTTCTGGACGTACCCCATGGACATCAAAGACCGTAGGTGCCCGCAAGGGTTTAATGGAAACAATAGCCTACGCAGATGGCGGTCCCTGATGGAAGGTCTTGCTGTATCGATACACTCGCGTATCAAGCCCTGAAAGAAAGGTCGCCGTGGTTGGAAAGAGGGCTTACCCTCTTTCTGTAATCTTTATGGAGGACAGACCTTGAGTCTCAATCTGGAAGAGAAAAAAGCAGTCGTGGCGGAAGTGGCGGGGCAGGTGACCGAAGCTCAAGCGATCATTCTTGCGGAATATCGCGGAATGGCCGTGTCCGATATGACTGTTCTTAGGGCCAAGGCCAGAGCAGCGGGCGTGTACTTCCGGGTTCTGAAAAACACATTGGTTCGGCGCGCAATCGCAGATACCCCTTTT
>WJXM01000027.1 GCA_019456405.1 Ferrovum sp. | reverse complement strand
TGGACCCACCCCTTCCCATCCCGAACAGGGACGTGAAACGAGATAGCGCCGATGATAGTGTGGATTACCCATGCGAAAGTAGGTCACCGCCAGACACCCATTCAAAAAAAAGCACAGTCCATACGGACTGTGCTTTTTTTTTGGCTCACCCCTCCTTCGTTCAAGCCTATGTTTGTGACAACATGAGGGATATTGTTGGCATTCGGTCATGCTGGGTCAATTCTTGATATCATTCCCCCCTATGTCTGGCATGGGAGACTCCACTGGCTTCGTTTCAAGAAATATCTAAATTTCTCGCAAGTGCAGAGCGACGCGCATTCAAACAGGCGGTATATGCGGTGCAGGATGATTCTGCGGCCTTGGATATCGTTCAGGACACCATGCTCAAGTTGACTGAAAGTTATTCTGATCGGCCGGTGGATGAACTTCCTCCATTGTTTCAACGCATTCTTCAGAATACGATTCGAGACCATTATCGGCGTTTCAAAGTTCGTTCCACCTGGACCCCTTTGGCAGGCTCCTTCAGTCGAGGGACGGAGGATGGTGAAGAAGAGTTCGATATTCTCGATTCGGTGGAGGATTCAGGAGAAGGAAGACACCTGTCTTTGGTGCCGGATTTACAATTAAATCAAAAACAAACCCTCGTTTTGATCGAGGCGGCTTTGCAAAACCTTCCGGCGCGTCAACGAGAAGCCTTTCTGTTGCGTTACTGGGAGGAGAGAGATGTGGCTGAAACTGCGCAAATCATGGGCTGTTCGGAGGGGAGTGTCAAAACCCACTGTTCGCGTGCCGTGCGTGCTTTGGCTGGTGTGTTGGCTAGTCAGGGGTTAAACGACCATGGATGAACGAACCTTTGCAAAAATACTTTGTCAGCAACTGGATCGAGGAACCGATGACCTTGATCCTTTGGTGTTGGCGCGCTTGCGTACGCAACGTCAGAAGATACTTGCGCAGATGTCCCTACCTACGGAGCGGACTGGCTGGTCATTGACCGGAACTCATTTTGCCGTGGGAGATTATACGGGGCGTTGGTCACTGCTGACGGTTCTATTGGTTTTTTCCTTGGTCTTCTGTGGTTTTTGGTGGCAGGCCCAACACCAGGAGTCAGAGGAGGATGCAGGTTTTCTCGAGGCTAAAATGCTGGCAGCGGAAATACCCCCTCAGGATTTTGCCCAAAAGGATTTCACTGAATGGCTTCAGGAAAAGCGCTGATTGCGGTTTGTCTGCTGCTTTTGTGGAATACAGCATGCGCGCAAGGGATGGTTCCGGCACCGGCTTGGTCTTCTCTGACATCTCAACAGAAGATTATTTTGGCTCCGGCAGCCCAGGACTGGGATCATCTTTCTTCTTTGCAGCGCAAGAGATTATTAAGTGCTGCCCAACATTACCCCAAACTTTCTCCAGCAGAACAAGCGCGTTTTCAGAAAAATATTCCGATCTGGACTCATTTATCAAAGGCGACCCGCGATCAGGCGCGTCACAACTATAAGGTATTTCATGCGCTTCCTCCAGAAAAACGTGCTGCCATCAAATCGCGCTGGCGCGCCCATCATTCTTCCGTGACCGCCAGCGGAGCACCCGTTTTAACGCAAACAGCGCCTGTTTCCGGTTCTCAGACGCCTCCCGTCCCTGCGACCGTTGGTGGGGAGAGCCCTCCGTCCGGAGCCTTGCCAGGGAACTCAGTCACAGCAGGCAAGACTCATTGAATGCCGCCCCATGGATCCGTTTGCCTTTGCGACCCCGCCTGATCTGTTGGGTCTATGAGGTCTTCTTGGTGGCGGGCGTTCTCATTGCGGCGGCTCTTCCTTTCGTTCGATTGACTCATTATGCGCTGCACCCCGAGTTACGGGAGTGGTATCGTCTCTATTTATTTGGCGTGGTGGGTTTCTACTTTTCCTGGTTTTGGCACCGTTCAGGACAAACCATTCCGATGCGCACCTGGCACCTTCAATTGCTGGATTCCGGCGGGCACCCTCCCTCCTGGGGACGTGCCTTCCTGCGTTATGTTCTGGCGATTCCAGGGTATTTGACGGGAATCAGTCTGTTGTGGGTCTTGGTGGACAAGGAGGGACAATTTCTTCATGATCGCCTGCTGGGTTTGACCATGCGTCGATATTAGGCGCGTTTTTCTCCCCACCAACCAAGGAATACTGCCAGTCCCAGAAAAACCAGGCTGGGCGCCGTGGTGCTGTAAATGGGGCCCCAGCCGTTGAGTTGTCCCAGATAGGAAAAAAAACGGTTACTCAGATAAAAGCCCAGACCCAGGCCAATACCAATCATGATGCGTACGCCCACAGCGCCCGCACGCGGGCGTTGCAGTCCAAAGGGCAAGGCCAGCAACATCATGACGAGACTGGAGAAAGGGTAGAACACTTTTCCCCATTGGGCGACTTCGAAACGTAGGGTTTGCTGGTGATTGTCGCGTAAATGCTGGATATAGGTGTGAAGATTCCACAGGGCCATTTGCTCGGGTTCCACCAGCAAGGTGGACATCACCTGGGGAGATAAAACGGAATCCCACCGTACATGGTCTTCGTGTACCACCGAGACACCCTGAGGCGTGAAGAGCGTTCGCTCCACTTGCTTCATTTCCCATTCGTGATCTTGCAGGTAGAGCGCTTGGTGTGCGGTGCTGATGCGTTGTAGACGGCGATGGTTGTCGAATTCGTAGATGCGCAGGTCTTGCAGAGAATTATCCGGCATCATTTCTCGAATATTGATGAAACTTCCCTTGTCTTTGATCCAGATGCCTGAGCGAAACTGGGTGGCGACCAGGTTGTTGAGCGCTTTCAAACGCCATTGTTGTGCGGCTTCCTCCGTGAAAGGCATGACCAACTCCCCCAGAATGAAAGCCACCAGTACAAATCCTGTGCCGATTCGAAGCAGGGACTGCGCCAGTCGCTGGCGGGACATGCCCGAACTGCGCATGACGGTGATTTCGGAATGCTGGGCAAGATTGGTCAAGGCATAGAGTGTACCAATCAGGGTGGCGATGGGAAATAATTCATAGGCATGGCCCGGCAGGGCCAGGGCAACGAATACGCCGATCTGCCACAGCGTATAGCCTCCCTTGCCGATATCGTTCAGTTCGTGGATGAGATCGAAGAAAGAAAACAGAAAGAGCAAGGCAGTGAACACCAGTCCGGTGCCTGATAAAACTTCACGTGCCAGATAGCGGTCGATCAGTATTCCGCGCCAGCGTTTCACAAGGTTTCTCGCAACTGATCCAGGATCGTCGGGTTTTCCAGAGTAGAAATATCTTGTGTCATGGGTTCTCCACTGGCCAAAGAGCGGAGTAAACGGCGCATGATTTTACCGGATCGGGTTTTAGGCAGGTTATCCCCAAAACGAATGTCACGGGGTTTGGCAATGGGGCCGATTTCCTGAGTTACCCATTGGCGTAGCGTGGAAGCCAATTGTTGGGCTTCCGCTTTGGTGGGGCGCTGCTGTTTCAGGACGACAAAGGCTACGATGGCTTCCCCTGTGACGTCATCGGGTTTTCCCACCACGGCGGCCTCTGCCACAAGAGGGTGGGTCACCAGTGCGGACTCCACTTCCATGGTGCCAAGACGGTGACCCGATACATTGAGGACGTCATCGATGCGCCCGGTGATGGTGAAATAACCTGTCGCAGCATCCTTGACTGCCCCATCTCCTGCCAAATAAAACCCTTTCAATTCGGGAGGAAAGTAAGTTTTCTGGAAACGTTCTGGATTGCCCCACAGATTTCGCAGCATGGCTGGCCAGGGGCGGCGGATGACCAGCAAACCGCCGTGCCCAGGGGGGACTTCCTGTCCTGTTTCATCGACCACCGCCGCATCAATACCGGGTAAGGGTAGGGTACAGGAACCGGGGACGAGGGAGGTGGCTCCGGGCAGGGGTGCGATGACATGGCCTCCGGTTTCTGTCTGCCAGAAGGTATCGACAATCGGACAGTGACTGTTTCCCACCTGTTGGTAGTACCACATCCAGGCTTCGGGGTTGATGGGTTCTCCTACTGAACCCAGAAGGCGCAAACTGGACAAATCAAAACGTTGGGGATGACTCTTGGGGTCAAGATTGCTGGATTTGATCAGGGAACGAATGGCAGTGGGCGCGGTATAAAATACGGATACCCGATGGCGCGAAATCATCGACCAGAATCGTCCGGCGTGAGGCCAGGAAGGAATTCCCTCGTAGATGACCTGAGTGGCTCCTACGGCCAGAGGCCCATAATTGACATAGGTATGCCCGGTAATCCAGCCAATATCGGCGGTACACCAGTAGACATCTTCAGGGTGGTGATCAAAGACCCAGGTCATGGTCAGGATGGACCATAACAGGTATCCGGCGGTGGCATGCTGTACGCCTTTAGGTTTGCCTGTGGACCCCGAGGTGTAGAGAATGAACAGGGGATGTTCTGCTTCTACCCAGGTAGGAATACAGAGCGGTGACTGGGATTCTTCGAGTGGTTTCATCCACAGGTCCCGAGCGGAGTTCCAGGGGATATCTTCTCCCGTTCGCGCATAGACGATGACTTTCTCGACCGTTTCGACGCCCATGCTCAGGGCTTCATCCACGATGGCCTTGAGGGGGAGATCCTTGCCCCCGCGTTGCTGGCCATCAGCGGTGATGATGAGACGCGCGCCCGTATCCAGTATTCGTTCCTGCAAGGATTTGGCTGAAAAACCGCCAAACACCACGGAATGGATGGCCCCAATTCGGGCGCAGGCCTGCATGGCGACGATTCCTTCGATGGACATGGCGATGTAGATGATGACTCGATCTCCCTTGCCGATGCCGAGGGACTTGAGCGCATTGGCAAAGCGACAGACGCGCTCATGAAGCGCATGATAGGTGAGGGTGGTGACCGTTCCATCGTCAGCCTCAAAGATCAGGGCGGTTTTTTCACCCATTCCCCGCTCGATGGGGATGTCCAGACAGAGATGGGAAGCATTCAGCGTTCCCTCTTCAAACCAGCGGTAGAACGGGGGATTCCGGTCATTCAGGACGGTCTGGAAGGGAGTTTTCCAGACCAGGTGGGTTCGTGCCAAACGTCCCCAGAATCCCTCGGGGTCACGTTCTGCCTCGCTGACCAAGGTCTGATAGGCGGCTTGACCTGAAATGTTGGCTCGGGCAACCCAAGTGGCATCCGGTGCAAAGTGACGATGTTCACGGTGCAACACTTCGGTCGACATGATTTTTTCCTCTGAGGTTCTGCAGATATGGCCGTTGGCACGAGCGGGAATTCCCTTATGCCCCGCTTTGGAGCACGAAGCGTTATTATAGCCACAGTCGCACAGAAGGTTTTCCTGCATGAGTGTTATTTTACGGGGAGAGAACAGGTGGTCACCATAGAACAAAAAGATCTGGTCCGGAGTATTGCGGATGCGCTACAGTACATTTCTTATTACCATCCCGTGGACTATGTTCAGGCTCTGGGAATTGCCTGGGAGCACGAGCAGTCCCCTGCTGCGCGTGATGCCATGGCTCAGATTCTGACCAATTCGCGCCTGTGCGCCGAGGGCCATCGTCCCATCTGCCAGGATACGGGCATTGTGAATGTGTTTCTCAAGGTGGGTTTGAAGGTACGCCTGAACTTGCCCGGTTCATTGGATGATGCGGTGAACGAAGGCGTACGGCAAGCCTATCTGAATCCTGATAACCCGTTGCGGGCATCCATCGTGAGCGATCCCGCCGGAAAACGGCGTAATACCCGAGACAACACCCCCGCAGTGATTCATGTATCGCTGGTTCCGGGAGAGACGGTGGAAATCATCGTGGCCGCCAAAGGGGGGGGGTCGGAGAACAAAGCCAAACTGGTGATGCTCAACCCTTCGGATTCCCTGGTGGATTGGGTTCTGACCACTGTCCCTACCCTTGGAGCCGGGTGGTGTCCTCCAGGACTCCTGGGGATCGGCATTGGAGGAACTGCCGAGAAGGCCATGCTCCTGGCCAAGGAGTCGCTCATGGCACCCATAGACATGAGCCTGCTCAAGGCACGGGGCCCCTCCAATACGGTGGAGGCTCTGCGCGTCGAACTGTATGACAAGGTCAATGCCTTGGGCATCGGCGCTCAGGGATTGGGCGGAATGACGACGGTACTCGATGTCAAAATCCTTGACTACCCCACTCATGCGGCGTCATTGCCGGTGGCCCTGATCCCCAATTGTGCTGCCACACGCCATATTCATTTCACCCTGGACGGGTCTGGCCCCGCTTCTTTTATGCCTCCTCGTCTCGAAGATTGGCCTGCAGTAACCTGGCACGCCGCTCCTTCGGCTCGTCGGGTGAATCTGGATACGGTGCGGAAGGAAGATCTGGCTGACTGGAAACCGGGTGACACGCTTCTCTTGAGTGGTAAATTACTGACTGGACGCGATGCGGCCCATCTGCGTATCCAGCAGTTGTTGACACGCGGGGAACCCTTGCCCGCAGGGCTGGATTTTACGCATCGCTTCATTTATTACGTGGGCCCCGTGGATCCGGTGGCGGGCGAGGTGGTGGGACCGGCCGGCCCCACCACGGCCACGCGTATGGACAAGTTTGCGGATTTCATGTTGGAACGGACGGGGTTGATAGGGATGATCGGCAAGGCAGAGCGCGGTCCCATGGGAATCGAGGCCATCCGCAAACACCGTTCGGTTTCCCTGATTGCCGTGGGCGGGGCGGCTTACCTGGTCTCCAAAGCGATTCGTGCTGCGCGGGTGGTGGCCTTCGCTGATCTGGGCATGGAGGCGGTCTATGAATTTGAGGTGGAGGATATGCCTGTTACAGTGGCAGTGGACTGTGCGGGCAATTCGATTCACCAAAGCGGTCCTGCCGAGTGGCGGATTCGGCTGTCCGATATCGCGCATCACGAAAACTGAGGCTCTGTTTTCCAATTTATGTGCATTGAGAGGAAGTGATTTCTGTTTCGACGGTTCGGTAGAAAGGCGGCACGGCGATCATGAGGATGGCGGGATCAACGTGGTCAAGGTATTCAGGACCTGGGCAACCTGTCGGGCGCGTTCCAATGCCCCTGGTGCCCGGTATAGCACGCGTAGACGATCGTTACCCGCCAAGCGGTAGTGGGGTTGCTGTTGCAGCAAGCGAATGAAGTCCAGAGGATCAAAAGGAGGCTGGGAAGAAAATTGAAGCAGCGCGCCTTCTTCGTGGGCATCGATCTTGCGGATGCCCAAGGGGCGACCCAAAATGCGTAAGCGGTGACTTTCGATCAGCGTATGGGCTTCCTCTGGCAGCAAACCGAAGCGATCGATCAATTCTTCCTGCAGATCGGTCAAAGTGTCGACGGTGTCGCAGTTGGCCAGGCGTTTGTACAGAACCAGACGTTCCTGAATGTCACCGCAGTAGGCGGCGGGAAGCAGAGCCGGTGCGTGCAGGTTGACTTCCAGGGCAATGTCGAGGGGACGTTCCGGATCCCAGGTTTTACCTTGCTGGAGGGCTTTCACAGCCTGGGTCAGCATCTGGGTATAGAGGTTGAATCCGATTCCCTGGATGTCTCCGCTTTGGGAATCCCCCAAGACTTCACCAGCGCCTCGAATTTCCAGATCCTGTAGTGCCAAGTAAAATCCAGCCCCCAACTCTTCCATTTGCTGGATGGCTTCCAGACGTTTTCTGGCGGTGGTGGTCAAGGCATCTTCCGGCGGCGTGAGCAGGTAAGCATAAGCTTGATGGTGGGATCGGCCCACCCGTCCCCGCAATTGGTGTAACTGGGCCAGACCGAAGCGATCAGCGCGATGGATCAGGATGGTATTGGCGTTTGGGACATCGATGCCGGTTTCGATGATGGTGGAACAGAGTAGGAGGTTGACTCGTTGCTGATAGAAATCGCGCATGACCTGTTCCAGTTCCCGCTCACGCATCTGCCCATGGGCCATCGCGATGCGCGCTTCCGGAAGCAGCGCGCTCAGGCGCTGATGCTCATTTTCCATGGTCTCTACTTCGTTGTAGAGAAAATACAGTTGTCCTCCTCGCTTCAATTCGCGCAAGACTGCTTCACGGATCAGACCATCTGATTGAGGGTGTACGAAGGTTTTGATGGCCAGACGCTTTTGTGGGGCAGTGGCGATGACCGAGAAATCCCGCAGTCCCTCGAGCGCCAGGGAGAGGGTACGGGGAATCGGGGTGGCCGTGAGAGTGAGTACATCCACTTCGGCGCGCAGGGCTTTGAGGCGCTCCTTTTGACGTACCCCGAAACGGTGCTCCTCATCGATGATGACCAGCCCCAGGCGCGCAAAGCGGACGTTTTCTCCGATCAGTTTATGGGTGCCGATGACCAGATCGATTTTGCCTTCTTCCAGGGCCAGCAGGGTCGTTGCGACTTCCTTGACAGAGCGGAAGCGAGACAATTCGGCGATCCGTACCGGCCAATCGGAAAAACGGTCAGAAAAGTTCTGGTAATGCTGTTCGGCCAGCAAGGTGGTGGGGACCAACAGGGCAACCTGGCGTCCCGCATGGATCGCCTGGAAGGCAGCACGCATCGCCACTTCTGTCTTGCCAAATCCCACATCACCGCAGATCAACCGGTCCATGGGTTTGGCGGCGGCCATGTCGGCGCGTACGGCGGCGATGGCGGCGGTTTGATCGGGGGTTTCTTCGAAAGGAAAACCGGCAGCAAAGGCGGCATAGGCCTGATCATCCAGGGGGCAGGCCCAGCCCGTGCGGGTGGCACGCCGCGCATAGAGATCGAGCAGTTCGGCTGCGGTATCGCGAGCCTGGCGAGCCGCCTGACGTTTGGCTTTTTCCCATTGCCCGCTGCCCAATCGGTGCAACGGTGCTGCTTCAGGCGGGCCACCGGAGTAACGGCTGATCAGATGCAACTGAGCCACAGGGACGTACAGGACATCGTCACCGGCATAGGCTAATTGCATGAATTCGGCCGACCCTTCTCCCAGGTCCAGATTCACCAGTCCCTGGAAGCGTCCAATGCCATGGTCCTGATGGACTACCGGGTCCCCCACATGAACTTCTGTCAGGTCGCGCAGCAGATTGTCGCTGTTGGTTCTTTGGCGTTCCCGCCGTCGGGTTTGGCGAACTTGACTTTGGAACAGTTCGCTTTCTGTGACCAGTGCCAACTGGTCCAGGGAGAAACCTTCCAGGAGTGGACCGACACCCAGCATGAGCGGAGCGGAGGCATTCTGAAATTCGGTCCAATCCGCGGCATTTTCCGGGATCAGGCCCTGTTCCAGCAATAACTGACGCAACGTTTCGCGTCGTCCCAGGCTGTCTGCCAGGATCAGGATACGTCCGTCAAATGAAGTACGGAAATTCTCCAGTTTCTCCAGAGGGTGGGATGAACGACGCAATACCTCGAGCGGGGGGAGGGCTTGCAGGGCATCTTGTCCTGATTCCGTTTTCCTTGAGAAGGGCTTCATCTCCAGAAAAAATTCTTCCTCTTTCAAGAACAACGCAGCAGGATCGAGTACCGGATAAGAGCGATCCCCTTTGACCAGTTCCCAACGGCTGCGAATGGATTCCCAATAGGTACGGATCCCCGCCGTCAGATCGGTGAGGGTGCACAAGACGGAGGAGGAAGGCAGATAATCAAACAGGCTCGCGCACTGGTCGAAAAAGAGGGGCAGGTAATATTCGATTCCACCCGGAATCAGTCCGTTTCCGACGTCGCGGTAAAGGATACAGCGTGAGGGATCGCCTTCGAAGTGTTCACGGAAACTGGAACGGAAATGTGACCGTGCGGCTTCATCCAGGGGAAATTCACGGGCGGGTAGCAAGCGAATCTCGGGAACCGGATAGAGTGAACGTTGGCTGTCCACATCGAAGGTGCGCAAGGTTTCCAGTATGGTGTCGAAGAGGTCGAGACGGTAGGGCAATACGCTCCCCATGGGGAACAGATCGATGACTCCTCCGCGCAGACAGAATTCTCCGGGATTGAGTACCTGCTGAACGGCACTATACCCCGCCTTGACCATCTGTTGGCGCAGGGCTTCGGCATCAAGGGTTTGCCCCTGTTTCAGGACAAAGGTATGTCCTGCCAGATGGCTGATGGGGGGCAGACGCTGGAGGGCGGTACTGATGGGGACCAATACGACATCGCACTGGCTCTGTGAAATTTGCCAAAGTGTGGCCAAGCGTTCCGAGACCAGGTCCTGGTGAGGGGAAAACCGGTCGTAGGGAAGGGTTTCCCAATCGGGCAGACAGGAAAGACGCAAGGAAGGATCGAACCAGGCCATTTCCTCGCGCAGGCGTTGGGCTTGGGCGGTGCTGTCGGTCAGGACGACCAGAAGTCCTGGGCTGCCTGCGTTCCGGGACAATCGCCAAGCAGCGCCCAGCAAAGGTAAAGGGGACATGTGGAACCGAATCAGTGACGAAGACGCATATCCCTCAGGCTGCCGTACGCGTGGTGAAACTTTCTCCGCATCCGCAACTGTCAGTGACATTGGGATTGTTGAATTTGAATGTGGCATTGAGCCCGGTGCGCTGGTAGTCGATGACGGTTCCGTTCAAAAAAGGAAGGTGATCCTGATGCACGATGACCAAGGTTCCGCCCGTTTCGAAAGTGATTTCGCCGTCATGCACGTCATCGGCGTAGTCCACCACATAAGCCAAGCCGGAACAGCCGGAAGTTTTGGTGCCAAAACGCAGCCCAATACCCTTGCCGCGTTTGGCTAACGATTGGCGGATTTGCTGTGCAGCAGATTCGGTCAGGGTAATGGTCATGGGAGTTCTCCTTTACACGTCTTTCTTGAGGCTATGGATCTGGCGAGAAAGTTCCGCCACTTGTTGACGCAACTGCTCATTGAGGCGTACCAATTCTTGCACAGTTACGGCAAGAGGATCTTTTTCGTCGCGCGAAGAACCGTAGGCACTGAACTGGGGATCGGCCTTGATGGGTTGGTGCTGCTCGTCTTCCAGCAGGCGTCCGGGAATTCCGATGACGGTGGCACGGGGGGGGACCGGTTTGACCACTACGGCGTTGGACCCCACCTTGCAGCCTTCTCCCAATACGATCGGTCCAATGATTTTGGCGCCAGCGCCGATGATGACTCCGGGGGCCAGAGTGGGATGGCGTTTGCCTTTGTTCCAGGAGGTTCCTCCCAGCGTGACCCCTTGGTAAAGGGTGCAATCATCGCCGATTTCCGCGGTCTCCCCGATCACTACCCCCATCCCGTGATCGATGAACACGCGCCGTCCCAGCGTTGCCCCGGGATGAATTTCGATGCCGGTCAAAAAACGGGAGAATTGCGAGACCGCCCGTCCCAGCCATTTGGCGTTGCGTTGCCATAGCCCATGGGCCAACCAATGAAGCAGGACGGCATGAAAACCAGGGTAGAGGGTGACGATCTCCCAACGGCTACGGACCGCTGGATCGCGGTCGAAGACACAGTCAATTTGTTCGCGGATGCGGGACAGCATAGGGGACTTATCCTCGATTCAAAGGAGAACTGCCATTATCGGCGGGATACAGGGCTTTCAGGATACCACGCAGGATGCTGACCTCCTCCTGTTCCACCCGGGCCCGAGAAAACAGGCGGCGCAGACGGGTCATCAGGCGCCCAGGGTGCTGGGGGTCGAGGAATCCGCTACCAGTCAGCACACGTTCCAGGTGGGCATAGAAATGTTCCATGTCGTCATGGGTGGCGGGCGGGTATTCCCGCGCCTGTGGTCCGCGCTCCTGACGCAAGGCATGGCGTAATTCATAGGCCACCAACTGTACGGCGGAACCCAGGTTAAGGGAACCAAAGGTAGGGTCGGTGGGAATATGGGCGAGTATTTGGCACAGGTCCAGTTCGGCATTGGACAAACCAGACATTTCCGTTCCAAAAACCAGTGCGACTTCTCCTTCCCCGAGTACTTCCTGCGGCAAGGAGGAGGCCAGTTCGCGTAGTGGCAGCATGGAGTGAGACAGGTCGCGGCGCCGGGCAGTCAATCCTACGCTCAAGGTGACGCCTTGCAGGGCTTCGTCCAGACAAGTGCAAACCACGGCCCGTGCCAACAGGTCATCGGCCCCGGCAGCCCGTGCACTGGCTTTGGGATCTGGAAAGTGGCGGGGGTTGACAAGGACCAGACGGCCAAATCCCATGGTTTTGAGGGCGCGGGCAGCGGCCCCGATATTGCCGGGGTGGGTTGGGGTGCAGAGGACGAAGCGGAAACGCTCGAACATGAGGCTCAAGCGTTTTGCAGGATGGGCAGGAGTTGCCCAAATATCTTGGGAGATCCGGCGACCACGTTCCCGGTTTCCAGAAACCGTCCTTCCCCATCCAGATCGGAAACCAATCCTCCCGCTTCCTGAATCAACAGGGTGCCTGCGGCGATGTCCCATGCCTTCAGGTCCAATTCCCAAAAAGCATCGTAGCGCCCGGCAGCGACGTAGGCCAAGTCGATGGCTGCCGAACCGGGACGGCGCAGGCCGGCTGTTTTGCGCATGACTTCCGCCATCATGCGCAGGTAGCGCTCCTGATGAGTCATGTGACTGTAGGGAAAACCTGTGCCGATCAGCGACTCGTCGAGACGGGTCCGTCCGCTCACGCGGATACGCCGGTCATTGAGGAAGGCGCCGCTACCCCGAGTGGCTGTGAACAGGTCGTTATGGACCGGGTCGTAAACCACGCCCTGTGTCACGATTCCCTGATGGGTCAGGGCGATGGAAACGCTGTAGAGAGGAAAACCATGCAAAAAGTTGGTGGTGCCGTCCAGGGGGTCGATGATCCAGCAGTAGGGAGAATTCCCCGAGGCTCCGCCTTCTTCACCCAGATAGGCATGATCGGGGTAAGCCTCCTGGAGTACTTCCAGAATGACTTGTTCCGCTGCACGATCCACTTCGGAAACGAAGTCGGCATGAGCCTTCTTGCTGACCGTGAGGCGGCCTACGTCCTGGGCTGCACGCTGGATCAGGTTTCCGGCCCGGCGGGCGGCTTTAATGGCAACATTGAGTTGAGGGTGCATGGTGGTGAACTTCTCGATCAGGCAACTGAACCCTTGATTATACGCCGATCCGCAGAATGCCGACAAAGAATGAGCGAGGAATCGAAGTGGGGCGAGCGGAAATTGACCCTGGCGGTCAGTCCTCGGATAATCACAGGACATTTTGTTGACATCGAGGATTCTGACCATGCCTTACCTGATTGAAACCTGGGACAAACCGGAACATGCCGCGGTACGCCAGGAAAATCGTCCTGCCCATCTGGCCTGGTTGGAGGAAAACAAAGCCCGACTGTTGGCCTGTGGGGCCAAGATGGACGATGCAGGGCAGGCGGCGCAGGGAAGTTTTTACATCGTCGATGTGGATGCGCGTGCCGATGCTGAACGCTTCATTGCGGCTGACCCTTTTACTCTGGCAGGGTTGCCGGCGCGCGTGGCGATCACACGCTGGCGCCTGGCTTTTTTGGACCGCCGTTCCTATCTTTGAGGAGGGCGGCGTTCCTTGCGTTTCAATCCATCGGGGAGAGAAATTGTCGGAGACGACGCGTTACTGCCTCTCGTCCGATCAGGTGCAGTGTGACATCCAGAGAGGGGGTATGGGGGGTCCCGCAGAGAATGGCGCGCAGAGGCATCCCCAAGGGTCCCATCTTGAGACCATGAGCCTGAGCGGTTTGCTTGATGAGGGGGCCTAGAGATTCCGGGGTCCAGGCCACCGTTTGAAATGCCTCCAGACACTCGTGCAACGCATTCTGGACCGCTCCTTCCGGGGGGTGGGCCAGGATGTCAGGGGTGGGTGCGGGATCTCTGTAAAAGTAGCGGGCTGCGTCAGCCAGTTCCGTGGTAAGGCTGAGGCGTTCCTTGAGAAGAGCGACGACCCGTTCAGGGGCGGGTCCCCTCGCCCATTCCGCGTCACTCAAGGCCAAGTCTGAACGCAATTGGGTGGACAGGCGCATATCGGAGGATGCTTTCAGGTAGTGCTGATTGAGCCAGAGCAGTTTTTCTGGGTTGAAACGGGCAGGGGAGCGGTTGACGTGGGCCAGATCAAACCAGGAGACCAGATCCTCCTGCGAAAAGATCTCCGCATCGCCGTGAGACCATCCCAGACGGGCTAGATAGTTGAGCAGGGCCTCCGGCAAAAAACCTTCTTCCTGATATTGCAGGACACTGACCGCGCCGTGTCGTTTGGACAGGCGTTCTCCATCTTGTCCCAGAATCATGGGTAGATGGGCGAATTGCGGAAGGGATGCTCCCAGAGCCTGGATCAGGTGGATTTGACGTGGCGTATTGTTGACATGGTCGTCTCCTCGGATGATATGGGTGATCTGCATATCCAGGTCATCCACCACCACGCCGAAGTTGTAGGTGGGGATGCCATCGGAGCGCAGCAGTACCAGATCGTCCAGTTCCGAATTGGCGACCGTGATGGGTCCCTTGATCAAGTCGTGAAAAGTCGTGCTGCCTTCCAGCGGGGTCTTGAAACGGATGACTGGGGTGATGCCGGCTGGCGGCGTCGCTTTGGAATCCCGCCAGCGTCCGTCATAACGCGGTTTTTCTCCGCGTGCGCGTTGACTTTCACGTAAAACTTCCAATTCTTCGCGGCTGGCGTAGCAGGGGTAGGCCCAGCCGGTTTTGAGCAGGTGATCGGCGACTTCGCGGTAGCGAGACAGACGCTGCATCTGGTAAAAGGGACCTTCATCGTAATCCAGGCCCAACCAGGTCATGCCCTCCAGAATGGCTTGGGTGGAGGCTGCGGTGGAGCGTTCGCGGTCCGTATCCTCGATGCGCAGTACGAAGGACCCTCCGTGGCGGCGGGCATAGGCCCAGGAGAAAAGGGCGGTACGGGCTCCTCCAATATGCAGGTAGCCGGTGGGGCTGGGCGCGAAACGGGTGCGAACCATGATCTTTTCCTGACTCAAAGGGCCTATTGTAACGCGAGGGCTCTGGACATCGCAGAGGGATGGTACACTTTGCTCATGCGCGACACTCTTTTGGGGGGGCTGACCTCCGGTGAATTTTTAACTCGGCATTGGCACAAGTCGCCTCTGCGCGTGCAGCAGGCCATACCTGGTTTTCTGGGGTTGTTGACCCCTGCGGAAATCAAGCGCCTGGCCACCCATCCAACCGTGCAGGCGCGCTTGATCCTGCGCCAGGGGAAGCGTTGGGTACTGCGGCACGGCCCTTTTCGCCCCATCGATTTCAAAACTTTGCCGGATAAAAACTGGACGGTGCTGGTTCAGGAGTTGAATCATTGGGTCCCGGAAGGCGAAGCCTTGCTTCGGGAATTCGATTTTTTGCCGCACGCGCGATTGGATGACTTGATGGTGAGTTATGCGGTCCCCGGTGGAGGCGTGGGTCCCCATTTCGATTCCTATGACGTTTTTCTATTACAGGGATTTGGCACCCGGCGCTGGGAAATTTCGGAAACAGAAGACCTGGAATTGCTGCCCGACAGCGACCTCAAGTTGCTGCGTCGTTTTTCTCCACAGGCACAGTGGGATCTGGAGGCGGGAGATATGCTCTATTTGCCTCCCCACTGTGCCCATGACGGGGTGGCTTTGAGTGAATGCTTCACTTATTCCATTGGTTTCAGGGCCCCGACTTATCAGGAATGGGTAGAGGCTTTTCTGGATTTTTTGCGTGATCGTTTGCAGGTAGAAGGACGCTATGCCGATCCTGATCTGAATCTCTCCGTGCATCCGGGCGAAATCCCGCCGGCGTTGATTGCGCAGGTGGATCGAATGTTGCGTCAGCAGGTGCGTTGGACGCATCCGCAGGTTGCGGAATGTGTGGGGCGCTACCTGAGCGAACCCAAACCTCATCTGTTTTTTGAGCCGGCGGAAGAATCGCTGACACTTGAGGCATTTGGACTACGCTGTCTGCAGAAAGATTTGCATCTGGATCCCCGCAGTCGGTTATTGTTCTCCGGCAAGTTTTTTTACTTTAATGGGGATCGGTTTGAGTTATGTCGAAAAGGATCGACACAAATGCGTTGCCTGGCAGACACCCGAAAATTGTCGGCTGGAGCGATGGACGCAGAACTTACGAAAGTGCTGTATGACGCATGGCAGGCGGGGTGGGTTAAATTTTTTTGATTCTCGGAATCGAACGCTTGTCGCATCAGGCATAAATGGTGTATGCTTTCGCGGTCTGATGGCTCCCACGGGGCTGTTCAGGATTTGTCATCAACCTCTCCAATAGGACTCATCATGAAACTGAATCTTTTGATTGCTTCCCTGTTTGCCGTGACCCTGGCTGCGTGTAGCAAGCCCGAAGCGCCCAAGGCCGAAGCTCCCGCCGCACCTGCTGCTGATGCCGCCGCACCTGCTGCCGCACCTGCTGCTGATGCTGCTGCACCGGCCGCACCCGCTGCTCCCGCTGCTGATGCTGCTGCACCTGCTGCTGCACCTGCTGCTGCTCCCGCTGCACCTGCTGCTCCCGCTGCCGACAAGAAGTAAGTTTGGTTACTCTGTCAAAAAGCCGGCCTTCGGGCCGGTTTTTTTATGCGCGATAACCCGTCAAACAAAGTTTTTTGTTCGAGGCGATCGCTTGGACAAGGTGGAGGATCCCATCAAGGGCAGCCCAGAGAAATCCAATCCAGTCCCGTATCCTGAGCAGCGATGAGGATGCGGTCGACTCCGTTCCTGAGTACCCGGTTGAGCTCGGACAAGGCATGGTCTGGAGTATTGTTCTTGCGACTGATATGAGCTGCCACGATCCACTGTAAACCGTGATGGTCAAGACGCTGTGCCAGGCGGGAAGAGGCTTCATTGGAAAGATGTCCATAGGGTCCTTGTACGCGCGCCTTCAAACTGGCAGGGTAGGGGCCTTTTTCCAGTAGCCCTGGATCATAGTTGGTTTCCAGAAATAGGGCGTGACAGCCTTGCAAGGAACGTTCAATATGCGGTGTGATGGACCCCGTATCCGTCAGAAGCCCAAAGCGAAATTCTCCCGCGTTGAAAACGTATTGCAGGGGTTCGCGGGAGTCATGGGGAACGGCATAGGGAAGAATGTTCAAGGAACCCACGGCAAAGGACTCTTCGTCTCGAATGATGCGAATTTGCTCGGGTATTTCCTGTATCAGGTCGACCAGCGTACCAAAACTGCCATAGACGGGGCAGCCTACCCTCTTGGCCAGGGCAGGGATACCGCTCATATGATCGGAGTGCTCATGGGTGACCAGGAGAGCATCCAGTTGAGCGCTGCATACGCCCAGTCGGGTCAGACGCCGTTCGGTTTCCACCAGAGAGAATCCACAATCCACCAGAATCAGCGTTTGTGCCGACTGTACCAGTAATCCATTGCCCTCACTGCCGCTGCCCAGAGATGAAAACCGTAGCGTCATAACTCAATGGAGGTCCCGTACCAGGGCAGAGAAGGCTATGATGTGATCGATGACTTTCCGGGTTTTAGTGCAGTTGGTCATAGATTAGAGTCAGAATCCGTTGGCTGGTGGCGGGTGGGACCTTGGCCTCCGTTTTGTCACGCAAGTCCACGGTGGTGCCATGACCGCTGATCGAACTGACCGAGAGGCGATAAGTCTGGGTGTCCTTGGTTTTATCCTCGGAGCGCCAGAAGGCCAACTTGGAGAAAAATCCTCTGCTCCCGTTCTTTTTTCCCGACTCTTCATCCGTAGTGTAACGGATGAAATACACGCCGGTCGCACGATCACGATCTTCGACGGTGAAGGCACTGCGATCCAGGGCGAGACCGATCTTGCGCCAGGCGCGATCAAAGGGTTCATTAAGCGTGAGAACGGTTCCACCATCCGCTTGGGGCACCAGTTTGGCCGACGAACTGATATGAGGCGTGTTCGTATTGTCGGTTGATTCGTTGGGTTTCTGCGGGGTGTCCTCTTTGGCCAATACGGTGTCTGCCTCTTCTGGAGATTCACCAAATTTTACGGCCAGTTTTTTGAGATATTCCGTTTCAATTTCCGGATTGTCGGGGAGAGGTTGCCATATTGAACCGGTATAGTTGTTTTTGTTCAGCATTTCTTCCATGCCCTTGTGGAAGAGATAAATCTCGGTGGTGCCAGGTTCGGTGCCACGCTCGATGCGAACACGAAATTGATCGCGAACCGGACTGGAGACCAAACTATCCATCACTGAACCGACGAGGTGCTTGATAAAGTTTTGAGGTGCGGCTGTTTTGTTGTCTTTCCACTGGGTTTCCATGATCCCGATTTTTGGGTCATCGCTCTGCAATTTGAACCCATTGCTTGCCCAAAAGGATTCCAAGCCCGCCCAAACCTTGTCTGGAGAGGACTTGACGACCAGCCAGCGCTGAGTGCCATCGCTTTCTATTTTGACCAGATTGCCGAAAGCGGGGAGTACCCCGCTTTGATCCGCGGCAGGTATGCCGTTATTGGGTTTTTCCTGTTTTTCCTGATTGAATTGCGTCAGGGTCGTGGCTTTGTCTTGTCCCGGAATACCGTAACGGTCATCTGTCTGGATCGGGGTCAGGTCAGGAGGGACATCAAGAGTGGGGGCCGTGGTCGATACCGTCGTGTAATCGATCTTCTTTGATTGAAAGACTTGGGAAGAAGTGGAACAACCCGCCAACAGGGAGGCCGCCAGGATGGCGACGAGAGTTTTATTCATGAACGGACTTTCCTGCGGTGAGAATGACAAGAGGGCAACCATCAAACTGACGGGAGTTTATCATCCTTGAGCCAGCAAATCACACCCTGCGAGACGCAAAGCGTTGCGCAGAGAATGGTGGTGGATCCTGGACAGCGGGGTCAGGGGTAGACGCAAGGCGTGTTTGATTTTTCCCATTTCGGCCAAGGCCCATTTGACCGGGATGGGATTGGCTTCAACAAACAGCAGGCGATGAAGGTCGAGAAGGGTATTGTTGATGGCCCGTGTTTTCGTGACGTCGCCTGCGCGCGCTGCCTGGCAGAGAGCGGCCATCGAGGCTGGGGCTACGTTGGCGGTGACGGAAATGACTCCATGACCCCCAAGCAATAGAAAGGCGGCAGCGCTGCCATCGTCTCCTGTGTAGCAAGCAAATCCCGGGGGAGCGTGGGCAATCAATTCACTGGCCCGGTAAAGATCGGCCGTTGCATCCTTGATGCCGATGATATTGGGGTGAATCGCCAATTTTAGCGTGGTTTCGTTTTGCAAATCAGCCACGGTGCGTCCGGGGACGTTGTACAGAATCAGAGGTAGATCCACGGCATCCGCGATGGCGCAAAAATGCTGGTACAGCCCTTCCTGTGTGGGCTTGTTGTAATAGGGCACGACGGACAGTCCTGCAGCGGCCCCTACACTGTGCGCAAAGCGCGTCAATTCGATGGCTTCAGTCGTGGAGTTGGCTCCGGTGCCTGCAATTACAGGGATCCGGCCAGCGGAATATTCCACGGTTCTGGCAATCAGTGCTTCATGTTCGGCCACGCTGAGGGTAGGAGACTCACCCGTCGTCCCCACGACTACGATGCCATCGGTTCCTTCGGCGACATGCCACTCGACGAGGCGACGTAACGATTCAAAATCCAGTTCTCCATCATCGGTCAGCGGTGTGACGACGGCTACCAAGCTACCCTGAAACATCATGGAAGTTTCCCGCTCTGAAAACCCTGATTGTACTATCCTACAGGGAAAATGGCGAATGGTGGGAAGGTGGGGCGAGGTGAGTCGGGCGCGAGGGATATCCAGGGGGCTTGAGGATGGGGCAAGCAGGGTGTTCTGTTACAATCTGACGATTATTTCAAGCGAGAGTGGCGCGAAAATTGAGGATCTTGTTGACAGGGGTAAACGGGCAGGTCGGTTCGGCATTGAAACCCTTGCTGATGTCGCTGGGGACGGTACAGGCTCCTCTCAGGGAAGAGCTGGATCTGGCTGATGCTCGAGCCGTAGATACTTGGGTTCGTCATCATCGGCCGCATCTGATCGTCAATGCGGCGGCTTACACGGCTGTGGATCGGGCCGAGCAAGAGCAGGAGGCCGCCTTTGCCCTGAATGCCCGACTTCCTGAACAATTTGGGCGTCTTCAGCGCGAATGGGGTGGGGCTATGATCCATTATTCCACGGATTATGTGTTTGACGGGACGCGTGAGGAAGCCTATACGGAACGGGATATGACTGCTCCCCTTGGTGTTTATGGGCGCAGTAAGCGGGCAGGTGAAGAGGGGTTGATGTCCAGCGGAGTTCCCGCTTTGATTTTTCGGACCAGTTGGGTCTATGGCTTGCATGGACGAAATTTCCTCAGGACCATGTTGCGGTTGGGGCAGGAACGGACTGAAATTCGGGTGGTGAATGACCAGTGGGGCGCCCCTACCTGGGCAGGCTCCATTGCGCGCGGGACGATGGAGGTTCTTGCAACCGTGGATCGTTCGGTGCCGTCAGAAAATCCCTGGGCGGACGACTGGAGGGGGAAAGAGGGTATTTACCATCTGACCAATGGGGGAGCCACGACCTGGTATGATTTTACCCGTCGAATCTTTGAGTTGCGTCCCGAGTGCCGGGCGCTCGTTCTCCCCATTCCTTCCAGCGATTACCCCAGTCCGGTCCAAAGACCGACCAACAGTCGTTTGGATAACACCAAATTGGAAAGAGTGTTTGGAGTCCGGTTACCCCACTGGTCCAAGGCACTGGAAGACTGTTTGGCTGAACTCCCCAGCGCCGTGCATGAAGTGCTTTTAACAGAAAACAACGAGGTTTGAGTATTATGATAGGTCATCCTACTCCCTTGGCGGGTGTTTTGCGCATCGAGCCAAAAGTCTACGGAGATGAACGCGGATTCTTTTTTGAAAGTTTCAATGCCCGGGATTTTTCGAATCTGACGGGGTATTCCGGCCCCTTTGTTCAGGACAATCATTCCCGTTCGATGCGGGGGGTATTGCGGGGGCTGCATTACCAGATCGTTCAACCCCAGGGCAAACTGGTGCGTGTGATCGAAGGTGAGGTTTATGACGTGGCTGTGGACATTCGTCGTCATTCCTCCTCCTTTGGTCAGCATTACGGATGCATTTTGTCTGCAGAAAATCGTCAGATGTTGTGGATTCCACCGGGTTTTGCGCATGGCTTTCTGACCTTGTCCGAGCATGCGGAGTTTCTGTACAAGACCACGGACTATTGGTTGGCTGCGGCCGAGCGGTCCCTGCGCTGGGATGATCCGGCACTGGCCATTCCCTGGCCCACCACTTCTGGGGTACCTCCCCTCCTTTCGTCCAAAGACCGCACGGGTAATTGTCTGGCAGACGCTGAAGTGTACGAGGATCTGTGAAATCACGACCCACCTGGCTGGAAGGATGCTGGGTGGTGCTCGATCATGCCCCGGATGGGGATTCAGTGCGCTTTGTGCCGGACCAGCCGATTCCGGTCTCTCAGTCCATGCCCCGCCTGCGTTGGAGTAAGGACGGTGCCCTGAGCGTGCGTTTGCTGGGTGTGGATGCTCCGGAGATTCATTATCGGCGGCGAGGTCAGCCCTTGTGGCGTCAGCCTCCACCGTGGGGAGAGCGGGCTGCTCAGGCCCTTCTGAACTTTCTGGGTTTTCCCGAACTTCAACGCAACCTTGCCGGACGGGTGGTGGGCGCTGAGCCGCAAGCTTGCCGTGGCACCTTGGGCATCCTGCGCGTAGATCGTTATGGTCGTGCCCTGGCTTTGGCCCTGCGCGGGGAACAGGGATTGACTCTGGAGGATTACGGTACGAGGGATGTATCGCTTGCCTGGGAGGATTTGTGGGAAGTCAGTGCCAATCGGGAATTGTTGCAGCAGGGTCATGTGTATCCTTTGGTGCACAAGGATTTTCCCGTGAATTGGCGTGTTTCTCTGAGCACTTCGGTACAAATGGCGCGGATGCAGGGCAAAGGCGTCTGGCGTGTGGATCGCACCCATTGCGGTGTCCCTTTGTTGGATGCGCAGACCTTGCGGGACACTCTGGAGTCGGCCTGTCTGATCTGGCCTTTCCTGTTTCGTCGGTTGGTGGATATCGAAACATGCTTCCGTCATGCGAGTTCCTCAAAGGCATGGTTGTCACGATTGAACCGTCACACGGGACTGGTTTCGCTGTCATCAGTCAGCGGTACGGTTCCCTTTCTGGACCTGATCTCATTCACCGATGGAAAACTCCAGTTGCTGGTCCCGCCAGAAGAAATTGTGATCCACTCATAGTGGAGAAAAGACTCCCATCCTCCTTTGAAGTGCATCGCTCTTTCGGAGGGATTGGTTCTGTACGTCTTTTTAAATATCCGATATAATAGGCGGCTTAGTGTGGCCAAGTAGCTCAGTCGGTAGAGCAGAGGACTGAAAATCCTTGTGTCGGTGGTTCGATTCCGCCCTTGGCCACCATTCGCCTTTTATAAGCCCCTGAAAAACGGGGCTTTTTTTCGTCCGCAGCATCCAAAATCAATGAGTTAGCGCGGTTTCGTTGTCCGTTAGCGTCCATTCTGGTTTACTTTTGTCCCGTAACAGCCCACAATAAACACGGTGACAAACACAGTGAAAACGCAGTGCCGAAGCAAAACACAGTGACGCAGTGACACGGAACTTAAACTACGGGGGTTGCGATGTTCGGAAAGCTTACTGACATTAAAGTGCGAACGGCCAAGCCACGGGAGAAAAGATATTACCTTGGCGACGGGAACAGGCTGGATTAATAATAGTGGGGTATCCATATAAATGCGGTGAATTTTCTAACATATTGAAGCAACGACGAAATTCATACAGATGGTTTAATGTTGATAAAGCGAAAACGAAAATCATGAATTGTGTAACAACATGTTCCAAAAGGGAAAAACATC
>WJXM01000026.1 GCA_019456405.1 Ferrovum sp. | reverse complement strand
TGGGAACAACACGCGGACCCAGGAAGAATTTTTCTTTGCATTCAATGCATTGGTTGAATCACACCGACAAATCATCATCACCTGCGACAGATTTCCAAAAGAGATCTCGGGCATGGAACCTCGCCTCATCTCACGTTTTGGTTGGGGATTGACCGTTGCCATCGAGCCTCCTGAACTCGAGATGAGGGTGGCCATCCTGATCAGCAAGGCGCACAAGGAATCGATCCTCCTTGAAGAATCCGTCGCTTTCTTCATCGCCAAGCATATTCGCTCAAATGTACGTGAACTGGAGGGAGCTTTGAAACGGGTAGTCGCGTACGCACGTTTTCGTAATGAACCCATCAGCGTCATTTCCGCACGAGAGGCCCTGAAAGATGTTCTGGCACTGCAACACCGACAAATTTCCATTGAAAACATCCAGAAAACCGTTGCGGATTACTACAAGATCAAAGTCAGCGACATGTTTTCCAAAAAACGAACCCGAAATCTTGCCCGACCCCGACAAATGGCGATGGCCCTGGCCAAGGAAATTACCAGTCTCAGCCTGCCTGACATCGGTGAATCCTTTGGTGGACGAGACCACACCACGGTGCTCCATGCCTGCAGAAAAATCCAGGAACTCTGCAGCAGCGATCAAACGACCCAG
This sequence comes from Ferrovum sp., assembly GCA_019456405.1. GTDB lineage: Bacteria > Pseudomonadota > Gammaproteobacteria > Burkholderiales > Ferrovaceae > Ferrovum. The sequence goes on along the minus strand of WJXM01000026.1, from coordinate 7,517 downwards.
CGGGATTTCGAGGCTTTGAACAGTATTCTCAATGGATAACCCGGGACAGGGAACAAGTACGGTATAAATCAGGGAAAACCTGGGGACACTTTGTGGATAACTCGGAAAATTAAAAGAAATTCCGGGTTATCCACAAAGCAATCCAGTGAAAAAGAGGTTTATCAACACCCTTTGAAAGGATCCATCATTATGTTTTTTAATATGTTTAATGAGTTTTCCCGATATCTTGCCCACTCTTATCATTAACTATTAGAGGGATATATGACAACCATAGTAATAGTAAGAGAAAATCTTCTTACGGCTTTGCAACCCTTGCTCAGCATCGTTGAGCGACGTCAAACCATGGCGGTTTTGAATAATGTCCTGATAGATACCTTCGAGAACCAGTTGCAGGTCCATGGAACAGATCTCGAGATCCAGGTGAAGACCCGTTCTCCGGCGGAACAGGTCAGTGAACCCAGTGCCATACTGGTTTCTGCCCGAAAACTTCATGACATCGTACGTAGCCTTCCAGAAAACAGCCTTCTGACTCTGGACCAGAGTGCAGGTAAAATGGTGGTACGTTCCGGCAAGAGCCGGTTCAACCTGTTGACCCAGGAGGGAGCGTCCTTTCCCAGCATGGCCCGTGCACAGGATGAAGGAAAACGCATCACCCTGACCCAAAAACTCCTCAAAAGCCTTCTGGAGCGAGTACAATATGCGGTGGCACAGCAGGATGTTCGTTTTTATTTGAACGGGACCTATCTGGCGATCGAGGGGGATCAGGTCACTGCGGTGGCGACTGACGGTCACCGTATGGCTTACACGACCCATCGGATGGATCAGGCCTTCGATAAGGTTGAAGCCATCCTGCCACGGAGGTCGGTCAGTGAATTGATCAAACTGTTGCAACCCAGCGATGATCCTGTGGAGTTGACGTTTTATTCCGCTCAGGTGGAATTCAGGTTTTCTCAAACCGAATTCCTTACCAAGGTCATCGAAGGCAAGTATCCCGATTATCAAAGGGTAATACCGACGACGCATTATCGGCATTTCACCCTCTCGCGACTTTCCCTGTTGCAGGGCTTGCAACGTGCTTCCATTCTGTCCAACGATAAGGTGCGGGGAGTTCGGTTCCTGCTGACGCAGGGGAATCTGGCCATCATCTGTTCCAACAGTGAACAGGAAGAGGCCCACGAGGAACTGGAAGTGGAATACACTCAGGAGCCTTTGGATATAGGTTTTAATATCAATTACTTATTGGAAGTTCTCCAACATTTGAGCGTGGATCAGGTGACCTGCTCTTTCGGAGAAACGGGAAGCAGCATGTTGATTACACTCCCTTCTGCCGAACTCCAGTTCAAATATGTTGTCATGCCCATGCGAATTTGAGTCCCTTTCAATTTTTTGACTTTCGACTGCAGGAAAATATACGTGGAACAGCATACTCAGGAAAAAAATCAGTACACTTCTGAAAACATCAAAGTGCTCAAGGGGTTGGAAGCCGTTCGCAAGCGTCCCGGAATGTACATCGGGGACACGAGCGATGGAACGGGCCTTCACCACATGGTCTTTGAAGTCCTGGATAATGCCATCGATGAGGCGTTGGCCGGTCATTGTGACGAAATCCAGGTGATTATTCACATGGACAATTCCGTTACGGTCACAGATAACGGACGGGGCATTCCCACCGATATTCATCCCGAGGAAGGACGTTCTGCGGCCGAAGTCATCATGACGGTGCTGCATGCCGGCGGAAAGTTTGACAGCAACAGTTACAAAATCTCCGGGGGTTTGCACGGCGTAGGGGTGTCGGTGGTCAATGCGTTGTCCACTTGGCTGAAATTGACCATTTACCGGGATGGGAAACGCCATTTCATGGAATTTCGGGAGGGCGACGCGGTGGCTCCCCTGGCGGTTGTCGGTGATTCTCCGAAACGTGGAACGGAGATTCACTTCCTTCCCAGCCCGCTGACCTTCGGCACCATCGAATTCCATTACGACATCCTGGCACGACGCTTGCGGGAACTTTCCTTCCTCAACAACGGGGTCTCCATTCTTCTGAAGGATCTGCGTCATGGTCAGGAAGAAAATTTCTCCTTCAACGGCGGAGTACGGGGGTTTGTCGAGTATCTGAATCGTACCCGAACCGTGCTTCATCCTACCGTGTTCCATTCGGTGGGAGAAAAAGAAGGCATCACCGTGGAAGTGGCCATGCAGTGGAATGAGTCCTATCAGGAGAACGTACTCTGTTTCACCAACAACATTCCCCAGAGAGATGGGGGAACCCACCTAACCGCCCTGCGGGCGGCCATGACACGCACCCTCAATCATTTCATCGAAGAGAACGAACTGGCACGCAAGGCCAAGGTGGAAACCACGGGCGATGACATGCGCGAGGGTCTGACCTGCGTCTTGTCGGTCAAGGTGCCTGACCCGAAATTTTCTTCCCAAACCAAGGAAAAATTGGTTTCCTCGGAAGTGCGCCCGGCGGTCGAGGAGGTCGTGTCGGATCAAATGCGCAGTTTTCTTCTTGAGAAACCGGCGGAAGCGCGCATTATCGTGGGAAAGATCATCGAGGCGGCACGCGCTCGGGAAGCCGCTCGAAAAGCGCGGGAGTTGACCCGCCGCAAGGGCGCGCTGGACGGTCTCGGGCTGCCTGGGAAACTGGCGGATTGCCAGGAAAAGGACCCGGCACAATGTGAGATTTACCTGGTGGAAGGGGACTCTGCAGGGGGCTCCGCCAAACAGGGTAGAGACCGGCGTTTTCAGGCCATTCTTCCCCTCAAGGGAAAGATTTTGAACGTGGAACGGGCGCGCTTCGACAAGCTGGTGTCCTCCCAGGAAATCGTGACGCTGATCACGGCATTGGGCACGGGCATCGGAAAGGATGAATATTCTCCCGAAAAAGTGCGCTATCACCGCATCATCATCATGACCGATGCGGACGTGGATGGATCCCATATCCGTACCCTGCTGCTGACTTTTTTCTATCGCCAGATGCGCGAATTGGTGGAACGCGGGCATATTTACATTGCCCAGCCGCCACTGTACAAGGTCAAGCAGGGAAAAATGGAACAATACCTGAAAGATGATCATGAATTGAACCAATACCTGCTAGGACTGGCGCTGCAAGGCTCAGAGATCCGCTCTGGCGAATGCGTGGTCAGTGCCGAGGCGTTGGGTAGCATCGCGCGGGAATACCTTCTGGCAGAGGCGGTCATCCAGCGTCTTGCGCGCGCTCTTCCCAAAGAGTTTCTGGAAGCACTCCTCGAGGTTCCTGAAGTGAAGTTGGTCACGGAGCAGGAGGCAGAAAGTGCAGCCCAGCGTCTGAACGATATCCTGCAGTTGCGTCAGGGAGGAGAAAATCATGCGGCGATCACGCTTCAGCACGAGGTGGACGACCTGACGGGCAATTTCCGTCTGCGCATCCTCAAGACAGATCACGGGGTCGTTCACGCATTCTTCATGGATTCCGAGTTCCTGACTTCCGGAGATTATGAAAGGATCAAAGCAGTGGCTCACCTGTTTCAGGGGTTGGTCAAAGAAGGGGCGATGGTTCGGCGTGGGGAGAAGGGAAAGTCCATCAAAAACTTTCCGGAGGCGCTTCGCTGGCTCCTGGACGAAGCCCGTCGTGGAATTGCCCTGCAGCGCTACAAAGGGCTGGGCGAGATGAATCCGGACCAGTTATGGGAAACCACGATGAATCCGGAATCCCGCCGCTTGCTTCGGGTCCAGATCGAGGATGCCATTCGAGCCGACGAGATCTTTACCACGCTCATGGGGGATGAAGTGGAACCGCGCCGGCAATTTATTGAAAATAACGCGTTGGGCGTTACCAATATCGATATTTGAGGGATCATCAACCCAGGGACTTTAACCAACTCCTTGCCCGGTCCAGGAAATACCTCGGGGTGGGCGAGGGTTCGGGAAGGCGCAGGGTGGTGACGGGCGATCCGCGACGCAAAAAATGGCGGTCAAAAGTGGATTGGGTCATTCCCCATTTCTTGAGGAACTGCCTGCGCCCGTCGTTTTTTTTGACTTTTCCCGTTGAGCGGGACATGAAGTGGTAAACGCGGGCTGTCCCGACTCCAAGGAAGATGCGGCAACCGGCCTGCCACATCTTCATGGAGAAATCATTGTCGCTGCTCATGCCCGGGGAAAACTCCAGGCTATATCCCCCCACCTTTTTCCACCAGTTCCGATGAACGACCGTCGGTGGCCACGTTGCGCCATACCAGTCCGGAATCACGAGTTGTGGAAGGTCCCGAATCAGATCTTGAGCCCGAAAGGAAGCCGGATCCCGACCATAATCCGCCACGATGGCACAGGCGTTGCCGGAAGCCACGGGTTCGATCATCGTTCCGGAAATCATGAACGCCTCGGTATCCAGTGACTGAATGCAGCGTTGAAGTTCCACGTCCCACTGCGGCAGACAAACCATGTCGTCATTCAGGTAGACCAGATAGGGGTAGTTTGCCCGTTCCGAAATCTGGTTGATGGCCTGGCAAATTCCGATGTTTTCCGTGGAATGGGTATGAACGATGCCCTGCTCCTGAACCCATTCCAGGGTTCCATCCGTGCCCTCATTGACGTGCAGGATCACCTCATAGGGAAACTGGGTGTATTTTTCCAGATAAGTCAGGCACTGCTTCAATAACGCCAGATTGTTCCATGTGGGGATGAGTACCGACCACATGAAAACTAGACCGGGGTTTTACGCTGGGAGGGTTTTCGGGTACGCGCTCCACGGGGACTCGCGGGTCCCTGGGCGGGGGACGAACGAGGCTTCCTGTTGCTGGGTGGAGCTTTGCTCGGTCGGTGCGTTTCTTTTGAGGCAAAAGACAGAACATTTCCGTTGACGGGCGGTTTCTCCGGTTTATCCGGGGCGTTGGCCAACTTGGCCGCGATCAGGTCCAGGGCATCATCCAGGGTCAATTGATCCGTCGACAGGTCTGATGGAACGGTCACATTCAGTTTTCCATGTTTGACGTAGGGGCCATATTTTCCCGTGAAGAGTTCGATGGGTTGATGATCCTTGGGGTGTTCCCCCAGGACGCGCAGCAATCCTCCGGAACTGGTTGCCCGGGCCGGTGATTTGGGTTCAGCCAGCAAGGCGGTGGCGCGTTCCAGGGTGATCTCGAACAGGGAGTCGGTTTTTGGAATGGAACGAAAATCGGTGTCGTTCTGGATGTAGGGCCCAAAACGACCGATATTGACAACGATGGGTTTCTCGGTGACGGGGTGAATACCCAGGGTCCGCGGCAATTGAATGAGTTTGAGCGCAATGTCCGGGGTGACCTGAGCCGGCAGCAAACCCTTGGGAAGTGAAACCCGCTTGGGTTTTTTGCCGTCTTCGCCGGTTTCTCCCAATTGTACGTAGGGTCCGTAGGGACCATTCATCAGCAGAATGGGTCGTTGTGTCTCCGGATCCGTACCCACAGGGATTGGTGCTTCGAGGGTGGGCGTTCCTTCCCGGTTCCGGGTGAAGTCGCAGTCGGGATAGCCGCTGCAGCCAACGAATTTCCCTCGTTTTCCCAGACGTACGGTCAGCGGTTTGCCACATTTCGGACAAACTTCCTCCAGAAGTTCCTGCGTGATTTCTGCCCTGGATACCGAGGATTTTTCTTCCAGTTGGGCAGAAAAATCTTTCCAGAATTGAGCCAGTACGGGAATCCACTCCAACCGTCCTTCCGAGATTTGATCCAGTTGATCTTCGAGGCGGGCCGTAAAATCGTAGTCCACGTAGCGCGCAAAATGCTCGGTCAGAAAGCGATTGACGACTTCCCCCACATCTGTGGGCATGAAACGCTTTTTATCGAGGGTGACGTATTCGCGCTGGATCAGGGTACTGATGATGCTGGCGTAGGTCGACGGACGACCGATTCCGAATTCCTCCAACGCCTTGACCAGACTGGCTTCCGTGTACCGTGGGGGGGGTTGGGTGTGATGCTGTTCTCCCCACAGACGTTCCACAGGCAGCATTTCTCCTTCCACGAGGGGCGGGAGCCGACGATCACTTTCATCGCCTTCCGTGTGTGCGGTGGGGGTTTCATCCACGTCTTCGCGGTAAACCACGATGAATCCGGCAAAGGTCATGGTCTGACCCGTGGCTCGGAACAGGGCCTGAGGGCCGACGGAAATGTCCACACTGACCGTATCGAACTGAGCGGAGGTCATCTGACTGGCCACCGTGCGCTTCCAGATCATTTCATAGAGACGGAATTGATCGGGCGCAAGATGTTCACGCAGGCTTTCCGGACTGCGTGCAATGGAGGTCGGGCGAATGGCCTCATGGGCTTCCTGGGCATTTTTGCTTTTGTTGGCGTAGAAAACCGGTTTCTCCGGCAAAAATTCTGCCGCAAAATTTGCCTGGATGTGGTTCCGGATGTCAGTGAGCGCTTCCTGGGAAAGCTGCACCGAATCGGTTCTCATGTAAGAGATCAAACCAACGGCCCCGCCTCCGATATCAATCCCTTCGTACAGTTGCTGTGCCACTTTCATGGTGCGGTCAGTGGTGAAGCCCAATTTGCGCACCGATTCCTGTTGCAGGGTCGAGGTGGTGAAAGGGGCAGCCGGGTGACGTTGTCGTTGTTTCCGCTCCACGGAGCGGACCTGGGCTGGCTGATCTTTCAGGGAATCCAGCCAGGAACGTTGCTGATCTTCCGAAGTGATGCTGAGCGTCTGCAACTTTTCTCCGGCCCATTGCACCAGACGCGCCTGAAAGGGTTGCGCCTCCTTGATGCTCTCCAGATGAAGGGTCCAGTATTCTTCCTGACGAAAGGCGGTGATTTGTTGCTCGCGTTCCACGATCAGGCGCAGAGCCGGACTTTGTACCCGTCCTGCCGATAGTCCACGGCGAATTTTTTTCCACAACAGGGGAGAAAGGTTGAAGCCGACCAGATAGTCCAGGGCGCGACGGGCTTGCTGTGCATTGACCAGAGGCAATGACAGGGCACGCGGATGGGCCACCGCCTCCTGGATGGCCTTTTGGGTGATTTCGTAGAAGACGACCCGTTCGAAAGGCTTTCCCTCCAACTGGGGCCGGAGAATTTCCACCAGATGCCAGGCGATGGCTTCCCCTTCGCGATCCGGGTCAGTGGCCAGAAAAACATGATCTGCCGACTTGACCGCCCGAATGATGGCATCCACATGTTTTTTGTTTCGTTCAACCAACTGATACTTCATTGAAAAATTCGTGGTTGGGTCCACTGCGCCGGACTTTGGGACGAGGTCGCGCACATGGCCGTAGGAGGCAAGGATTTCAAAATCCTGACCCAGATATTTTTTCAGGGTCTTGGCTTTGGAGGGAGATTCAACGATCAGTAGTTTTTTTGACACGGTCAATCACTCAATGGACCAGGGAATCCTGGAAATAAATCAATTCTTCGATCAGCAGCGCATCCCAGGGACGACCCTGACGCCACAGAACCATCAACGCCATCAACTTGAGGCGATCCAGGTCGGGCTCATTTTCGTCCAGATCCAGCGCCATCAATCCCCCCAGAATCAGTTCTCGTTGGGCCGCTGACAGTACC
>WJXM01000025.1 GCA_019456405.1 Ferrovum sp. | reverse complement strand
CCAGCGTGCCTGGATGAAAGCGGCTTCGCACTGGTCCTCACGTCCGTAGTGCACGATGAATTCACTCATCGACAACCCCTTCTGAAACTGGATACTGTTGATCGCCATGGTTCACCTCAAACGGTTTTCGCAAGAGGTCAGAATACTGTATATCTGTACAGTTATCCAGTGCGGCCTGAGATAGAGACATAATCAGGACCGGTTTTATGAACCCGCAGCAATACATGAGCCGGTCACTTTCGACATGCTCAACCCGTGGTATTATTCCGATGCTCCCAAGACCATGCGCCCAATGCTGGACTGGGCTGACGAATCATGAAAAACCACAAATATTATCGAGACAAGTGAGGCATGAGTTATGCGCTGGTGGTGCCGCCGATCGGCGCAGACAAAGGGCTCGGAGTGACCGAACTCCCCACGGTCAGTTGGCGCGAGGAGGGTGAGATGCGCACTGCCCCCTGGTGTTCAGGAAGTGGCTTGCCACCGCCGAAACGCGTGGTGATCGCGGACGATCGCATGAAGGCTGACGTTGCCTATCATCTGGCTTGCGAAGGCACGGCGATTCTGTGGCGCGGTGATTTTCAGAATGCACGACAACGGCTCACTGCACTGGTGCGACGAATCGATGCACCGCGCACGGGCAATAAGCCGTCGGTTGCCGAAGCGAATGTGTCGATGCCTATCGCCTCGCCGCTCCCTTTCCCTGCGGACGTATTCCATCGCTATCGACTGATGCAATCGCAACGCGCGCGAACGTTGGGTATGTTGCTCCTGCCCTTCGACGCCGACTTCCGTATTCCGCTGCGCCGCGCACCCGATGTGCAACAGGCCTGTGCCGAAGCCTATGGCACGGCTGCCCTGCCGTTTATCGCCTCACTGCGCGAACTGTTGGGAATAATCGGCGCCCACGAATGGCGGACGAAGGGCATTGAAGTTTCAGTGCTCGGCGCGCGCATTCATCCGCATTACGGCGTGTTTGCACCAATCCGCTCCGAATATGTGGATCTGGTCGCCACGGCACCGTTGCCGCCTGCACTGCTCGGGACGCCCGCGCGCAGCGTGGCCTTCGATGTCGGTACCGGCACCGGTGTGCTCAGTGCGCTTTTGGCAAAACGAGGCGTCGCGCATGTGGTCGCGGCCGAACGCGATCCGCGCGCGCTTGCCTGCGCGCGCGCCAACATCTCGACGCTCAAACTCGATACGCAGGTGGAGGTACGGCAGGCAGATCTCTATCCTGACGGATGCGCGGCGCTCGTCGTCTGTAATCCGCCCTGGATCCCCGCTCGACCGGTATCCTCACTCGAACACGCGGTATACGACCCCGAGAGCAGCATGCTACGTGGGTTTCTGAATGGCCTGGTTGCGCATCTCGAGCCCGGCGGTGAAGGCTGGCTCCTACTCTCTGATCTCGCGGAGCATTTGGGGCTGCGTACGCGCCCGGAGTTGCTTGCGCTGATCGATGCAGCGGGACTGATCGTCTTTGATCGAATCGAAACGCGACCGCATCACCCACGCATCGCTGACGTCAGTGATCCGCTGTATGCCGCACGCCAGGCGGAAGTGACCTCTTTGTGGCGTCTTCGAGCCAAGTAGGGGTCATGGGCTCGATTCCTGCCGAACGCGTCGATTTCATGGATGACCTGTCCAAAAATTCCAGCCCGACTCTTCAATCTTGGCGAAATGTCATACAAAATTTCTGATGGCTATGGTAGTGTTGAACCCAAGCACGAGTCCCTCGGTTGAGGAGTTTTTACAGGCAATTCCAAAATGACATCTACACAACCATGAACACCGCAGTCAACCCATTGGCCGGGAAACCGGCACCCCCTTCATTGCTGGTGAATATCCCCGGGTTGCTGGACGCTTATGTGGCATTATGCCCCGATCCCACAGTGCCAGCCCAGCGCGTCGCCTTCGGAACGTCCGGGCATCGTGGCAGTTCCTTCGAACGCAGTTTCAATGAATACCATGTGCTGGCGATCAGCCAGGCGATCTGCGAATACCGCAAGAGCAAAGGAATCGACGGTCCGCTGTACCTGGGGATCGACACTCATGCATTGTCCCGCCCCGCGTTCGAGACGGCGCTGGAAGTGTTGGCGGCCAACGGGGTGCAAACCATGATTTCCGCGGGGAGCGAGTTCACCCCGACGCCCGCCATCTCCCATGCCATTCTGGGATACAACCGGGGGCGCACGAACGGATTGGCGGACGGCATCGTCATCACGCCTTCGCATAATCCGCCCGAGGATGGAGGGTTCAAGTACAACCCGCCCAACGGTGGCCCGGCAGACAAGGATGTCACCGGTTGGATCGAGGCACGGGCCAATGCGCTGCTGGAAAGCAACCTGCAGGGGGTACAAAGAATTTCTTACGCGCAGGCTCTGCGCGCTTCCACGACCCGGCGCCATGATTTCATCGGCAACTATGTGAACGATCTTGGCCATGTGATCGATATGGAAGCGATTCGCGGAGCCGACATTGCTCTGGGGGTAGATCCGCTCGGCGGGGCCGGCGTTCACTATTGGCCAGCCATTGCCGAGCGCTATGGTTTGAATCTTACTGTGGTGAATAGTGGAGTTGATCCCACCTTCCGCTTCATGACGGTGGATTGGGATGGTCGGATTCGCATGGATCCCTCCTCGTCTTATGCCATGCAGAGTTTGATTGGACTCAAGGATCGTTTTGACATTGCTTTTGCCTGCGATACCGATCATGACCGGCATGGGATCGTCACCAGAAGTGGTGGGTTGATGGCACCCAACCATTATCTTGCGGTCGCCATTTCCTACCTCTTTCAGCACCGCCCCCAGTGGCGCAAGGATGCGGGCATCGGCAAGACGCTCGTCAGCAGCCAACTGATCGATCGCGTCACAGCCAGACTGGGACGCAAATTGTACGAGGTACCGGTGGGTTTCAAGTGGTTTGTGGAGGGGCTGCTGGAGGGTTCCCTTGGTTTTGTCGGAGAAGAAAGTGCGGGCGCATCTTTTGCACGTCTGGATGGTACGACCTGGACCACCGACAAGGATGGGTTGGTCCCGGCCCTGTTGTCGGCGGAAATCACCGCACGCATGGGGCGCGATCCCGGTGAAATTTATCGTGATCTGACGCGGGAGTTTGGCGACCCCGTGTACGATCGGGTGGATGCGCCGGCCACAGCGGAGCAAAAAAAAGTGTTGGCACAACTTTCACCCCAACAGATCAGGTCTGCAGATCTGGCTGGCGAAAAAATCCTGAGCATTCTCACTCAAGCCCCCGGCAATGGCGCACCCATTGGCGGTTTGAAAGTGATTGCCGAAAGCGGATGGTTTGCGGCCCGTCCCTCAGGTACCGAAAACATTTACAAAATCTATGCGGAGAGTTTTCGGGGAACAGACCATCTGCGCCGTATCTTGACGGAAGCCCAGACCATTGTTGATGCTGCCCTGGCGAACGCGGGTGGCAGTTAGGATCTGTCGAACAGGAAATGCTGCACGGAGGAAATTTGGACAAATCCTCCCCGCCGTGAGAGCATGCGGACTTTAATCACTGCCCGTCCCGCCATGATCCCCAACCCCGAAACCCTGGTCCAAACACTGTCCGCCCATCCTGACTACCGGGTCCTGCGGCGCTTGAAAGCACGAACGCAACTCGCCAGCCCGTCCGGTCATTCCCTGCACCGCGGAGTAATCGTGGATACGGAAACCACGGGGCTGGACCCCAGAAAAGACAAGATCATAGAAATTGGCATGATCGTCTTTGACTATGACCCGGTAACAGGCCAACCTGTCCAGGTAAACGGTACTTATGGTGGCCTGGAAGACCCCGGGTTCCCCCTCGCTCCTGAAACCATCCGTTTGACCGGCATTACGGATGCCTTGGTTGCGGGTCAACACTTTGATGACGCTGCGCTTACGGCATGGTTGTCCGACACCCGGTTGGTCATCGCCCACAATGCTGCTTTTGATCGTCCTTTTCTGGAAAAGCGTCTGCCCATTTTTTCAGATTTTCCCTGGGGCTGCTCGATGGTGGATATCGACTGGGAAGCCGAAGGCATTAATTCCAAAAAACTGGATTACCTTGCCTTCCAGCAAGGCTTCTTTTTCGATGCGCACCGTGCTGGAGAAGATTGTCAGGCACTTCTGGAAATCCTTTCCCTACCTCTACCCCTCTCCGCACAACCCGGGTTAAAGCCTATACTGGACCGCTTGCCGCAAAAAAGTTATACCGTCTCTGCGCTCAATTCGCCCTTTTCCACCAAGGACCTGCTCAAGGAGCGTCAATATCGCTGGAATGGAGAACGCAAATGCTGGATGCGTACCCTGGAAAGCGAAACGGCCTTGAAGAAAGAAATGGAATGGCTCAAGACCGCCATCTATGGCGGAAAGACGGCCACGGTAGAAATTGATGAACGGGATGCACGAATGCGTTTCTCGCTCCGGTCGGGCAATACACACGCCTGCACCTTATGAAAACAAGACGGGCGATCCGGTATCAAACGTTTTTTTCGGACCGGACCTGCTCCACCAACCAATCCTTGAGTCGATCACTGGCTTCCTGTCGTGTTCCTGCGAAATTCGTTTCATGAACCTGTGCATGCCACTGAGCCACGGCCGCTCCTTCCAACCCTTTCTCCCGGAGAAAATGTGTCAAGGGACAGGACTCCAGCGCCATATGAATCCCCATCTCTCTGCGCTTTCCGACACGTTGCATGTAACGCCAATGATGTGCCAGAGCCCCAAGATACGTTCGTAAAGGATTTCCCGTAGGTACTGGCTTTTTGGGCTGCCCGACCCAGGACACCAGTTGTTCCTTCGGCATGGGACACGCCAGGGCATAGCCCTGTGCATAATGTGCCCCCAACAGGGTCACTGCTTCCAGAATGCTTTCATTTTCCACCCCTTCGACGATTACCACCCGTTCGAGGTCGTAACCAATCTGAATGATGGTTCGGATCAAACTCAGGGTTTTGAGCGGCTCGCTGAAAATGTCCCGCACCATGGCCTGATCCACCTTGATGACATCAAAGGGCAAACTGGCCAGGCGTTTCAAACTGCTGAATCCCGACCCCAGATCATCGATGGCCAACTTCACGCCCAACCGTTCCAGTTGAGTGATGGCTTCATCCACCATGCCCTGGTCGAAATCCTGAGTTTCCAACAGTTCCAGCGTCAGTTGAGCCGGCGCAATTTCATTCTTGCGCAACGCCTCTTCGACCCACGGGACGCAGGACGGATGCAACAAGGTACTGGGAGACAGATTGATGGATAAAGGAAAATCCAATCCCTGCCCACGACATTCCCGTACCCACTCCAATCCCTGGGCAAGCCCCTGCCGAAACAATGCATCGAGATCTGAAGAGCGCAACGCCGTCAGAAATTTTCCGGGCATGATCAGACTTCCATCCGGCATGGCCAAACGTGCCAAGGCTTCCACCTTGAAAAGAACACCGGTTTTCAATTCCACCACGGGCTGCATGAACAGCCGTAACCCTCCGGAATGCAAATGTTCACGGTAAATCGCGGCTTGCTGCGAATCCATGACCGGGAATCGGTTAGCATGACTCAATCGCACCAGTTGCTCCCAACGATTCTGTAGCGAGGCAATGAAAGTACGCATCCAGCCAGAAGAAAATTGATGCGGATAAGCACCCAGCACGATCATGACGAATTCCATTTCCTGGGGTCCGCGGATCGGAATGGCCACCGCACTGCGGATGCCCAGGGGACGAAAAGACGCATGCCAGGTATGGGTTCGCGTATCCATCTGATAAGCATCGGTACGCTGGATCTGCCCTGAATGCCAGGCACGGGCGATCAAGCCCTGTCCTGCTTCGGACCGTGTGTCCAGAATGGGACGCATACCCGGAATCCGCAGGATGGATTCCAATGCCTGAGACTTGACCCCCGCATTCAACTCCGTAGCAAAGATTCCGTCCGCCTGAGGGCGCAATATCTGTCCCACCAGAATTCCGGGCAGGGAAGACAGCGATTCCAGTTCGGACTGGGCCACCTCCAGCCACTGAACCGAAAAAGAATCAAGCGGACGAGAGTGATAGGCGCTATAGAGGTCCGTGGTTTGTTGCATGGCATCCAGTTGACCTTCAACATCGAGCTGCAACCGCGCGTCGATCACGCGCAAGGCGCGATAACGCTCCCGCGACACCAGCGACAAAATATCCAGATAGTGGCGCAACAATCCGCGATACAAACTCATGGCCCGGGTCATCCAGGCCCCCGTCACGCCAATCAGGGCATGTACGCGTCCCAACCGGGCTGCCTGAGCCTGAATCTGTTCGTAGGTCGTCGAGGGATCGATCAAGAAACTCAAATAGTCCGATTGACTTCGTTTCAGTTCCAGATATTCGTCGTTCGCCAAGGTCTGCAGAATTTCCAGAGTGTTTTCATCCCGTTCCATATCCTCATAAAACGAACGAGTAAATTCATCGGTGACCTGCTCCAGATGGGGTTGTACCAGACTCAGCAGAAACCGCGCTTCACTGCCAAAGGGATCAAATGGGCCCTCGGGCGCCGGTTCTTCCATGGGAACCGATCCCAAAACCCACCATGTCACCCGTTCATGTTTGTGCAATTTAGCCTGGTACATGGCGGCATCGGCCTTGCGCATCAATTCTTCTGGCGTCTCCGCATCCCCTGGGTAGAGCACCACCCCCATGGTCATGTCGATCATCACACTATCTTCCGGTCCCTCCAGATAAAAAGGCAATTCCACTGCCTGGTGGAGTCGGGCCAACGCGCTGCCGAGTTCATGTTGGACCTGACTTTCATCCAGATCCTCGAAAACCACCACAAATTCATCTCCCCCAAGGCGGGCGAGATAATTCGATTCCCGGATCTTGTGGCCCAGGCGTTGCGCCAGTTCCTGCAAAAGGATATCTCCCTGTTCATGACCATAACGATCATTGACAGGTTTGAAATCGTCCAGATCGATCATGCCCAGAGCTACCACCCGTTCGTGCCGTTCGGCCCGGGCCATCGCCTTGGGCAGGTATTCTTCCAACGCCAGACGATTGGGTAGCCCCGTCAAACTATCGGTGCGCGCCAGTTGAGCGTCTTCCCTTTGCAACGCATGGATACGCAACTTGAGATCGTGCTCATCGAGGCTCCGACTGAGCAAGGAAGCCACCCGCAAACAGAGTCCCAACGTGTTTTCATCGAAGGTGTCAATACGAGGCGAAGCCAACACCAGCACGGCCCAAAGTTCTTCACCCCTCTGGATGGGGGTGGCCAACAAACTGAGCCATCGGTTTTTGGCAAAGAGCGCATGCCAATGATGCAGGGACGCATCGCTCAGAGTATCGTTGGACAGGACAGTCTGTCCCGTACGCCAGGCACGCACGACGAGCGGAGAATCTTCAGCCTGGGTCAAGCGGGGTCGAGCCTCGATAATCTGGCGTGCCCCAGTTCCAGACTTGGCCATCACCTCAAAATAACCGTCCGACCCTGGGCGCCCGATCCAGGCAGTGCTGAAAACAGTGTCGTTCGTAAGGTTGGAGCAGAGACTATGCTGCATTTCCTGATCACTCTGATGTTGAATCAGGGCCTCGACGGAGCCAAACAAAGCCCGATAGAGGCGGCGTTGATTTTCATCTTCCTGCAGCAGCAGAGGCAAGGAATGAATCAGCACCATGCCCGCCAGTGCAGCGCAAGATTCCAGCAGGCCAATCTGATCCACACTGGGTTCACCTTCCACCAATCCCGTCAAGGCAAAGGTCCCAACCAGTCGTTTGTCTTTGCGCACAGGCCAGGACCAGCAGGATTTCAGTTTCCAGGTTTCCGCTTGAACGCGCAGATCATCCCAGCGCGAATCATGCGGAATGTCACTGACCACCACGGGTTCCTGACGGTAAATGGCATTTCCACAGGATCCCGCATGGGGTCCGGGGATGAGGTCCGAAAGCGTTCGGACCAGTTCAGGGGGCGCATGGGGCGCCGCCAAGGGCTGGAGGTGCCCGTTCTCATCCACGATCATCAGGGATGCAATACGCCCGGAAATTACCGATTCAGCAAAAACACAAATCTCCTCAGCCAGGGAAACCGCCTGCGCTCCCCCTGCCAGAGCCTGCAAAATACGAGTCGAGAAATGCACCAGAGCGAGATGCGAACCTTCATTCATTCATGTCAACCACTGTGTCGCACAAAGCCACAAATGCCGATTCAGAACAGCCCGAATCCGTGTCCAGGACTGATCACCGGCATTCTGAAAGTCGAGCCTATCCATAAAAGTCGGGGCTCATCCACCCGCACCGCCCGACAGACATGACAAAGGTCGAGCATCCATGCGTTGGGCTCAACAAGGCCGCAAATGTTACATTCAGCATGCCGTCGCATATTCCTTCAAAAGATCGCCCATTGTCCTATACAGACCCGCAAGGATCAAGTAGTCCTTTGGGAAACTCAGTGAACCGCCCAGGTAAGGCGCGCAGAATCAGGCACGGCACACTTCGTAGCCAGCGTCCTGAATCGCAGCCATCACCTCTTCGGGGTCCACCGTGCCGCGCACCCGGACAGTCCCGCTGTCCAGATCGACGGCAAGGTCTTCGACCCCTGGTACAGCACTCACGACACGGCGAACCGTGCCCACACATCCCTGACAGGTCATGCCTGTCAGGGTCAAATTCAACTCCCCGGATTGACGGTTGCTCATCAAACACCCTCCTCATGCCGAAATGACTTTGCAGAAGGTTATACTACAGCCCTTCAACCTTATTGTCAGGATGAGAAACTGCCATGTCGTTCCTGAATCGTCGTCACTTTATGGGCACCCTCGGCACTTTGCTGGCCAGTCCACTCTTCACCCGCCTTGCACAGGCCAAACCCGATGATCTGAATCTGGGACAGGAAACATCCTTTTCCTGGGAGGGGTTGTGCGCCGAAGCCAAAAAACAGGCCCAGAAACCCTACGCGTCCCCCCTGTCTCCCGATGCAGCCATCGTCGACCGTATCGACTGGGATGCCCATGGTCAGATCCATTTCAAGATGGACCACGCACTTTTTGCAGACGGTCCGGGAGACTATGCCATTGCCTTTTTTCATCCGGGCAAATTTTTCCCCTTTCCCGTCAAAATGTACCGTCTCGACCAGCCTCTGGAAAATGACCACGCGCATACCGAAGCGCGAGAGGTACTCTTCGACAAGCACCTGTTTGACATGCCCGAGCATAGTCCGGCCCAGGAATTGAGCCATCCGGCAGGCTTTGCCGGATTCCGCATCCAGGAAAGCCGCAGCGGTTCCGGACCAGACTGGCACAATAACGACTGGGCGGCTTTTCTGGGCGCGTCCTATTTCCGCGCCATCGGCGACGAATACCAGTATGGCATTTCAGCGCGAGGGGTTTCTGTCAATACCGCCACCAGGGATCAGCAGGAGGAATTCCCTCTCTTCACACACTTTTACTTCGCCCCCCCTCAACCGGGATCCCGGGAAGTATCGGTCTATGCCCTGTTGGACGGCCCCAGCCTCTCCGGGGCGTACCATTTCATCCTCACACGGGACAAGGGCGTCCTCATGGACATCCAGGCGGAACTGTTTCTACGCCGTGATATCGCCCAGTTCGGTCTGGCTCCCATGACCTCCATGTACTGGTTTGCCGACAAAGACAAGGCCTTTCAAGTGGACTGGAGACCACAGGTCCATGATTCAGATGGACTTTCCTTATGGACTGGAACCAATGAACATGTTTGGCGACCACTGATCAACCCCTCCGGCATCGAAGTGTCCTATTTTTCCGATGAAAACCCGAAGGGCTTTGGCCTGATCCAACGCGAACGTCATTTCGATCAATATCTGGATGCCGTACACTACGAACGGCGCCCCAGTTTATGGATCGAGCCCCTGAATTCCTGGGGTAAGGGCACGGTCCGGCTGGTGGAACTCCACACCACGGAAGAGTTGTACGACAACGTCGTGGCCATGTGGGTCCCCGCTGCCCCGGCACGCGCCGGGTCCCAGCATTCCCTGCGTTACCGTCTCTACTGGCAGGCCGATGAACCCTTTGCTACCTCCCTGGCGCGCTGTGTCGGTACCGGGATCGGACGAGGAGGAGAACCTGCCCACCGGTTATCCGGCGCACATAAGTTCGAGGTGGTTTTTCAAGGCGGAGAACTGTTCCACCTTCCCGCGGGGAGTTCGCCAGAGGCCGTCATTACGCCATCGCGTGGACGTATCCTGAATGCCGCTACAGAACCCGTCCCCAATGGTCAACCCGGATTGTGGCGCGCACTCTTCGACCTGGCCGAAGTAACAGGCAACGATCCCGTGGATATCCGTTTATATCTGCGACGGGGAAACGACACATTGAGCGAAACCTGGCTCTATCATTATCTGCCCGCTTGAAGCCGAGTCCACTCAGGGAGTTTCCACATGGAGGTTGTAGTCGTTGGTGTTCTTTCTCTGGCGCTGGGAGCCTTGCTCTCCAGTTTGATCTGGCGTAGCCGATTGGCAGTATGCACCGAAAAGGGGCGATCGGAAGGAGCCGTGGAGCGTGCCCAATGGATGGAACGAGCCAGTCGACTGCCTGAACTGGAAAGGCGTTTGAACGAACTCGAACAAACCTTGAACCAGGCGCGCGACCATGAACATCACTGGCACATCCAGGAGGGCCGCTTATCCGCCGAACTGACCGCCGAACAAGGCCGTTGCCAAAGATTGGCGGAGGAATTGAACGAAGCACGCCAGAACCTCCAGAGAGAGCTCAACGACCATCGTCAACATTTGGCCCAGGTTGCGGAATTACAGACCCGACTGGATGCAGAACGCGCCCAGTCAGGGGAAAAAATCGTTCTCCTGCAGGAAGCACGGGATGAATTATCCCTGCAATTCAAGAACCTGGCCAACGACATCCTGGAAGAAAAGTCCCGTCATTTCAAAGAACAGAACGAGAATTCCCTGGGTCAACTGCTCAACCCCTTACGGGAGAGACTGGGCGAGTTTGGTACGAAGGTGGAAGAAATTCACCGACGCGACACGGAGCAGCAGGCTCAACTCAAAGCCGAATTGGGACTTCTCAAGACTCTCAACCAGCAGATGAGCGAAGAAGCCCACCAACTGGCCACGGCCCTCAAGGGCCAAGCCAAAAAACAGGGGAATTGGGGCGAGCTGGTCCTGGAGAACCTGCTGGATCGTTCGGGACTGCGCGAAGGTCAGGATTACCGGCGGGAAGTCAGTTTTGCCACGGAGGAAGTACGGCGGCGCCCTGATGGCATTGTCTATCTGCCCCAGTCCAAACATCTGGTCATCGACGCCAAGGTTTCCCTCAATGCCTACACCCGTTACGTCAATGCAGAAGAGGATGCGGAACGTGCCGTTGCCCTGAAGGAGCATGTCCAGGCAGTGGCTGCACGCATTCAGGAACTGTCCGACCGTTCCTATTTCACCCTGCCGGGACTCAACACACCGGAAATGGTCTTCATGTTCATCCCCATCGAATCGGCCTTTGTAGAAGCCCTGCGTGCCGATGACAGTTTGTTCCAGAATGCCATCGAAAAAAATGTGCTGGTCGCCACCCCCACCACCCTCATGACCAGTCTCAATATCGTCCGCCAACTGTGGCGTTTCGAAGAACAGAATGCCCATACGGCCGAACTGGCAGAACGGGCCAGCCGGGTCTATAAAAAACTGGTGGGCTTCGTCACCAGCATGGAGCAGGTCGGCAAGGAGTTGGAAAAAGCCCGCACCGTCTACGACAAGGCCTATGGTCAACTCCATACGGGCAAAGGTAATTTGATTGCCCAGGCGCGTGAATTCGAACGCCTGGGGGTATCCATCCAGGCACGCCTGCCTGAGGAACTGGTGACAAAAGCCGCACTGGAATTGGAGAGTCCCCCGGAAGATCCCTCGCACCGGTGAGGGTCCCCACCGTCCTTCTGGTAGAATTCCATCCTTTATGGGGATTGACCATGTGGTTCAAGAATCTTGTGCTTTATCGCCTCGGTGCCTGGAAAGATTCGGCCGAGTCCCTGAGTGAGCGGTTGTCGCACCGCCCCCTTCAGTCCTGCACGGGAAGTGATCTGCAGCGCAACGGCTGGCTCCCCCCCAATGACGAAGACTTCGTTTATACCCTGCCGCCCCATCTGCTGATTTGTCTTGGCATCGAAAAAAAACTCCTGCCCGCCTCCGTGATTGCCCAACAGGCACGCCAGCGCGCCGAGGAATTCGAACATACCCGTGGCTATAAACCGGGACGCAAACAGATGAAGGATATCAAGGAAGAAGTGACGGATGAATTGCTCCCCCGCGCCTTTTCCGTGCAACGCAGAACCTATGCCTGGATCGACCCGCAAAACCAGTGGCTGGTGGTGGACAGCGCCAATCCAGGACGTGCCGAGGAAGTGCTGGAGACCTTGCGGAAATGTGGCGTGGAGTTCAGTGCTGCCCCCCTGCGCACCCGTTTGTCTCCGGTCACAGCCATGACTCAATGGCTGGTGGAAGACACGCTTCCCGCGGTTTTCACCATCGACCAGGATTGCGAGTTGCGCGCCCGCCAGGATGAGCGCATGAAAGTGCGCTATGCCCACCACTCCCTGGAAGGCGCAGAGATCCGACAGCACGTGCAAGGAGGCAAGGAAGTTTCCCGTCTTGCCCTGACCTGGGGGCAAAAAATCTCCTTCGTGCTGGACGAAGCACTACAATTGAGGCGCCTGTCCCCGCACGATATTCTGAGCGAAAGTTCAAACGCCGGTGAAGAAGCCTTCGATAACGATTTCACCCTGATGACCGGCGAATTTTCCCACTTGATACGGGATCTGGTGGAAGCTCTGGACGGTGTGGATGAGCGCTGAGGCACCACGGCGTATCTTGATTCTCGGCGGCGTTCGTTCCGGTAAAAGCGTTCAGGCCGAACAGTGGGCCAAACACAGTACCCGTCCGGTCACCTATCTTGCCACTGCCCGAATCGAGGATGAGGAAATGCGCATACGCATTGCCCATCACCGTTCGACTCGCCCGGCCCATTGGCAAGTGGTCGAAGAACCGGTGGCTTTGGCGCGGACCCTGCTCGCTCATGCCCACCCCGAGGGCCTCATCCTGGTGGACTGTTTGACGCTGTGGTTGACCAACCTGCTGCTCGATTCCGACCCGCAGTGCGCACAGCGTGAACAGGATGCCCTCCTGGCGCTCC
This sequence comes from Ferrovum sp., assembly GCA_019456405.1. Taxonomy (GTDB): domain Bacteria; phylum Pseudomonadota; class Gammaproteobacteria; order Burkholderiales; family Ferrovaceae; genus Ferrovum. Next base: position 39,338 of record WJXM01000025.1, on the reverse strand, counting down.
TCCCCTCCCTGCCCGGCACCCTGATCCTGGTCAGCAACGAAACCGGATTGGGCGTCGTCCCACTCGGAGAATTGACCCGCCGGTTCTGCGATCAGGCCGGTCGCCTGCATCAGGCTCTGGCAACTCTCTGCGACCCGGTTCTGTTGATGGTCGCCGGACTCCCCATTTTTTTGAAAGGACGCCCATGATTCCTGACTGGTTGACCCTTCCTCCTCATCCACTGGATGAAGTCGCGCGTCTGGCAGCTCGCCAGCGCCAGGCACAACTGACCAAACCACCCGGCTCTCTCGGCCAACTGGAGGAACTGGCCTGTTTCCTGGCCGCCGCTCAAGGGAGGGAACGTCCACACATGAGGCAGGTATGGATCAGCATCTTCGCAGGAGACCACGGCATCACCGCCGAAAATATCTCCGCATTCCCCCAGGCTGTCACGGGTGAAATGATCAAGAACTTTGCCCGGGGCGGTGCAGCCATCAGCGTGCTGGCCAGAACTTTGGGCGCATCCCTCGAAGTCATCGATCTGGGCACGGTTCAGAACCTGACGCACGTGCCTGGCGTGCACCATCTGGGGTTGGGCCCCGGCACCGCCAATTTCCTTTATGCGCCCGCCATGACCGAATCCCAATGCCATGCAGCACTGGCCGCCGGACAAGCCCGTGTCGAAGCCGCACTGCAGACCGGTGCAGACCTCTTCATCGGAGGAGAAATGGGCATCGGCAACACGACTTCCGCCACTGCCATGGCCTGTGTCCTGCTCGGCCTCCCCCCGCAACGACTGGCGGGCCCTGGCACCGGATTGGCCGCAGCGGGGGTATCCCACAAGATCGAGGTCATTGCCCAAAGCCTGCTGAAACATGAGCGCGCACTCACATCCCCCTATGCCATCCTGAAACATCTGGGAGGATTCGAAATTGCCGCACTCACCGGCGCCTACTGTACCGCTGCCCAGCGCGGTCTCCCCGTGCTGGTGGACGGGTTCATCAGCAGTGTGGCCGCCCTCGTGGCAGAACGCATGAACCCTGGGGTGACGCGTTGGTTTTTGTATGGCCATCGGTCGGCCGAACCCGGGCATCACGCCATTCTGGAAGCACTGGATGCCCACCCGCTCTTGTCCCTCGGTCTGCGCCTGGGCGAAGGCAGTGGCGCTGCCAGCGCCATCCCCCTGCTGCGTCTGGCCTGTGCACTCCATGAGGAGATGGCCACCTTTGCCGAAGCGGCGGTTTCGGAGAAGTTGTGATTCCCCATCTTCTGCGCCACGGAGACACCGGATACGGGGGGTTTCGGGGACGACTGGATGATCCGCTGACCGATTTGGGGTGGCAACAAATGGAACAAGCCGTAACCCTCTGGCGCGGAAACCGGATCGTATCCTCCCCCCGTCAGCGTTGCCGGCACTTTGCCGAAAACCTGGCCACCCGTCTGCAAATTCCACTGACGGTGGATGAACGTTTCAGCGAACTGGATTTCGGATGTTGGGAAGGACACACAGCCGCAGAATTGATCCAGAAAGACCCTCAAACATTGGCAGCATTCTGGCGTGACCCTTGGCAACAGCCTCCCCCCGAAGGGGAAACGCTCGAGCATTTCTGCCAGCGTGTCGAAACCGGCTGGATTGAATCGATGCAGCGGTACCCAGGCCAAACCGTTCTACTGGTTACCCATGGCGGAGTCATCCGTCTGTTGCATCATCGACTGAATCGAACTCGGCGCAGCGATTTTTTGACCTATCCGGTTCCCCACGGCTCTTTGCATGCCGTGAACGACTGGACAAAAAATGAGTCCCACCCTGCGTGAAACCCCTGCGAACCTTTGGCCTGGCCCTGCAATTCCTGACCCGCCTGCCCCTACCCTCCGGCCCCACCCCGTCTCCTCAGGAGTTGGGGCAGTCCCTCCTTTTTTATCCTGCCGTGGGCGCCATCATTGGCACCCTATTGGCCGGAATGTGTGCGCTCACTTCTTATCTGGGCGTGTCCTCCAATTTATCCGGTGCGTTGATTCTGGTCCTGTGGGTCGGACTCACCGGGGCACTGCACCTGGATGGACTGGCCGATTCGGTAGATGCCTTTGGGGGTGGCCGAGGGGACCGGGGACGCATCCTGGAACTCATGAAAGACCCTCGCTGCGGCTCTTTTGCCGTGGTCAGTGTGGTCCTCGTGTTACTGGTCAAAGCCATGGCCCTGATCACGCTGGATGCGCGCATCGCCCCAGGTTTTCTGCTGCTGCCCCCACTCCTGGGCCGCACCGCCCTATGCCTGCTGTTCCTGACGACCCCTTACGTTCGCCCCGGCGGAATGGGAGAAGCCCTCTCTCAATACATGCCACGCACCCCAGTCTGGGGAGTCTGTGTCATGACGCTGGCCAGTGTTTTGATTGGCTTTGGACGCCCCGGTCTGGGCGCCATCCTGGTAGCCGGGGTCATCGGTTACTGGTGGCACCAAAAACTCATGGAGCGAATTCAGGGCACCACCGGGGATACGGCGGGGGCCCTGGTGGAGTTGGTAGAAAGTGCTACGGTAGTCACTTTGGCTCTGGTAGCGCATAATTAGAACTTTAGGACCGACTTCACCATACCATGCGCCTTCTGCCTGGGACCGCCTCCCTCTACTCCCGCCTGATGCGCCATGTGCGTCCCTATCGTTGGGAATTTTTCGGTGCCGTCGGGGCCATGATCCTGACTGCGGCCACCGAACCGTTCCTGCCGGCCCTGCTCAAACCCATGCTCGACAAAAGTTTCGTGCACAAGGACCCGCACTGGATGCATTGGGTTCCGTTCATGCTGATGGGACTGTTCCTGGTTCGAGGCGTTGCCAATTTTATCGCCAAGTTCGCCATGAACTGGGTCGGCAACAAAGTGGTCATGGACCTGCGTCAACAAATGTTCGAGCGCTTGCTCCACCTGCCTGCCCGTTATTTCGATGACCACAGTACCGGAGAACTGATCTCCAAACTGGTGTATGACGCCAATCAGGTCATGCAGGCCAGCACCACCGTGCTGACCAATCTGGTCACAGACAGTTTCGTGGTCGTGGGCCTGATGGGCTGGTTGATCTACCTGAATTGGCAACTCACCAGTGTCACCCTGCTGGTGGCCCCGCCCATTGCCTGGGTGGTTCGGAAAGTCAATCTGCGCCTGCGTCATATCAATCGCGATACCATGAGTGCCATGGGCAATCTCACCAGCGTGCTGGATGAGTCGATCCAGTGCCAGAAGGTCATCAAGGTGTTTGGGGGAATCCCCATCGAAACTGACCGTTTCCATGAAACCAGCAATTGGGTGCGGCGCCTGAGCATGAAGCAAGCAGCGGCCAGTGCGGCCAATGTTCCCGTTGTCCAATTCTTTGCAGCCTTGGCCATTGCTCTCATCATCGGCATGGCTACCTGGCAGGCAGGTGCCGATCAAACCACGGTGGGGGGCTTTGTTTCCTTTATCACGGCCATGATCATGCTATTGGCCCCCATCAAGCGTCTCTCTGATTTGAGCGAATCCTTGCAGCGGGGCCTGGCTGCCGCTGAGAGCGTCTTTGCCCTGATCGATCAACCCGCTGAGAGAGATGAAGGAACCCAGGTACTGGAACATGCCCAGGGTCACTTATCCTTTGATCAGGTGTGTTTTGCCTATCCGCGCGGTCATCGTTTGGCCCTCGACTCCTTCAGTCTGGAGATACGAGCTGGCCAAACCGTTGCTCTGGTGGGGGCTTCAGGGAGCGGAAAAAGCACGTTGGCCAGTCTGGTGCCCCGCTTTCACAACCCCACGTCAGGACGCATCCTTCTGGATGGATGTCCCATTGCGGATTTGACCCTGGCCAGTATGCGCAGCAATCTGGCGCTCGTCACCCAGGAAGTGGTCCTGTTCAACGATACCGTGGCCCACAACATCGGGTATGGCCCCTTGCGCGGAACCCCGCTGGAACGGTTGCGCGAGGTCGCACGCGCAGCCCATGCCCTGGAGTTCATCGAACAGTTACCCGAGGGATTTCAAACCCTGTTGGGAGAAAACGGGGCACGTCTGTCCGGTGGACAGCGTCAGCGTATCGCCATCGCCCGCGCACTCCTCAAAAACGCCCCGGTCCTGATTCTGGACGAAGCCACTTCAGCCCTCGACAGCGAATCCGAGCGTGCCGTCCAGGCGGCCCTCGATACCCTGATGGAACAACGCACTACCCTGGTCATTGCGCACCGTCTTTCCACGATTGAAAAAGCTGATCTCATCGTTGTGCTGGACCAGGGGCATATCGTGGAGCAAGGAACCCATCGGGAACTGATGGACCGAAATGGGTATTACGCCAAGTTACAACGCCTGCAAGTTCTGGATCACTGATCCGCAGGAAAAGTCCGGCACTCCGGTCGGTCCAGGCACCAAAGTTTGGCATACCGGTAAAAGGTCGCGTGGGCATTGGATACGGCCAGCAAAAAACCCTGTCCTCCATCCAGAAAACTGCGGCGCAGAATGAGGGTTCGAAAAAATGCCCAGCATCCATGCCGCAAAGCCTTGCCCAGAGTGGCGCGCCGTCCCTTGGCATACGCCTGACGGGCACCCAGCGTCGAATAATGGTTGGCTTTGTCGAGGGCCTCTTCCAGGTCGACGTAAGTATCGTGTTCCAGCGGGGTGTTCAGGGTTCCAATATCTCTTCCCTCCGTTCCCACCAATCGTTCATGAACCCAGTCTGCAGAAAAACGAGCCTTGCCTCTGCGAAAGAGACGCACCACATAGTCGGGCCACCAACCGCCATGGCGTAGGGCACGCCCACAGTAACGCGAAGAGCGGGGCATGCGGTACAGATCCAGCGCCCCAGGATTTGCCATGACCGCCAATATCTCCGCCTTCAGTTCAGGGGGGACCTGCTCGTCCGCATCCAGTGAAAGCACCCAGTCTCCACGGGCCAGATCCAGCGCACGATTCTTCTGCGGACCGAAGCCTGGCCAATCCTCCGCAATCTCCACCCGTGCGCCACGCTGGCGCGCCAGTTCCACCGTACCATCCTGACTTCCCCCATCCAGAACGATACATTCCTCCGCCCAAAGAACCGAGTCCAGACAAGCGCCAAGCGCCGCCTCTTCGTTTTTGGCAATGATGATGACAGAAAGTGACATGGAGGCGAGTGTACTCCACTTCCGACTAGCCGCGCAGGGTCAGGTCCCCTAGAATGGCGGCATGACTGATCTCCTTCTCCTCAAAACCTCTTCCCTGGGCGATGTGGTTCACGCCTTTCCGGCAGTGACGGACATGGCCCACCATTGCCCCACCCTTTCCATCGACTGGATCGTTGAAGAATCCTTCGCGGCACTGCCCCGTCTGCACCCAGCGGTCCGCCGTGTGATTCCCGTGGCCTTGCGACGCTGGCGTACCGCTCTTTTTTCACCGGCGACCCATGCCGAATGGCGTCGGTTGAAACAGGTTCTGCAAACTCTGAACCATGATGCAAGTCTGGATCTGCAAGGTCTGATCAAAAGTGCGTTGGTCGGGTGCTTCAGCCCCGCCATGCGGATGGGATATGATCGTCACAGCATTCGCGAACCCTTGGCCAGCCTGTTCTACCAGCAGCGCTTCCGGGTTTCCCGAAATCTTCATGCTGTGGAACGCAACCGTGCACTGGCCGGTCTTGCTCTGGGTTACGATCCGGAAAAGGCCGTTGCCTATGGCCTGCGCTCTGATCTGGCATGTCCGCGCACCCTGGGTGATGAACCCTATGTCCTCTTTTTGCACGGAACCAGCCGCCGTGACAAGGAATGGCCGGAAACCCACTGGATCGCCTTGGGTCAGCACCTCTCTGCCCAAGGATCGACCATCCTGCTCCCCGGCGGCAACGAACGCGAACGCCAACGCGCCCAGCATCTGGCGAATCAGATCTTCGGAGCTCAGGCCCTGGCACCACTCGATCTGACCAGCATGGCTGGCCTACTGGCCCATGCCCAGGCTGTGGTTGGAGTGGATACGGGACTCTCCCACCTGGCCACCGCGCTCCAGCGACCGGTGGTAGCCCTGTACACCGCCACCGACCCACGAGCCACGGGCGTTTTCGGCAGTGCGCGGGCCGTGAATCTAGGCGGGAAAGAATCATGCCCGAGCGTACCGGAAGTTCTGGATGCCCTGGAGAAGTTATTGTCATGAACCTGTTCTGGTACACCCAGTTGACCCGCTTGATGCTACCCCTGTTTTTTCTCCGTCTCTGGTGGCGTGGTCGACAACAGCCCGGCTATCGTCTCCATTGGCTCGAACGCCTTGGTCACTACCCCTGCCCGCGCACTGAATCCCGCCCTCTGATCTGGCTCCATGCCGTCTCGGTGGGGGAAACCCGTGCTGCCTTGCCGCTTCTTCGATCGCTGGCCGAGCAATACCCGGACTATGCCTTCTTGTTGACCCATACCACACCGACCGGACGAGAAACGGCGCGCGCTGAAATCCCTCCGGGAATTCAGCGCGTCTATCTGCCCTACGATCTGCCCGGCGCAGTGGGACGCTTTTTGGAGACCTTCAAACCCACTCTGGGCTTTCTCCTGGAAACGGAACTCTGGCCCCGCCTGATCCATGAGTGCCAGCACCGTCATATTCCCCTGATTCTGGCCAATGCCCGACTGTCAGAACGTTCGGCACGACGTTATGCCTTTTTTCCCACCCTGACGCGAACCCTCCTGAGTCAACTGTCGCTCATCGCTGCTCAATCGCTCGCCGATGCACAACGCTTTGAAGCCCTGGGTGCCCCTCCGGTCGAACTCATGGGTAACCTCAAGTTCGATGCGCCCCTGCCCTGCGTGCATGATGCGGCTTTGCAACAACTCCGCCAGATGATCGGTGAGAACCGACCGGTCTGGATCGCAGCCAGCACCCGCGAAGGGGAAGAGGAACTCCTGCTGAAACATCTGGGTTCCCTACTCACCCCGCCCTATCTGCTGGTGCTGGTTCCCCGACACCCGCAACGGTTTGACGCCGTGGCTGCCTTGCTCGAAGAGAATCATGTCCCCTACCAGCGGCGCTCTGCGCAGCGCCCCCTCTCTGCCGAGACGACAGTCTTGTTGGGGGACAGCATGGGAGAAATGTACGCCTGGTATCGTCTGGCCCAATACGCGCTCATAGGCGGCACCCTGCTCCCCCTGGGTGGACAGAATCTCCTTGAGGCCCTCAGCGTCGGATGCCCGGTCCTGCTGGGTCCGCACACGTTCAACTTTTCCGAAGCCAGCAGCGCTGCCGTGGCGTGCGGTGCCGCTCGGCAATTTTTCAAGTTGGACGAATTGCCTCTACGGGTCAGGGAATTTCTCGAAAACCCAACGCTCTGCCGTTCCATGGGTGAACAAGGACGGTCCTTCGTCGAGCGACACAGAGGGGCTACCGCCACCCTGCTGGGCCTGGTTCGCAAGTTAGTGCGTTGACTGCAAACGATGTAGATCCACAATGACTTCCCTGGGGTTCGCTTCGGCATCCACATCCACATAAACCTTGGCGATACGACCTGTGGGATCGATGATGAAGGTATTGCGACGCGCCAGCTTATAACCCAGAAGGGTACGTTCCGACCCATAACTTTTCGCCACCGTACCTTCCTTGTCGGCCAATAATGGGAAAGGGAGGTGATGTTTGTCCGCAAATTCGGCGTGACTACTGGCATCATCGATACTCACCCCCACCACTGCGGCCCCCAAATTCTGGATTTTATGAATGTCATCACGGTAGGCACAGGCCTCCGTCGTACACCCCGGAGTCTCGTCCTTCGGGTAAAAATAGAGAACCAGCCATTTACCCTGATAGTCCGACAGTTTTTGCAGTTTTCCATTCTGATCCATCACGCTGAACTCGGGCGCCTTCTGCCCCACACCGGGGAGTTCCGAGGCGTTAGCCGAGCGCATCACCCACATGACCGAAATCAACAGCATAAACAGTGCCACCGCAATCTTCATGACGCCCCCCGCCCATTTCAAATTCAATCGATAATGGTCTTGGGACCTGGGGTCCGGGCAGGAGGTTCCTGAAAACTTCGTTCAACCCGGATGAATTTCCCCCACTGCTCCAATGACCAAAGACTATCCTCACACTGATTTTGCTACAATGTCAAATTGACCGAATGATGTTTCATTCCCCCCGGAGGCACGTTAATGAATCTCGAACAGGCTCGCTTCAATATGGTCGAACAACAGATCCGCCCTTGGGATGTCCTGAATATCGAAGTGCTTGATCTACTCTACCAGGTCCGCCGTGAAGAATTTGTCCCCGTCGGCCAGCGTGAACTGGCTTTCGTCGACATGGAAATTCCTCTGGATCATGGCGAGTTCATGCTTTCGCCCAAATTGGAAGCCCGCCTGATTCAAGAATTACGCCTCAAGAAATCAGACCGTGTCCTCCATGTGGGAACGGGTAGCGGATATGTAGCCGCCTTGCTGGGCAAACGCGCCGCCACCGTCACCTCGGTGGAAATTCACCCGACGCTGGCCACTCAGGCACGCCAACGCCTGCACAATGCCGGTATTCACAATGTCACCATAGAGGTGGGGGATGCTGCCCAAGGTTGGCATCCGGGATCCGTCTGGGACACTATCCTGCTTACCGGCTCCGTTCCGTATCTGCACCCGGTATTTCTCAACGCATTGGCAACCGGAGGATGCGCCATTGCCATCACCGGCCATGCACCCGTCATGACCGTACGACGCTGGATGCGCCTGCCAGATGGAACCCTGCGGGAAGAATCACTTTTTGAAACCTGGGTTCCCTCTCTCCACCACGCAGCACAAATACCTCTCTTTGAATTTTGAGTAATGAGCAAAGCCTTTGTGCGTGAGCCGGAGAACGAGGAGGAGGAAGACCCTTCGGCATCGAATACCGACCTGCCGCCCCACACCCCCAATTATTTGACCCCTCGAGGACATGCCCGACTGGTCGCCGAATTGGACCACCTATTGCGCGTGGAGCGTCCAAAAGTCGTGGAAACCGTGTCTTGGGCAGCTTCCAACGGAGATCGTTCGGAAAATGGGGATTATATTTATGGGAAGAGACGACTGCGCGAGATCGATCGGCGCCTGCGCTTTCTCACCAAACGACTGGAAATTGCCCAAGTCGTGGATCCCGGCTTGCAATCCGGAAATGATCAGATTTTTTTCGGCGCACAGGTGACTGTAGAAGAAGGCGATCAAACTCATGTCTATACCATCGTCGGTAAAGATGAAACCGATCCCGGATGTGGTCACATCAGCTGGATTTCACCCCTGGCCCGCGCCCTGCTCAAACAACGTGCCGGCGACACGGTCCGTTTCATGAGTCCAGCTGGACTGCGTACCCTCGACATCATCGACGTTCACTACTTGCCTCTGGACCCCCTCATAACCCCTCCTTGAACATGTTGGAATCGGGCAAACACTGTCCATCTGGTACACTTCCCCTGTTAATCCGTTCTAAGAGTGAATCTGCGCATGAATGCACCCCAAAAGTTTCTGGCCGAGCAGGCCCAGGTGGACGAAGCATCCGTCATCCCTCTCCCCTGTTCTCACAAAATCCATGTCACGGGTTCGCGCCCAGACCTGCGGGTCCCCATGCGTGAAATCCGTCAGTCGGACACTCCGGCCAGTTTCGGTGCCGAACCCAACCTCCCCCTGATCGTCTATGATACTTCTGGCCCGTACTCTGACCCCGCGGTCAGTATCGACATTCGAGCAGGCTTACCCAGCGTTCGCAGTCGCTGGATCGAGGAGCGTCAAGACACGGAAACATTGAACGGTCCATCCTCAGCCTATGGCCAGGAACGACTGGACGATGCAGCCCTGACCGAAATGCGCTTCAAACTCCAGCGTACCCCACGCCGCGCCCTGGCGGGACAAAATGTCTCCCAGATGCACTATGCGCGCCGTGGCATCATCACTCCGGAAATGGAATATGTAGCCATTCGCGAAAATTGCCGGCGCGAAGCCCAACGGGATGCCCTCAAAGTTCTGGGAGGAAATGCCGAACGCTGGCTCTCCGCCCAACATCCTGGTGAATCCTTGGGTGCTGCCTTACCCGATCACATCACTCCGGAATTCGTACGGGATGAAATTGCGCGCGGACGAGCCATCCTTCCCGCCAACATCAATCACCCCGAAATCGAACCCATGATCATCGGACGCAATTTTCTGGTCAAGATCAATGCCAACATCGGCAATTCCGCCCTGGGTTCGAGTATTCAGGAAGAAGTGGAGAAAATGACCTGGGCCATCCGCTGGGGAGGGGACACGGTCATGGACCTGTCCACGGGCAAGAACATCCATGAGACGCGCGAGTGGATCATCCGCAACTCTCCTGTCCCCATTGGAACCGTACCCATCTATCAGGCACTGGAAAAGGTGGAGGGAAAAGCCGAGGAACTGACTTGGGAAATCTATCGGGATACCCTCATCGAACAGGCCGAACAAGGGGTGGACTATTTCACCATTCACGCAGGATTGCGTCTTGCCCATATCCCTTTGACCGCACAGCGATTGACCGGCATCGTCTCCCGGGGAGGATCGATCATGGCCAAGTGGTGTCTGGCCCACCACAAGGAAAATTTTTTGCATACCCATTTCGAGGATATCTGCGCCATCATGAAGGCCTACGATGTCAGTTTCTCTTTGGGCGATGGACTGCGTCCCGGTTCCATTCATGATGCCAATGATGCCGCCCAGTTTGCCGAACTCAAAACCCTCGGAGAGCTGACCCGGATTGCCTGGAAACATGATGTCCAAACCATGATCGAAGGTCCGGGACATGTCCCCATGCACCGTATCCGCGAAAACATGGAACTGCAACTGTCCCTCTGCCAGGAGGCCCCGTTCTATACCCTGGGCCCCCTCACCACGGATATTGCGCCGGGTTATGACCACATCACCTCCGCTATCGGCGCTGCCATGATCGGTTGGCAGGGCACGGCCATGTTGTGCTACGTCACCCCCAAGGAACATCTGGGCTTGCCAGACAAGAACGACGTCAAGGACGGCATCATGGCTTACAAGATTGCCGCTCATGCGGCGGATCTGGCCAAGGGACATCCCGGCGCCCAAATGCGTGATAATGCTCTCTCCAAAGCCCGTTTCGAATTCCGTTGGGATGATCAGTTCAACTTGGGACTGGACCCGGACAAGGCACGGGAATTCCATGACGAAACGCTGCCTCAGGAAGGGGCCAAACTGGCTCATTTTTGTTCCATGTGTGGTCCCCATTTCTGCGCCATGAAGATTACCCAGGACGTACGCGATTACGCCTCTCAAATCGGGGTATCTTCCGAGCAGGCACTGGATCAGGGAATGGCGGAAAAAGCCCAGGAGTTCCGGGAACAGGGTGCCGAACTCTATCGCAAGGTTTGACCCATGGATGTCCTGTTACTGGTCAAAGCAGCCATCCTGGGCGTGGTGGAAGGACTGACAGAATTTCTGCCGGTGTCCAGCACTGGACACCTGATACTGGTCGGCAGTCTGCTGCACTTCAATGACGAAAAAGGAAAAGTTTTTGAAATCGTCATCCAGTTTGCCGCCATCCTGGCCATTTGCTGGGAGTATCGGGCGCGGATTAGACGCGTGGTCGTGGGATTGCCCAGAGATCGTGCCGCCCGACGCTTTACCCTCAACCTGCTGCTGGCCTTTCTTCCGGCAGCGGTCTTGGGTTTATTGTTCGCCAAGTCCATCAAGGCGCATCTGTTCGCCCCCTTGCCCGTCGCACTGGCCTTCATTCTGGGCGCCTTTGTCATTTTCTGGGTGGAACGCCGCCGTCAACCTGTCCGCATCTCCACGGTAGACGACATGGACTGGCGTATCGCCCTCAAAATCGGGCTGTGTCAGTCCTTTGCCCTGATCCCCGGCACTTCTCGTTCTGGCGCCACCATCATGGGCGGACTATTCTTTGGACTGTCCCGCACGGCGGCCACGGAGTTTTCCTTTTTTCTCGCCATTCCCACCTTGAGTGCGGCCACCGTGTATGAGTTGGTCAAATACCGCCACCTTTTTCATGCCAGTGATCTGGGCATGTTTCTGGTCGGTAGTTTATTCTCTTTCATTTTTGCTTTCATGACCGTGCGCGCTTTGCTACGTTTCGTCAGCCAGCATGATTTCACTGGTTTTGCCTATTACCGGATCCTGTTTGGTCTGCTCATCCTGCTCACTCATACCTTTGGTTGGGTGCAGTGGACCGACTAACAGTCCCAGGGATCAACTTCGAGCACCCAATGGATGCTTCGCCCCGAACGCAATGCGCGCAACTCATCCACCCACCCGGTCAGAAATGCTTGCAGGTGAGCGCGTTGCACGCCCTGAACGAGTAATTGCCAACGGTGGAAGCCAGCCTTGCGTGCCAAAGAGGAGGGAACCGGATCAAAAATACTGATCCCTTCTCCTCCTCGTGCCAGAGCTTTCTGCCGCGCATCCTCCAGAAATGCAGTGACCTTTGCCACGTCCCGTGCTTCTACCCGGAGGATGGCCAGATAATTGAAAGGCGGCCACCCCATCTGACGTCGCAGGGCCAATTCCTGGTCCAGAAAGTTTTCTGTTTCGTGCCGCAACAGCGCCAACAGTACGGGATGTCCCGGATAATCCGTTTCAATCCACACCTGTCCCGCCTTTTCTGCCCGTCCGGCCCGTCCTGCCACCTGAAGAAGTTGCGCATAAAGCCGTTCGGAAGCACGAAAATCACTGCTGAAAAGCGATTGGTCGGCATTCAGTACCACCACCAGGGACAAATCAGGAAAGTCGTGCCCCTTGACCAATAACTGGGTCCCCACCAGAATATCCACCTGATGGTCCAAAATTTGTTCCCGCGCTTTTTCCCAACTTCCCTTCAGGGCCAGACTGTCACTGTCCAGACGCAAGAGACGGGCTGAGGGACAATAGGTGCGCAGACGTTCTTCCACCTGCTGTGTCCCTTCTCCACGGGTTTCCATGTGAACATTCCCGCAGGACGGACAAGCCTCGTTCAGCGCCCGCTCCAGACCACAGTGATGACAACGCAGTTGGCGTGCGCGCCGGTGAACCACCAGGCGCACACTACAGCGCGGACAGGCCGCCTGCCAGCCACAGTTGGGACAATACAGAACCGGAGCATACCCGCGCCGGTTGATGAATACCAGGATCTGTTCTCCCCGGCCCAAAGTTTCATGCAAGGCGGTCACCCAGTGTGGGGAGAGTCCTTCCTGCGTCGTAGGGACCAGAGTCAGTTGAGGCAAGCAGGCGCCGGGTACGGCCCGCTCTCTCAAAGTGTGCAGTTGATACCGTCCGGACCGGGCATTATGCCAACTCTCCAAGGTGGGCGTCGCCGATCCCAGTACAATCGGAAACTCCCCCTGACGCGCACGGACAATAGCCATGTCCCGGGCGGAATACCGCAGTCCATCCTGCTGTTTGAAGGAGGCCTCATGCTCTTCATCCACCACGATCAATCCCAACTCGGGCAGAGGCGTAAAAACCGCCAGGCGAGTGCCCAATACCAAACGTGCGGTCCCGGCCTGGGCCGCCAGCCAACGCCGCGCCCGTTCCTTCTCACTGACCCCGCTGTGCAGACTGACCCAGTCCAGAGCGGGCCAGCGGCGCGCCAGACGTTGTTCCAGTTGGGGGGTCAAGTTGATTTCCGGCACCAACAGGAGAACCTGTCGTCCGCGCATCAATACTTCTTCGATCAGAGAAAAATAAACCTCAGTCTTGCCGCTCCCGGTCACCCCATGGATCAGGTGTACGGCAAAGCGCGGATGCTGGAGAATCGTCTGTACCACCGTCCGTTGGGCCTCATTGAGAGGCAGCGTCGAACTCTGGACAGGATCTTTCCGGGATGGACGTACTCGGGTCGGCGGCAGCCAGCCCCCGACCCGACGCAAAGCAGGCGGCAGCATGGCCAGCACTGTTTGACCCAAAGGATAGTGATAATAGGCACTGCAGAATTCCAGCAACTGCCAATCACGAGCATTCAGGGGGGGGACGTCTCGCCAGATCTCCAGGACTTCCCTGATTTTGTCCAATGGGTAAGTGGAGGACTGTTTGAGGGCTCGAATCACTCCGACTTTTTGCCCAGTACCCCATGGAACCTTGACTCGTCGCCCCACATCCTCCTCTGTCACCAGACTGGCATGATAATCAAACCCGCGTGGTAAAGGCAGGTCGAGCAGGACTTCGACGATCATGGGGTCCTGGAGATCCATGCACAAGCAGAACAGGTGCGGAGCATCTGTGGATAACTTTGTTTATAAGTTGAGAATTTGATACTTGTCAAGAATTTAAATGTGCCTGAAGCCGCCTGACCCAATCTCGATTAATTGCAATTTATACATACAAATCATTGTGTTATCTTATATTAGACAAAAATCCCCATGATTCATAAGGATTATTATCTACCGCCCCCGTTCTGTGCATAACGCTGGGGAAAAAACCATGAATAATCCGGCTTTTTCCTTATGTGTCAGGTAATAGCGATACTTGGTCGGCGGCTCAGTTCGTGCACGGCATCCACCAGCACCGTCACCTGACCTGGATCAGTAAAGCGCGTAATGCCATGGCCAAGATTGAAAACATGACCCGATCCCGGACCAAATTCGGTCAGTACCCTTCCCACCTCCGAGCGAATGCACTCGGGCGTACCAAACAAGGTCATCGGGTCCAGATTGCCTTGCAAAGCCACCTTATGGCCAACACGGCGCCGTGCCTCACCCATGTCCATGGTCCAGTCCAACCCCACGGCATCGTAGCCCGCATCGGCAATGGATTCAAGCCACAATCCACCGCCTTTGGTAAAGACGATGTTGGGCACCCGACGCCCTTCTGCCTGTTTGGTCAACCCGGCAGCGATCACTGCCAGATAATGCAAGGAAAATTCCTGATAGGCCTTCGGAGTCAGCGTTCCTCCCCAGGTATCGAATACCATGACTGCCTGAGCACCTGCCTCGATCTGGGCATTCAAATACTGAATGACCGCTTCGGTGGTCACTTCCAGAATACGATGCAATAAATCCGGGCGACGATAGAGCATTCCCTTGATATGACGAAAATCTTCCGACCCGCCCCCTTCCACCATGTAGCAGGCCAGCGTAAACGGACTCCCTGAAAAACCGATGAGGGGTACCGAACCCGCCAATGCTTTGCGAATCTGAGATACCCCATCCAGAACATAACGCAGGTTCACGGTGGGATCCGGCACACTCAGATTGCGAACTTCCCATTCATCGCGGATCGGACGTTCAAATTTAGGTCCTTCTCCTTCCGCAAAATACAACCCCAGACCCATGGCATCCGGTACCGTCAGAATATCAGAAAAAAGAATGGCGGCATCCAGAGCATACCGAGCCAAGGGCTGCAATGTGACTTCCGTGGCCAGGTCCGGTGATTTGCACAAATTGAGAAAACTGCCGGCTCTGGCTCGCGTCGCATTGTACTCAGGCAAATAGCGACCGGCCTGACGCATGATCCAAAGCGGTGTATAGGGAACGGGTTCACGCAATAGAGCACGCAGGAAGGTATCATTTTTCAGCACAGGAACCTCTTCAGTCCGCCGTCACTTCAGCGGGTCAATCATGAAAAATCAGCGGGGAAGATCAGACTGACCCATCAGGAACTCATCAATGGCTCGTGCCGCCTGACGACCTTCCCGAATGGCCCAGACCACCAGAGACTGCCCACGTCGCATGTCACCGGCAGCAAATACTTTGGACACTGAAGTTTGATAGTCCATGACATTGGCCTGCACATTGCCCCTGGCATCCTTTGCCACCCCTAACTGTTCCAACACCCCCGTCTGCACCGGATGCAGGTAACCCATAGCCAACAGGACCAGGTCCGTCGGAATGTCAAAGGCAGTGCCCGGAATTTCCCGAGGTTTCATCTGCCCCTTTTCATCCGCCTTCCACTCCAGGCGCACGGCGCGTAACTGTGTCACCTGCCCATCGACTCCTGTAAACGCCTGGGTCGAAATACTCCAGTCACGGGTTCCTCCTTCCGCTTGAGAGGTGGAAGTACGGAACTTGAGGGGGTAGTGGGGCCACACCAAAGGTTTGTCCTCCTGTTCCGGAGGGCGCGGCATGACTTCAAACTGCGTGACGGAAAGCGCACCCTGGCGAATCGATGTCCCCACGCAATCGGAACCCGTATCGCCTCCGCCAATCACCACCACATGCTTGCCCGTCGCCAAAAGGCCATTTTCCACCGTATCTCCGGCATTGCGCCGATTCTGTTGCGGGAGGAATTCCATGGCGAAATGAACCCCTTTCAATTCCCTTCCCGGCACGGGCAAATCACGGGGATGTTCCGATCCCCCAGTGAGCAGGACCGCGTCAAACATCTCCTGCAGATGCGAGGCGGACAGTGTCACGCCCACATGCACACCTGTGCGAAATTCCACCCCTTCCGCCCGCATCTGCTCGAGTCGACGATCGATCAGAGGCTTTTCCAATTTAAAGTCCGGGATACCGTAGCGCAACAGTCCCCCGATCCGATCATTTTTTTCGAACACCACCACGTCATGTCCCGCCCGTGCCAACTGTTGTGCCGCAGCCAATCCAGAAGGCCCGGAACCCACCACGGCCACCCGCTTTCCCGTCTTCTGCAAAGGAATTTTCGGAGTAATCCAGCCTTCTTCCCAACCCCGATCCACCAGGACGCGTTCGATGTTCTTGATGGTTACTGGCGCCGTATTGATGTTGAGCACACACGCCGATTCGCAGGGTGCAGGACAGACTCGCCCCGTAAATTCCGGAAAATTGTTGGTGGAATGGAGGTTGTCCAACCCCTCGCGCCACTGACCACGGTAGACCAGATCATTCCAGTCAGGAATGATATTATTGACTGGGCATCCCGTCTGACAGAAGGGGATTCCGCAATCCATGCACCGTGCTCCTTGCTGGCTGACGCTCTCCAGGGGCAGATCGATGGTAAATTCGCGGTAGTGTCCCACCCGTTCCTGTGGCGTTTCGGCAGAGGGTTCCTGCCGTTCGATTTCCATGAACCCCGTAATCTTTCCCATGTCAGGCCACCTGTGCCGATTGTTGTTTCGCCGCCATTTCGGCCAGCGCACGACGATACTCCAAGGGCATCACCTTGACGAACTTGCACCGTGCACTCGACCATTGATCCAGAATCTGTTGCCCTCGGTTACTGCCCGTATGACGCACATGGTTTTCAATCAGGGTACGCAACAGATATTCGTCCCGTGCTTCGATGTGATTGACCCGCACGCGTCCATGGGTGTCCAGAACGCCTTTGACCTCGGCAGTCTGCTCTTCCTCGGGCACCGCCTCGAGCGCAACCATGGCCAGATTACAGCGCTTGTCGAAATCCCCGGCCTCGTCATAGACAAAGGCAATCCCCCCGCTCATCCCTGCGGCAAAATTGCGTCCGGCCTCACCCAATACCACCACCGTGCCTCCCGTCATGTATTCGCACCCGTGATCTCCCACGCCTTCCACCACGGCCACTGCGCCAGAGTTGCGCACGGCAAAGCGCTCGCCTGCCACGCCCCGGAAATAACATTCACCGGCAACGGCACCGTACAGAACCGTGTTTCCCACAATGATGTTCTCTTCAGCCAACAAAGTAGACTCGGGTGCGGGTTGAATGATGATGCGTCCCCCGGACAGTCCCTTGCCAACATAATCATTGGCTTCACCACATAAGTGAAAAGTCACCCCATGGGCCAGGAATGCCCCGAAACTCTGTCCGGCAGTTCCCTTGGCGCGCACCAGGATCGTATCCTGAGGCAAACCGGCAAAGCCATGATGGCGCGCCACTTCGCCAGACAACATGGCACCCACGGAACGGTTGACGTTGCGCACGCCCGTTTCGATGACCACCGCTTGCCCCTGCTCGATGGCGACCCTGGACTGGGCGATGAGGGCATGATCCAGCGCCCCCTCCAGGCCGTGATCCTGTCGCTCCTTCCAGGAACGAGCCACCTGAACAGGCATGTCCGGGCTATGAAAGATTCTTGAAAAATCAAGACCCTGAGCCTTCCAGTGGGAAATTCCCCGGCGCATGTCAAGACGGTCTACCCGTCCTACCATCTCTTCAAAAGTCCGGAATCCCAGTTGGGCCATCAGTTCGCGTACTTCCTCGGCCACAAAGAAGAAATAATTGATCACATGCTCGGGCTGCCCGGCGAATCGTCGGGTCAACTCTGGATCCTGCGTAGCAATGCCCACCGGACAGGTATTGAGGTGGCACTTACGCATCATGATGCATCCCTGTACCACCAGCGGTGCCGTTGCAAAACCAAATTCGTCCGCGCCCAGCAAAGCTCCAATCACCACATCCCGCCCGGTTTTCATCTGTCCATCGGCCTGCACGCAGATGCGCCCACGCAGACGGTTGAGAACCAAGGTCTGCTGGGTTTCCGCCAGCCCCAGTTCCCACGGGGAACCGGCATATTTGATCGAAGACAGAGGGGACGCACCGGTTCCGCCGTCATGCCCCGAGATGGTGACATGATCAGCATGGGCCTTGGCAACTCCGGCCGCCACCGTACCGACCCCCACTTCGGAAACCAGTTTGACGCTGATGCGCGCTTGAGGATTGACATTTTTGAGATCATGGATCAGTTGGGCCAGATCTTCGATGGAATAGATGTCGTGGTGCGGTGGAGGAGAAATCAGACCCACCCCCGGAACGGAATGACGCAACCTGCCGATGTATTGACTGACCTTGTGTCCAGGTAGTTGGCCTCCTTCACCTGGCTTGGCGCCCTGTGCCATTTTTATTTGAATATCATCAGCATTGACCAGATACTCTGCCGTCACGCCAAAACGCCCGGAAGCAACTTGCTTGATGGCCGAACGCATGGAATCCCCATTGGATAATGGACGGAACCGTACGGGATCTTCTCCCCCCTCGCCGGTATTGGATTTTCCCCCTAGGCGGTTCATGGCAATGGCCAGAGTACTGTGTGCCTCCTGAGAAATGGATCCCAGAGACATGGCACCCGTGACAAAACGCTTGACGATGGAAGTTGCGGCTTCAACCTCGGAGAGGGAAAGGGGCTGCGCCGCATGCTTGAATTCAAAAAGGCCTCGCAAGGTCATCCATCGCTCAGCCTGATCGTTGATGGCTCGAGCATATTCCTGGTAAGTGGCATAGTTTCCGGAACGGGTCGCATGTTGCAATTTGGAGATACTTTCCGGTGTCCACATGTGGGCCTCACCACGGACGCGGTAAGCATACTCCCCACCGGCATCGAGCGCCTCCTGATACAACAGTCCTGTAGAATACGCCATGCGATGCAGGCGCAGATTTTCTTCCAGAACCTCGGCCAATCCGATCCCTTCAACCACAGAGGCCGTTCCCGTGAAGAAACGCCGTACAAAGGAAGCACTCAACCCGATGGCTTCAAAAATCTGGGCACCGCAATAGGATTGGACCGTGGAAATCCCCATTTTGGACATGACCTTGAGCAGTCCCTTGGAAACGGCCTTGGAAAAACGCTTGCGCATCTCCTTGGGGGTGACATCCGCATTCGGGAACGCTCCATTGTCCAGGGTTTCATAAACCAGCCAGGGATACACAGCCTCCGCACCATAGCCCACGAGCAGTGCAAAGTGATGAACTTCCCGGGCAGACCCGGTCTCCACCACCAAACCCGTGGCCGTACGAAGTCCTTCACGCACGAGGTGATGATGCACTGCGGCCGTGGCAAGCAAAGCAGGGATCGCCACCTGCGCCGGACCCACGAAACGATCAGATAAAATCAGGATATTACTGCCCGAACGAACGGCTTCTACTGCCTGAATGCAAAGCGTTTCCAACCTGGCCGCCAACCCCGCCACCCCTTCCTGGAGGGGCGCACAGATCGATAAGGTAGAAACCCGGAAGCGACCTGCCGTGAGACTGGCGATTGCGCGCAGGCAACTCATGTCTTCCGGCAGCAGAACCGGTTGCTCCACCTCCAGACGGGGTTGGGGATCTGCTTCGTCTACCGCCAACAAGTTGGGACGCGGTCCAATGAAAGATACCAGAGACATGACCAACTCTTCACGAATCGGATCGATGGGTGGATTGGTGACCTGAGCAAAAAGTTGCCGAAAATACTGGTAGAGCGACTTGGAACGGTTCGACAACACTGCCAGCGGCGTATCGTCACCCATGGAGCCCACGGCCTCCTGAGCGCTGGTCACCATGGGTGCCAGGACAAACTTGAGTTCTTCCTCGGTCATGCCAAAAGCCTGCTGGCGATCGAGCACAACGGCAACGGTTGGTTTTTCTTCCGTGGCAGATGCAGGGGTCGGCAAGGACTCGAGACGGATCTGAGTCGCATCCAGCCATTGACGGTAGGGATGCTGACTGGCCAGGCCTGACTTGATTTCAGCGTCGCTGACGATACGCCCCTGCTCCAGATCGATCAGGAACATCTTGCCGGGTTGCAGGCGCCATTTCTTGATGATTTTATGCTCGGGAATGGGCAACACTCCCATTTCCGAGGCCATCAGTACCAAATCGTCACTGGTCTGCAAATAGCGGGCAGGACGCAAACCATTGCGATCCAGAGTGGCGCCGATCTGACGCCCATCGGTAAAAGCCACGGCGGCAGGCCCATCCCATGGCTCCATCAGCGCCGCATGATATTCGTAGTAGTCCCGGCGTGCCTCGTCCATCAATGGATTGCACGCCCAGGCCTCGGGAATCAGAAGCGTCATGGCCTGTACCAGAGAATAGCCCCCAGCCACCAGCAACTCCAATGCATTGTCAAAGGCGGCAGAGTCCGACTGACCTTCCACGATGATGGGCCAGATTTTGGCCATGTCTTCGCCTAGCAGGGCAGACGCCAGATTACCCCGACGTGCTGCCATCCAATTGACATTCCCACGCAACGTATTGATTTCCCCGTTATGCGCGATGAGTCGGAAAGGATGAGCCAGATCCCAAGTGGGAAAAGTATTGGTCGAAAAACGCTGGTGCACCAACGCCAGTGCTGAAACCAGGCTTTCGTCGCCCAGGTCCGTGTAATACTGCCCCACCTGATCGGCCAGTAACATCCCCTTGTAGATCAAGGTACGGGACGATAGTGACGGCACGTAGAAGCGGGTCCGATCATAACCCTTCTGGGCGGCTTCATGTTCAGCACGCTTGCGCAACACGAATAATTTCCGCTCAAAGACGGTCTGGTCTCCATGGGTCACACCCCGTGCCAGAAAAATCTGGCGGATGAAGGGTTCTACCCGCTTGACGCTGTCCCCCAACCCCTGATTTTGAGTGGGCACCGTACGCCAACCCAGAACTTCGGCCCCTTCTTTGCGCGCACAACGCTCCAGAATGGCTTCACAACTTTCGCGCGCTCGAGGATCCTGCGGCAAAAAAACCATACCTACGGCATACTGTCCTGCCTCCGGCAGAGCAAAGCCCAGTTGATCCGCCGCGCGGCGCAAAAATGCGTCAGGGATCTGGAGCAGGATACCCGCGCCATCCCCCGCCAGAGGATCGGCGCCCGTGGCTCCGCGATGGGTCAGATTTTCCAGGATCTGAAGGCCCTGCCGAACGATGGCATGACTCTTCTGCCCCTTGATGTGCGCAACGAAACCCACACCACAGGCATCATGTTCGTGGACGGGATCATAAAGTCCCTGAGCGGACGGAATGGACGAATGGTTCAACGGTACACCTCAGCACACAGAAGACGGAGCGATCGCCGCAGGTACAAACCGGAGCCTGGGGCGGGTTTATGGATACGCGCAGCGGGTCTGCGATGATACCCCAAGCCGGGCCGGTCAATCAACCGTTAACTTGCAACCCATGCCTTTAACACCCAAAGCTGGGCTACAATGACGAGATGGATAAATCGTGCAACATCTTTCTGGTGGGTTTGATGGGCGCGGGCAAGACCACCATCGGTCGCTTGCTGGCCCGCCATCAACACCTGACGTTCGTGGATTCCGACCATGAGATCGAAGCCCGTACGGGAGTGCGCATCAGCACCATTTTTGAACTCGAGGGAGAGTCGGGCTTCCGCGCCCGTGAGGAGGCCGTTTTGTGCGAACTGGTCAATCGCCGGGGAATCGTTCTGGCCACCGGTGGAGGGGCCATTTTAAGCCCACTGACTCGCCAACATCTGCACCAGCGGGGAGTCGTGGTTTATCTGCGCGGCAGTGTGGATCAACTCTGGCATCGCACTCGCCATGATCGCCATCGTCCTCTCCTGCAAACTGGAGACCCCAAGGCGCGCCTGCAAGAATTATTTGAAATCCGCGACCCCCTCTATCGGGAAGTCGCTCACCTGATTGTGGATACCGCCCAACAAAGCCCACAACGGCTTGTCTGTCAACTGGAACTGGAACTGAATGCCCATGTCCTTGCACACCCTCCTTGTTGAAGTCTCTCCTCCTTACCAGATCCTGGTAGGACCCGGATTATTATGCCGAAGCGACCTCATCGTCCCTCATCTGACCGGCAATACTTCCGCCATCGTGACCAATACCACCGTGGCTCCCCTATACCTGGAGCGCATCGCTCACATGCTCACCGCAGGGGGGCAACGGGTCATTCCCGTCATACTCCCCGACGGGGAGTCCTACAAAACTCGTGACAGTTTCAACCACATTCACGATGTATTGCTGGAACAGCGAGCGGATAGAAAAACCACCGTCATTGCGTTGGGCGGAGGGGTGGTGGGTGATCTGGCAGGTTATGCGGCAGCCACCTACCTGCGCGGCGTCCCCCTGATTCAAGTTCCCACGACCCTACTGTCCCAGGTCGATTCTTCAGTGGGAGGAAAAACCGGAATCAACCACCCTCTGGGCAAGAACATGATCGGCGCGTTTCATCAACCTCGTTTGGTGTTGGCCGACACCACAACCCTCGATACCCTGCCTCAGCGAGAATTTCTGGCGGGCTTGGCGGAGGTCATCAAATATGGTCTGATCCGTGATCTCCCGTTTCTGGAATGGTTGGAAATTCACCTGGATGCCTTGCTGCAACGAGAACCCCAGATCCTGGCCCAAGCCATTCTGACGTCTTGCCGCAACAAGTCCGCACTCGTGGCTGCAGACCCTCTGGAACAGACCGGGCTGCGCGCCCTGCTCAACCTGGGTCATACCTTCGGGCATGCCATCGAAACGGGTCTGGGCTATGGGAATTGGTTGCATGGCGAAGCCGTGGCGGTCGGCTCCCTGCTGGCAGCTGACCTGTCTGAACGCCTGGGCTGGCTCGATCCCAAGGATCTGCAACGCATGGTGACCCTCTTTGAACGGGCTGGCCTGCCGACCCAAGCGCCTGATCTGGGGAGCCAACGGTACCTGAACCTCATGGCTGGAGACAAAAAAGTGGAGGCAGGTTCCCTGCGTTTCATACTTCTCAACGCTCTGGGCCAAGCCTGCCTGACTCCCGTGACCCGCCAGGATCTGCTGGAAGCCGTCCTGACCCCCGGAAAAGGGCGTTTCATCGCACCTTGAAAGACGCCTCTCCCAAGACCAAGTATAATCTTTCACTACTCCCGACACGGTGCCACGTTGCCCAAATTTCTCCTCTACCCCCTGATCTTTCTGGTCACTCTCGGCACCGTAGCAGTGGGTATCGTGGTCATGACCCTGGCTTTGCTGTACCCCAAACTTCCCAGTCTGGATGCCGTCACTGACTATCGCCCCAAGTTGCCACTGCGAGTCTACACCTCTGACCGCCAATTGATCGGCGAATTTGGTGAAGAACGACGCGCCATGCTCAAATTGGCCGAAGTTCCTCTCAACATGCGCCACGCCATTCTGGCTGCCGAAGATGACCGATTTTACCAGCATGGTGCTGTGGACTTTCAGGGGGTTCTGCGCGCCATGCTGGCGGACGTGTTTTCCCACTCTGCCAAGGAAGGAGCCAGCACCATCACCATGCAGGTGGCACGTAATTTCTTCCTGACCAATGAGCGCACGCTGACACGCAAGCTATCCGAAGTCCTGCTGTCGTACAAGATCGAAAGCAACCTGACCAAAGATCAAATCCTCGAGTTGTATATCAACCAGATCTATCTCGGGCAACGTGCTTATGGCTTTGGTGCCGCTGCCGTGGTGTATTACGGCAAACCCTTGCCTCAACTCAGCGTTGCGGAAATGGCCATGCTGGCCGGACTGCCAAAAGCCCCCTCACGCTACAACCCCATCATCAACCCACAACGGGCAGCGCTACGTCAACAGTATGTATTACGCCGCATGCACGACCTGAAATACCTCAGTGATGCCGACTATGCCCTGGCACTGCATAAACCGGGGCACGCCTCGTCCTACCATGCCAATGCCCTGACCCGCGCCGATTATGCCGCTGAAATGGTCCGTCAGTACATGGTTCAAACCTATGGAGACAGTGTCTATTCCTCCGGCTACAGCGTCATCACCACGCTCCTCAAGGCAGATCAGGATGCCGCTTTCCGGGCCGTACGCGATGGCGTTCTGGCCTATGATCAGCGACATGGCTATCGTGGACCCGAAGACACTCTGGATCTTCCCGCCAGCGGTGCCACGATCGCTGATTTCGAAGATTCGCTGGGAGATCTGGAAATCACCAACGAGTTGTACCCTGCCGTAGTTGAATCAGCCTCAGAGAAGGAAGTAAGCGCTTACATAAAGAATGTAGGGCCCATGACCCTCAAGGAGGGTGCCTTGACGTTTGTGCACGCCAGTCTGGGTTCGAAAGCGAGTGCCGATCGTCGGATCAAGCGCGGTTCCCTGATTCGCGTCATGCGTAACGACAAATCCGGTTGGATCATCGTTCAGTATCCCAAGGCAGAGGCTGCCCTGGTTTCTCTCGATACGCACAGTGGAGCCATCCGTGCCTTGGTGGGAGGATTTGACTTCAATCGCACCAAATACAATCATGTCATCCAGGCCTACCGTCAACCCGGCTCCAGTTTCAAACCATTCATCTACTCGGCGGCGCTGGAAAAAGGATTCACTCCTTTCACTCTGGTCGACGACAGTCCCATCGTCATCCATGATCCCAACCAGAATGGCGGCGAGGCCTGGGAACCTCATAACTATGAAAATGAATATTTGGGTCCGATTCGCCTGCGCATCGGGTTGGCTGAATCGAAAAACATGGTTGCCATTCGCGTATTACAAGCCATTGGCCCCGGTTATGCCCAGGAATATGTCAAGCGATTCGGATTTGAGGCCAATCGTCAACCCGCTTATTTGAGCATGGCCCTGGGTGCAGGCGAAGCCACCCCCCTACAAATGGCCACAGCCTATGCGGTCTTTGCCAATGGAGGATTTCGGGTCAAACCCTATTTCATTGATCAAATTCTGGACAGTAGCGGAAAACCCCTCAGCCGTACACAACCCGTTCTGGCCGGTGAAGGCGCTGAACAAGTGATCGACCCGCGCAATGCCTTCATCATGACCAGCATGATGAAGGATGTCATTCGCATGGGCACGGCCACTCGCGCATTAAGTCTGGGGCGCCAGGATCTGGCTGGCAAAACCGGCACTACCAACGATCACGTTGATGCCTGGTTCTGCGGTTTTCAACCCAGTTTGGTCGCCGTGGCCTGGGTCGGCTTCGACAAGCCGGGATCTTTGGGACCTCAGGAAACAGGGGCCCAAGCGGCCTTACCGATTTGGATGGATTACATGGGAACCGCCTTGAAGACCGTTCCAGAAAGTGAAGCCATCATGCCTCCTGGTATCGAGGTCATTGCCGTCGACCCCAAAACCGGACAACCCAGTACCGCATCAGACCACATCGACGATTATACCTATGCCACTGCCGCACAAAACAACTGAGGAATGACTGTCATGGAAACCCTGAGTTCTTTTCCTGCTCGACGGATGCGCCGCAACCGTCGAGATGATTTTTCCCGTCGCCTGGTTCAGGAACACCGACTTGATGCGTCCGACCTGATCTACCCGGTTTTTGTGCAGGAAGGAACTCTCGAGGTGACCCCCATCTCTTCCTTGCCGGGCATTGAGCGTCAAGCCATCGAACCGTTGCTGCATACGGCCGAACGGTGTCTCGAGTTGGGAATTCCTGCGCTGGCCCTGTTCCCGGTCATTCCCCAAGAACGTAAATCGCTCGATGCGGCAGAAGCCTGGAATCCCGATGGTCTTCTTCCGCGTACCGTGCAGGCTCTCAAACGACGCTTTCCCGAACTGGGTCTGATCACCGATGTCGCCCTTGATCCCTATACGTCGCACGGGCAGGACGGACTGATCGACGAGTCCGGTTACGTGCTCAATGACGAAACTTTGGTGGCACTGGCGCGTCAAGCCGTGGTGGAAGCCCAGGCTGGAGCGGATGTGGTGGCTCCTTCCGATATGATGGATGGACGCATCGGTGTCGTGCGTCGTGAACTGGATCAGGCAGGAAAAATCCATACCCGCATCTTGGCCTATTCTGCCAAATATGCCTCGTCCTTTTACGGCCCGTTCCGGGATGCTGTAGGTTCGGGTCAATCTTTGGGCAAAGGCAGCAAGGAAACGTACCAGATGGACCCCGCCAACAGCAATGAGGCCCTCTGGGAAGCGGGACTCGATCTGGCCGAAGGGGCCGATATGATCATGATCAAACCTGGTCTGCCCTATCTGGATATCGTTCGGCGCATCAAGGACCAATTCAAGGCGCCCACATTCGTCTATCAGGTGAGTGGTGAGTATGCCATGTTGCAAGGGGCCATCCAGGCCGGATGGTTGGATGAAAAGTGCTTATGGGAAAGTTTGCTGTCTTTCAAGCGCGCTGGCGCCGATGGTATTTTGACCTACTTTGCCCTGCGTGCTGGAGAATGGCTCAAAACTCAGCGCTGATGACCTGATCCGGTCTTTCTTCCTTGAAAAGTTCTCCCACGGCTTGTCGGGCGGGTTCCAGCCCCTCCCGATCGAGGCTGGAAAAAGGAATGACCGCCAATGTCGCACCTCGGTCCGTGAGTGTCTGACGCACCGAACGTACAGTCTGTGCTCGTGCGCTGCGCCCCAACTTGTCGGATTTTGTCAACAACACGATGACCGGTTTCTGGCGCGGTAGGAACCATTCCAGCAACTGTTCATCGAGCGTCGTCAAGGGATGACGGATATCCATGAGCAAAACCAACCCTTTCAGGGACTCACGGGTCGCAAGATAGTCCGCCAGCAATCGTTGCCAATGCAGTTTGACGGCCTTGGGAACTTCGGCATAGCCGTAGCCAGGTAAATCCACCAGAAAACCCTCTTCGCCCACACTGAAATAATTGATGTGCTGGGTGCGTCCGGGCGTCTTGCTGGAAAAAGCCAGGCGGTTGCGCTGGGGGAGTACATTGATGGCACTGGATTTACCTGCGTTGGAACGGCCGGCAAAGGCGACCTCGATGCCCTGGTCAGGGGGCAAACCAGCGTACGCATCCACCGTAATGTGAAACTGTGCCCGTTGAAAAAATGCTTCCCAGTTGGTTTTTTCGACAGGAGTATTCATCTCAGTTGTTTGAACACCCGTTCTGCTGCGCTGAGCGTCTGATCCAGTTCCACGCTGGTATGTGCCGTTGAGACGAAACCAGCCTCAAAAGCCGAGGGCGCAAAGTAGATTCCTTCATCGAGCATTCCCTGAAAGAACGCATTAAAAGCAAACCGGTCCGATTCCATCACCTCGGTCAGCGTGTTGGGCAACTTTTCACGAAAATACAGCCCGAACATGCCCCCCAATGAACAGGTAGACAGTGCATATCCCGCATTGCGGCCCACTTCCACAATGCCCTCCGTCAGCGTCCTGGTCATTTCGCCCAAGCGTTCGTACAGCCCATCGGCGCAGGCCAGATGAAGGTTCACCAAACCTGCCGTCACGGCTATCGGATTGCCAGACAAGGTCCCGGCCTGATACACCGGTCCGAGAGGGGCCAGATATTCCATGATGTCGCGCCGTCCCCCAAAGGCGGCCAGAGGCATTCCGCCACCGATCACCTTGCCCAGAGTCGTCAAATCGGGACGAATACCGTAAAGAGACTGGGCCCCACCCAACGCCACCCGGAATCCCGTCATCACCTCATCAAAAATCAGGACGCTGCCATGGGCCGTAGTCAATTCGCGCAATTTTGAGAGAAACCCGGGGCGCGGCAGTACCATGTTCATGTTGCCTGCCACGGGTTCAACGATGACGGCGGCAATCTGATCGCCCTGGGTGGAGAATAATTCTTCCAACTGTCCCATATGGTTATATTCGAGGACCAGGGTTTGAGCGGCCAGTTCTGCAGGTATTCCTCCGGAATCGGGCTGACCAAAGGTCAACGCCCCGGAACCTGCCTTGACCAGCAAGGCATCCCCATGCCCGTGGTAACACCCCTCAAATTTAACGATGAGATTGCGACCGGTAAACCCACGGGCCAAACGAATGGCACTCATGGTGGCTTCCGTACCCGAACTGGTCAGACGAACCATTTCCAGGGAGGGAAGGAGTTGGATCAATTTTTCGGCAAACTCCACTTCCAGAGCCGTAGGTGCTCCAAAACTCAACCCCCGCTCGGCACTGGCCTGCACCGCCTGGATGACGGAGGGATGGGCGTGACCGTGCAGAAGTGGTCCCCAGGAACACACATAATCGATATATTCCTTACCCTCCACATCCCAGACGCGGGGACCTTTCCCACGCGTCAGAAAACGCGGCGTACCGCCCACGCTACGGAAGGCTCGCACCGGAGAGTTGACTCCCCCGGGAATGAATTGCTGGGCACGTTCAAATAATTTCTGATTGGTCGTCATGGAAATTCCAAAATCTAAGTCAGTGTCCAAACGCCATTATACGCGCCCGGTCCACTCCAGATCATTCAAAATTTGCGGCATATTCCCGCGCCCGGCCCGTAATGTCCGGTGCATCGAACAGTCCACTCAAAACAGCCACGGCATCGGCTCCTGCCGCACGCAGTTCTGCGACCCGAGCCGGGGTGATTCCACCAATCACGACGATGGGAATACGGAGTTGGGCACGGCTGGCACGAAGAATATCCAGCTTGACGGGCGAAGCCTCCGGCTTGGTCGATGAGGGAAAGAAACAACCCAGGGCGATATAGGCGGCTCCCGCTGCTTCCGCCGCCTGCGCCCGGTGCAGGTCTGCATAGCAAGAAACGCCCAATAGCCTTCGGTTCGCCAATTGGGGCCATGCTTCCAGAGGCGCATCCTCCAGTCCGACATGCAGCCCCCCTTCCCACTCAGGAAGCCCTCCATCATTGAGAATCAAAGGCGCGTCAAACTCGTCACAAAGCGCGCGCAACTTCTTCAGTTGCTTCCGGCGCAAGGAAATATCGAGGGATTTGACGCGGTACTGCAACACAGACATCCCACCCAGAAAGGCTGATCTCACTCTTCCAAGCAAGTCGGCGGTGTCACTCAACTCTGGGGTAATACCGTAGAGTCCCCGAATTTTACCGAATTCAATGGACATCGTTGCGCGGTTCCTCCCGCGCCCAGAAAAGGCGATCAGGAATGATCTGTCCCATACCGAGACGATAACCTTCTTTCAAGGTTTGCCAGGTATAGTCCTGTGCTTCTGCCACCGCTTCCGGAATGGGTAGACCCTGCGCCAGACTGGCCGCGATGGCGCTACTCAGGGTACATCCGGAACCGTGGTAACTGCCCGGAAGCCGTTCCCAACGATCGGAACGGATGATGCCCTCACGTCCGTACAACGTGTTGACCACCTGCGCGCCCGGTGCGTGAGTTCCCGTCACCAGAACGAATTCGCAACCGCTTTCCAATACTTCCATGGCTGCGCGCGCATAATCAGGACGTTCTTCTTCAGGCGCCTCATCATAGGCCAGACGCATCAATTCCATGACATTCGGAGTGACTAGAGAGGTTTGAGGCAGAATCAGATCGCGCAATGCCTCGAGCATTTCCTCGTTGGCCAGTTCGTCGCCTCGTCCACTGGTCAATATCGGATCGAGTACCAGAGGCACTTCAGGATAATCGGCAACGATTTCAGCGATGGCGGCGATGATTTCCACACTTCCCAGAACCCCCAATTTGAATACTGCCACGGGCACATCTTCCAGAATACAACGCGCCTGATCCACTACCCATTCCGCATCCATCGCCAGTATGTCCTCGACCCCGGTCGTATCCTGAACTGTAATTCCGGTCACGACCGACAACGGATGGCATCCCATACTGGAAAGAGTCAGCAGATCTGCTTGCAATCCCGCACCTCCACTGGGATCCGTGGCTGCAAACACCAAAACGGCAGGAGGGGCAGGCATCATAGATGGTTGCTCTTGAGGGTGGATAAGTTTTATCATGGCGGTGGATCGACAGTTTTCGCCTATTTTAGTCGTCCGCCGCTGTTACATTCTAACGTATTCGAGACACTCATGGATTCTGAACAAGGTTATAAAACCTGGCTGTGCCTGATTTGTGGCTATATTTATGATGAAGAATTGGGTGCACCCGAGGAAGGCATCGCGCCGGGAACCCGCTGGGCGGATGTTCCCATGAACTGGGTCTGCCCGGAGTGCGGGGCACGCAAGGAAGATTTTGAATTGATTGAAATTTGAGTCATGTCCTCCAGTTCCGTAACGACTCCCGAAGAGACCCTTGAAGCCCGTCTCTGTGCCCTGCTCAGCGCTGCGATCCGGAAGATTTCCTCCGCTCCCACGCCCCCCCCGGTTCTGGAGCGACCCCGCCAGAGCATGCATGGAGATTTTGCTTCCCCCGTCGCCCTGCAACTCGCCAAAGGGTTGCGCCAATCCCCTCGGGAAATCGCGGCTCAACTGATCGCGGCACTGCCTTCGTCCGCACTCATCGAACGGGTAGAACTGGCGGGACCCGGCTTCATCAATATTTTTTTGACGGCCCAGGCACGTCAGGAAATCGTACACGAGATTCTGCATCGCGGCCATCTTTTTGGCTCTTCTAAAAAGGGATCCGGGCAACGCGTACAGGTGGAATTCGTTTCCAGCAATCCTACCGGCCCCCTCCACGTTGGTCACGGCCGTGGGGCTGCCTATGGCGCCTCGGTTGCCAATCTGTTGTGCAAGGTGGGTTACCAGGTGCAGCGGGAATACTACGTCAACGATGCTGGCCGTCAAATGGACATCTTGACGGTCTCCACTTGGTTACGAGCGCTCCAGCAATCCAATAAACTGAAATCCCTGCCCTTTCCCAATAACGGATATCAGGGCGACTATGTGGAGATCATGGCACAGGAAGCCATACAACGATTTTCTGAGCTGGTCGTCAGCGAAGACCCTCTGTTGTCGACTTTGGGGCTCCCCCATACCAGCAACCTGATCGCCATTCCGCCTGAGGAAGAAGAGCACCACATGGATGCTTTGATTGCTGCGGCGAAGGAACTTCTGGGGCCAACTTACCTGGCGTTGCACCATTTCGTGCTGACCGAACAACTGGCCGATTGTCGCCAGGATCTCGAAGAATTTGGGGTCGTCTTCGATGACTGGTTCTCCGAGCAATCTCTCTTTGATTCGGGTGCCGTAGCCCTCATCGTATCCCGTCTGGAAAATGCCGGGCAACTCTATACCGACAAGGGGGCACGCTGGTTTCGCTCTTCTGCCTTTGGCGACGAAAAGGATCGGGTCGTCCAACGGGAGAACGGGCTCTACACTTACTTTGCTTCTGATATTGCCTACCATGTGGGTAAATTCGAACGGGGTTTTGATCTCATCGTGGACATCTGGGGTGCCGACCATCACGGTTACATTCCCCGGATCCGGGCAGCCCTGAACGCACTGGGTTACGATGACACACGCCTCTCTGTACCCCTGGTTCAATTTGTCAGCCTGTTCCGTCAGGGCGAAAAAGTTCAAATGTCCACCCGAAAGGGGCAATTCATCACGTTGCGTGAATTGCGTACCGAGGTAGGTCGGGATGCTGCCCGTTTGTTTTACATTTTGCGCAAATCAGACCAGCATCTGGATTTCGATCTGGATCTAGCGACTTCCCAGTCTCAGGACAACCCGGTGTATTACATTCAATATGCCCATGCCCGTATCCAGAGGGTTCTGGAACGCTGGGGCGGAGATCCGGCCAGACTGGAAAACAGCGTACTGCACTCTTTGATTCATGAAGAAGAAACGCGCATTTTGCAAATTTTGTACGCTTATCCCGCACTTCTGGAACAGGCCGCCAGCGACTTTGCCCCCCATCTCGTCGCATTTTATTTGCGAGATCTTTCTGCCGAGTTTCATGCCTACTACAACCAGGTTCCTTTTCTGGAGGGTGAACCCCTTCAGGTAGATGCACGCATGGCCTTGCTGAGCGCCATCGGGATCGTAGTGCGGGATGGTTTGAGCCTGTTGGGCGTCTCTGCTCCAGACCGAATGTAGAATGAAGTCCTGCTTTTCATTACATGGATTCTGCTATCATCCTCCCAGGCAGGAATCCCTATTTGGAGTGACTTGTGGCTGAGAAATCTAGCAAGAAACCCGAAAAAACCCCAGGCAGTGCTTTTTTTATCGGGAGCATGGTAGGGCTGGCAGGCGGTGTTCTGCTGGCAGCGGGAGTGGCACTGTACATCAGCCACCTCTCTTCGCCGATCACTTCGCGTAGTATTCCTCCGCATCCTTCCGTCACACCCGAGAAACTGACCGGGTCTGATCTTACCAAACGAGGAATTCTGACTCCTTCTCAAGTGACCGAAGGGAGTGAAACAGGCGCACCAGCCATACCCGTTTCACCAGCGCCCACTGCGTCTACACCTGCTCCAGCCACAGAGGGTGCACCGCCCCAGACAGTAGAAAACGCTCCGACATCCGGCCCCCCCGCCACTTCCATACCCTCGCCCTTAAGCGATGAATTACAACATCCGGTAACGGTTCGCTACTTTGTGCAGACCGGCGCCTTTAGTCAATCCTCCGAAGCAGAAAGTCAGCGTGCCACCTTGGCTTTGTTGGGCATAGACAGCACGGTCGTACCTGGTCAGGTCGAGGGGAAATCCCTCTACTATCGTGTGAGAATCGGCCCATTTTCTTCCGTGGAAGAGGTCCGTACCCTGGTCAAAACCCTCAAGGATAATGGAGTTCCAGCCCAAGTCTTGCGCGAAACCACCACCAGTCGCAGTTCTTTGATCCCTCATTAGCATTATCTACAGGAGTTTCTTCTCATGCTCTTGCCTCATTCCCGTCGTCGTTTTCTGGCTTGCACTGGTGCCCTCTTATGGGCCGGTTCCATGACGGACAAACTTCAAGCCGCCACTGCGGGACAGGATTACCAAATCGTTGCCCAAGCGCCCTTGCCCGGATCCTCTGTAGAGGTGTTGGAATTTTTCTCCTATGCCTGTCCTCACTGCGCCCATCTAGCACCTTTGCTCGAACCTTGGTCACGCAAACTTCCGGCTGGCGTTATCTACCGTCGTGTTCCTGTGACCTTTGGACATTCACAGTGGTCCGTACTGGCTCGTGCCTACTATGCTCTGGAAGCCCTTCATGAAGCCAATCGCCTACAGGAAAAGGTATTTACTGCCCTGCACGAGCAACAGATCAACCTGTTCTCTGAAGATGACCTTTTCGACTGGGTCCAGAAACAGGGGGTCGATCGCAATAAATTCATTGCGCTCTACCGCTCCTTTGCCATTCAGTCCAAGGTGCAGCAAGGCGATCAGCAGGCCATGAGTTATGGTGTGGACGGCGTGCCCACCGTCATTGTCGATGGCATGTATGCCACTTCGCCCTCTCAGGCCGGCAGCAATGCGGCGCTATTCACTGTACTGAATGAATTGATTACCCGGGAACTCACCCTCAAGAAACATCGCTGAGCACGCCATCGTCGGCGTGTCGTTCCACGTAGCGCGGTTTACTTTTTGAGCGGGCGTTTCCAGTGAGGAACCGTCAGTTGCCTGCTGCGCGACAGCGTCAGTTGGTCGGCAGGAGCAGTCCTGACGATCGTGGACCCAGCGCCGATGGTGGCACCGGCTTCCACCGTGACAGGTGCCACGAGTTGGGTATCCGACCCGATGAATACATCATCGCCAATCTGGGTGCGGTGTTTGTTGACTCCATCATAATTACAGGTGATCGTCCCTGCCCCGACGTTGACTCGTGCGCCGATGGAACTATCTCCCAGATACGTCAGATGATTGGCTTTTGATGCCTGATCAATGGTGCAATTCTTGACTTCTACAA
This sequence comes from Ferrovum sp., assembly GCA_019456405.1. Classification (GTDB taxonomy): domain Bacteria; phylum Pseudomonadota; class Gammaproteobacteria; order Burkholderiales; family Ferrovaceae; genus Ferrovum. The sequence goes on along the minus strand of WJXM01000025.1, from coordinate 5,395 downwards.
AATTGCCCAGATGAACTGCCTGTTGCGTGATCGTTCCAGGACGAATACGCGCATAAGGACCCACACGGTTACCTGCACCCAACTGGGCGCCCTCGACATGGGTATACGCTTGCACCACCGTCCCCGTCCCGATTTTGCAATTCTTGAGGACGCAATAGGGTCCGATGGTGACCCCATCCTCCAGAATGACATTTCCTTCCAGAATGACCCCTACATCGAGCATGACATCCTGACCACAGGTCACCGTGCCCCGCAAAGTCAAACGATCAGGATCGGCAATGGTCACCCCGCTACCGAGAAGGACTTCAGACTGATGTCGTTGCCAGATACCCTCGAGCCGAGCAAGCTGGCGCTTGTCGTTGATACCCAATGCTTCCCAGTCATAGGTGGGCTGAGCCGTGTGGACAACCACCCCGTCTGCCACTGCACTGGCAACTATATCCGTCAGGTAGTATTCACCCTGAGCATTGGCGCAAGTCAATCGTTCCAGCCAGTGGGAAACGTGCTCGATGGGCATGGCCATGATGCCGGTATTGACTTCATGAATCTGTTTTTCCTGGATTGAAGCATCCTTTTCCTCCCGGATGCCAATCACCTGCTGTCGATCATCCCTCAAAATTCGCCCATATCCCCCTGGCTCAGGGATATGTTGGGTCAGAAGAACCAGTGCATCATGCGCTGGTTGAATCAGTTGTTCGAGTGTATGAGATTGAAGCAGCGGAACATCACCGTACAAGACCAGGACGACGCCCTGAGCAGGCAGATGGGGCAAGGCTTGAGCAAGGGCATGGCCGGTGCCTTTTTGTTCTGCTTGATGGACCCAGGTCAAGTCCCGCTCTGCAAAAGATGCCCGTACGGTTTCTCCCCCATGTCCATAGACAACGATGACTTTATCGGGGTCGAGTTCCTGGGCAGTTTGAAGCACATGGGTCAGTAAAGGTTTTGCGGCGAGGGGCTGCAAAACCTTGGGCAAAGCGGAATTCATTCGTTTGCCCTGGCCTGCCGCCAGGACAACGATATAAAGCGGCGTGATGCGGGAGGCGTTCAGTGAGGATCCTTGCGTATGCGTTGAATGGTCGCCAATTGTGCAACGGCGGTGGCCAACTCGGCAGAGGCACGGGCATAATCCACATCACTGGACTTGTTTTGCAAGGCTTCTTCTGCATTGCGTTTCGCTTCCAACGCCTTGGCTTCATCCAGATCATGGGCACGAATGGCGGTGTCAGCCAACACCGTCACACCCTCCGGTTGGACTTCCAAAATACCGCCGGCCACGAAAATGATTTCATCCTCACTCTTTCCCACCCCCCGGACCCGGACCGTCCCTGGCTTGATGCGAGTAATCAATGGCGTATGACGCGGGTATATTCCCAACTCCCCGCCTTCCCCTGGAAGCACCACAAACTCTGCATCCCCGGAGAATAATTCAGCTTCTGCGCTGACGACATCCACATGGATGACATTGGCCATAATGATTTCCCCTTATTGCATGGTTTTGGCTTTCTCGATGGCTTCGTCGATTCCGCCCACCATGTAGAAGGCCTGTTCGGGTAAATTGTCGTAATCGCCGTTGACGATGCCTTTGAAACCCTTGATGGTTTCAGCCAGGGACACATATTTACCTGGTGCGCCGGTAAAGACTTCAGCCACATGGAAAGGTTGTGAGAGAAAGCGTTGGATCTTGCGCGCCCGTGCCACCACCAACTTATCGTCAGGAGACAGTTCATCCATTCCCAGAATGGCAATGATGTCACGCAATTCCTTGTAGCGTTGCAGGGTGGATTGAACCGAGCGGGCAACGTTATAATGATCTTCGCCCACCACCAGCGGATCCAATTGGCGAGAAGTGGAATCCAGCGGATCCACGGCCGGGTAGATCCCCAGAGAAGCGATATCCCGTGACAACACCACAGTGGAATCCAGGTGCAGAAAGGTCGTTGCCGGCGACGGATCCGTCAAGTCATCGGCAGGGACGTACACGGCTTGCACCGAGGTGATGGAACCTACTTTGGTCGAGGTAATCCGTTCCTGCAACCGTCCCATTTCTTCCGCCAAGGTGGGTTGATAGCCCACCGCTGAAGGCATCCGGCCCAACAAGGCAGATACTTCCGTTCCAGCCAGCGTGAAGCGGTAGATATTATCCACGAACAGCAATACATCCCGTCCTTCATCACGGAAGTATTCAGCCATTGTCAAACCCGTCAATGCAACTCGTAAGCGATTGCCCGGTGGCTCATTCATCTGGCCATACACCAGAGCAACCTTGTCGAGAACGTTGGAATCCTTCATTTCATGATAGAAATCGTTCCCTTCCCGGGTCCGCTCTCCTACGCCGGCGAAGACCGAATAGCCGCCGTGTGCCTTGGCAATGTTATTGATCAACTCCATCATGTTCACGGTTTTACCGACCCCAGCGCCGCCGAACAAACCAACCTTACCTCCTTTGGCAAAGGGACAGATCAGATCGATTACTTTGATCCCTGTCTCAAGCAATTCCTGGCTTGGCGACAATTCTTCATAACTGGGCGCTTTCCGATGAATGGATGCGGTCAATTCTGCTTCCACGGGACCGGCTTCATCGATGGGACGGCCCAATACATCCATGATTCGCCCCAGAGTTTTGGGTCCAACCGGAACCGAGATCGGTTTGCCCGTATTACTGACCATCATGCCCCTGCGTAAACCATCGGAAGATCCCAGGGCAATGGTTCGAACCACGCCATCACCGAGTTGTTGTTGGACTTCCAGCGTCAACTCGCTCCCTTCCATGGTAAGCGCATTATAGATGCCGGGCATTTGGTCGCGGGGGAATTCGACATCGATCACCGCCCCGATACACTGGACAATTTTTCCTTGGTTCATTTGCGAGTCCTAATGATGAGTACTATTAATTAATAGGGTCAAACGGCAGCCGCGCCACCGACGATTTCCGACAGTTCCTTGGTAATGGCGGCCTGACGGGACTTGTTATAAATCAATTGCAATTCACTGATGACCGTTCCAGCATTATCAGAAGCCGCTTTCATGGCCACCATCCGGGCACTTTGCTCGGAGGCAATATTCTCGGCCACTGCTTGATAGACCAATGCCTCGACATAGCGCATGAGCAACTCATCGATCACTGCCTGTGGATCGGGTTCATAGAGATAGTCCCAGGCTGCTGCCTCCTGGCGGGTTTCGTCACCAATTTTTTCCTGCGGCAGGGGTAGAATCCTTTCCACGATGGTCTGTTGTTTCATGGTATTGACGAAGCGATTGTAGGCCAGATAGACCGCATCCACCTCGCCCGCTATATACTGATCCAGCAAGACTTTTAGGGGGCCGATCAATCTTTCCAGGTGAGGCTTGTCCCCCAGTTGAACTGCATGGGAAACGACCGGAACGGAAATCCGGTTCAGGAAACCCAATCCTTTGTTACCCAGAGCAGCAGCACGAATTTTTGCACCTTGCTGTTCCCACTGTTTCATGGAATTGATCAGATGGCGAAAAAGATTGGAATTCAGCCCACCACATAACCCCTTGTCAGAAGTCACCAGTACAACGCCCACGTTTTGAATATGTTCCCGGGTCACCAGAAAGGGATGTTTGTATTCGGCATGGGCCTGTGCCAGATGGGAAGCCACCTTACGGATTTTTTCACCATAAGGACGAGCCGCCCGCATGCGCTCCTGCGCTTTGCGCATTTTGCTGGCAGCCACCATTTCCATGGCCTTGGTGATCTTGCGCGTATTTTGTACGCTTTTGATCTTTATCCGGATTTCTTTTGATCCCGCCATGATTCAGTGCTCCTCGTCCCGCTCAATACACGCCGGTTTTCTTGAAATCTTCGATCGCTGCTTCCAGGGCTTGCTCGGTATCTTTATCGAGGTCGTTGGTCGCTGCTATCTTTTCAATGATGGCAGGATACTTACTCTTCAGGAAAGCAATCAAACTGGATTCGAAAGCCAGAGCGCGTTTGACTTCGATTGTATCAAAATGTCCCTTATTGACGGTGTGCAAGGTTACAGCCATTTCAGCCACAGACAAGGTTGCATATTGTGCCTGTTTCATCAATTCAGTCACCATGCGTCCCCGCTCGAGTTGTTTGCGGGTCGTATCATCCAGATCAGAAGCAAACTGGGCGAATGCGGCGAGTTCACGATATTGCGCCAATGCCAGACGAATTCCGCCGCCCAACTTTTTGATCACCTTGGTTTGTGCCGCACCACCGACCCGGGACACGGAAATCCCGGCATTGATGGCGGGGCGAATCCCGGCATTGAACAAATCGGTTTCCAGAAAGATCTGACCATCGGTAATGGAGATCACATTGGTAGGTACGAACGCAGTCACGTCCCCGGCCTGGGTTTCAATGATCGGCAGGGCAGTCAATGATCCTGTCTTGCCTTTGACCTCGCCCTTGGTCAACCGTTCCACATAGTCCGGATTGACCCTTGCGGCTCGTTCCAGCAGTCGGGAGTGAAGATAAAAAACATCCCCTGGGTAGGCTTCACGACCCGGTGGGCGGCGCAATAACAAGGAGATTTGACGATAGGCCCAGGCTTGTTTGGTCAAATCGTCATAAATGATCAGGGCATCTTCACCGCGATCGCGAAAATATTCGCCCATGGAGCATCCGGAATAGGGGGCTATGAACTGCATGGCCGCCGACTCTGACGCCGTCGCAGCCACCACGATGGTGTATGCCATCGCACCGTGCTCTTCGAGTTTACGCACCACATTGACGACCGACGAAGCTTTCTGTCCTATCGCCACATAAATACAGGTCATGTTCTGACCTTTTTGATTGATGATGGTGTCGATGGCAACGGCAGTTTTTCCGGTTTGCCGATCACCAATGATCAATTCCCGTTGTCCACGACCCACGGGTACCATGGAATCGATAGATTTCAGTCCGGTTTGTACAGGTTGTGTCACCGATTGGCGCTCGATCACGCCGGGTGCAATTTTTTCAATGGGTGAAGAGACTTTGGCTTCAATCGCCCCTTTTCCATCAATCGGCTTGCCCAGGGCATCCACCACCCGACCAATCAATTCGGGGCCGACCGGAACTTCCAGAATACGACCGGTACAGGTGACTGTATTTCCTTCGCTGATATGCGCGTACTCTCCCAGAATCACTGCCCCCACGGAATCTCGCTCCAGGTTCAGGGCAAGACCATAGGTATTTTGTGGGAAGGCCAACATTTCCCCCTGCATCACATCATTCAGACCATGGATCCGTACGATTCCGTCTGTGACGGATACAACCGTTCCCTGTGTATGGGCTTCGGCAGTGATGGGAAGATTCTGGATCTTCGCCTTGATCAATTCGCTGATTTCGGATGGATTCAACTGCATGCTCTCGATCTCCTGATGGGAATGCCGCACCTGCGGCACCCTTCTTAACTTAATG
>WJXM01000024.1 GCA_019456405.1 Ferrovum sp. | reverse complement strand
GAGGCTTCGTACAACATGAAGTGAATACTAAAGCACCGTCATCCTCGTGTCCAGCAATCTTTTTTTTGGTGGGCCTGATAACCGCCCCGCTCCTAACTCAAAACTTCAACTGACTCAAGACGGGTTGGCCGATTATTTACTTTTCTTCGTCCAGTATCCAACGTACCCGCATGACCCATGGGCCTTGGGGCGTGGTACTACGCAGCACCAGGGAGTAGACGCGCAAGTTGGTCACCAAGGTCCCCGCAGTGAAAAGGTCGGAACGCAACGGCTTGAGAAAAAGATGCCCGGGCAATTCCTCCACACGCCATTGCAAGGTATCCCCCAAAGCCAATCCCGTAATTTTTTCATGGGGAGCCAACTGCAGGTCCGTAGGCACCCCAGGGACGGTGAGGATTTCTGTTGGAACTTCTGAATCATAGACTTGCACCTGCGTACGGGATGGCGATACAGGCTCGGAAACCGCTACTTGAGTCCAGAGCGAAGCATAAAGATACCACCCTGCCCTTGCCAAACCCGTCGCCCTCACGCCGTACCATGGAAACGTGCGCTTTGCTACCGTCACGAAGAGGCCAAAATTCCTGAGGAGCAGGTCGTTCATTCATTGCTCCAAATCCGTATTCACCAAAAAGTGCGTGACAAATAACCCCGCAGGGTTTTTCAGAACTTCTTCCTCACGCTCGGGAGCCACCACAGCAAAGTGCAAGGTCAAAACGAATTTCTCGCGCCGTGCCATTGGGTTTCCACCATTACGCCGTTCCGTCACGACACGCAACAGGGCCGCTTCGTCCTCGATAAGAGATACGCTGGATACAGCCACGGTACGCGTCAAAGTGGGGTCTTTGCGTAACTCGACCATCGGCTGGTTGCGCTGTACCCAGTCGGTGAATTCCACCGTTGCTTTGCCTCGTGTCAATTGGTAAGCCTCTGCCAGATAGGTGGGCGTCAGGTGTGGGTCGAGTGTCAGTAACTGACGCACCCACTGTGCCAGAAAGTAACGTTTTTCAGACTCCGCCGGGTGATATACCTGTACACGGGTGTTGGAAACAGCGACAGCCCCATTTTCCGAACGATCCAGCACGAAGGGCACCACTGTCTTCAAGGGAAGGAGAAGCGCCAGAGCGATTCCACTCAAGAACAACCCCACCCCCAGGATCAGACTGATCAAAAACCAACGGTTGCGCTCTACCAACGCCGCCCCCTGCACTTCGAACCATGCCTGTATCACCCGTGGATTGACAATGGGTGGGGTGCCGTCAGGCGGATCCTCATGCTTCGGGCGGCGCCCCATCCATTTCCCTCTCATTCCCCTCCCCCTTCATGCAGAGGAACTATTGAATCATGCAGAGAGACTCCCGCCTTACCAAATACCGCCGTGTCTTGACGTAATTTTCAAGAGATGTGGTATCTTCCTCCCTCTTAAACAGACGGAAAAAGACAGCCGTCATAAAAACTTCATACTTTAGGAGCTCCATCATGAGTACCATTTTCCAATCGTTGGGTCGTACCGTCAGCGCGGGATTTATCCTGCTCGCTCTGATCCTGGCATTTATGGGAGGGGGCAACATGGACCTGCTGCTCTCTCATAACTGGTGGACTTTTGCCTTCCGCTGGTTACACGTCACCGTAGCCATCATGTGGATTGGTCTGCTGTGGTATTTCAATTTCGTCCAGATTCCCTCCATGCCAAAAATACCGGACGAACAAAAACCCGCCATTTCCAAGGTCATCGCACCCGCCGCCCTTTTCTGGTTCCGCTGGGCAGCGCTGGCCACTGTCGTCCTGGGCCTGGGACTGGCCTCCATGAATGGATATGTCATGCAGGCCCTGATGCTGCGCGAAGGAGTTGTCTCTATCGGATTGGGCATGTGGATGGGGTTCATCATGGCTTTCAATGTCTGGTTCATCATCTGGCCGAATCAGAAAAAAGCACTCGGACTCGTCCCTGTGGAAATCATTGAAAAACCCAAAGCGGCCCGGATTGCCATGCTAACTTCGCGCTTCAATACCATGCTTTCCATCCCCGTGATCTTCTGCATGGTGGCCCAACAGCACAGCGGCCTCTGATCACTGACCCAATCTCAGCATTCCCCCCGCACTGGACTGAAGTTGTTCGATGCGGGTGAGAAGGCGTCCCAGATCCAGAGCATGGTTTTTTTTCCAGGCTAGAATGCGTGCCCGCAACTCCACCAAAGACCAGGGACCCTGCGACCCCGCGCTGGCCAAAACCACACCATTGCCGCTATCCAGCGTAGGAAAAAGCAGGGTTCGCCCCGAGAAGATGACGCCCCAGGCATTCAAAGCCGATCGATAGCCGCGCTGACGGGTCAAGAAATTGGCGCATAGAAAACCCTGTGTACTCAGGACTCGTCCACAATCCCGATAAAACCTTTCCCCTTGCAACCGTCCTGCGCGCGCGCGCGCGTCAAAGCCATCCACCAGGATCAGGTCATAGGTTTCTCTGACATGACCCATGAAGTCAGCGCCATCACCCTCCACCAACGTGATTCGCTTCGAATCCTCCGGCATGCGGAAAAACTGGCGCGCCGCCTGTACCACGCGCGGATCGATTTCCACCACCGTCAAGTGGGCATGCGGACAATGGCGATACAAATACTTGAGCAGGGATGCGGCCCCCAAACCGATCAACAGGATTCTGGTGGGGGGATCCTCGCACAGGATCAAGGGAAAAATCATGGCGCGGGTATATTCCAGTTCAAGATTCCAGGGGCGAGCCACCCGCATGGCCCCCTGCACCCACTCGGACCCGAAATGCAGTGTCCGTACTCCTTCACTCTCGCGAATGTCGATACTCGAGGCGACCTCCGGATGAACGGAATGGATGGTCGATTGTTCCGGGATAAGAGAATTATTGAGCACGAGAATTCCTTGAATCACTAACGTTTGAAATATCCGGAGACTAGCAAACCCCGAGACAGCATGCTACAATCTCGGCTTGCTTCTTTAAGCAGTGGTGGCGGTAGCTCAGTTGGTAGAGTCCCGGATTGTGATTCCGGTTGTCGTGGGTTCGAGCCCCATCCGTCACCCCAATAAATATAATCCCACCCACAAGTAAAAACGATCTGGTGAGTTGACTATCATCTGGACATTTCAGCATAATGTGTCTCAGCTCTTGCCAATTCCTCCGGGGTATTGACATTGAAGAAATCGTCCCCGTCAGGGAAACTCACCGCTACATGGCGATGACTTTGCACCCATCCCAGTACTTGACGCTGACCACTGTCCAGATATTTTTTCAGTGAATCCTTCAGGTGGGTGCGGCACAACAAAAAAGCCTGATGACTTTGCCCCCCTGAGACCGGAAAAACGATTTCGGCATCTCGGGTTGAAAGTGTCTGGAACAAGCGATGAAGAAGTGTGTCCGGGAAAAATGGGGTGTCGCAAGGAAGTGTCAGGACCAAAGACGAAGTCGCGTAGGCCAGACCGGCATACAGGCCTGCCAGAGGGCCTGCCCCCAGGTATTCTTTTTCATCTGCGATGACGGAAAATCCCCAACTCCGATAGAGATCATGGTTGCGGTTGGCACTGAGCAAAATCTCCGTGACTTGGGGACAAATTCTTTCCCTGGCATGAACCACCAGGGGATGCCCCCCCAAATTCAACATTCCCTTGTCCTGCCCCCCCATGCGTTGTCCCCGCCCTCCTGTCAAGAGTAACGCGCAGACATCGTGACTCTCATGCATTCTGCCAATCACCAGAATATCCTCCCGATTTTTCCAGCAGGCGAATGTCTCCGATGGTCATACCGCGATCCAGTCCTTTACCCATGTCATACAATGTCAGTAGTGCAACACTGACGGCGGTCAAGGCTTCCATTTCCACCCCGGTACGTCCGACGGTTTCGGTAGTGACAATACATTCCAACCACGCTTCCTCCTCATTGTGAATGAAGTCCACTTGAGTATGGGTCAATGACAGTGGATGACAAAGAGGAATCAGGTCAGAGGTTCGTTTCGCCGCCATCAATGCAGCGATTCTGGCCACGCTCAAGGCATCTCCCTTCTTTAAGGTGACCTCGAGAAAGGCTTGCAGGGTCTGCGGTTGCATGCGGATTCGCCCACTGGCCCGGGCAACCCGCCGGGTTTCGCTCTTGTTCGCAATGTCGACCATTTGAGCTTGGCCTTGATCATCGAGATGGGTAAAGGGTTGGGTCATGAGTATCGTTTTCGAAATGTGGAGACGAAGTGCCGTATCTGGAAAATCGAAAAATCATCGATGGGCTGATTATTGCCGAGAATGGTACACCAGTTGCGTCAAGGATGCCTCTCGTAACTCCGTAGTTTGCGGACATTGATCGTATCGAACGAGTTAAGTTGCCTCGGGCTCTGTCGGAAAATCCTTTCGCCAGCGCTGTGCAACCTGTTCATCGCTTGTGCGGGCGTCTACCCATACCTCCTTTTCAGGAAATCGTTCTTTTTTCCAAAACATGGCCCGTGTCTTGAGATAATCCATAATGAACTCGCAAGCTTCAAAGGCTGGTCCCCGATGGGCGCTGGCCACGATCACCAGTACGATGGCATCGCCCGGGGCCAGCGCCCCGACCCGGTGAATGACTCGCACACCCAACAGGGGCCAGCGTAAGCGGGCTTCGTTCAGGATCGCCTCGAGAGACTTCTCCGTCATGCCAGGATAATGCTCTATCCATAATTGGGTGAGGACGGCTTCTGCGCTCATGTCACGTACCGTTCCCAGAAAACTGACCAAAGCTCCGGCTCCCGGACAGGATCTCCGCAGTTGTTGGATTTCGGCGCCAACATCGAAGTCCGAGGTTTGAATGGAAAGGGTCATTGGATTGGGCGAATCGTGATGATGGGAGAGACGGCTATCTTACCTTCTCTCTCAGGACAAAGGAATGGCATGTTAATTGCTTATCCTTTCTCGGCGTCATGCTCAAAATTCTCATTATCGACGAACATCAACAACCCACTGCCGACATCTGCGAACAACTCACTCGGGCAGGCTATCAGGTCGCTGCTGTTTTGCCTTCCTCCGAGAATCTTCTGGACAAGGTCTCACAATTCAAGCCGGATATCATTCTGATCGATACGGATTCCCCTCGTCGCGACACCTTGGAACACCTCGCGGTGATGGATCGTACCGCTCCGCGCCCGGTCATCCTGTTTGGTTCCGATGACGATAGCGAGACGATCCACCGGGTGATTCAAGCCGGGGTCTCCACCTATGTTGTCGATGAACTGGACAGTTCCCGACTCAAACCGGTCATTGACATCGCCTGCGCCCGTTTTGAAATGATGCAAGGACTGAAGAGCGAACTCGCCCGCGCGACCCAAAAACTGGATGAGCGCAAAATCATTGGTGGACATCCTCCCCCACCTCGACGATGAGACCGTCGCCGCTACGCGGAAAGGAAGGGGCTTCCACACCACAAAACTGTCAACTTACGGGCATTGAGCCCGCTGCGTTGACAGTGCTGCTTCATCCCCCTCGTGAACGGAG
>WJXM01000023.1 GCA_019456405.1 Ferrovum sp. | reverse complement strand
CCCCCCATCAGTTCAACCAGGCGCTTGCTCATCACAAGGCCGATGCCTGTTCCTTCCTCAGTGCTGTTCTCTTGTCCAAGGCGATTGAATGGTTGAAAAAGTTGAGTCAATTTTTCCAGAGGTAATCCCGCGCCGGTATCCCTGATGCTGATGCGAGTGCGTTCCGGGGTCACGGTACAGTCCACGACGACCGTTCCATCCGGCCGGTTGTATTTGATCGCATTGGAAAGGAGGTTGATGAGGACCTGTTTCAGCCGTGTTCGATCAGCGCGAACAAAGTAAGGGTCGTCGAACTGGGGAAAAGTCAGTCTGATGCCACGCTTTTTCCCCTGTGGTCCGATCATGGCCTGGCATTCGAGCATGACATCGGCCAATGATACCGACTCCTCCGACAGCAACAGTTTTCCAGATTCGATCACCGCGAGATCGAGGATCTCGTTGATCAACTCCAGCAGATACCAGCCCGCGTGCAGGATCTGGTCGATGCTTTCCTTCTGGGCAGGTGTTGCCGGTGGGGAGTCGGTATCCATCAACTGGGCAAAGCCGAGAATTGCATTGAGTGGGGAGCGCAACTCATGACTCATACTGGAAAGGAAGTTCGATTTCGCGAGGTTGGCTTTTTCTGCCACGAACTTGGCACTCTTCAACGCAACATTCGTTTCCTGCAGTTCCTGGTCGAGACGTTTGCTTTCCGTGATATCACGCGCTGCAGCAAATACACCCTGAAGGGTCCTGTCCTGGTCGTAGAAGACGGTCGCATTGTAGGACACGACTGTTTTCTTGCCATCCCGGGAACGCGCGGTGAGTTCGTAATTGGTGACTTTCTTTTCACTCAGCACCAGTTTGATGGCCGCCTCGGCTCGATCTGGATCGGTAAAATAGTTCTTGAACGGCGTGCCGATCAATTCGTCGCGCGTGCAACCGGTGAGTGCCTCCATCTGCTGATTGATGTCGGTGATGATTCCGGACGGATCGGTCGTTATGATGGCGTCAATATTGGATTCGATGAGCGAGCGTGTGTAGAACTGCTGGTCGCGCAAGCGCTGATTGAGTTTCTTCTGTTCTGCTTCGACCTGCTTGCGCGCGGTGTTGTCGGTACCGATCAACAGATAGCCGATGATGGCGTCCTGCGCGTCCCGTAGCGCCGTGACGGATACCACCGCCGGGAAGCGGCTCCCGTCCTTGCGAAAGTAGGTCAACTCGTAGATGTCCTCGATCCCGCGCGAGGCCTTGAACACCAAAGCCTCGAAGCCGGGCGTAATGGGTGTTCCAAGTTCGAGGCTCAACGCTTTGGCACGCGCAATGACTTCCTGCGGATCGGAAATGTCGGCTGGTGTGATTTTGTTCATCACTTCGGCGGCCGTGTAGCCGAGCATACACTCGGCCCCGACATTGAAGATTTGAATGACGCCCTTTGCGTCAGTGGCGATACTCGAGAAGTTGGCGCTGTTGAAAATTGCGTTCTGCAAAGCGCCCGTTATCGGCATGGCCACTTGATGGCGGCGTTCCGTGATGCTGTCTGCCGTGGTGGGGGCATTGTCGACAGACAGGAGCGGATCGAGTGGTTTTCTGGACATGGACCTACCTGCTTGTCGATGGTGCATCAGGGCCTTCGGTTTTCCGGAGGGCAGCGTGTTTTTCAAGAAGTTGTTCAAGGGTGGGAAAGCGATCCTCCTCCCTCTGGTAAGAAGCAAAGAGGCAGACCTGAACTCTTCATGGTGTCCTGACTGGTGGATATGTTCTGTGCGATGCCGAACAGAGGAGTGCCTATCAGATGTCGGATCGGATGTCAGAAGCCAGGGGGACCTGCGCGCAACCACCTGGCGGTTTGCCTGCCTGGAGAGCGGACAACCCGGTTCTTCAGGTAAAGGCCGACTGTAGGCAGATACTACTCAGGAAGAAGGCGATCGAACTCTTTCTTGACCACGGCGTAACATTCGCAGACCCGCTTTTCCAGCCCTACCCGGTCGAGAATGGTGATATGGCCACGGCTGTACTTGATCAAGCCTGCCTTCTGCACATTTCCGGCGGCTTCTGTGACGCCCTCGCGGCGTACCCCGAGCATGCCTGCAATCAGCTCCTGAGTCATGATCAGTTCGTTGGAGGACAAGCGGTCGAGGCTCAGCAGGAGCCATCGGCAGAACTGTTGATCCAAGCTGTGATGCCGGTTGCATACCGCTGTTTGTGCCATTTGGGTCAGCAATGCCTGGGTGTAGCGCAGCAATAGGATTTGCATCGGACCTGCGCGGGAAAACTCGTTTTTCAGAAGTTGACCCTTCAGACGGTAAGCGTAACCAGCACTTTGCACGACCGCCCGGCTGGGGGTCGTTTCGCCCCCCATAAACAGAGGGACTCCGACGACACCTTCATTGCCAACCACGGCAATTTCGGCCGATGAACCGTCTTCCATGACATAGAGCAGGGACACGATGGAGTCGGTGGGAAAATAAACATGGCGCATCTGAATGCCGGACTCGTAGAGAACCTTGCCGAGGGGCATCTGAACCCATTCCATAAGGAGCGAGAAGTGTGCGTAGTCTTCCTCGGGCAAGGCAGCAAGAAGATGATTTTGACGAGGGTCCGGTGGAGGTGACATGCAGGTTCCCTTTTGTACATTGGTTGGACTCAAACGAACCCTCCGGTCTTGCTGTATAGATAATCCTAGGATGCCAGTATAGATTATCTTATTGTTACAGTGTGCGGTATCGTACGGATCGTACATCCCAAAGCCGTCCGGAATCCATTCGAAAACTAGGGAAAGTTCAAAAAAATTGGTTACTTAACTGTGCGTTACCGCACCGAAAAAATGTGCTTGTTGAGGCAGTCTGGACCGTGGTGGCCGTGCTGGTTTGTACGGTTCATGAACACGAATCCAAATAGAAATCCGCCTGACAACAGATCCATTATCACCCCAAGGAGTCATCATGCTACCCAGCGCCAAGAGCCTAGAAGGCAAACCTGTCCCCAAGGTGACATTCAAAACCCGCACCCATGGCCAGTGGAAGGATGTCACTACGGACGAACTCTTTCAGGGGCAGACCGTCGTTGTGTTTGCTCTGCCCGGCGCCTATACGCCGACGTGTTCGGGCACGCCCCTGCCGCGCTATAAGGAATTGGCCAATCTCTTCCGAGCCAATGGGGTGAATGAGATCGTCTGCCTGGCGGTCAATGATGCCTTTGTGATGAACGAATGGCAGAAGGATCAGGGAGCCGACAACTTGAGGATGATTCCGGATGGAAACGGCGAATTCGCGGCCGGGATGGGATTGCTGGTGGATAAGTCCGAGGTTGGATTTGGCAAGCGTTCCTGGCGCTATTCCATGCTGGTCAAGAATGGCGTGATCGAGAAAATGTTCATCGAACCGGAAAAGGAAGGCGACCCACTCGAAGTTTCCGATGCCGAAACCATGATCAAATACATCAACCCGAAGGCTGTCGTGCCCGAACCCGTGCTGATTTTTTCAAAACCCGGTTGTCCCTACTGTGCGCGGGCCAAGGCATTGCTTGAATCCCGGGGAGTCATCTACGACGAGATCAGCCTTGGAAAACACATCACCTCAAGCACATTGCATGCGGTTTCCGGCAGCCGCACTTGGCCGCAGGTCTTCATCGGCGGCAGACTCATCGGCAGTGCGGATGATCTGGAAGCGCATTTCGCCGCGCACAAGACAGTCTGAATCGGAGCCTGGCGGGATATGAAGACTGTGCAAGTCGACGTTGCCGTCATCGGCGCCGGCACCGCAGGTCTGGGTGCGTACCATGCGGCGATAGCCGCCGGAGCACGCACTGCAATTATTGAAGGAGGGGACTATGGCACCACCTGCGCGCGCGTGGGCTGCATGCCGAGCAAACTCCTGATTGCCGCAGCCGAATCCGCCCATGCCGTCAGGAAGTCCTCGGGTTTTGGCATTCATGTGGAGGGTATTATCCGCGTGGATGGTCACGAGGTCATGGCGCGCATCCGACGGGAGCGCGATCGCTTTGTTGGTTTCGTGCAGCGTGAAATGCGTATCATTCCCGACGAGGACCGTATTCGTGGTCATGCACGTTTTTTAAACAATCATACGATTGCGGTCTCTGACCATATCCGCCTGACAGCCAAAAGCATCGTCATTGCAACCGGCTCCAGTGCAGCCTATCCTGATTCGTTCGAGGTTTTGGGTGACCGCATGATCGTCAGCGACGACGTATTTGACTGGCTCGATCTGCCAAAAGCCATGGCTGTGATCGGTCCGGGAATTGTTGGCCTGGAATTGGGCCAGGCTCTGCATCGGTTGGGCGTTCGTGTCGTCGTCCTCGGACGGGGAGGTGACGTTGGCCCTATCAGTGACCCGGAGATACGCTCTTATGCCATCGCAGCCTTCAATGAAGAATTCACCCTGGAGTCTGATACCCACATCGAGACCCTGTTTCGGGATGGTGATCGTGTCGTCATTGGTCGCATGGGGGCCAACGGCTCTCGGGAGACCGATTCTTTCGATTACGTCCTGGCCGCCACTGGTCGGATCCCGAATGTCACGGGCATTGACCTCAACCAGACCACGCTCTGGCTCGACGCCAAAGGTGTGCCTTTGTTCGATCCGGCAACCACCCGAACCATGAGCACAGATGGGGAAAGCACAATTTTTATTGCGGGCGATGCCAGCAACTTCATACCGCTTCTTCATGAAGCCATTGATGAGGGGGGTATTGCAGGTAAAAATGCTGCATTGCTTGCGCTGGGCAAGCCAGTGAGTCCCGGCTTGCGCCGGGTTCCCCTCGGGGTTGTGTTCACCGATCCGCAGATCGGCATCGTGGGTGGGGGATTCCATGAAATGAAAACTGGCACCTTTGCTACCGGACAGGTAAACTTCGAGAACCAGGGCCGTGCGCGCATTCTGCTCGAGAACAAGGGCCTGCTGAACGTCTACGGGGATCTGACGACTGGCCGCTTTCTGGGCGCGGAAATGTTGGCGCCTGCGGCCGAGCATTTGGCGCATCTGCTTTCCTGGGCGTTACAGAACAAAATGACCATCACGCAGATGCTTGAAATGCCGTTCTATCACCCCGTCATCGAAGAAGGATTACGTACGGCCTTGCAAAATCTCGAGATCAAACTTTACCCTCGGTCCCACTGACGGGAACCCGGTCATCTGTTTTCTGGCTACTGTTTGCGCCCTCTTGGGTTTCTGTGCTCTGCTTCAAGCGTTCTTCCGAATTTCCGCCTTCATCCAGTGCGGCAAGCACCAAATCCGGACTCATGGACTGCTGCAGCGCGGTCGCTTCGGGATCATGGCGGTTTTTGACATT
>WJXM01000022.1 GCA_019456405.1 Ferrovum sp. | reverse complement strand
GGCCATTGTAGGTGCGTTCGCTGCCGTAGGGCGGGTCATTGAGAATAAACAATGTGTTCATGGCAACCTCCTTGAATTGATTACAATCTAATAACTGGTAGAATGATTAAATACGTTCTGGTGGTAAATGTCAATATGTTTTATGGTTTATAATGCACGTTCTATAAATAAATAGATTAATCGAATGGACGATGCCAGAAACATCAAGGATCTGCTGTACGAGCAGGTGGCACGGATAGGAAAGGTGTTCTCCAGTCCCAAGCGGCTGGAGTTGGTCGAGTTGCTTTGTCAGGGGGAAAAGACGGTGGAGATCCTGGCGCGAGAAACTTCCATCAGTATGAAACTGGCCAGCGCACACTTGCGCGCGTTGCGAGAGTCGCATCTGGTGGAGACGACACGGCAAGGAAAAAATATCTGCTACCGGCTTGCTGACAAATCGGTGGCGGATTTATGGGTGCGAATCCATACCCTGGCAGAAGACCGTCTGACCGAATTGCAACGGGAACTGCAAAAGATTGCCGTGCAGCCGGATGATCTGGTGCCCAGTGACCGTGACAGTCTGTTGAAAGCCGCCCGTAAAGGAGAAGTGGTCGTGCTTGATGTGAGGCCCACGGAAGAATATCTGACTGCCCACATCCCCTTTGCAAGGTCGATTCCTTTGGGGGAACTGCGCCAACGGCTGGATGAATTGCCCAGGGATCGTTCTATCGTCGCCTACTGCCGTGGCCCTTACTGTCTGATGGCGAGGGACGCGGTCGAACTGCTGAGACGAGAAGGATATTCAGCCAGACAGTTGCGCGATGGCGTTGCCGAATGGGGATTCACGAGGTTGTTCCCCTGCGCTTGAAAACCGATGCCAAACCCAGAAGCCCCACCCCGATGAGCAACAGGGAAGCGGGTTCGGGCACGGGGTGTGGTCCCGGAATGGGCGGCGGGGTCCGCCGACACCCAGCCCAAGCCGGGGAGATACACCTCGGTTTTGCAATGTTGAGCGTTGGTGATGTCGGCGCTGCGACCCAGCGTCAACCGAACCGGTCGTTCAGGGTTCGGTTGTACAGGCTCCCAGTTACAGCCAGCCCCTGAGGTCGGGGAGGATTCCACTGACTATTTGGTGATGCTGATCGCTGTAACTACAGGGTTCATATCGTTTCCTTGTAGTGTAAAATTCACATGCTGTCCAACGGTAACGCCATTAAGCAACTCTGATTTTGCGACCTTGAAGGTCATGGTCATGGCAGGCCAATTCAATTCCTTTATGGGTTGGTGAGCAAGAGTGATCGTGCCTTTTTTGGTATCTACGCCCTTCACCGTGCCAATTCCATGGGCCATTTTTGAGGTCATCTCAGCGCCGTTTCCCATTGCACTTCCTTGCATGTGAGGCATCTCGTTCATACCGTCGGCCAGAGCCGGGAACACCAGTGAAAGCCCAAGGGCGACCAGCAGAGAGTTCAATTGAGACATCGTTTATTTCTCCTTTTTCAAAAGCGGCCGATAATCAAAGCAGCCCGGCCGCACCGCTGCTTATTTTGAACCATTTCTTCGCAACCGCATCAGCCGGTAGGCGGCCGGGATGATGAACATGGACAGCAATGGGGCGGTGAGCATGCCTCCGACCATGGGGGCCGCGATGCGACTCATGATTTCGGAACCCGTCCCGCTCCCACACAGGATGGGCAAGAGCCCCGCCAGGATGACTGCCACGGTCATGGCCTTGGGACGAACCCGGAGGACGGCGCCTGCCCGGATGGCGTCCTCGAGAACCGTACGGGTCAGGGGAGCCCCGGTTGCCAGGCGCGCTTCCAGTGCCTGTTGGAGATAGATCAGCATGATGACGCCAAACTCCGCCGATACCCCGGCCAGCGCGATGAATCCCACCGCGGTGGCGACGGAAAGGTTGTAATGCAGCAGGTACAACAACCAGACTCCGCCGGTCAGTGCGAAGGGCAACGTACCCATGATCAACAGTGCTTCATCCACGCGTTGGAAGGTCAGATAGAGCAGCACAAAAATGATGAGCAGCGTGGCGGGGACCACCACTTTGAGGCGTTCATTGGCGCGCTCGAGAAATTCGAATTGACCCGAATAGGCCACGCTGACGCCGGCGGGCAAAGGAACTTCCTGAGCGATGGCCCGGCGCAGGTCCTCCACGGTGGAGGCCAGATCGCGGTCACGCACATCCACATAGACCCAACTGGCCAGGCGTGCATTCTCGCTTCTCAGCATGGGGGGGCCTTCGTTGTAATGTAACCGGGCCACGGTCCCGAGCGTGATCCACTGTCCACCGGCAGTGACAAAGGGTAGTTGACGCAGGGCTTCCAGAGTATTTCGATCGGAGCGGGGATAACGTACATTGATGGGGTATCGTGCGGTTCCCTCGACGGTTTCTCCCACGGCTTCGCCGCCGATCAGGTGGGTGACCACGGATTGGACATCGCGGATGTTGAGGCCATAGCGTGCTGCTTTTTCCCGGTCGATATCGATCGTGATGTAAAGGCCGCCTGAAAGCCTTTCCGCAAACGCGGAGGAAACCCCGCGCACCGATTTGGCCACTCGTTCCACGGCCAGCGCAACGGTTTCGATGGTGGCGATGTCGGGACCGGAAATTTTTACCCCGATAGGGCTTTTGATCCCGGTGGCGAGCATGTCGATGCGATTGCGAATGGGGGGGATCCAGACATTGGAGAGCCCCGGCACCCGGACGACCTTGTCCAACTCGGCCACCAGCGATTCCGGGGTCAATCCCGGGCGCCATTGGTCACGGGGTTTGAACTGGATCGTGGTTTCGAACATCTCCAT
>WJXM01000021.1 GCA_019456405.1 Ferrovum sp. | reverse complement strand
CTGTCCTGTCATTCAATGTCATTCTGGAGGGGGGTAAATGCGTAAGTCATTCACTAAGATCACATCCGGGCTGGCTGTGGCCGCGGCTCTGGTGAGCATGACGGCTCTGGCTGAAGAAGAAGGGGTCATGAACGGCGACCCAGCCAACGGCAAAAAGATCTTCACGGAAGGGAAAGGCGCCGCTCCGGCGTGCATGACCTGCCATGGAGCCACAGGATGGGGAATGGAAGCCATGGGGGCACCCCGTCTCAACAATCTCGGCTTTCCTTATATCGTCAAGCAATTGACGGATCTGGCCGAAGGCCGGAGAACCCCATCGGGGGCAGGAGCAGTCATGCCCCTGTTTGCACAACAACTCACTCCACAGGATCGACGGGATGTCTCGGCTTACGTCAATTCCCTGCCCCTCGACCCCAAGGACTTGTCAGATTTGCAAGCCATCAAGGATGGAGGACAACCCATTGGAACCCGTTACAAGGGAGAAATCCTGGTCAAGTATGGCGTAGGCGGCAAGGTTTCCGCCTGCATGTCTTGCCATGGGTACAACGGACGGGGTGCTGCGCCTGTTTTTCCAGTCATCGGGGAACAAAAGTTCACTTATCTGGTCAATCAGTTGCACAACTGGCGTGATGAGAGTCGTGCAAACGACCCCTACGGCATGATGCGTGCCATTGCCAAAAAGTTGAGCGACGAGGACATCCTCGATGCCGCAACCTACTTGGCGACTGCACCACGTACTACGGAAGGGAACACGCGCGTCCCAAATACGACCCGGTAATCGTTGGCTTCAAGTCAGCGCATCAGGGAAGTGTGATCGAAACCCGCGTGCTTTGCGCGCGGGTTTTCTATTTTACCTGACAGGATACTGACTGATGAGATTCAACTCTTTGAAACTGGGCGAAAAGATTTTATTCGGCATCTTTGCACTCCTGGTTGTTTTTGCCGTGTCCAGTTTCGTGATGCTGGAAATTTATCGATCCCACCTCAATCACCCCATGTACCCCAATACCACCCAGTTTGATTTCACGCCGGAAGGCAAAGCAGGATCCCAGTTGTTTCGTGAAAAAGGATGCACCGATTGTCATCGTGCCCTGCGTAATGGAACCAACCACGGCGTGGTACTGGACGGCATCGGCTCTCGGCATACTCTGGATTACATCGAATCATTCCTGAAAAAGCCTGAGTCCACCTATGAAACCAAAACTGTCGACCACGGTCTGAACAAGCAAGCCGCATACGTAGCTGCCTTGCCGGATAATGAAATTCATTCCATTGCCATATTTTTATCGGAGTTGAAAGCGACGCAAGGCTCTGCCGATGCCCGCCTGCCCATGCAGGAACGCTCCGGGTTCGTGGATGAAATGGTCAAGGTCTGGGCACCCAGTTCCTGGAAATCCGAATATCACGACCTGCGCGAGGATGCAGGTCAAAATCAGAAGGAGAAACCCTGAGCATGTCTTCCCCCACCCCGTTTGATCAACGCATCAATGATCCGGAATACACGTTATTCACCCTCCTGTTCGTGTATGCCTGTATCACCTACGCCATCATTGGTTTTTCATGGGGGGCCCTGATGGGGGGAATCCCCGCCTTTCGCATGTTTGTGGATTCGGCGCCTCATGGTCACCTGATCTTGCTGGCCCACGGTCACATCAATCTGCTCGGCTGGGTAGAAATGGCGATTTTCGGTGCCATCTACTATTTCGTCCCGCGCCTGGTCAATCGACCGATCTACAGTCTCAAACTGGTCAAAATCCATTTTTGGATGCACAACATTGGCTTGATGGGCATGGTGGTCCTGTTTTCCATTGCGGGCAGCATTGGGGGCTATGACCCAGGACCCGAGATAGAAAAGACCGTCACCCATTTGATGGGTGGAGTAGGTTTTTTTGGCACGTTGGTTCTGCTTGCCAACATCATATGGGGCTATAATATCTTCAAGACTGGAAAGCAGGGGGTCTGACGTTCCATGAAATCAAAACTGAGGTATTCACTGATCGTCCTGGCCATGGCGTTGGGGGGGTGTGGTCAGCAGCAAAGTCTGGGGCTGTCCCTGGGCACCCAAGCACCCAGACTGGCCACCAAGACCCTGGCCGATGTCGGAGGAGACCTGAGTCGCATGACCACGTATCGCCAACCTGATCCGCGCATGTACCAATATTCTCTGGACCAGGCGCTGACCACGGGAAAACCAATTCTGCTCGAGTTCGCTACCCCCGGTCATTGTTCCGTTTGTGATCGGCAACTGCAAATCACCAAAGCCATGCTCGAAAAATACCAGCCGAATGTCCTGTTTCTGCACATGGATCAGTATGAAAACCCAGAAGCATTCAAAACCTACCGAGTGATGGGCGATCCTTGGACCTTTGTAATCGACGCGCATGGTATCGTCCGCTATCAGGAAGCGGGTCCCATGCTTTACCAGGAAATGGATGCAGCCATTCGCGCCGTTCTTCCCCCCCCTCATCAGGCTGCTCTTCTCCCCTAGTTCGTTCTGCCGACCCTTTATCCTTGTCAGCCCTCTGAGATCCCTATGCTGCGCTCCTTTGAATTGAAAAAAGATCCTCGAGGCATGGCCTGGGATCTGTTGCTTTATATTCCCACGGTTTCTGCTCTGGGCGCTTTTGCCGCCAATGCCTGGTACGCGGCAAACCCGAATCTTTCCTATTTACTCCTTTTCATGGCCTGTTTCTTCTTGTTTGCAGGGGCCAATCGGGTTCTGAAGACACGCCTGCTGTGCCTTCCCAGCGCACCTGTTCGACTGGAAGCCGATCCTCAGGCTCCCTGCGTGCGGGTCCATCTAAAAAACGGGACGCACATCGAACTCCTCAAGGATATCCATGTATATCGTGAGTATTCAGGTCGCTCTATCGGACTGACGGGACTGGATGCTGCGGGCAAACGCTTGCAATTCGTTTTTCATAAAGGACAGTTTGCTCTCGAGCGAGACTACCAGTCCCTTCAGGATTTCTTTGCCAAGAAGAAAGCCCCCCTTCCCTGACCCCGGGACTAGCGGCGGCGGCGCACCACATCCCACGCCATGAATCCAATCACCACCGCGACCCCTGAGCAGGCCATCCCCATGTAGTGATATTCCCGGTCTGCCGGGACCAGACCGCCCACCAGCATATGCACGGTATAGGCGGTCAGGAATAGTGAACTCAGGGTCACCACCCCATAAACCAAGGCTTCACGAGGGCTGATTTTCATTTAATGGGATCTCCAGGAGCAGGAGGGGGAGGCTCATCGAGTACCGGCGCGGGTGCCGCAGGAGCCAAGTTGGGCGTACGGATCTGCAAGACAACCCCTCCGGCTTGCAGGGAAAGGGTCTCCACTTCATTCCCCAGCAGGGACAAGTTCTGAGTCAACCCCAGATTGGCCGGAGTTTTTGGTGCCATGATCAGATGGGTCAATCCTCTCATCATGACCAATTGAGCAGCGGGATCCTTGGCGGCGGGGGGGAGAGGCAAGGCATCACACCGACACGCCAGCATGGTTCGTGCAGGCCATTGGCTCGCGATCCGAAGACGTGGATCCGGCAAATGACGAGTTTCCGCATCGGTACGATACTGTTCCACGGTCTGGGTAAGCGTCCATATCAGTTGATCCTGTTCAGTCAATTGGCGTACCTGCCCCAACTCAAACCAGGCACGATCATCCTGCATACTGAAGGTGGAGATCAGGAAAATCCCCAGAAGGATCCAGCCCCGTTGAGCCAAAAAGCCAATCTTACTGGCACCCCATTCGAGCAGCGCAGGAATCCCCGCATAAAGTAGCGTGATCATGCTCAGCAAAGCAAAGGTGGTATCCCCATTGAAGGATGAAACCAGGACGCCCCACCAGAGACATCGCCCCAACAAGGTCTTCCAGAGCATCTGCCGCTTTTGCCACCATACCCAAAGCAACAGGATGAGAATCAAAATTCCCGCCCCCCAATCTGCAGCAGTGAATTCCGGTTCAAAACCGGGGAAATGACCCCACAAGGGAGTCCAGTCGCGCAGTGGGTTCTGAAACCAGATTATCCCGCTCCAGCCCCAACGCAACAGAATCGAGATCCCCGAAAAAACCGTCAATCCTATGAAAAATGTTTTTTTCTGCAAGGAATTTACCGGATTTTTATGCCACTCCCAAGCCAAAAGCAGTGGATAGACCAGCCCCACCGGGTGTAGGCTGACGGCAAAGGCTGACAGCCCCAATTGCCCAAAATACAATCCGCTCAATGCGTGGGGTCGTTGCCGATAGGAACGATCCAGCCAGTATCCTCCCATGAATGCAGCCAGTATTCCCAGCCCGGGAGAAAGGTGATCGATTTGCAACAGGGTCAGCGGTGTCAGTAGCCATAATCCCGTGGCCAACAAAGCCGCCTCATCCTGCTCTTCCAGAGACTGCCAGCGATACAGCCCCCATGCCGTGAGCGCAGCCAGAGCGATCATCACTCCCTTGGCGGCCATGACCTGCCCTGGCCACAGGAATCCCAGAGGAAGCCAGAGAAGATCGCGAAAGTCCGGCACTCCCAGTGTCACGATGGAATTGGCCACATGGTCGGCCACCGACCAATCCAGCAGCAATGCCTTGGCGGCTTCTTCCTCTATCCCGTACGGCCCTCGGTGCAGAACCAGAAAGGTAGCCACAGCCCAGACCAAAAGGGCCAACATGCCCCACTGCCTCAAACCCAACATCCGTGAACTCCTTGAAATCAAGCAAAAACCCTGTCGATGGAATATAAACGAAGTCAAAATCAATACACGCCAGCAGCGTAATCCGACAGAGCCTTGACTTCTTCATTGGTCAGACGATGTGCAATGGTGCGCATCACGGCAGCCGGGTCATTGCTGCGCGTGCCATCCCTGAAATGTTGCAACTGTAGTTCGGTATATTCCTGGTACTGCCCTGAAAGACGCGGATAGAGTGCAGGAACTCCCGCGCCCGCGGGACCGTGGCAACTGGAACATGCGGGGACTCCTCGGTCTGCATCCCCGCCCCGCCAAAGTTTCTGTCCGATGGCCACAAGTTTCGGATCATCGGCGCGCGTCAGATGGGGAGGTTGAATTGCATACCAGGCCGCGACATTGCGCATATCCTCTGCACTGAGCATGGAAACGATGCCAGCCATGATGGGATTGTCCCGAGCGGGAGGCGCCCCATTGACCGACTTCATATCATTCAATTGCTTGACCACATAGTCTGGAATCTGTGCCGCCAAATGGGGTTGGGTCGGAATCGGACTGACTCCATCCAGACCATGACAGGCATAGCAGATGGAAGCCGCAATGACCTTGCCTTTTTCTGGATCGCCCGGTTGTGCCCAGGCAGGAAGAACCATCAGACTCAGAAGGAGCCCCGTCATCCATCGTTTCATGGTGTCATTTCCTTGAAATCACTCGCCAGAGAAGAATACGGAAAATCGATCGGCCCATTCTACCATGCACCCTCGAAAATAAGCACCCGATCAAATCCGCCGCTCAAAGAGAAGTCAGGCGGGCAAAAGCCAGCGCCAACCATTTCATTCCGACATCCCTGAAATTCACCTGAACCCGTCCCTGGTCTCCCTGACCTTCCCGTGCCAAAACCACGCCCTCTCCAAATTTGTCGTGCCGAACCCGCTGTCCGATGTGAAACTTTCCGGTTTTGGCGAATTCTGTGGAAACTTCGGAGGAACGCACGGAGTTGAGAGCGCGGGCACCGAAGAAAAGTTCTTGTCT
The DNA here is from genome assembly GCA_019456405.1 of Ferrovum sp. Classification (GTDB taxonomy): domain Bacteria; phylum Pseudomonadota; class Gammaproteobacteria; order Burkholderiales; family Ferrovaceae; genus Ferrovum. Next base: position 232,365 of record WJXM01000021.1, on the reverse strand, counting down.
TTTGGCGCGCGGATTCAAAACATGACAGAGGGTTTCGGGGATTTCTTCAAGGAAGCGGGACCGCACGCCATAACGCATCTGTCCATGAAGCACACGGCTCTGGGCGTGGGTCAGATACAGTTGACGTCGGGCTCGGGTAAGGGCGACGTAGGCCAGACGGCGTTCTTCTTCCAGACCACGAGTTTCCTGCAAGGCATTTTCATGAGGGAACAGGCCATCTTCCAGTCCTGCCACGAATACCACTTCAAATTCCAGCCCCTTGGCCGCATGCACCGTCATCATCTGGATCGCCTCGCTCCCCGGCGCGGCTCCGTGCTCTCCGGTCTCCAGGGTGGCATGAGCCAGAAATGACAGAACATCTCCCGAACCTTCTTCCTGGGTGAACGCCACGGCAGCGGCCACCAATTCTTCCAGATTGGCGATCCGGTCGGCCCCCTCCTTGTCCTGACGATAATGCTCCAGGAGGCCGCTGAGTTCCAAGACTGCCTGGATTACTCTGGGCAAGTCCTGCCCCTGATGGATCAATTCCGCCAGTTGATCGACTCCTTGCAAAAAACGTTGTACGCCCTGCCCTGCCTTGCCCGCCAATGAACTGACCCGCGTTGCCTGAAATAGACTGGAACGGAGAGTCTGTGCCTCGATTTGAAGATTTTCCAGGGAACGCGCCCCGATCCCCCGGGGAGGGAAATTGATCACTCTTAGAAAAGCCGCATCGTCTTCTGCAGAAACCGCTAGTCTCAGATAGGCTAGGGCATGGCGGATTTCCTGGCGCTCGAAGAAACGTAGCCCCCCATGCACCCGATAGGGCAAATTGAGAGAAAACAGGGCCTGTTCGAGCGCGCGGGACTGAGCATTGGAACGATACAGCAGGACCATATCCGACAAACGGACCCCTTGATCGCGCAACTCTGTCACAGTATGCGCGATGAAACGGGCCTCATCTCCATCCGTTTCTCCTTCATAGACCCGAATCAGTTCCCCCCGCGCACCCTCAGTCCAAAGCGTCTTGCCGAAGCGCCCTGCATTATGTTGAATCAAGGCGTTGGCTGCTTCCAGAATGGTCCCCAGAGAACGATAATTCTGCTCCAGGCGCAGGACCCGGGTCACCCCGTAATCCCGCTCAAAATGGCGCATGTTCTCAATTTCCGCTCCGCGAAAGGAGTAGATGGACTGGTCATCATCCCCCACTGCAAATACTGTGCTGGTCGGTCCACACAATAGGCGCAACCAGCGATACTGGAGCGGATTGGTATCTTGAAACTCATCGACCAGAAGAGTTTTGAAGCGCGCTTGATAATGTTCGCGCAGCACGGGATAGCGTTGCCATAATTCCACACAACGCAACAACAACTCGGCAAAGTCCACGGTCCCTTCTCGTTGGCACTGTGCCTCGTAGGCCAAATAGGCCTCCTGCAAAGGTCGCTGTGCAGAATGAGAAACCACGGCATTCTCCGCACGTAACCCCTGTTCCTTGTGGCCATTGACAAAGTTCTGCAGTTGGCGAGGATTCACCCGCTCTTCATCAAAATTCAGGGCTTTCATGACTCGTTTGAGCGCCGCCAACTGCTCCTGTCCATCGATGATCTGAAATTGGGGCGTCAACCCCGCATCCAGAGCATGCAGACGCAAAAAACGGTGACACAATCCATGAAACGTCCCCACCCAGAGCGAACGAACGGGCCAGTTACCCATGGACGACAACCGTGTCATCATCTCGCGCGCTGCCTTGTTGGTAAAAGTGACGGCCAGCAATTCCTCTGGACAATTCTTTCCCGTCGCCATCAACCAGGCCATCCGGGTGGTCAGCACCCGGGTCTTTCCACTCCCGGCACCCGCCAAAATCAGGGCAGACCCCTGATTCCAGGTCACGGCTTCCCGTTGTTGCGGATTCAATCCTTCCAGTAAATTTTCCATGGGTATCGCCATCGCCGCCTACTTGATTCCCGCATTATACGGGAGTCCCCTCCATCCCCCGCGCACGAGTATAATCATCCCTTTGCCCGACCTGTGCTGCCATGGAAGATTTTTACGATCCCCACACCCTCGAACGTCGCTGCCAGGAGACATGGACGCGCACACAACGGTACCGTGCCCGTGAGTTGCCGGACTGTCCAAAATATTATTGCCTGTCCATGTTTCCTTACCCCTCTGGAAAGTTGCACATGGGGCATGTGCGCAACTATACGCTGGGGGATGTGTTGGCCCGCTACCACCGCATGAAAGGGTTCAACGTACTCCAACCAATGGGATGGGATGCCTTTGGCCTCCCCGCCGAAAATGCTGCGCTCAAGCAAGGTGTGGCCCCTGCGGAGTGGACTTACCAAAATATAGAAACCATGAAAGGTCAGTTGCAGGCCCTGGGACTGGCCATCGACTGGGAACGTGAAATCACCACCTGCCGCCCGAATTATTACCGTTGGGAACAATGGCTGTTTACCCGACTGTTCAAGAAAGGATTGATCTATCAAAAAACCGGTACGGTCAACTGGGATCCCGTAGACCAGACCGTTTTGGCCAATGAACAGGTCATTGAAGGGCGTGGCTGGCGCTCGGGCGCATTGGTGGAAAAGCGCGATATCCCCATGTACTACTTGCGCATCACGGCTTATGCCGAGGAGTTGCTACAGGATCTGGAACACCTCGAGTCCTGGCCGGAACAGGTCAAAACCATGCAACGTCACTGGATCGGACGATCCGAAGGCGTCACCCTCAGTTTCAGGTTGGCTGACCGCGCAACCGACCTGACTGTTTTTACCACCCGTGCCGATACTCTTTACGGAGTCACTTATTTGGCTATTGCGGCCGAACATCCCCTGGCCCAGGAATGTGCTCGACAAGATCCCCGATTGGCAGATTTCCTTCTGGAATGTCGCCAGGGCAGCGTGGCCGAAGCCGACCTGGCTACTCAGGACAAAAAGGGATTCCCTACCCCGTTGCAAGCCATTCATCCCCTGACCGGACTCCCTCTCCCCATCTGGGTCGCCAATTACGTCCTGATGAGTTATGGAGAAGGGGCCGTCATGGCGGTTCCTGCCCACGATCAGCGCGATTATGAATTCGCGCGCGACCATGGGCTACCCTCGAAAATCGTGATTCGCCCCCTCACAGGAGTAGCCCCCTCCGGGGTAGCCTTCACGGAGGACGGCATTCTCTGTCACTCCGAAGATTTTGATGGACGTACGTCCGCCGATGCCCGCGCAAAAATGGCTCTGGTTCTGGAAGCCCTGAACAGCGGACGACGTCAGACCCAATTTCGTCTGCGTGACTGGGGGGTCTCACGTCAACGCTACTGGGGATGTCCCATCCCTCTGATTCACTGCCCCTCCTGTGGAACCGTTCCTGTCCCGGAAGACCAACTCCCGGTGGTTCTCCCCGAGGAAGTTTCCCTTTCCGGCACAGGGTCCCCACTCAAACAGGATGCTTCCTTCCGTGCCACGGTCTGCCCGAACTGCGGGAACCCCGCAGAGCGTGAAACCGATACTCTGGATACGTTCTTTGAATCCTCCTGGTACTATGCCCGCTATGCCTGTCCCAATGCGTCCGCCATGCTGGATGAACGAGTCGATTACTGGTTGCCCGTCGACCAGTATGTAGGAGGCGTGGAGCACGCCATCCTTCATCTGTTGTATGCCCGTTTCTTTAACAAGCTACTCCGCGACGAAGGGTTGATTCGGACAGATGAGCCATTCACTCGCCTGCTGACCCAGGGCATGGTCCTCAAGGATGGCAGCAAAATGTCCAAGTCCCTGGGCAACACTGTGGACCCCCAGGCCCTGATCGACACCTTTGGGGCCGATACGGCACGCTTCTTCATCATTTTTACCAGCCCGCCGGAACAGTCCCTGGAATGGTCGGATAGTGGCGTTCAGGGAGCGCATCGATTTCTCAAGCGCTTGTGGAATTTTGCCGCACAATTCCAGGCCCGCAGGCAAGTAGGCCATACCGGACAAACCCTCGAAACCCCCCATGTCCGACATGAAATCCATCGCCTGCTCCAACAGGCAACCCACGACATGGAACGTCAACAGTTCAATACAGTCACCTCGGCTGCCATGAAAATGCTCAATGCCCTGGAAAAAATTGCCGGGGTCAACGATTCTCTGGCTCAGGAAGGTTTGTCCTTCCTTTTGCGCGTGCTGGCCCCCATCACGCCGCATATCAGCGATACCCTCTGGCAACGACTCGGCTTTGGTGAATCCATCCTCGACGAACCCTGGCCCACCCCCGACCCGCGTGCACTCGAACGAGAGTCCGTGGAACTGGTCCTACAAATCAATGGAAAATTGCGCGGTACACTTTTGATTCCCACCCACCTGGCCGCTGCAGAAATCGAAAAAATGGCCCTAAGCCATCCCGCCGTGGAAAAATTCCTGCACGGGAGTAGCCCGCGCAAGATCATTCTGGTCCCTCAACGGTTGGTCAATATCGTGATCTGATGCGCTCACTCACCCGCCCCCAGTATCATTTTACAAGCCTGTGGAAAACCTTTTTTTTCGTTCTTTTTCCTCTTGCATTGGGCGCCTGTGGCTTTCATTTGCGCGGTCTCCCCGAGGCTCAATTCCACACCCTGTATCTGGACGGCAAGATGGGCGAGGTAGCGGACCAGGAACTCAAACTGGAAGTACTGCACCAGACGCATATTACTTTGGTCAATCAATCGGACAAAGCCGATGTCATCCTGTCACTCGCTCCGATCCAGAACACCCAACAAATCCTGACCCTCAATGCGGAGGGCACCGTTTCTCAGTACACCCTTTATGCTCGCCTGTCCTATCATGCGTCGGACAATTTGGGAAATGAGTTGATTCCTCCCTCCACCCTGACGGTCACTCGTCTGTACAACTACAACGTCATTCAGATTTTGGGCAAACCTGCCGAACAACAATTACTCACCCATGACATGCAAGTCGATCTAGTTCATCAACTGCTGCATCGCGTTCTTACCCTGCATCCCGCCCTGGGCACTGCTGCTGCCCACTGAGCATGCGTCTATCGCCCGAGCAGTGGCCTTCCCATTTGAACCGTCAGGTTCCACCGCTCACACTATTGATCGGTTCCGAACCCTTCCTTTCTCTGGAATGTCAGGATCATTGGCGACGAGCCTGTCGTGCCCAAAACTACGAAGAGCGTAAAGTCTGGACCGTGGAAGCGCGCTTTGCCTGGACTGAAGTGGATCTGCACTGGAACAGTGGTTCCCTATTCGGTTCACGGAGTGCTGTGGAGATTCATCTGCCCAGTGGAAAACCAGGCCCTGAGGGCATCCGGCAACTGGAGAAACTGGTAAATTCTCCTCAAGAAGACAAGCGTCTCCTGATTCTCCTGTCCGAACTGGATTACCGGACACGCCAAGCCCCCTGGTTGACCCAATTGCAAACCAAAGCCCTCTGGACGGAAACCCAACCGGTTCCCCGAAGCGCCCTCACCCAGTGGATCGCGCAACGTCTGGGGCCCTGTCAGGCCAGTTCCGAAGCTCTGGAGTTTCTGGCAGACTGTACGGAGGGAAATCTCTTGGCCACGGCCCAGGAAATCGCCAAACTTTCTCTACTCCACCCAACCGGCCCTTTGACCCTGGAACAAGTGCAGTCCGCTGTCATGATCATGAGCCGCCACACCCTGACGGATCTGACCCGCACCTTGAGTCAGGGCAATGGTGCCCGGACACTGTTACTCCTGCGTTCCCTGAATCAGGAAGGCGAAGCCTTGCCCCTGGTACTTTGGTCCCTGAGCGAAGATTGGCGCGCAGCCTATCTGTTGTGTCGCACTCGTGAAGAGGGACGAGCTCTGTCCCCGTTGATTTTCAAGGAAGCCCGTTTATGGGGGGAACGTCGGCCTTTGCTCGAGCGTTTTGCCCAAATAGTCAGCAGCCGTGCCTGCGCTCGAGCCCTCCAGGGGGCTGCCGAGGTGGATCAGTTGATAAAAGGACTCGGCCATGGAGACCCTTGGGAAACCCTGGGCCAAGTCATTCTGGATTTATTACCCCGAACAGCGCTCAACTAGCCCCAAAACGCACCCCTTCCTGCAGTCCCTGTTCTTCCGCAAAGGGACGCGCATCCACTTTCTTTCCGCCTTCGAGTTTTACCCGCAGAACTTCAATCTGCCCGCCCTGAGCAGTGACCAAAAATCCCTGGTCGGTCATTCCGGAGATTTCTCCGACCTTCCCCCGTACGGCACCAAAGGTTCGAAACAGATGTTTTCGGACTTCGAAGATCTGGAGTTTCTTTCCGCCCAGGAGGGTCCATGCGCCCGGTGCCGGGTTGCACCCCCGAATCAGATCATGGATGACCGTCACATGCTGTGCCCAATGGATCTCGGACTCGGCACTCCGGCACCAGCCTTCGTAACTGGCCTGCCCCTCATCCTGCACCACTTCCTGGTGGGTACCGGCCGCCACCCGATCGGCGGCTTCCAGCAACGCCTGTACGCCCAAGGGGAAAAGATGCTCGAAATACACCGACCCCAAGGTATCCTCCGGTCCAATGGGGACGTTTTTTTGCAGGATGATGGGCCCCTCATCCAGCCCATCGGTGGGACGAAAAATAGTCAGGCCGGTTTCACGGTCACCGCGCAGGATGGGCCAGTTGATGGAACTGGGTCCTCGATACCGGGGCAACAGGGAAGGATGGTACTGAATCATCCCGTGCAAGGGAACGGAAACGAATTCCTGGGGCGCGAATTGCAGCACATAAGCCATGACTCCAATATCCGGCGCCAGTTCACGCAGGATCTGGATGGCTTCTGGCGTTTTCAAACTGGGGAGTTGAATGACCCGGATACCCTTTTCCTGTGCTGCCACCCGCAGGAGGTCCGGCCGAGCCCCTTCTTTTTCCGGTGCGCAAAACACACCCACCACTTCGTCCTGACGCGCCAGAAAGGCTTCCAGTACGGCCTTGCCAAAATCCTGCTGCCCTATGATCACTACTTTCATTTGTCAAAAGCTCCATTCTGACGATGATGCTCGATGGTCTCGGGCGACCATTGCAGGATTTCCTGCAACAGTTCATCGGTATGCTCGCCCAACAGGGGGGAACGGGTGATGTCCACCTTGTTGTTGGACAATTTGATGGGCATCCCGACATTGTGCCAAGGTCCTCGTTCCGGATGATCCAGTGGAACATACATCTCCCGCAAGCGGACATGCGCATCTTCTGCCAGATCCTGCGTGCTCATGATGGGACCGCAGGGCACATCCAACTCATTGAACAGAGCCATTAATTCTTGCTTGGTATAATCCAGCGCAAAGTTTTCCAGAATTTGCCACATCTGAACCTGATTTTTGCGCCGTTCGGCCAACGTGGAAAAACGCGGGTCCGTGACCATCGCCTCCCCACCAATCCGGCGAGCCAATGCCTCCCAAACCACTTCCTGAACCACAACATAAATGAAATCATTGGGGCCTCCAGGTTTGCAACGAATGGCATTCCCCAACTGTCCTCCCCCTGAATCATTGCCGCTACGCGGGGTTGCCACAGTTTCCGCCGTAGGCACCGAATACTCTGGCAGGGACCCACGAGTCAAACGCTGATGGTCGCGAAACTTGACCCGACATAGATTCATGACCGCATCCATCATGGCCACTTCCACAAATTGACCGCGCCCGGTCCGGTAACGCGCATTGAGCGCAGCCAGAATACCGATGGCCAGATGCAATCCCGTCCCTGAATCTCCGATCTGCGCTCCCGTGACCAGGGGCGGCCCATCATTGAACCCCGTGGTACTCATGGATCCCCCCATGGCCTGAGCCACGTTTTCGTAGGCCTTGAATTCGGCATAGGGCCCCGTGGATCCAAATCCCTTGATAGAGGCCATGATGATGCGCGGATTTTTCGCGTGGATGGCTTCCCAGTTATAGCCCAGCCGATCAAGCACACCGGGACCAAAGTTTTCCATGATGATATCGCATTCCTGCAGAAGGGCTTCGAAGACTTCCTTGCCCGCCGGCTTTTTCATATTCACCGTGATCGACCGCTTGTTGCAGTTGAGCATGGTGAAATACAGGCTGTCCACTCCCGGAATATCACGCAACTGTCCCCGTGTGATATCCCCGCTCGGTGGTTCGAGCTTGATCACATCCGCCCCCAGCCATGCCATCAGTTGGGATGCCGTGGGCCCAGCCTGAACATGAGTCATGTCAAGGATACGTATACCTGCCAATGCTTTATCCATGAATCCCTGTCTCCCGCAATTATTTGTACATGGTTTGGTTCATCGTTCCGCTGGAATACTTTTCGCGGTCGATCACCACATCCACCAAGGCCGGCTTTCCGGAATCCCGTGCCTTTTCGAGAGCGGTCCGAATGTCCGCCGGATCGGTCACTCGAATCCCGAAGCCTCCCATGGACTCGGCAAAGCGATCAAAGCGCACATCATCGAGGATATTACCCACATCGCCCCGTTCTGCCCCATATTTGCGCGCTTGTCCATAACGAATCTGGTTCCAGGAAGCATTGTTGCCAATCACCCCGACAAAGGGCAATTTGTTACGCACCATGGTCTCAAAATCAAAACCGGTCAAACCGAAGGACCCATCCCCAAACAACACCACCACGTCGCGTTCAGGCTGCAACAATCTGGAGGCTAACGCAAACCCTGTCCCCACTCCCAAGGTTCCCAAAGGTCCCGGATCCATCCACCCTCCGGGTTTATGGGGACGCACTACCGAGCCGGAAAAGGTCACGATGTCTCCACCATCGCCAATGTATACCGTGTCTTCCAGCAGAAATTCATTGATTTCATGGACCAGACGGATGGGATGGATGGGGGTGGCATTGGCATCGATGATGGCCCGGTTCTTGTCCTGAGATTTGGCCTCTTCAGCCCGCAACAAATCGAGGAAGGGGTCGTGACGACGGGCCGCATCCCCGGCAGAGGCATCGCACAGGGCATTCACCACTGCACGAATGTTCCCGACCAGACCGATGTCAAAGTCCCGGTTGTACCCCACGTTGCGATAATCCATGTCGAGAATGATGATCGTCGCCTTGGGATTGAGTCGACGCCCGTATCCCATACGAAAATCCAGAGGGGTCCCCGCCAGGAGGATGACATCGGCCTGATCAAAGGCAGTCTTGCGTGAAGACATCAAACCGTAGGGGTGGGCACGCGGCAAAGTTCCACGCGCCGCGCCATTCACATAAATGGGCATATTGAAGTGCCGGGCAAGGCGGTCGATGGCGTCATGGGCACGACACGTGCGTGCCTGCGTGCCGAACAGGGCGACCGGGCGTTCGGCGCGAGCCAAAGCCTCGGCGGCCCGGGCAATATCGTTGGGGTCCCCGATGAACTCCCCCTTGACCCGATAATTGACCGGAATCCGTACCTTGGATACTTCCACCCGCGCATCCAGCACGTCATGGGGAATTTCCAGATATCCAGGCCCGGGCGCTCCATGAAACATCTCGCGAATCGATTGCCCCATCATTTCCGCGCAGCGTTCCGTGGTCATCACTGTGGAAGAAAATTTTGAAATGGGGGTCATCATGGCCACATGGGGCAGGTCCTGCAATGCGCCCATGCGGTACTGTTTGAGGGGTCCTCCTCCCCCAATCAACAATAGGGGACTTTCAGCACGAAAAGCGTTGGCCACGCCCGTCACTGCATCAGTGGTTCCCGGGCCTGCCGTCACTACGGCACACCCCACACCGCCCGTGATCCGCGCCGCCGCATCGGCAGCATGAGCGGCCACCTGCTCGTGACGCACATCCACGATGCGGATACCTTCATCCAGACAGCCATTATAGATGTCGATGATATGACCGCCGGAGATGGTAAAGATATGCTTGACCCCCTCCTGCTTGAGCATTTTTGCGACAATCTGCCCACCACTCAAGGTTTGGGCATGGTCAGGGGTTGGGGTTGCAGTCGTCTCCATCAATTTCTCCGTCTGGGTCAGCCCCCCACAGGGGGGCAAGCAAAAAACCGGTTTCAAAGTTTCGATTATAGCCAAGCCCAGGGGTTTTGTCTGATCCGCCCTTCAAGAAGCACGCAAAGCACGCAGTGCCAACCATAACGCGCTGTGATCCAATTCACCTCCCTCACCTTCCTCGACAAAAGTTTGATAAAGTTGCGTCACACACTGGGTCAGCGGAAGGGATATTCCCAGCGCATGCGCGCTATCCAGAGCACTGGCCAGATCCTTGAACTGGGTCCGACCATGTGCCCCCGGCGTAAAATCCTGACGAATCATCCGTTCCCCATGGACTTCCAGAACCCGACTTTCGGCAAATCCGCCTCGGATGGCCTGCCGGACGGCGGCAGGATCCGCGCCCCCGGCCTCGACCAGAAGCAACGCTTCAGCGACCACTCCAATGGTCACGCCCACGATCATTTGATTGGCCAACTTTGCCAGAGCGCCGGTTCCCGCCGGTCCAACCCAGGTGGCTCGACCCAGGTGCCCCATGAGCTCTCCGGCCCGCTCGAATCCCATGGAGTCTCCACCCACCATGATCGCCAACGTCCCCTCGGCAGCGCCCAGAACACCGCCTGAAACAGGCGCATCCAGCGCCCAAACCCCCCGTTTTGCCAAACGTTGGGCGTGCTGCCGAGCCGTTTCCGGGGGAATGGAACTCATGTCCAGCCACAGCGCATTCTCGGGCAATACGTCTTCCACCTGATCCAATACTGCTGTCACCGCTGGACCGTTAGCCAGTAACAGGATCACTCCTTCTGCCTCGCTCACGGCTTTCTGTGGGGTAGGGGCCCAAAGCGCACCTGCTGCGCAGAGTGGCTCCGCCTTTTCCGGCGTACGATTCCACACCGTCAGCGCATACCCCGCCGCCAACAACCGTTTTCCCACGGGGGTCCCCATCAAGCCACAACCCAGCAATGCAATCCTTTTCATGCTTCTACTCCCGTCATTCCGCATTGCGGGCGCGTAACTGGCGCTGTCGTTCAAACAACAGAATGGATCCCGCCACCCCTGCATTGAGAGATTCTACCCCGGCACTCATGGGAACCCCTATTCGTTCGTGGAGCAAATCCCGGGCATCGCGCGTCAACCCGGCCCCCTCGTTCCCGATCACCAGCGCCACCGTCCCTCTGAGATCAAAATCGTCATAGGCGCGGGAAGCCCCGCGCTCGGCCCCCAGAATGGTCCCGGAATAACCGGGCAACCAATCTCGCAGGTCTGCGCCTTCATGCAGGGTCAGTTGAAAATGTGCGCCCATCCCCGCCCGCAATACTTTGGGAGACCAAACCTGCACGGTCCCCGTGGCGCAGACCACAGTCGACATTCCTGCCGCTGCCGCAGAACGCAGCAGCGTCCCCACATTGCCCGGATCCTGTAACCCATCCAGCACCAGACAGGATTCTTCCCTGGGTAGGGAAGCGGGCGCAGCAGGCCAGGAAATGAGCGCCGCCACCTCACCAGGCGACTGGAGAGAAGAGTATTCGTCAAACAGGTCATCGGCAATCACGGTGGCTTCCGGCCACAGGGAATGCCTTTGCAAGGCGACTACTTCAGGATCTGCCACGATGCTCGCGCGGATGAACCAATGCAAGGGTATCCCGCCCTTGGCCTGGTACCCCTGCAGCAAATGCACCCCTTCCAGTACTGTTTGCCGTTCTCTGCGTCGAAGATGAGCCGACTCTGCCAATCGCCCCCACAGACGCAAGGCTGATGAGCGTGCGGTTTTCATGGCAACAGCGCCCGCACTGGGGCAAAACTGCGCCGATGTTCGGGACAAGGCCCCTTGCACAGGAGTGCGGCACGATGCGCCGCACTGGCATACCCCTTATGCTGCTCGAAACCATACCCCGGATAACAGTCGGACAGGTGAATCATGTAGGCATCCCGCGCTGTTTTGGCCAGAATGGAAGCAGCGGAGATACTGACCACCCGTTGATCTCCTTTGACCACCGCTCGACTGAGCCAGGGAAATGAGGGCGCATGAAGGCCATCCACCCAAACTTCCGTCGGTGCATGAGTCAATCCTGCCAAGGCTCGTTGCATTGCCAACAAAGTGGCCTGGAGAATGTTCAAGGTATCGATTTCCGCAGGAGACGCTGAGCCGATGGCCCAACTCACCGCCATTCTCTGAATCTTGCTCGCCAGGTGAGCGCGCTGGGGGGCGCTCAATAATTTTGAATCCCTCACCCCCTCCAACCCCACCCCGGCGGGCAAAATAACGGCAGCCGCCAGCACTGGACCCGCCAGAGGACCACGCCCAGCCTCATCTATCCCACAGGCGCCAGCAGGAAATTCAGGCAGGGCATCCTGGGCGCGGTAGCAATAATCAGGGCGCATGGATCAATACCTTCTCCACACCACGCACCAATGCACCCATGGTATCGGCCTGTAGCCTTCGGCGCACCTCTCGAAAGGACTGGCGCATGTCGGCGCGACGCTCGGCATCCCGTAGCAAATTTCCCAACTCTTCAGCCAAACGATCAGGAGTCGCCTGTTCCTGCAAGATTTCCGGAACCACGGCACGCCCCAGGATGATATTGGGCAATCCCACGCAGCCGTTCACCCCCTTGCGCCGTACCAACCAGGCGGTCAACCGGGACAACCGATAGGTCAAAACCTGAGGGCATTCCAGCAAGGCAGCTTCCAGCGTCGCAGTACCCGAGGCCACCAGGGCCACCTCTGCGCTGGCAAGAATGCGTGTGGCATCTTCTTCAAATACCGTCACCGGCAGGGAAGCATAGGCCGGTTCACGCAGCAATCGCTGAAAATAGTTCCGGGTCCCCTCATTGATCAACGGAACGGCAAAACGCAACTGCGGAAAATCCCGCTGGAGACGCAAAGCCGTCTCCAGAAAAAGGCGTCCATGATAGTCCAGTTCGGATATTCGACTGCCGGGCAATAAGGCGACCCAGGATCCTGCCCAGGTGGGGTCCAACGCTGCACGAGCCAGGGTTCGATCCGGCGGAGGCAAACGGTGCACCAGAGGATGGCCGATGTAAGTTAGTGGAATGCCCGCTTGCTCGAATATCGGGGCTTCAAAAGGAAAAATGGAGAGGATGCCCGAGACTGCCGCACGAATTTTTGGCAACCGCTCCGCGCGCCAGGCCCATACGGTGGGGGCCACCATCTGCAAGGTGGGAATGCCTTCCTCCTTGAGCGCTTTCTCCAATCCCAGATTGAAGTCCGGGGCATCGATGCCCACAAAAAGATCGGGCGGGTGACTCAGAAAATGGCATCGCAACCGCCTCCGAATCCACAACAGGCGCGGGAGTGCGCGCAAGACCTCCCAGTACCCCCGTACCGACAAGGCTTCCATGGGAAATAAGGAGCGGGCCCCCAAAGCCTGCATGCGCGGACCCGCAATGCCCTCAAAAACTGCCTCAGGATAATGTTGTCGCACGGCATTCATCAGGGCCTCCCCCAGCATATCCCCGGACGCCTCCCCTGCCACAATGCCGATGCGCATGATCAGCGCAGGATGCCGCGGGTGGACTGGTCGAGAAAGTCCCGCAAGGGAAATACACAGGGGTCGTTCTGCGCTAAAAGCGTCAGTTCCTGTTGGGCCTGTTCCAGGGACAAACCCGAACGATAGAGTTTGCGGTATGCCTGTTTGAGCGCGCTCAATTCTTCCACCGTGAAGCCTCGCCGCTTCAACCCTTCCGCATTGATACCGTGGGGGGCCGCCGGAATCCCAGCCACCAACAGATACGGAGGAACATCCTGAGTGATGACTGCAGAAATGCCAATGAAACTATGCGCACCGATGCGTACGAATTGATGCACCCCGACAAACCCCCCCAGTGTCACCCAGTCGCCCACATGAACATGTCCGGCCAAGGTCGCATGGTTGGCAAAGGTCGTATGGTGGCCCACCTGACAGTCATGGGCCAGATGGACGTAGGCCATGATCCAGTTATGGTTCCCCAACCGGGTTACCCCCACATCCTCTTCGGTTCCCAGATTGAAGGTGCAAAACTCGCGAATGGTGTTGTCGTCGCCAATCTCCAGGGCAGACTCTTCCCCTTGATACTTTTTGTCCTGAGGCTCACCCCCCAAAGAACAAAAGGAGTAAATCCGGTTACGTTGGCCAATGGTCGTCCGGCCCGCAATCCGCACATGATCATGGATGACCGTTCCTGCGCCTACCGTAACGCCGGGACCGATCAAACTGTAAGCCCCGACCCGCACGTCGGACGCCAGTACTGCGTCAGGATGAATCAATGCCGTCGGATGGCGCAGAAAGTCTGCAGAATTCCAGGAATTCATGAATTAGCGTTACGCGGGTTCGGCCAGATTTTTTTCTGCGCACATCAACTGGGCTTCAGCCGCCAGGCGATCTTCCACCCAGGCCTTGGCAGAAAACTTCCAGATTTTGTAGGAACGCCGCAACAATGAGACCTCGAGCCGCAACTGATCCCCAGGGAAAACCGGGTTGCGAAAACGGGCCTGATCTATCCCTACGAAATAGGTCACGATTTTGCCATCCGGCTTGATGTCTTCCGTCTTGAAACTGAGCAGGGCAGCCGCTTGAGCCAGGGATTCGATGATCAATACACCGGGCATGACCGGGTGATGAGGGAAATGCCCCTGAAAATATTCTTCATTACGACTGACATTCTTGATCGCCACGATGGACTTGCCCGGCGTGACCTCCAAAACCCGATCGACCATGAGAAAAGGATAGCGATGAGGAAGATATTGCATGATTTCATTGATGTCCATACTGCTCATCGTTCATTCTCCATTCTCAATTTAATGACCCTGCTGAATCTGCGCCATTTCAAGCACACGAACCCGTTCCACCCATTCCGGAAGCCCCCTCAAATGCGCCAGGGTATGCAACCACTCACGATGAGGCTGGCTGGGAATGGCCGAAGTATATACCCCAGGCTGCGTAATGGACTTGGTGATCAGGGAAAACCCGGATACCGTGACGCCATCACAGATCTCCACATGCCCCACGATGCCCACTCCCCCGCCAATTCTGCAATGCGCCCCGATCCGTGCACTCCCCGAAATGCCCGTGCAACCTGCAATCACGGTATGGGCACCGATTCGGCAGTTATGGGCAATCTGGATCAGGTTATCCAACTTGACCCCCTCCTCGATGACCGTATCCTCGATGGCCCCGCGATCGATGGTGGTATTGGCCCCGATCTCCACATCTGCCCCGATGCGCACGCTCCCTACCTGAGGAACCTTTAACCATCGTCCTTCCTGCCAAGCCATGCCAAAACCATCCGCTCCGATCACGACGCCGGAATGCACCAAGGTGCGGGGGCCCAAACTGACTCCTGCGTACAAGGTGACGCGCGGATGAAGGAATACGTCCTGAGCCAGGTGGACCTTTTCACCGACATACCCCCCTGCTCCCACCACCACTCCATCATCGACAAGAGCCCCCGCCTCGACCACCGCCTGCGGGCCAATACTGGCAAGAGGAGAGACCCTGGCCTCGGGATGAATCTCCGCCGTCCCGTGAATACCTGGCCGGGGTTTGACCTCAGGAAAAAGTTTCTGGGCTACCCGAGCATAACACCCGTGCGGATTATCCGTGATCAAGCAGGGCAAATCCGTCGCTTCCCGATCCCGTTTCCTGAGGATCACGGCGGCCGCGCGGGTATTGCCCAAGTGCGCTCGGTACAGTGGATTGGTCAAGAAGGTGATATCACCGGGTTCTGCCCCCTCCAGTGTCCCCACTCCCTCGATCAGGGTATGCGGATCTCCCTCTACCTCGACGCCGCAGAACCGGGCCAGTTCGCCCAGTGTGTAAGTGCACTGTCCACGCATGAATTTAAAGTTTATTTACTGCCGCTGTCGATGATCCGGATGACCTTGTCGGTGATATCGATGCGAGGACCGGCATAAATGGCATCGGTCAGAATCAGGTCATAATTCTCCGTCGTGGCAATTTCCTTGATGGCCTTGTTGGCCCGCTCCTGGATGGAAGCAAATTCCTCGTTGCGACGAGTATTGAGATCCTCCCGAAATTCCCGTTGCATGCGTTGGAAATCACGGTTCAGATTGGCCAGATCACGCTCCTTGTGCGCACGTTCGCCCTCGCTCATGGTCATACCGTTCTTGTCCAGTTCGGCCTGCTGATCCTGGATCTGCTTACCCATTTTTTGCAACTCTACCTGTCGTTTATCGAACTCTTTCTCCAACTTTTTAGTGGCCACCTGAGCAGGCGCTGCCTCGCGAAAAATTCGCTCAATATTGATCCAACCCACCTTCAGTTCAGTGGCCATGACCGATGAACTCAACAAAAAGAAGGCAAACAACAGGGAAACGAATTTGGCGATCTTATGCATGGGGCATCTCTCTTCAAGTTTAGAACGTATTACCTAACTGAAATTGTAGTCGCTCAATGTTATCAGTGAC
Source organism: Ferrovum sp. (assembly GCA_019456405.1). Taxonomy (GTDB): domain Bacteria; phylum Pseudomonadota; class Gammaproteobacteria; order Burkholderiales; family Ferrovaceae; genus Ferrovum. Next base: position 216,080 of record WJXM01000021.1, on the reverse strand, counting down.
TGAGTTATAGTGAAAGGGGGCGGCGTAACTGAATTCGAGGGGGCCCATGGGCGAATACCAGGACAGGGCAAGCCCGGCAGAATAGCGCAGTTGCGGGATGGAAAAGCCCTGATTGTATCCATAGACGTTCCCGGTATCCACGAACGTACTCAGGCGGAAAGACTTGTCCGTACCCTTGGAACCCGGCAAGGGAAAGAAGTATTCAGCACTCCCGGTAATCATCTTGTTCCCCCCAAGGTTCAGGAGGTTACCATAATTATCATAAACCTGGGGACCCAGACTGCCCGGGAAGTATCCCCGCACCGATCCTACCCCCCCGGCGAAGAAGTTTTTGTAGAAGGGCAAAGGCACGCCTCCATAACCATTGGCATACCCTAACTGTCCTGATAGGGACAGTGTCGTATTTTGACTGACAGGAGTAAGCACTTGCTCACTAGCCGTTGCGCGGTAGTAAGTTAGATTTTCACCAGGCACCCCCACTTCCACACCGTATTTCTGACTCCATCCCTTCATCGGGTAGATGATGCTGTCGCGGGTATCATGGGTATAGCCCATAGTCACCTTGATGGCTTTGGCCTGCGAACCGAACTGATTGACGAAATCCACATACTCGGCGGGGCTGGTATTGAATACTCCCACGCTGGTGGCTTCAAATCCATACCCGAGAGAATAAGCATTCACTTCCGAGACAGGTATCGTATAGGTCACGTCAGCCCCCAAGGTCCGGGTCGAATAGGGGCTGACCCCGATCAGATAGGAGGTATCGATGGAACGATCATAGAGACTGATGGTGCGCGCGATGCCTTCTTCGCTCCAATAAGGATTGGTGTAGGCGACGGAGTAGGTACGTGTCACCAACCCGGTACTGACCCCGAAGGAAAGCGAGTTACCACTCCCGAAGAGATTGCTCTGGGTAATCCCTGCACTCAAAATGATGCCTTCGGCATTGGAGTACCCTGCACCCAACTGGATAGATCCAGTCTGACGTTCCGCGACCGTAAAGTTGACGTCCACCTGATCGGTGGTACCGGGCACGGGTGGGCTGTCTACCGTCACCTCGGAGAAGAAACCAAGGCGGTCGATCCGTTCCTTGGAGCGATTGACTTTTTCCACGGAGTACCAGGCCCCTTCCATCTGACGAATTTCACGGCGAATCACTTCGTCCCGGGTCGTGGTGTTCCCATAAATATTGACCCGGCGCACATATACCCGTCTTCCAGGGTCGATGACAAAAGTAAAGGCGGCGGTATGGTGCTCTTTGTCGATTTCCGGATTGGCATTGATATTGGCGAAGGAGTAACCATCCTTGGCCAATCGATCCGCAATCGCCTTGGTGGAAGTCGTGACCTTTTCACGGGAGAACAAATCCCCCGGTTTGAGCGTGAGCAGTTTTCGCAACTCTGCTTCGGGCACCAAAAATTGGCCCGCCAGTTTCACGTCTGACACTTTATACGGTTGTCCTTCGGTGATGTTGACACTGATGTAGACATCTTGTTTGTCTGGAGAAATGGACACCTGAGTCGAATCCACGGCAAACTCCAGATAACCCCGATCCTGATAGAAAGAACGCAAGGCTTCCAGATCTCCAGATAATTTCTGTTTGGAATACTGATCGTTTTTGGTATACCAGGATAACCAGTTGGGCGTATTCAACTGTAATTGATCCTGCAGTTCCTTGGCAGAAAAGGCATGGGCCCCGACAATATTGATTTCACGAATATGCGCTGCTTCCCCTTCCACAATGTTGAATGCCAGCGCGACTCGATTGCGGGGAAGCGGTGTCACGGTGGTGGATACTTGCGTCGAATACTTCCCTTTTCCCAGATACTGTCGTTTAAGTTCCTTCTCTGCCTTGTCCAGCAAGGATTTATCATAGATTCGCGATTCTGCAATCCCGATGGATTTCAAAGCATCCTTGAGTTGATCCTTGGTAAAGGATTTTGCGCCATTGATTTCAAGACGGGCGATGGAGGGGCGTTCCTGCACATAGACTACCAGGACATTGCCATCAGATTCGAGACGCACATCGGAAAAAAATCCGGTATCGTAGAGCGCTTTCAGTGCAGCAGAAGCTTTCTCATTGGTAATGGTATCGCCCACTTTGAGGGGAAGATAACTGAAAATCGTCCCGGGTTCGATTCGTTGCGCACCTTCCACGCGGATATCCTGAATCGTGATCGGCGCCAAGGCCAACGCCAGTGAACTCCAACATATCCAGAACAGGAATAACAGTGAACGAAAAAACATGAGGTAAGCTGAATCAGTGATTGAAAAAATGGCGCAAATCATTAAGAAAGGTAAAAACCATGAGCCCCGCCAGCAAAAAGAACCCCAACCGCTGGGTGAGACCCAAGATTTCCATGGACAAAGGGCGCCCCCTCACCCACTCCACCGCATGATACAACAAATGTCCCCCATCCAATAAGGGAATGGGCAACAAATTAAGGACACCCAGACTGAGACTGATCAACGCCATGAATTGCAAATAGGACAGCAGCCCCGAGCGTGCGCTTTCTCCCGCCAACGATGCGATCCGGACCGGCCCTCCCAGATCATCCAGGGACGCCTGTCCCGTGAGCATCTGACCGAAGGAATCCAGGGTCAACATGGTGAGTGACCAGGTTTTCATGGCGCCATGCCCAAGCGCCGTCAGGGGCGAATCCTTTTCAAGAACCGTCCATTGGCGACGCATGGTCTCGGTGACCTCCGGGCTGATGCCGATCCGCCCGATCCGGCGACCATCGGGCAAATCCACCGCCCGGGGAATGACCTGCAGTTTCCTGGTTTGGCCGGCACGTTGCAGTTCGATCTCCACTATGGCCTGAGGATGATTTTCGACGATCTTTACCACTTGCGCCCAGGTTTCTACCGGCTGTCCAGCCACTCGCAGTAACTGGTCCAAAGGTTTCAGCCCCGCCTCTTCCGCCACACTGTCCGGAATGACTTGTCCGACCACTGGGGGCAGGGGAGGAGCCCGCAGATGAAAACCGCTCGCTTCCACGCCCTCTTCAGCCGCCGAGGTGGCTTGCACCGTTGCCAACCGATGAACTTCTTCCTGACCCCGGTCATCCCTTGTCACCAATGTCACGGTTCTTCGCCCCCGGATCGCTCTGGGCCATTCCAACTCAAAATCCTGCCAGGTGCGGATCGCCCCTCCTTCCAGACTGAGCACGCATTCCCCTGCCCGGATCCCCGCATTCCACGCCAGGGTGCCTGTCTCCGGTGTGTCCAGACAAGGTCGCTGCCCGGGAATCCCCAGAGCATAAAGCAAACTGAATAATAACCAGGCCAACAGAAAATTCGCCAGAGGGCCCGCCACCACAATCGCACTTCTTTGCGCCAGGGTTTTCTGGTTGAAAGCCTGCTGGATTTCCAGCGGGGACACCGGTCCCTCTCGCTCGTCCAACATGCGTACATACCCCCCCAGAGGAATGAGCGCCACCACCCACTCGGTCCCGTTTTTCGCTTGTCGGCGCCAGAGCGGATGCCCCAACCCGATGGAAAAACGCAGGACTTTGACTCCGACCCAACGCGCTACGGCAAAATGCCCCAGTTCATGAATGAAAATCAGGCAACTGAGCGCCAGCAGGAAAGCCCCGAGCGTGCCCCCCCCCTTCAGCACGCGCTTCTACCGGACAGGATCTGCTCGGTGGACTGCCGTGCCCGTCGATCCGCTTCGATGACCCCTTCCAAGGTGGTACATGCTTGAGGTGGGATTTGGTCGAGCACCCGCGCTATGGTGTCAGTGATCGCCCGAAAATTCAAATGTCCCGCCAAAAACGCCGCCACAGCCACCTCGTTGGCGGCATTCAGTAGCGTGGGACCCGTCCCCCCGGCCTGCATGGCTTGTTCCGCCAATACCACGGCCGGAAAACGTTCCCGTTCCAGAGGCAAAAAAGTCAAAGGACCCGCCGTGGTCAAATCAAGCAAGGGCACTCCAGAGGATTGACGTTCGGGATAAGCCAAAGCATGGGCAATGGGAATCCTCATGTCCGTATACCCCAACTGGGCCAACAACGAACCGTCGATGAACCCGACCAGAGAGTGAACCAGACTCTGGGGATGAATGACGATCTCAACTTTTTCGGGCGGCAAACCAAATAACCAGCAGGCTTCGATCAGTTCCAGTCCCTTGTTCATCATGGTCGCCGAATCCACCGAAATCTTTTTACCCATGCGCCATTTGGGATGCTGACATGCTTGTTCCGGCGTGACGTTGGCCAAATCTTGCAACGGCGTGTTCAGAAAAGGACCACCGGAGGCCGTCAATAGAATTTTTTCCACGCCGGAACGCCCCCCCTCGTCATTCGGCCAGCATTGGAAGATGGCATTATGCTCGCTGTCCACAGGAAGCAGGCAGGCCCCACCCTGTACTACGGCCTGCATCATCAAGGGGCCTGACATGACCAGAGATTCTTTATTGGCCAGAAGTATTTTTTTCCCCGCGCGGGCCGCCGCCAAGGTTGAGGCCAAGCCAGCAGCACCCACGATGGCGGCCATCACCGTAGTCACTTCCGGGGCCGCAGCAACTTCTTCGAGCGCACCCTCGCCCGCCCTCAATTCCGTGGGACAGTCCGGATCCAATGCGCGCAGGATCTGCGCCAGTTCATCCAGTTGAGACACCTCGGGCACCACCGCCAAGCGAGGACGAAAGTCCACACATTGTCGCGCCAATCCTAGCAGGTTGCGATGTGCAGTCAAGGCATGAATTTCGTAGCATTCTGGATGACGTCGAACGACCTCCAGGGTACTCATGCCGATACTGCCGGTGGCCCCCAGAATGGTCAAGTGTTGCTTCATGCACCCCCCAGAAGATGAATGCTCAAGGCTGCCAAGGGAAGCGTTGCCGTCAGCGCATCGATTCGGTCCAGAACCCCGCCATGCCCCGGCAAACCCCTGCCGCTGTCCTTGACGCCGGCACAACGTTTGATCCAGGATTCAAACAGATCCCCCAAAATACCCAACCCGACCAGTCCCCAAATAAGCGGGAACCAGACCCATCCCAGGTGATTGACCAGTTGGGTCATGGAAGATGCTCCTGTACGCGCCAGACACCACCAGATTCCCCCGTAGACGGTCACCGTCAGCCATGCGCCAGCCACCCCTTCCCAGGTTTTTCCCGGGCTGATGGCAGGGGCCAGTCTGTGCCTTCCCCAGACACGACCCGTAAAATAGGCCGCGCTGTCCGATATCCAGAGTACGGCCATCAGGGCCAGAAGCACCAGATTACCCTGATGTTGAAGAAGCGTGAGGGACCAACCCGTGGGGAGCAGCACCAGGAGGCCAACGGCGAGAAGCGGGGTCCCCCTGATCCGCCATTGCCGTTTCATCCACAGAGGAACCAAGGCAATCCAGAAAACCAGAGACACCTCCATCCACAGGTTTTGCCAGACAGACTCCCGTCCGATCTGATAGAACAGCAGAAGCAGCAAGGCATACAGACAGCGTTGCCAGAAGGCCACTTTCGCCAGACCCGCCCACTCCCAACCCGCCCAAATCATGACTCCTGCCACTAAGCCATCCCATACCGGAGGGGATGCCCAGAACAAACTCAGGCCCACTACCACCAAGAGTACGGATGCGGTCAGGAGCCGAGTGCGGAGCATTGTTCACTGGTCCGACCAAAACGTCGTTCACGGCTCTGATAGGAACGAATGGCCTGATCCAGCGCAACGCGATCAAAGTCTGGCCAGAGGGTTTCGGTAAAATAAAACTCTGTGTACGCCAACTGCCAAAGCAGAAAGTTGCTGATGCGTTGTTCGCCTCCGGTGCGAATGAACAGGTCCGGCTCCGGCAGATCACCCAGGCAGAGATGGGCCTGCAAATCCGCTTCGGTCATGGGATGCGCCGAGGCAGGATGCGCGGCGTTCCAGGCATTGACCGCCTGCAGAATATCCCAGCGTCCCCCATAATTCACCGCGAGCGTCAAGGTCAACGCCTGATTGGCCAAAGTCAGCCGTTCCGCTTCTTCGATCAGCATCTGCAATTTATTGCCTAGGGGCGACCGGTCTCCAATCACGCGTAAACGCACCCCCGCTCCGTGCAGTTGCTGAATTTCTTTTTCCAGCATGTGCCTGAAAAGTTGCATGAGCAAACCGACCTCATCTGCCGGACGACGCCAATTTTCGCTGCTGAAAGCAAAGAGTGTCAGGTAGGGAATGCCACATTGCAACCCCGATTCCACCAGAGTGCGTACTGCCTCGCTTCCCTTGCGATGTCCTGCGATCCGCGGCAAAAGACGCTGACGAGCCCAGCGCCCATTGCCGTCCATGATAATGGCGATGTGTTTGGGAATCGTGGCAACGTCCGGGATCGCCTGGGTGGAACTTTTTGCCCTGACCATGGAAAGTTTGCGCCGAACCGTCAAACCGCCATCAACTCGGCTTCCTTGACGGCCAGCATCTTGTCGATTTCCTGAATGAAACGATCGGTCATTTTCTGGATGTCCTCCTGCGCACGCCGCTCCTCATCTTCCGAAAGGGTTTTGGCTTTGACCATTTCCTTGAACTGCGCCAAGGCATCGCGTCGAATATTGCGCACCGCCACACGTCCGCCTTCGGATTCAGACTTGACCACCTTGGTCAGGTCACGTCGCCGCTCTTCGGTCAAAGAAGGCATGGGAACCCGGATCAGATCCCCCTGAGCGGAGGGATTGAGACCGAGGTCAGACTCCCGGATGGCCTTTTCGATCACTGCGCCCATTTTTTTCTCATACGGATTGACCCCAATGGTTCGTGCATCCACCAGATTGACACTCGCCACCTGGTTGAGTGGGGTAGGGGTTCCGTAATAATCCACTCGAACGTGATCCAGCAAACCGGCATGGGCTCGACCCGTTCGCACCTTGGCCAAATCCGCCTTGAGGGTTTCCACGGATTTGGCCATTTTCTGTTCGGTAGTCTTCTTGATATCGGAAATCATCTGACCTTACCCTTTCAATTCGTCACAAAGGTGCCTTCAGGTTCACCCCGAACGACACGCATCAAAGCACCCGGTTTGAAAATGCTGAACACGCCGATAGGCAGATTCTGGTCCCGACACAGGGTCAGGGCCGTTGCATCCATCACTTTCAGATTGTTGATGATAGCCTCTTCAAAGGTGAGGCGTACATAGCGGCGAGCGTCCGGGTTCTTTTTTGGATCGTCCGTATAAATACCGTCCACTTTAGTCGCTTTGAGTACCACCTCCGCACTGATCTCTGCCCCCCGCAGCGCGGCTGCCGTGTCCGTCGTAAAAAACGGATTGCCCGTCCCTGCAGCAAAAATCACCACCTTGCCTTCTTCCAGATAACGTAGCGCCTTACCACGAATGTAAGGTTCCGCCACCTGCTCCAGATTCAGAGCAGACTGAACCCGACTGACCACATCCACCCGTCGCATGGCATCCTGCAAAGCCAAGGCATTCATGACCGTAGCCAGCATTCCCATATAGTCAGCGGTAGCGCGGTCCATTCCTTCGGCTCCGGGCGCCACCCCGCGAAAGATATTACCCCCGCCAATCACCACGGCAACTTGCACCCCCTGCCGCACAACGGCGGCAATCTCAGCCACGATACGATCGATCGTGGCTCGATTGATGCCATAAGCATCCTCCCCCATCAGGGCTTCACCCGACAGTTTCAAGAGAATACGTTGGTAAGCAAGTTTCATGGTCTTCCCTGTATCAAGCCATCGTACCTGCGGCAGCGGCGACTTCTGCCGCAAAGTTCTCAACTTTTTTCTCGATGCCTTCACCCACCACCAGCATAGAGAAGCGCTGCACGTTGGCACCCCGACTCTTGAGCAGAACTTCGACGGTTTGATCCGGATTCTTGACAAAGGGCTGCCCAACCAAAGTCACCTCGGCCAAATATTTCTGAACCCGCCCCTCCACCATCTTGGCTACGATCTCTGCCGGCTTTCCGGATTCTGCAGCTTGTGCCGTATAAATTTCGCGCTCGCGCCGGAGTAATTCAGCGGGAACCTCTGCCGCAGAAACACACACGGGTTTGCTGGCCGCAATATGCATGGCAATGTCACGCCCCAACGCCGCATCCCCCCCGATCATGTCCACCAATACACCAATTTTTTGCCCATGCATGTACTGGGCCAGATGTCCAGTGGTCTCGTAGCGAACGAAACGACGCAAGGTCATATTTTCACCCAACTTCATGACCAGGGCCTGCCGAATGTCTTCCAGAACCCCGCCTGCGGGCAGAGAACACTGGGCCAATGCATCCACTGTCGCTGGGTCCTCACACGCCACACACTCGGCTGCCGTGCGCGCAAAAGCCATGAACTCTTCATTCTTGGCCACAAAATCGGTTTCGCAGTTGACTTCCACCAGTGCGCCGACCCGAGCATCCGAATGGATGACTACTGCCACCACGCCTTCTGCAGCCACCCGAGTCGCGGCCTTGCTGGCTTTGGCTCCACTCCGAATGCGCAACAGATCTTCTGCGGCTTTCATCTCTCCCTGAGCCTCGGTCAATGCCTTCTTGCATTCCATCATGCCCAAACCTGTGCGTTCGCGCAATTCCTTCACCATCGATGCGGTAATCTCCGCCATAGCGTACTCCTTCAATTAATCCAGGAACCCCCGCTTGGCGGGGGGCATCAGTTTCCGACTCTTCAGGCCTCGGAAACGTCACTTTCCTCTTCTACAAATTCTTCTCCCGCAATGGCCTCATTGAGGCTTTGGGCACGCCCTTCCAGAATGGCGTCCGCCACTCCACGGGCATAGAGTCGAATGGCTCGAGTCGAATCATCGTTCCCTGGAATGACATAATCGATGCCTTCCGTGGAATTGTTGGTATCCACGATACCAATGATGGGAATCCCCAACTTTCGTGCTTCTACCACAGCATTTTTTTGGTAGCCCACGTCTATCACGAACAATGCGTCCGGTACGCCATTCATGGACACGATCCCCCCCAGACTGCGCGCCAGTTTTTCTTTTTCGCGTTGATAGTTCAACGCTTCTTTCTTGGACAAACGATCCATGGAACCATCTTCGATCATCAAGGAAAGATCATTGAGGCGCTTGATCGATTGCTTGACGGTTTTGAAATTTGTGAGCATCCCGCCCAGCCAACGGTGGTCCACAAAGGGAGAACCCGAGCGCAGTGCTTCCTCACGCACGATGTCGCGCGCCTGACGTTTGGTTCCGACAAACAGGATCGACTGATTGTTGGCGGCCAGACGACGCACGAAGGTCATGGCCTCCTGATAAAGAGGAAGCGTCTTTTCCAGATTGATGATGTGAATCTTGTTGCGGTGGCCAAAAATGAACGGGGCCATCTTGGGATTCCAGTAACGAGTCTGGTGTCCGAAATGAACTCCAGCTTCCAGCATTTGTCGCATGGTGACTGACATGGTAAAACTCCTGATCGAGGGTTGAGCCGCCGCCGGTCCATTTCACCTTTTTCAAGGCACCCTGTGTTTTAACCGGCGTGTGAAATTGCCATAAAGCCCTTTATGATACCATCCCGACTTCACAATAATCAACCAACCCAAATTCTCGACCCATGCCTCCTTCTGCCGTCAGTCTGAAAAATCCCGAAGAAATTCATAAAATGCGTATCGCCTGCCGGCTCGCCGCTGAAGTACTGGACTACATCACTCCCCATGTCATTCCGGGGGTCACCACCGACCATTTAGACCGTCTGTGCCATGACTACATGGTCGAGGTTCAACAAACCATCCCTGCGCCACTGAATTACGCGCCCAAAGGACATCGTCCCTACCCTCGTTCGATTTGCACTTCAGTCAACCACCAGGTCTGTCACGGCATTCCCGGCGATCGCATCCTCAGGAATGGGGACATCGTCAATCTCGACATCACTGTCATCAAGGAAGGATTTCATGGGGATACCAGCCGCATGTTTTGTGTGGGAGAGGTCAGCAAGCAGGCCCGCCGTCTTTGTGACCTGACGTATGAATCCCTCTGGCATGGCATCCGTGTCGTTGCACCGGACCGACATCTGGGAGACATTGGCCATGCCATCCAGACCTTTGCCGAAAAAGCAGGATACAGCGTGGTCCGCGAATTTTGTGGTCATGGGATTGGGCGCCATTTTCACGAAGAGCCGCAGGTTCTGCATTACGGCAGAAAAGGCAGCGGCTTGCGCCTCGAAGCCGGCATGATTTTCACCATCGAGCCCATGATCAATGCCGGGCGGAAAGATATCCGCCCATTGGGTGATGGCTGGACCATTGTCACCGCCGACCACAGTTTGTCTGCCCAGTGGGAACATACGATTCTGGTCACACCGGAGGGATTCGAGGTTCTGACCCTATCTGCCGGGACACCTCCCGCCCCCTGATCATGCACACCGCAGCCACGCTCAAATCCCAACTCCAAAAAAAAAGAACCGAACTTTTTGACGCCTACCTGCACCGCCCTTCCCCTCGGCGCATCCTCAAGCAATGGTGCGCCATCGTGGATGAAACCCTGTGCCAACTCTGGATCACGCACGACTTCAAACAAGACGCCACGTTAGTGGCCGTGGGCGGCTATGGGCGCGGAGAGTTGTATCCCTATTCCGACATCGATCTGCTCATCCTGTTGCCCGGGCAAGCAAACGACTTCCTCGCTCAACGCATTGAATCCTTCATTGGAGCCCTCTGGGATATCGGATTGGAAGTCGGTCACAGCGTCCGTACTGAAGCCGAATGCCTGGAAGAAGCCATTCAAGACCTGACCATCGCCACCAACCTGTCCGAACAACGATTCCTCAGCGGGAAACGACGCTCCCAACAGGAACTTTGTCAAAAACTTCCCGCCACTCTGGATCGGAGTGCCTTCAGAGCCGGCAAAATTCAGGAACAGCGCCAGCGCCATCACAAACACCACGACACCGCCTTCAATCTGGAACCCAATCTCAAGGAAAGTCCGGGAGGACTGCGCGATCTGCACACAATCTTCTGGATCGCATGGGGCGCAGGATTAAATCCCGGTTGGACTTCTTTCACTCAGGCCGGACTGATCAGCGCGGCTGAAGCGCGACAGGCACGTGCGCTCTGGGGGTTTTTACAGGATTTGCGAATTCGTTTGCAGGGTCTTGCACAACGCCGTGAAGACCGTCTCCTCTTCGATTACCAGACACCGCTCGCCCTTCAACTCGGTTGGCAAGACAGTGGGCAACGACGCGCCAGCGAAGGGTTGATGCAAGCCTACTACAAGACCGCCAAATCCGTTTTATTGATGAATGCTATTCTGGTGGAACAAATCGAAGAACGCACCCGACCCGTGCACACCCCCCCCGTTCCCTTGCGAGAACCCTTCATACGGCAGGGAGATTTGCTGGGCACTACCCCCGGGACATTTCTGGACCAGAAACCAGAACTCCTCTTCAATGCCTTCCTTCTGCTCCAGCAATACCCTGACCTGCGTGGTTTCACGCCCGAGGTCTTGCGCGCCGTCTGGCGTGGGAAACGTCATATCAACGCAACCTTTCGTTCCAACCCGGTGCATCAGCAACAATTTCTCGAAATCCTGAGACAACCGACGCGTACCGCCGACGTCCTGAGACGCATGAATTATCTTGGGGTTCTGGGACGTTACCTGCCAGCCTTCGGGCGCATCGTGGGACAAATGCAGCATGATCTGTACCATGCCTATACGGTAGACGAGCACACCCTGCGAGTCATCCGCAACCTGCGCCGCTTTTCCCTGCCTCGTTTCGACCATGAATTTCCTCTCTGCTCCACCCTGATGCAACGATTCGACCGCCCTGATCTGTTGATTCTGGCGGCACTCTTTCATGACATTGCCAAAGGACGAGGCGGAAATCATGCTCAACTCGGTCGTTCGGACGCCCTCTATTTTTGTCGCCAACACCGCTTGCCCCGAGCCGATACGCAATTGGTGGGCTGGCTGGTGGAACAACATCTCAATTTTTCTGCAGTGGCCCAGAAACAGGATCTTTCAGACCCCGCAGTGATCCTCCGTTTTGCCGAACAAATGGGAAACCTGCGTCGCCTGACTGCCCTCTACCTGCTCACCGTAGCCGATATCCGGGGCACCAGCCCCAAGGTATGGAATGCCTGGAAAGGAAAACTTCTGGAGGATCTGTATCGCCTAACCGAACGGGTTCTGGAAGGAGAGCAAATGGCTCATGATGAACCCAGTGCAAGTCGTCAAACTCAAGCCCTGAAAATCCTGAAACACTATGGCTTGCAAGAGGTTTCCGAAGTGACCTTGTGGAAAACTTTGGAAGACGGCTATTTCCGACGCCATGAAATCCAGGACATCGCCTGGCATGCCCGTAGTTTGCAGGGCTGCGCCGGGTCTTTGAAACCTCGGGTACGGGCACGTCTCTCCCCGGTGGGAGAAGGATTCCAGGTCCTGATCTACAGCCCGGATCGGACCGGTCTGTTTGCCCATCTTTGTGAATACTTCGAGCGTTCCGGACAAACCATCGTCGCAGCCCGTATCCATACCACTCTGGATCATCATGCCCTGGACACCTTTCAGGTACTGCCCCGTCACAGTTCGGCCGAACATTATCGAACGCAACTCAAGCAGATGGAAAATGAGTTACAGGAACAACTGGATCATCCCGGCCCCCTTCCCACCCCGCGCAAATCGCGCCTGCCCCGCCAACTCCGCCATTTTCCTTTTCCCCCGCGTATCCTGTTGGGAGATCCGGAGCGCGATGGTCAAGTCCCGCTGACCGTGGTCACCGGCGACCGTCCCGGATTATTGTACCGACTGGCCTGTGTTTTCCTGCGCCACGGCATCGATCTGCATGGCGCCCGCATCAATACCTTGGGCGAACGCGTCGAAGACGTCTTTCTGATTTCTTCTCCACGCCTGGAGAATCCGATGGAACGCCAGCGTCTGCATGATGACCTGCTGCACGAGATCTCCCAGGAACAGTGACCCACACCGACAGGGTCAGTCACTGGCGGGGCGCAGTTCGGGATCGGGAAACAATTCCTCGATGAAGCCAAAACGGCTGAAATCCCTAATCCGGGCGGGGTAGAGAATGCCATCCAGATGGTCGCATTCATGCTGTACCACACGCGCATGAAAACCACTGACGGTTCGTTCGATCCATTCCCGCTGCAGATTCCAGCCTGCGTAATAGAGGTGTTGGGCACGGGGAACCCAGCCGCGCATGCCAGGGATGGACAGACACCCTTCCCATCCCTCTTCGAGATCTTCCCCCAAAGGGTACCAGACCGGATTGATGAGGACGGTACGCGGAATCGGTGGCGCATCGGGATAACGTGCACTGGCCTCGAAACCGAACAGGACGACCCTCCATCCGATGCCAATCTGTGGCGCGGCCAGCCCCACCCCTTCCGCTTTGAGCAAGGTATCTTCCAGATCCCGGACCAACTCGGGCACGCGCGGCCATTCCGCCTCCGACACCGGCTCGGCTGGAGCGCACAGGGCGGGATGGCCCATTCTCACAATGGAACGCACCGCCATTCAGGTTCGCTCCGCCAGCCAATGGGCAAAAGCGGCCCCGGTTTCTTCATGACGCAAGCCATAGGTCACTGTTGCCTTGAGGTAACCCAACTTGCTTCCGCAGTCATAGCGCACCCCCTCAAAGGGACAAGCCAGGACCGTTTCACGCTCCAGCAGACGGGCAATCCCGTCGGTCAATTGAATTTCTCCGCCCGCACCCGGTGCCACCTCGCGCAGGGTATCAAAAACTGCCGGGGTCAAAATATAACGACCAACTACCGCCAACGTGGAAGGAGCACGATCCGGGGCTGGCTTTTCCACAATTCCCGTGACCCTCAAATACTCACCGCTCCCATGCTCCGTCTGGACGATCCCGTATTGCCCGGTCTGAGCACGGGGAACCTGTTGCACACCCAGGACAGAGGAACCACTTTTTTCGTACCATTCCATCATCTGACGTAATACCGGAACCTTTGAATCGATCAAATCATCTGCCAGTACCACGGCAAAGGGCTCATCCCCCACCAAAGGCGCAGCACATAAAATGGCATGCCCCAAACCCAGGGCTTCCGGTTGCCGAATATAGGCACAACTCACCCCAGGGGGAGGCAAATTACGAACGACTCCCAACATTCGGTCTTTCCCTCGTTGAGCCAGTTCGGCCTCCAATTCATAAGCCTTGTCGAAGTGATCTTCGATCGCCCGCTTACCTCGACCCGTCACAAAAATCATTTCCGTGATGCCCGCCGCAACGGCTTCTTCCACAGCGTATTGAATCAATGGCTTGTCCACTACCGGCAACATTTCCTTGGGACTGGCCTTGGTCGCAGGCAAGAATCGGCTCCCCATTCCCGCCACCGGAAATACCGCCTTACGAATTTTTTTGATCATGCATTGATTCCCTTGAAAAGTTTATCCCACTGACTCTCATCAAGCATCGAAATGCCCAATTTTTGTGCTTGCGCGACCTTGTTGCCAGGGTCTCGACCCACCACCAGATAATGGGTCGAACGCGTCAGACTACCCACCACCTTTCCCCCGGCTTTTTCGATACGCTCCCTGGCTTCTTCTCGGGAATAATGGGCCAGGGTGCCGGTCAAGACGAAAGTCAAACCGGCTAGAATCTGCACATCCTGCTTCTCTTGGGCGTTTTCACGCCAGTACACACCTTGGGCACGCAGGTGTGCGATGACCTGTCGATTGCGTTCCCCGGAAAAAAATTCGCGAATGGACTGGGCCACCACGTGCCCAATCTCCACCACCGCCTGCAAATGGGCCTCATCGGCTTCCATCACATCATCCAACCTCACGAAATGAAGAGCCAGATCACGGGCCGTGCGTTCACCGACCTGACGAATTCCCAAAGCGAATAAAAACCGCGCCAATGTCGTTTCCTTGCTACGTTCCAGAGATTGAACCAGATTTTCCGCCGATTTTCGCGCCATGCGGGGCAACGAAGCCCATTGTTCGAGAGTCAGGCGATAGAGGTCAGCAGGTTCCGTCACCCAGGAGCGTTCAACCAGTGCATCCACCAACTTCTCACCCAGTCCTTCCACGTTCATGGCACGTCGCCCGACAAAATGCAGCAATGCCTGCTTGCGCTGGGCCGGACAGTGAATGCCTCCACTACAGCGCCAGGAAATTTCCTCGGAAAGTCGGCGTGCCGGGCTGCCACATACCGGACAGGTCGCGGGCATCTCAAAAGCCACCGTTTCCGCTGGGCGAAGTTCCTGAACCACTCTCACTACTTCCGGAATGACATCGCCTGCACGACGGACCCAGACCTGATCTCCCACCCGGATATCCTTGCGACGAATTTCCTCATCGTTGTGCAGGGTTGCACGCGTCACCGTCACCCCCCCCACAAACACGGGCTTCAAAAGCGCCACGGGAGTCAGCGTACCGGTACGCCCCACCTGAACCTCGATGGCTTCCACCGTACTCAAAGCCTCTTCGGCGGGAAACTTGTGCGCCAGAGCAAAACGCGGTGCGCGGGTGACAAACCCCAACCTCTGCTGAGCCTTGCGCGCATTGACCTTGTAGACCACCCCATCGACTTCGTAAGGCAGGGAAGCGCGACGCGCACCCAAATCCTCAAAAAACATCCGGAGCCCACTTTCGCCCTGAACGACCCGTACCTCTTCCGCTACGGGAAAACCCAACGTACTCAGCCAACGCAGTAACGCATCCTGATGATCCGGCAATTCAAAGTCAGGAGAGCCCCCCCCCACGCCATAAGCCAGAAACGCCAGGGGACGACGTGCCGTTTCCGCCGGGTCCAGTTGGCGCAATGCGCCTGCGGCAGCATTGCGTGGATTGACGAAAGTTCGTTCTCCTGCACAGGTTTGACGCCGATTGAGTTGCTCGAAGTCCTTCTTGAGCATCAGAACCTCTCCGCGCACCTCCAACCACTCCGGCCAGGGTTCAGAACCTTGCATACGCCGGGGAATGCTTTTCACCGTCATCAAGTTGGCCGTCACCTCTTCTCCCTTCTCGCCATCGCCGCGTGTAGCCCCCTGCACCAGGTCACCCCCACGATACAACAGATTGATGGCCAGACCATCGAATTTTGGCTCGCAACAATAGTCCACCTCGTCCACCCCCAGTTCCGTTCGGACACGCCGATCGAATTCCTGGAGATCGCGCACATCAAACCCGTTATTCAGACTCAACATGGGTTCGCGGTGTCGGACCAAGCGCACGTTGCGGCGCAACTCCAGCGATCCCACCCGCCGTGTCGGAGAATCCGCCCTGACGTGGTCAGGATGCCGTATTTCCAACGCCACCAGTTCACGATACAGCACATCATATTCGGCATCAGGAATCGTGGGCGCGTCGAACTCATGGTATTCCCGGTTGTAACGCTTCAGTTCATCCTGCAGGTAATGCAGACGAGCAATTTCGTCCATGCCCCCTCCGTTCAGGAAAAAAAACGCCGTGCCAGCGCACTGCCAGAGGGAATACCCTGAACTTCCAAAGTTCCCATCACCTGGGCCAGTTGCTTTTCGATGGCGGTACATTGACGCGCCCCCAGACGTTCTCCCTGATCATCCACCACTTCTCCCTCCAGCACCAGGGCAAGCCGTTCAGCCACCGCAAACATCTCTCTGAAAACAGTCACGGGGTCCGACACCCGCACTACTTCCAATAACAGGGTCACGGCATTGATGGGTTCATGATCCAGATTCAGAGGCAGGAAAGGTGCCCCATCCTGGCGAACCAGGGTAAATCGATCCCCGCCATCAGCCGCATGGGCATGACATACCCCATCTTCTCCCAGGACCATCCCTTCCTGTGTCAAATATTTCAGGAGCCGTGATCCCAAGGGGCTTTTGATTGGGGCAAAGTGCACATTGATCCCCACGATGATATCCACCTGTTCACAAAATCGATCCAGTTGTTGGGCACGTTCAGCCGCCTGCTCCACATCTCCGGGCTCGATGGTCGCTTCCAGATGACTGGCGAGCGCACGCATTTCATCGGTAAAGAGGGTGAGTCTCGCCTCGCTGATCCGGCCTGCCCGACTGACCAGGGGCAACAGCGCATGACACTGCTCAAAATTCACGTCCCCCTGAGCCGTCACGTCCACCCAGTGCCCCTGATGCTGGCACACCCAACGCAACCCCTGGGTCATCAAGCGGGATTGATGAATGGCTTGTCGCACGTCATTCCCCGTGAAACGCCCCCGCATAACCACGTTGTATTCGAAACGAAGGTCGGGAGCCTGTGCCAGGCTCACGGAACCCTGGTCCGCTGGGACAGGAATTCCACCCAGTTTTGGTTCCTCGCGAACGGCGACTTCGGATACCTCATCCAGTAAAGGATCATGGACCGAGGTCGGAATCAAGTCCCTGGCCAGCCGCTGCTGGCGTTGTTCCTGCCAGCGACTCCACAATACCACCCCCACGACCAAAGCCAAAGCCGATACCCCAGCCACTATCCGCAATTCACTCATCATGCCTTCCTCAAAGGATCACTTGTTCTGTCAAACGCAGGGCTTCTTCCACATCCACTGCCACCATACGCGATACCCCGGATTCTGCCATAGTAATGCCAATCAACTGTTGTGCCATTTCCATTGCCACCTTGTTGTGGGTGATAAAGAGAAACTGGGTATGCTCGGACATCCTCTGCACCATGCGCGAAAACCGCTCGGTATTCGTATCATCCAGAGGCGCATCCACCTCGTCCAGCAGACAGAAGGGTGCCGGATTGAGTTGAAACAGCGCAAAGATCAGCGCCATGGCTGTCAAAGCCTTTTCTCCGCCAGACAAAAGGTACAAGCTGGAATTTTTTTTGCCTGGGGGCTGAGCCATGAGTTGCACTCCGGCTTCCAGGATATCCTCCCCCAACCACTGAAGAGAAGCCATCCCTCCTTCGAAAAGTTCTTGGAACAAACGGGCGAACTGTGCATTCACCTGATCTATCGTCGCCCCGAGTTGGGTTCGTATTTCCCGGTCGATGGTATTCAGAGCCCGTTCCAGGGTCTGTACCGCTCCTTCCAGATCGGCCAACTGTTCTGCCAGCCATGCGTGGCGCTGTTGCAATGCGTCCAACTCTTCCAGAGCGGCCAAATTGACTGCGCCCAGAGCATTCATCGCCTTCTCCAACTGAGTCATGAGCAGATCCTGTCCCTCATTATGCCCCGTCAATGCCCACCAGCGGTCGAGGCTCTCGAGAACCCCGGGATCCTCTTCCGCCAGGGAGGCCCAGGCCTGTTCCCCGCGCAAGCGCGCCTCCTGAATTTTGAGGTGGAGATTTTCCAGCGCCTGACGTACGGGTTCCTGAACTTGTGTACTCCGCAGAAGAAGTTCCTCATGCTGGTGCAATCCTTCTTCCAGAATTTCCATTTCACTCTGTTGCTGCTCCAATTGGGCAGCACAGGTCTTCTGCACCTGCAGCGCCTGTTCCAGATTCGCTGCTACCGCAGTCTCCTCATCCAACGCCTGTAATTCCGTTTGCAGGCATTCCAGATCGACACGGTAACCCGCCATACGTTGCTGCCGTTCGTTCTGCGTCGTACTGAGGTGACTCAACTTCTCCGCAGCGCTGCGCTGGGCAAAACGGGCTTCCTGACACGCCAATTCCAGAATTTGTCCTTCCTTCTGGCACTGCTCCCAGGATGCTTCTTCCCGGATACATTGGGCGCGTGCCGCTTCCGTGGCCGTCCGGGCATTCTCCCGAGCCACATCGAGTCCTCCCAGGCGGGCCACGCTCTCCGACCTGACCTGGGTTTCCAGCGTTTCAGCCCGGACCAGTGCTTCCGCTTCCTTTTCCAGGCGCAGCCATTCCTGTCGAATCCGTTCCTGTTCGGCACGCACCTGCGTCAGAGCCAAGGCCTCCTGATGCTGTTGCCTGCGCAGTTGCTGAAGTCGCCTTTCCATGTCCAACACAAGGACAGCCACCCTCTCCTTTCCTTCCTCCTGAATCGCCAGGCACCGACCGGCTTCTTCCTCCGCCTCCCGACATACCGGCAATTCTGCCGATAACCTTCTAATTTCACGCGCACGGGCCAAAGTACCCAGATGCCCCTCTTCCATCCCCCACAAGGTGAGGGAATGGGCATCCCGCTGATGGCCCTCCGGCGTCACCAGACATAGACCCGGCCCCCATTCTCCTGCCCAGGCAAGCATACGTTCCAGATCGGCACACGCATACCACCCTTGCAACCAGTGGTTCACAATACCGCGAATGGTCGGATCTTCACTGTGCACCTGATGAGACAACGGACTCAAACCCGGTAATATCCTTTCAGCAAGTTCCGTGGATGAAACCTCATGATAAAAAGCGCAGGCTTGCCGTGGTCGGTCAACCAACTCAGTCCAGGTCGGCAGATGATCGCGGCGCAACGCCTTCAGGCGCACGCCCAGGAGGAACTCCACCACCTTTTCCCAACGCGGTTCCACCTGACAATGTTGCCAAAAGCGCCCTACGCCCGTATCCTCTGGAACAAAAGTGCCCCGCTCGCTCTCCTCCTGGCTCTGCAAGCCCTGCAGGGTGTTTTCCACGACTCGACGCCGAGCCGTACACTCAGCCAGATATTCCCGCCGGATCTCCACCTGCGCACGACACCAGGACAAACGGAGGCGTGCAGACACTTCGGAGGCTTCCAGAATACTTGAGGAAACGGCACGGTTACGCGCGAGAATTTCTCCCTCGGAGACCCATTTCGAGTCGGGTAGGCAGAGACCTGACCGTTCTTCTTCCAGCTGTTGACGGCGTGCCAGAATGTGTTTCAGGGCACGGTACCTGGCTTCCTGTTCCGCATGTTGCTGATTCCACTGGTGCTCTATTTCATGCTCGGTCTGTCTTGCCTGTTCCAGTTTCTGGCGCGACCACGTCAAACCCTGACGGAGTTGCTCGCAGGCGGCTTGCCCAGCCCGACTCTGTTCCTGGCGCATCAGGACCGTCTGGTGCAGGGCCTCCTGTTGTTCCTCCATGCATTTCAATGCACGCTGGTCTTTTTCCCACTGTTGACGCTCGATATCCCACTGCGCGTGCAAGCGCTGACTGTCCCGCTCCATCCGTTGACGTTCCTGACGCTGTTCATGCACACTCGACTCGGCCTTGAGCAGGGCATGATTCGCCTGATAGAGCGCACCTTGGGCCTGACGTACCATTTCCTGCCGAGCGCGCCAGTGCAGACGTGTCGCTTCGGCCAGAGATTCATGGCCCTCCTGGGTCAGCCGCATCTGATTCAGTTCTTCAGTCAGTCGGGCGCATTCCAGTTCTCCTCGGCCCTGCTCTGCCCGTGCAATTTTCCATCGACCATAGTACCAACGTGCCTCGGCTTCCCGGTGCCGAGCGCGCAATGTCTTCCAATGCTCAGCCCGTTCTGCCTGTTTTTTTACCTTTTCGATCTGGTGGGTCAACTCCTGCACCGTATCCCGAATCCGTTCCAGATTGGGACGGGTCTCGGTCAGATGCTGCAAGGTTTCACGGCGCCGCTCACGATAACGGGAAATACCCGCAACTTCTTCCAAAAAGACTCGAATCTCCTCGGGTCGCGCCTCGATGATACGCGTGATCATGCCCTGTTCGATGATGGCATAGGCCCGGGGCCCCAACCCCGTCCCCAGAAAAATATCCTGGACATCACGCCGCCGCACCATGGTCTCGTTGATGGTGTAACGCGATACCCCGTTGCGGGTCATCACTCGTTTGACGCAAATCTCTGCATAAGAAGACCAAAGGCCTGGAGCCCGTCCTGCGGAATTGTCAAAAACCAGTTCCACGCTGGCCCGTCCTTGGGGTTTGCGCTGGGCGCTCCCTCCGAAAATGACATCCTGCAGAGATTCTCCGCGCAACTGTCGGGCCTGGGATTCCCCCAGCACCCAGCGCACCGCATCGATCACGTTGGATTTGCCGCACCCGTTGGGTCCCACGATACCCACCCGTTGCCCAGGGATGGGGATATGAACCGCATCGGCAAAGGATTTAAAGCCCGCCAGTTTGATGTGTTTGAGATGCACTAATGCGCTGCTGTCCACAAAGAAGTTAGAATGCGAGGATTCTACTCCAATCTGACAGGATCTCCCCCTATGCCCGCTCAACCCAGTCGTACTCTGGAAACCTTCCCGAATCCAAGTCCGGAACGGGATTATCTGATTCATATGGAACTGCCTGAATTCACCTGCCTATGTCCCAAGACAGGGCAGCCCGATTTTGCCTGGTTGAGTCTCGACTATGTCCCGGACCAGGCCAACGTCGAGTTAAAAAGCCTCAAACTGTATCTGTGGTCTTTCCGGAACGAGGGCGCCTTTCATGAAGCCGTGACACAACGCATTCTCGATGATCTGGTCGCAGCGACACAACCCCGTTTCCTCCGTCTCTTGAGTCGCTGGAACGTGCGCGGAGGCATCTTTACCCATGTACTGAGCGAACACCGCCAGGAAGGGTGGCAACCCCGTTGCTCTTTGCCGCCGGTACACTTTGCCGGATCGACTCCCTGGGCCCCTCCTTTGGCATGAATCCCCGTCTTGACGCACTTCAGCCTTATCCTTTTGAACGCTGGCGAAGCCTGATCGGAGCGCAGTCTCCCTGCCTCGACCATACCCCCATCGCACTGTCCATCGGAGAACCCCGTCATCCTACCCCGCGTTTCATTCAGGACGCACTCTGTGCGCATCTGAACGAACTGGCGCACTATCCACAAACTTGGGGAACCCAGGTTTTGCGCGAAGCCTTGGCGGGCTGGCTGGAATATCGTTTTCACCTCCCGCCTCTGGATCCGGAGACAGAAGTACTGCCCACCTTGGGCAGTCGTGAAGCCCTGTTTTCCCTTACCCAGACCCTGCTCGACCCGAGTGCCAAAGAAAGGGTGGTCTGTCCCAACCCTTTTTACCAGATCTACGAAGGAGCCACGCTGCTGGCCGGAGGACATCCCTACTTTGTCAATGCGGATCCTGCTCAAGCCCACCGCGTCGACTACAGTCGGGTTCCCGAATCCGTCTGGACCCATACCCGCATGGTCTTTGTCTGCTCTCCCGGCAACCCGACCGGACGTGTCCTGAGCCTGGAAGAGTGGGCCCAGTTGTTCGCCCTCTCCGACCGGTATGGGTTTACCCTGGTGAGTGATGAATGCTATTCGGAAATCTACCCTCTGGACAGTGCCCCCCCGCTGGGAGGATTGGAAGCCGCCCAGCATCTCGGCCGTTCGGGTTATCCGCGCCTCCTCGTCATGGGCAGCCTGTCCAAACGTTCCAATGTCCCCGGATTACGCTCGGCCTTCGTGGCAGGAGACCGAAATTTACTCAGGCGTTTCGCGCTCTACCGCACCTACCATGGCAGCGCCATGAACCCGGCGGTTCAGGCGGCCAGTGTCGCAGCATGGCGGGACGAGGCCCATGTTCAGGAAAACCGTCGGCTCTACCAGGCAAAGATGACCCAGTTCTACGACCGTGTTCACCCGCACCTCCCTTTGGTACGACCACACGCCAGTTTTTACTATTGGGTCCAGGTTCCCGGTTCCGATACGGATTTTGCACGCGCCCTCTATCTGAAATTTAACGTCGCAGTCCTGCCCGGCAGTTATCTGGCTCGGACTGCCCACGGCTTCAACCCCGGAACCGGACTGGTACGTATCGCCCTGGTGGGTTCCCTTGAAGAAACCGGGGAAGCCATCGAACGACTGCTCGACTTTCTTGCCCATTACCCCTCCTGAGGAGAATCCCCCCCATGTGGTCTGACGCACAAACCCTGATTGAACATGCTTTTGAACAACGGGAGCGCTGGAGTCCCAGCGCCCCCCCCAGCGAACTGCACGAAACCATCGAACGCGTCATCACGGCTCTGGATCAGGGGATTCTGCGGGTCGCCGAAAAAAAAGACGGCAATTGGATCACCCACCAATGGATCAAAAAAGCCGTGCTGCTGTCTTTCCGCCTACAAGCCAACCGCCGCATGGATGGGGGATTCACCCAATATTGGGACAAGGTGGACAGCAAGTTTGCCCATTACGATGATGCTGCCTTCTCTCAGGGCGGCTTTCGAGTAGCCCCTCCCGCTCTGGCCCGGCGCGGCAGTTTCATCGCCCGCAATGTGGTACTCATGCCTTCTTATGTCAATATCGGCGCCTATGTTGACGAATCTGCCATGGTCGACACCTGGGCGACCGTGGGGTCCTGCGCCCAAATCGGCAAACATGTTCACCTGTCCGGCGGAGTCGGCATCGGCGGCGTTCTGGAGCCCGTCCAGGCCAATCCCACCATCATCGAAGATCATTGCTTCATCGGCGCCCGTTCGGAAATCGTGGAAGGCGTCATCGTAGGGGAAGGCTCGGTGATTTCCATGGGCGTCTATATCGGGCAGAGCACAAAAATCTACGATCGCGAGACAGGCATCGTCACTTATGGACAGGTTCCGGCCGGCTCCGTGGTGGTGTCTGGCAACCTCCCCTCGACCGACGGCCGGTACAGTTTATACTGTGCCGTCATCGTCAAGAAAGTGGATGCCAAAACCCGTGCCAAAACCAGTATCAATGAACTGTTGCGGGGCGCCTGAATGACCGACCCCACCCTGGATCTGACGGCGGAATTGATCCGCCATCCTTCGGTGACTCCCGAAGATGGCGGATGCCAGGAACTCATTGCCCTCCGCTTGGCCCCTCTGGGTTTCAAGGCCACCCCTCTGGATCGGGGTGAAGTCCGCAATCTGTGGCTGCGACGTGGAACTCAATCTCCCTTGGTCGTTCTGGCAGGACATACGGACGTGGTTCCCCCCGGTCCTGAATCCGGCTGGCATTCTCTCCCTTTTCTGCCGACGATACGAGACGGATTTCTGTATGGGCGCGGCGCAGCAGACATGAAGGCTTCCCTGGCAGCCTTTGTGACAGCCGTCGAAAGCATTTTGACCACGCATCCA
The DNA here is from genome assembly GCA_019456405.1 of Ferrovum sp. Taxonomy (GTDB): domain Bacteria; phylum Pseudomonadota; class Gammaproteobacteria; order Burkholderiales; family Ferrovaceae; genus Ferrovum. Next base: position 192,320 of record WJXM01000021.1, on the reverse strand, counting down.
GACCTGCCGGGTTCCATCGCGCTGCTTCTCACTTCAGACGAAGAAGGCCCCGCGCTGGATGGCACTGCAAGGGTCGTGGAATGGCTCAAGGAAACAGGGCAAATTCCTGACTATTGTCTGGTGGGAGAACCCACTTCCGTCGACCAACTGGGCGATACGATCAAAAATGGACGCCGTGGCTCCCTGTCCGGCGTACTGACCGTGCGCGGCATACAAGGTCATGTGGCTTATCCCCATCTGGCACGCAATCCCATCCATCTGACCGCCCCGGCCCTGACCGACCTGACCAACACGGTATGGGATCAAGCCAATGAAGATTTTCCTGCCACGACATTTCAAATTTCCAATCTGCAGAGCGGAACTGGCGCTGGAAATGTCATCCCCGGCGAATTGACGGCCTGGTTCAATTTCCGTTTTTCAACTGCCAGTTCGGCAAACTCACTGCAAGAGCGGACACGGCAAATCCTGCAACGGCACGGACTGGACTTCGACCTGCAATGGTCGCTGGGTGCTCAGCCCTTCCTGACCCCGCACGGTACCCTGGTTACCGCACTCCAGGAAGCGGTACGGCACGTCACGGGATTACACCCCATGCTGTCCACCAGTGGCGGAACTTCGGACGGTCGTTTTCTGGTCACGCTGGGTTCCCAGGTGGTCGAGTTGGGGCCTTGCAACGGCACCATTCATCAACGCAATGAATGCATCGCCAGCACCGACCCGGCCCGCCTGTCCGCCATCTACCAACGTTTACTCCTGAATCTGCTGACTCCATGACCTCCTTCCCCAGTCCACAGGAAATTCTTCCCCTGAACACCATGCGCGATCTGTGGCGTTGGAGTATCACGATCCTGCAGCGCAGCGATGTATTTTTTGGGCATGGTTATCCCACCCCTCAGGAAGAGGCACGACACCTGCTCCTATTCAGCCTGTCCCTGCCCCGGGATCAGGATCCTACCCTTTGGCTCGATGCGCGTATCCTGCCCCACGAACGGGAAGAATTTCTGGAGTTGCTCAAACGGCGCGTCGTGGAACGCATCCCCGTGCCCTACCTGACCCGCGAAGCCTGGCTCGGCCCGCACCGCTTTTACTGCGATGAACGGGTCCTCATCCCCCGTTCTTTCATCGCGGAGGCTCTGGAAGAGACCCTGGTTTTCCTGATCGAGGACTTTCATGCCCTGCAAAGGGTCGCAGATGTCTGCACGGGCGGAGGCTCTCTGGCCATCCTGCTGGCACTCCACTGCCCCGAGGCCCGTGTGGATGCCGTCGATATTTCCCCGGACGCCCTGGCGGTGGCTCGTCTCAACTGTGCCGAATACGGACTTTCAGAACAGATCCACCTGTTTGAAGGAGACCTGCTCGAACCGCTGGAAGAAGAAGTCTACGATTTGATCATTTCCAACCCGCCCTACGTCGATCAGGCAGCCATGGGAAATCTTCCGGCCGAGTACCGTCGGGAACCCGTCACCGCTCTGGCCAGTGGCATCGATGGACTGGACCATGTACGGAAAATCCTCGCAACGGCCCGCCGCCATCTCTCCCCAGAGGGCTGGCTGGTGGTGGAAGTCGGCCATCAGGCCAATGAACTGGAAGCCACTTTTCCACACCTGCCTTTTATCTGGCTCGAACTTTCCGCAGGGGACCGGTTTGTCTTCGCACTTCCATGCGCGGCCTTGGAGTCTTGGGACTGCGCGGTCCCGGCACCGTTGTCTCTTCCCGAATGACCGGGGTCATCCCCGCCCAGTCCAGAACCCGTTGAACGGCGCGCGGATCCAGCTCTTCGAAATGGCCTCGCTTGAGCCGGGGAGGCAATCCGATGAGGCCGAAACGAACGCGCATCAAACGTCCCACCATACATCCCAATGCGGCAAACATACGCCGTACTTCACGATTTCTTCCTTCCTTCAATACCACCTGATACCAGTGATTGGTCCCTTCTCCTCCCTGATCCCGAATGGCTTCAAAACGGGCCGGACCGTCTTCCAGCAAGATTTCCTGACAGGACTGCTGCATTTGAAGGTCGTTCAGTTCACCCACGACACGCACGGCATATTCCCGTTCAATTTCAAAACTGGGGTGGGTCAAGCGATGCGCCAAAGCACCGCTGGTGGTGAAAATCAGAAGCCCGCTGGTGTTATAGTCCAGTCGTCCCACGCTGACCCATTTCTCCCCTTTGAGTTTGGGTAGGGTGGCAAACACCGTGGTTCTCCCATCGGGATCATCACGGCTGACGATCTCCCCTTCAGGCTTGTGGTAAAGCAGGATTCGGACCTGTGCTTCGCCGAATTTGAGACGTACCGGCCGTCCCTGTACGGTCACCCGGTCTCCGGGTTCCACCTGCGATCCGACCTGGGCCACTGCTCCATTCACCCGAACTTCTCCGGCTTCGATCAAAGTTTCCATTTCCCGTCGAGAACCGACTCCGGACTGGGCCAAGACCTTATGTAAGCGCTGGGATTCCATCTTTATTTCCTTCTGTGAGTCCATCCAGTGCAGGCAAATCGCACAAAGTGCGCAGTCCAAGGTGATCCAGAAAACTTCGGGTCGTACCAAACAGCGTGGGTCTCCCCGGAGTTTCCCGTTGGCCCACGGCTTCGATCCATCCGCGTTCTTCCAGGGTTTTGAGGATCGGAGAAGAAACCGTCACGCCACGAATCTCTTCGATATCGCCCCGCGTGACAGGCTGGCGCCAGGCAATGATGGCGAGGGTTTCCATGACCGCCCGGGAATAGCGAGGTCCCGGCTCGCGGTCGAGACGTTCCAGCCAGGCCTGCACCCAGGGTGCACTCTGAAAACGCCAACCGCTGGACACCTGAACCAGAGATACCCCGCGTTCTTTCCACTGCGCCTGGAGATCCATCAGTGCCTGCTGAATCCTGGGCGCAGGAAGTTCAGGGTCGAACAGTCGACGCAACTGGCTGACGCTCAAAGGTTGGGAACTACACAACAGCGCCGCCTCGAGCACGAGAATGCACCGATCAACCGCATCCTCCTCGCCGTTCATGCCTGCGTCCGCCCCTCGAGTCCTTCATTTTTACCTACCCCGCGCAAATGCAAAGGGCCCAACGCCTCGATTTGAATCACTTCGATCAAGGATTCGCGGACCAGTTCAAGTACGGCAACGAAATGGACAACCAGTTGCGAACGGCCTCGTTCCTTCAGAAATAATTCCTGAAAAGTGAGATGGGTTTGCTGCTTCAAGACTTTCAAGATCCGGGTCATGGTCTCCCGCACGGAAAGCACTTCCCGGGTGATTCTGTGATGACGCGAGCGCTGTAGACGCTGGCCCATCTGTTGCCACGCACGGTGCAAATCGGCCAAGCCAACGCCTGGCGCGGAAGGAGGCGCGGGGCCGTCATGAAGGACCTGAGCCACCAGGAAGTCCCGCCCTTGCTGGGGATGGCTCTGCAGTCGAAGCGCCGCCGCCTTCATTTTCTCATAGGCCAACAGACGTTGGGCCAAAGCCCAACGGGGGTCTTCCTCTTCTTCCTGATCCCCCACGGCTTCGGGCACCGGAAGCAGAAATCTGACCTTCAGTTCGATCAGCCACGCCGCCATGACCAGATAATCCGCAGCCAGATGGAGTTGGTGATGTCGCATGGCCTGGACATAGACCATGTACTGTTCCGTCAGATCGGCCAGGGGGATGTCGAGAATATTGATTTGATGCTTGCGAATCAGGTAGAGCAATAAATCCAAGGGCCCTTCGAACTGGTCGAGAAAAACTTCCAGAGCTTCGGGAGGGATGTAAAGATCTTTGGGCCAAGCCGAGAAGGACGCGCCGTTGACCCTGGCCTCCGGATACTCGATGGCCAACACTTCCTGGGTCATGAATACACCAAGCCCATGGCGTCGCGAACATCACGCAGAGTGTCGCAAGCCAGACGGCGAGCTCGCTCGCATCCATCCGCAATGATATTGCGCACCAGAGTGGGATCTTCCTCATACAACTGGGCCCGCTCACGCAAGGGGCGCAACTCGAGAATGACCTGCTCGATGATCGGTTGCTTGCACTGAACGCACCCAATTCCGGCAGACCGACACCCGTCCTCCACCCACGTCAGGGTTTTTTCATCACTGTACAGTTTGTGAAAGGCATAGACCGGACAACGGGTTGGCTCTCCGGGATCCGTGCGTAATTTTCGTGCCTCGTCGGTTTTCATGGTGCTGATCTTGTGGGCCAAAGCCTCTTCTGACAAACGCAGGGGCAGGGTGTTTCCATAGGATTTGGCCATTTTTTGTCCATCCAGACCAGGCAAGCGCGAAGCCTCGGTCAAGAGCGCCTGGGGTTCGGCCAGAATTGGCTTGGCATTCCCTTCCAGATAGCCAAAAAGACGTTCTCGGTCTCCCAGAGAGAGATTTTGGGCTTCGCCCAGCAAATCACGCGCCGCCAGCAACGCCTCTGCGTCGCCCCGTTCCGTATAACGGGTACGCAATTCCAGATACAGTCGAGACTTTTTGTTGCCCATCTTGCGTGCCGCTTCCAGCGCATTGGCTTCAAAATCTTTCTCGCGCCCATAAAAATGGTTGAAACGGCGCGCCACTTCCCGTGCAAACTCGATGTGAGGTACCTGATCTTCTCCCACCGGCACCCGATTGGCACGGTATAACAAAATATCCGCCGCCTGCAGGAGAGGATAGCCCAGAAAGCCATACGACGACAGGTCTCGATCTGTCAGTTTCTGCTGCTGCTCCTTGTAGGTGGGCACCCGTTCCAACCATCCCACCGGCGTGACCATGGACAGGAGCAGATGCAATTCCGCATGCTCCGGAACCCTGGATTGGATGAACAAAGTTGCCTGGTTGGGATCTACCCCTGCAGCCAGCCAATCCACGACCATATCCCAGACATGATTCTCCAAACCCGCGGTAGCATCATAATGTGTGGTCAACGCATGCCAGTCGGCCACCATGAACAGGCATTCAAATTCATGCTGGATCTTGATCCAGTTTTTTAAAACCCCGTGATAATGACCCAGGTGAAGCGCCCCGGTGGGGCGCATGCCCGACAACACACGATCAGGATACATACATCAAACTCCCTGGAGTTCAGGATAAAAAATAGTTACGCAGGGAAGGATCTTCCCAAACCGGATGACAATGTCCGGGCAGGGGCGGTAACCGCCCTGGCTCAAAACGACTCTCACCGGGGCCGTGGTAATCGGACCCTCGGGAGGCAAGTAATTGGCGCTTGTTGGCCTGATTCGCAAATTCATCGACCTGCTCACGAGTATGGTTGGCGGTCACCACTTCCAACCCACGCCCTCCAGCCTCGGCAAATTCATCGAGCAGTTGTGCCAATTCCTTTCCGGATAAGGGGTATCGGCCGGGATGTGCCAGAATCGCCAACCCGTTGGCCGCTTGAATCCACGATATGGCATCACCCAATTTCGCCCAAACATGACTGACATAACCCGGCTTTCCTTTGACCAGAAAGCGTTTGAATACGGTGGCCACATCCCGCGCCACCTTTTGTTCCACCAGGTAACGCGCAAAATGGGGGCGTGCCAGGATCTCCGGGTTATGTGCATGACGTCGCGCCCCTTCCAAAGTCCCCGGAATGCCCGCGCGGGCCAGTTCATGGGCAATGCGTTCCGCCCGCTCCTGACGCCCCTGACGAAGCGCGGCCAAACCGCTCTGCAAGACCGGGGTCGTACGCACCACCCCCAATCCCACCACGTGAATCGTATGACGGTTCCAGGTCACCGACACTTCAACGCCTGGAATGAAGTCCATCCCCATCTGAGTGGCCACTGCCTGAGCCTCGTCCAGTCCGGCCAAATTGTCATGATCGGTCAATGCAAAGCCCGTCACCCCATTGGTCACAGCCAACTCCACCAAGGCGCGCGGCGTCAGGAGCCCGTCAGAAATTCGGGAATGGTTATGCAAGTCTATGTTTTTCATTAAAATAGGTGAACCTTTAAGCGAACCATCATATCAAACTCCCCGATGATGTGCGAATCGGTCTCATCCCATGATCTGCTCGACTTAGATAACAAACTGTTTTATATGGTACATTAATCCCACTACCGACTTCATAATTGCGTGCGCATGAAATTCTTGTTTGACATTTTTCCGGTGGTTCTGTTTTTCATCGCCTATCAGTGGGGGGGGATTTATTGGGCGACCGGTATGGCCATTGCAGCCAGTATTCTCCAGATCGGAAGCCTGCTCCTGCGTCGCAAAGCCGTCGATCTCACCGCATGGATCAGTTTTGCGGTCATCACGACCTTTGGCGGGCTGACCCTCTGGACACACCTGCACCCGATTCCCGGACTCGAGGCCACCGTATTCATTCGCTGGAAACCTACGGTCCTCTACTGGATCTTTGCCGCCATTCTGGCCTTGGGTCCCTTGTTGCTCAAACGTAATCCGCTCAAAGCCGTCCTGTCTCACCAGATGCACCTGCCGGAATCGGTCTGGACCCGTCTGAATCTGGCCTGGAGTTTATTTTTCATGGTGCTGGGACTACTCAACCTTTATGTGGCCTTTTCCTACCCTGAAGCCATCTGGGTCAAATTCAAGGTCTTTGGATTGATGGCCTTGATGGTGGTCTTCGTGATCGCCCAGGGGATTTACCTCTCTCGTTTCATCGAGGACCGTTCATGACTTCCACGACAGAACAGATCCGTTCCTGCCTAGCCCACCTTTCCCCTCTGATCCTGGAAATTCAGGATGACAGTGCCCAGCATCGCAACCATCCCGGCGCACGGGAGGGAGGGGGGCATTATCGGATACGGATCGTGGCAGAAGCCTTTCGTCATCGTTCGCGTCTGGAGGCTCACCGCATGGTCCACACCGCACTGGGTTCCCTGATGAGCAAAGAAATTCATGCCCTGCAACTTGACGTGCAGATCCCCCGAGTGTAATCATACTTCTTGCCCCTCTTTCAAAAGGAATGTCATTGATGAAACTGAAGCAAACCCTCCTGTCCCTGACACTGGTTGGCGGATCTTTGGCCTTGACCCTCGCCTATGCCGAGCAAAATCAGCCAGCCTCTTCCAGTTCACCCACAGTTTCCAGCGCTCCCCTCGTAGTCAACGGCAGCGTCATTCCCAGTGCACGCATCAAACTCGTCACTGATATGCAGATCGCTCAGGGACATGCCGCAAGCCCCGAACTGGATCATGCCGTGCGCGACAATCTGGTGGCTTTGGAATTGATCAATGATCAGGCCCGCAAAGATGGCGTCAGCAAGGACCCCAATCTGCAAGCCCAGATCGACCTGATGCGCCAACAACTCACGGTCCGCGCCTTCCAGTCTCACTGGATCAAGGACCATCCCGTGAGTGATCAGACCATTCATGCCGACTATGACCGCATGAAAGCCGAACTGGGAGATCATGAATATCTGACCGAGCATATTCTGGTTGCCAAGGAAGGCGATGCCCAAAATATCATCGACCAGCTCAAAAAAGGGGCCAGTTTTGAAAAATTGGCCAAGGAAAAAAGCATCGACCCCGGCTCCAAAGCCAATGGGGGAAAACTGGATTGGGCAGCCCCCGCCACTTATGACAAGAACTTTGGCGATGCCATGGTCAAGTTGAAGAAAGGCGAGACGTCCTCTACCCCAGTGAAATCGCCCTTTGGTTACCATGTCATCCGTGTACTCGACATTCGTCCCCTGAAGGCCCCACCCTTCGACGAAATGAAGGGTCGCCTGATTCAGGCACGGGAACAACAGGCCTTTGGCGAATACATCCAGCAATTGCGCAGCAAAGCCAAGGTGGAAGGCGAGTAATAATCCGCGCCTGTAGCGGGCTTTTCCGGGGGTACCCTACCCAAGAAAAGCCCGTGCATTTCGAAACATACGCATCCACGGACCATCCTGGCCCCATTCAGGGGATTGCCAGGATCCCTGTACGGAACGAACCAACCGTTCCGGATGCGGCATGCAAATGGTAAACCGGCCATCGGGAGTCGTCAGTCCGGCAATTCCTTCTGGCGAACCGTTGGGATTGGCAGGATACGTTTCGGCAAGTTGTCCATCCCCCTCCACGTAACGCAGTGTCACCCATGGCCGCGCAGCAATCCGTTGCGCTTCCCCACGAAATTCTGCCCGTCCCTCGCCATGCGCCACCGGCACGGGAATTAGGCTTCCCGTCATGCCCTTCAAAAAGAGGGAGGGCGTATCTAGCACTTCCACCATGATGAGTCGCGCCTCAAACTGCTCCGAGCGGTTACGCTCGAATCGAGGCCAATGGGAAGCCCCGGGAATCAGGGGAGAGAGGACACTCATCATCTGACACCCATTGCATACGCCCAGCGCGAACGTGTCCCTGCGCTGAAAAAAGGTCTCGAAACGTGCCCGCATGGCTTCATCGAACAGGATGGACTTTGCCCAGCCCCCCCCGGCCCCCAGCACATCACCAAAAGAAAATCCTCCACAGGCGGCAAAACCCGCGAAGGATTGCAGATCCTGACGACCGGAACGCAGGTCATTCATGGGTACATCCACTGCCTCAAACCCCGCACGATCAAAGGCCATGGCCATTTCCACCTGCCCATTGACCCCTTGCTCACGCAGAATTGCAATACGCGGTCGGGCTCCCTTGTGGAGGTAAGGGAAAGCGACATCCTGATCCGTCCCATAGGTGAGTGCGCAAGTTAAACCCTTCTCCTGACCGATCCGTGCATGCGCTTCCGCCGCACAGTCTGGATGATCCCGCAATTGCTGGATGTGAAAAGAGGTTTCCGCCCAACGACGATGCAGGTCCGACACCGCCTCATCCAGCCAAACCTGCTGTTTCCACTGGACTCGGAAGCGCCCGGCCTCATCGGGGACGCCCAAAAGATGCATGGCTTCGCCCAACCCATGGCGTTCCAGCGTTTCCTTGAACAGCCTCCGGTGCGCCTGACGCACTTGAACCACCGCCCCCAATTCCTCATTGAAGCAGTACGCCCACCCTTGTTCGGAAGAAATCAATGATCCAAGGTCGAGAGTCATCCCCCGCCTCGACGCAAACAACATTTCGAGAAGCGTGACGACCAGTCCCCCATCGGATCGATCATGGTAGGACAAAACGATTCCGGCCTGACGAAGCGTCTGCAAAGACTCAAAAAAACCTTTCAGTAACGCGGGATCCTCCAGATCCGGCGCCTGGTGGCCTACCTGCCCATACACCTGAGCCAGCGCGCTTCCTCCCAGGCGATGATGGCCCAGATCGATCAACCACAACTCCGTAGGCTCCGCCCCCGAACTCAGTTCCGGAGTCCAGGTCGCCCGAATATCTGCACAGCGGGCAAAGGCAGTCACAACCAAGGACAGTGGGGAGGTCACCTGTTGCTGCGCCCCCTGATCGTCTTGCCAGCGCGTGCGCATGGACAGGGAATCCTTCCCTACCGGAATACTGACCCCGAGGGCGATACACAAGTCGCGGGTGGCCCGTACCGTGTCAAAGAGCCGGGCATCTTCTCCGGGCGCTCCGGCTGCCGCCATCCAGTTGGCGGAAAGCCGCACCTGTTCCAAAGAGACCTGCGCGGCAGCCAGATTGGTCAAAGCCTCCCCCACGGCCATGCGCCCGGAAGCGGGACCAGACAGGAGGGCCAAGGGTGAGCGCTCGCCCAGGGCAAAGGCCTCCCCTCGCGTATTCACAAAATCTGCCGCCGTCACCGCCACATCGGCCACCGGTACCTGCCACGGCCCGACACAGGGATCACGGGCACAGAGCCCCCCCACCGTCCGATCTCCGATGGTGATGAGAAAAGTCTTGTCCGCCACGGCAGGCAAATGCAGGACGCGGACCAACGCTTCCCGGAAATTTTCGGCCACGGGCGGCAATTCGAGTTCAGTCAGAGGCCGACTTTCGTGGTTGACAGAACGTACCATACGAGGAGGTTTGCCCAGCAGAGCTTCCAGTTCCATGTGTACCGGTACCTGGCCCAGAAGGGGATCCTCTACCCGCAAAAGTTTCTCCCGGGTTCCCTTGCCCACGATCGCAAAGGGACAGGATTCCCGCGCACAAAGTGCAGAAAACTCCTCCAGACGAAGGGGGTCGATGGCCAGAACGAACCGTTCCTGGGCCTCATTACTCCAGATTTCACGGGGCGACATGCCCGACTCCAGAGAAGGAATTCGGCGCAAATCGAAGTGAGCACCCACTCCTCCATCGTGAGCCAATTCAGGGAAAGCGTTGGACAGGCCGCCCGCCCCCACATCGTGAATGGCCAGGATGGGGTTGTTTTCCTCCATCTGCCAACAACGATCGATCACTTCCTGGGCCCGACGCTGCATCTCCGGGTTAGCCCGTTGCACGGAATCAAAATCCAGGGTCTCCGTATTGGCACCACTGTGCATCGAAGAGGCTGCTCCACCACCCAGCCCGATACGCAGTCCCGGCCCTCCCAGTTGGATGAACAGACAGCCCGGTTCAAGGGGGCGTTTGAAAGCCTGTCGATCATCGATGGCGCCCAACCCACCGGCCAGCATAATGGGTTTATGGTACCCCCAGCGCTGTCCCTGCGCCCAGACATCGAAGGTACGAAAGAAGCCGGCCAGTTGAGGACGGCCAAATTCGTTATTAAAAGCGGCACTGCCCAGGGGACCATCGATCATGATGGAAAGGGCGGAGGCCATGCGTGCAGGTTTGCTGGCCGTTCCCGACTCCCAGGGTTGAGAAAAATTGGGCAGATGGAGATTCGAAACGGCAAACCCACTCAATCCGGCCTTTGGCCTGGCCCCTCGACCCGTGGCTGCTTCATCCCGAATCTCTCCGCCACTGCCCGTTGCAGCACCTGGAAAGGGAGCGATGGCGGTGGGGTGGTTATGCGTTTCCACCTTGATGAGGGGGTGGGTCAATTGGGTATGAAAGTGATAAATCCCGGAATCCGGTTCCGGATAAAAACGTTCACTCTCTCCCCCCTGCAGAATGGCGGCATTATCGGCGTACGCCACCACGGTCCCTGCGGGGTGAGCCGCATGAGTCGCCCGAATCATGGAAAACAACGACTCTGTCTGGGATTCCCCATCGATCACCCAGGAAGCATTGAAGATCTTGTGTCGGCAGTGTTCGGAATTGGCCTGGGCAAACATCAGTAATTCGGCATCCGTCGGGTCTCGTCCTGCGGTCTGGTAGAGTTTCAACAGATAGTCGATTTCATCTTCGGCCAAGGCCAACCCATAGTCCCGGTTGGCGGCTTCCAGGGCCTCTCTCCCTTGCTCTTGAAGAGGGATGGAAACCAGAGGCCGAGGCGCATGGAGTTCGAAGGAGCGTTTGATTTCGGTCACATCGACCAGGATCGATTCGATCATGGGATCGTGCAACTGAATCCGTACCCGGTCTTGTTCCCCAGTCGTCAACGCACGTCCTGCCCATACCTGAATCAAAACACCACGCTCGATTCGGTGGACCTCGCTCAATCCACAGCGCCGGGCGATTTCCGTGGCCTTGCTCGACCAAGGAGAGATCGTACCCAAACGAGGAACCACCCACAGTTTCAGTTCGGGTTCATGGTGCGGGCCGGAATGACCTTCGCTTTCCTTCGATCCATAAGTCAGGAGTTCTTTCAAGCGCTGGTGCTTTTCTTCATTCCAGGTCCCCACCACTTCCGCACAGTGAAAAAAGTTTGCCTCCAGATGGATCACAGGGATCTGTTGTGCCTGAAACCGCGCCAATTCGCGCGTCACACGAAACTCGGAAAGGGCACAAGGGCCAGACAGGGTAACCAGGGAAGAGGTCATGAGCGGGACCATCACAGAAGGGATAAACCGCCAATTATAACGGATGCCGCAACAAGACCCGCAGTTTACGCAATTTTTCCGGGGTGGCGCTCCGTCCATCCAGAATCACGGGGTCCGCGTACCGCCCCGTCTCCGTACGCCAGTACAGAATGATCAGAAAGGGACTTACCCGGCAGCCTGCCACCACTCGTCCGCGCTGGCGCTCCCCTGAACAGCGGTATACCAGCACATCACCCCGACTGGATAAATCCACGCGATCCACAGCGTTCTGGCTCCGCTTTGTCAGTGAACGCGCTTCCCACCCGGCAATCAATCCTTGAACACAGCCTCCAAGACAAGCCAGAATCCCCAAACGGGCGTTACAATGGCAAAGGGTCCAGAGTCCCACCAGATTCCCCAGGCTCCAGGGAACCCACAAGAAACCTGCTGGCCCGAGAATGACCCGGACCATGCCGGTGCTTTCAAAACCGTTTGTACCCAAAGAAGTCATGCTCCCTCCTTCTGTGATCAAAGCATAACGACACTGGAACAGACCATGATCACGAACACTCAGGATATTTTGCCATGTTTGAATTTTCTGCCGGTTGGATCTCACTGAAGGACCGAACCCTGATTCAGGTGACAGGTTCGGATGCCCTGCACTTTCTTCAGGGACAACTGACCTTTGACCTGTTAACCCTGGGCCCGGACAACTTCGGCTGGGCGGCGCATTGCACGCCCAAAGGGAAAGTTTTATTTACCGCCCTCATCGTCAAAACAGGAGAAACTTTCCTGCTGGATGCGGCCATTGGAATGATCGAACCCATACTGTCCCGGCTTCGTCCATTCATTCTTCGCTCCAAGGTACGGATCGAGGAAGCCCATCCCCATTTCAGTGCCGTGGGCCTGATGGGCCGGGATCTGGAAGAGGTGGCCAAATCCGCCGGCTTGGGCCCTTTGCCGGCGGTGGGACGGCAGGATGAGCGGTCGGGACTACTGCGCCTGCGCCTCTCCCCTGACCGCCTCATGATCATCGCCTCGCCCGAGCGTCTGGCCGAACTGCCCGCCCCCTCTGACCTATCCTCCCAATCCTGGGAATTGGGCAATGTACGCGAAGGCATTGCCGAAGTCACTCCTCTGACGACCGATCGATATATCCCCCAATGGCTGAATTGGGACCGAATTGGCGGGATCAGTTTTCGCAAGGGCTGTTATACCGGACAAGAGATCGTGGCACGCACCCACTACCTCGGCAAGGTCAAACGGCGCGCCCTGCACATTGCCCTGGATTCGGCGGTCCCCGTGGGGACCTCGATCCTGCATCGGGGCGAAGTGGCCGGTGAGGTTTTCTCCTGCGTCGAAAATGAGCGGGGGGGATACGAAGGACTGGCCATCATCGCTGGTGAAGAACCTTCAGACCTCGTGATCGAGGGAGCCCCCCCCCAGGCCCTGCACATCCTCCCGCTACCCTATGCCCTTTCTGCCTGACGGAACATGGGAACCCGTCTGCTTCTGGGACTGCTCTGGTTGATCCATGGCTTCCCGCTACGCATCATTGCGGCTCTGTCCGTCCCACTCGGATTCATCGCTGCACACGGACGGGCCAGTCGCACCACCGCGATCAATCTGCACGCCTGTTTTCCCGAGATGTCGCGTGCCCAACGTCAACATCTGACCCGCGCCCATCTCACCGCACTGATCCGTAGTGTCCTGGAACTGGGCATCCTGTGGTGGTCTCCTCCTGCGCGCATCCAACGCCTCGTGCGCTTCAAAAATGCCCACTATGCCCAGAACAGCGACCGTCCGGTGATCTGTCTGAGCCCGCACATGGTAGGCCTTGAAATGCAGGGGGCCCTGATCGGAATGCATTTTCGTGGGGTGGGATTTTTTACCCCTCATAAGGACCCCATCATCGATCAGCACCTGCGTGCAGCCCGTGACCGCTTGGGAGATGTGCTCATGCTGGAGCGAAAAAAAGGATTGCGCCCCCTGGTCCGTGCCATTCGGGATGGACGACTGCTTTATTTCCTGCCGGATATGGATTTTGGAGAACGGGATTCCCACTTCATCCCGTTTTTTGGCATTCCTGCAGCCACAGTGCCCACCCTGCCTTGGCTGGCGCGCCAGTGCAATGCTCGGGTCATCCCCTGTGCTTGCCACCGCCTGCCCAATCATGAAGGCTACGAAGTGGAATTTTTTCCCCCTTGGGAAGATTTTCCCGGCACAGATCTGACGCAGGACCTTCAACGCATGAATCAGTTCATCGAAACGATGGCCCGTCAATACCCTGCGGAATACTACTGGAGCCATAAACGATTCCGCACACGCCCTTCTCCCGTCGACTCCCCCTTCTATCGCTGGCCCCAACCGCTCGACTAAACCGTTCCCTGACCACAGAGATGTTGGGGGATCGTCTCTGCCCAATCTTCCAGTCCACGCATCACGGCGATACCCTGGGCTCCCTGCTGTATAGCCTGATTCAACGCAAGACCAGTGAGCCCTCCTATGGCATAGACGGGCAAGGCAGATTCGTGCCGCAGGGCTGCAAACTCTGCCCACCCCAAAGAATGGGCATCCGGGTGGGTTTGGGTAGGCAACACCGGTCCCAACACCGCAAAGTCCACGCCCAGTTCCTGAGCTCGCTCCAGTTCGGCTCGAGAATGACAGGAAGCACCCACCCACGGCAAGGCCGGACGGTCTTTCAAGAGATTCAAAAGGCGGGCGGGCAAGTGAACGCCATCGGCACCCGCTTCCTGTGCCAGTTCAGAATCGCCATTGACCAGGATTCGGACGGGCCAGAATCGGGTGCGATGCCGGATTTTCCGTACGAAGCCCGTGATCTGCCCGACCGACCAGGATTTCTCGCGCACCTGGAGCAGACGCAAACCGCGCGCGCACGCATCATCGATCACCGTCAGCATGCGTTCCTCACCCAATTCATTGGCTCGTGTCAAACCATAAACCGGCGGCAGAGACAACGCATGAATCAAGGGAAAGTTGGCGGGCAGAAGGGCCAACCCTTCAGGCAGAGGAACTGCAGAATCGAACCATCCCAGGGTTTGGGATTCGCAAGAACGAGGGATGCCCGACCATGCCAGAACGCGAAAAAAACTCACCGCCACGCGGGCATGGGGATAATCGAACTGCTGTGTCATCCAGGGTGTGGCACAGTCTACCCGAATGCCTAATTCTTCTCCCAGTTCACGGTCCAGTGCCTGGCGCAGAGTTTCACCGGCTTCCACCTTTCCGCCCGGAAATTCCCAGAATCCGGCCATGACCTTGCCTGGTGGACGTTGCGCCAAAAGATAGCCGCCGCGCCCATTCAACAGGATTCCGGCTACCACCGGAAGGATCATCCGTCAACTCCGATAGTCGGCGTTGATACTGACATATTCATGGGACAGGTCACAAGTCCAGACCCGTGCTGCAGCCGTACCCCGTCCCAATGCCACCCGAACGGTGATCTCGGGACGGGCCATGACACGCTGCCCTTCTTCTTCACAGTAACTGGAGGCCCGTCCACCATTTTCGGATACCAGAACCTCATCCAGGTACAGACGGATCCCCTCCACGTTCAGATCTGTGATCCCGGCATACCCGATGGCGGCCAGAATTCGCCCGAGATTGGGATCGCTGGCAAAGAAAGCCGTCTTGACCAGAGGAGAATGACTGATGGCATAGGCCACCTGCAGGCACTCCGCCTCGTCCCGTCCTTCTTCCACCTGCACCGTGATGAACTTGGTGGCGCCTTCTCCATCTCGAATGATTGCATGAGCGAGTTCCAGCGCCAGGTCACTCACAGCCTCGAACAGTTGTTCGTACGCCGTACCCACCCGGTTGATTTCCTCATTTCCCGCCTGTCCTGTGGCCATGACAAGGAAGGAATCATTGGTCGATGTATCTCCATCCACCGTGATGCGATTGAAAGTCAGGTCGGCCACATCCCGCGTCAGTTGCTGTAACAATGGAGCAGAGATACAGGCATCGGTAGCAATGAAACTCAGCAGGGTGGCCATGTTGGGGCGAATCATCCCGGCCCCTTTGGAAATACCGGTCAGAGTCACCGTTCGTCCTTGTAACGTCATTTGACGGGAAGCCAACTTGGGGAAGGTATCCGTGGTCATGATCGCACGCGCAGCCTCCTCCCAGGCATCTGCCTTCAACTGCTCAACGGCAAGAGGAATCCCTGCCAGGAGGGGACTCATAGGCAAACGTTCGAGAATGACTCCCGTTGAGAAGGGCAGGACGGCCTGGGCACTCAGTCCCAGTCGGACAGCCACTTCCGCACAGGTTTGAGCCGCATCTTCGCGTCCGGCCTGACCCGTCCCGGCATTGGCACATCCCGTATTGATGATCAAAGCACGGGGAGTATTCTGGTTCAGGTGTTCACGACACAGTTGAACGGGTGCCGCACAAAAACGGTTGCGGGTAAATACCGCACCCACCCGGGTTCCTTCGCTCAAAGTCACCAACAGCAAATCGAGCCGGCCCATCTTTCGAATGCCCGCTGCCACGGCTCCCAAACACACACCCGGCACTGGGTGGAGCACCTTGTTTCCATCAACATCCACACGCATTCTCCTCACAATTTACCGTGACAGTGCTTGTATTTTTTGCCAGACCCACAGGGGCAAGGATCATTGCGTCCTACACGCATTCTTGCTTCTGCGGAGAGCGCACGCATTTCAGGTTGTTCCGTCATCTCTTCGGAATCGCCCGCCGCCAGTGCGCCATGTTGATAACTGACCTGCCCCGGTTCGTCCTCTTCCACCACCCGCTCGGTGGCTTCTGCCACGGCTTCCGAAGTCGTGATTTCCACACGACAGAGTGCCCGGGTTACTTCGCGCTTAATGGCATCGAGCATCAGACCGAACAGTTCAAAAGCTTCCCGCTTGTACTCCTGCTTGGGATTCTTCTGGGCGTAGCCGCGCAAGTGTATCCCCTGACGCAAGTGATCGAGGGCGGACAGATGTTCACGCCAATGGGAATCGAGGACCTGCAGCATGACAGCCCGCTCATAACCGTACCAAAGCGCGGTTTCGATGGGTGCAATCTTGTTTTGATAGGCCGTTTCTGCCATGCTCAGAACTCTGGCCAGCACTTGCTCATCATTGAGGGTAGGCTCTGCGCTCAACCAATCCCGGATTGGACAATCCAGGGAAAATTCGCGTAACGCCTGTTGTAACCCCTCCATATCCCAGACTTCTTCCGGCGTATCGGGTGGCAGGGCACGAGTCACCTCGATGGTCAGTACATCCTGCCGCATGGCCTGGATAGTCGAGGCGATGTCCGGGGCTTCCAGTAGTTCCTTGCGCTGACCATAGATGACCTTGCGCTGGTCATTGGCCACATCATCGTACTCGAGTAACTGTTTGCGCACATCAAAATTGCGGGCTTCCACCTTGCGTTGTGCATTTTCGATGGCACGGGTCACCCATGGATGTTCAATGGCTTCTCCCTCGGGCATTTTCAACCGATCCATGATGGCAGCCACTCGATCGGAAGCAAAAATCTTCAAAAGCGGATCTTCCAGGGACAGATAGAAACGACTGGATCCAGGGTCCCCCTGCCTTCCCGAACGCCCTCGCAACTGGTTATCGATACGCCGGGATTCATGCCGTTCTGTTCCAATGATGTGCAATCCCCCCAAACTCACCACCTGCTCATGCCGCACTTTCCATTCAGCCTCGAGCATAACCTGTTTTTCCTGGCGTTGTTCCGGCGTCAGATCAGGATCCTGCTCGATGCTTCGTTGGGCCTCTTCAGGATTCCCCCCCAACACGATATCCGTTCCTCGCCCTGCCATATTGGTCGCAATGGTGATCATGCCCGGCTGCCCGGCTTGCGCCACGATTTCAGCCTCCCGTGCATGATGCTTGGCATTCAGCACCTGATGGGGCAATTTTTCCTGTTGCAACAGGCGCGAAACCAGTTCGGAAGCCTCGATGGACGTCGTTCCCACCAAAACCGGCTGACCACGTTGATGACAGTCCCGCACATCCGCTACGATAGCCTGAAACTTTTCGCGCACGCTGCGAAACACCTGATCCATCCGATCCTGCCGTTTGAGCACGCGATGCGGAGGAATCAAAACGGTTTCCAGGCCATAGATATGCTGGAATTCGAATGCCTCGGTATCGGCAGTCCCCGTCATTCCCGCCAATTTGTCATAGAGTCGGAAATAATTCTGGAAGGTGATGGAGGCCAGGGTTTGAGATTCATTTTGAATATCCACCTGTTCCTTGGCTTCAATGGCCTGATGGATCCCTTCGGACCAACGGCGCCCCGGCATCATACGCCCCGTGAATTCATCCACGATCACGACTTCTCCATTCTGGACCACGTAGTGCTGGTCGCGATGGTACAGTGCATGCGCACGCAATCCTGCGTACACATGATGCATGAGCAAAATATGGGCAGGATCGTATAAACTGGCGCCATCCGGCAACAGTCCGGCCTCGCTCAGGAGATTTTCTGCTCGCTCGTGGCCCTGCTCCGAAAGAGTGACCGAGTGCGCCTTGAGATCGACCCAATAATCCCCTTCCCCCTCTTCCATGGCCTGCGGTTGCAATGCCGGAATCAACTGGTTGATCCGCAGATACAGCGTGGTATTGTCTTCGGACTGCCCAGAGATGATCAAGGGCGTACGGGCCTCATCGATCAGGATCGAATCCACCTCGTCCACAATGGCAAAATGCAGTGAACGCTGTACCCGCTCCCCCACCTGGGACACCATGTTGTCGCGCAAATAGTCGAAACCAAATTCATTGTTGGTCCCATAGGTGATGTCGGCGGCATAGGCGGTCACCTTGTCTTCGTGACTCATCTGGGACAGATTGACTCCGACGGACAATCCCAGAAAGCGGTGAATGCGCCCCATCCATTCCGCATCGCGACGTGCCAGATAATCATTCACGGTGACCACATGGACACCCTTCCCCGTCAACGCATTGAGGTAGGCAGGCAAGGTGGACACCAGGGTTTTTCCTTCTCCGGTCCGCATTTCCGCAATCTTTCCATCATGCAGCGCCAATCCCCCCAGAAGTTGTACGTCAAAGTGACGCATCCCCAGGACACGGTGTGCCGCCTCTCGCACCACCGCAAAAGCCTCGGGCAACAGCGCATCGAGGGTTTCTCCCGCTTTCAGACGCTGACGAAAACGTTCGGTTGCGCCCTGCAGGGTTGCATCATCCCACCCCTGTGCATCGCTTTCCAGCGCATTGATGCGCGCCACAATCTTTCGGTATTGTTTAAGCAGACGTTCATTACGGCTGCCAAAAATCTTCTTGAGGACGGAGGTCAACATGGCGCATGGGCAGACGGTAAAACCATGATTCTACCAGAGAGCGAGGACAAACCAGGGTAAACTGACGGGGCTTGAGACTCTTTAAATGTGAGCACATACCTTGCCATGCCATTTTTATCCTTGTCACATCTTTTGAACCAACAAGAAAGTTTGGCTGTTCATCTACCAAGGATCGAGCAGGTCCGGGAGTTGAACAACCGTTTTCAACAATGCCTTCCCCATGAATTGAGGGGGTTGGCCCACATCACCCGCCTGGAAGAAAACGGGACCGTACTCCGCGTTGAAACCTCTCTCAACGCGGTAGCCGCACGCTTACGACAACTCGGCCCTTCACTGGGGACCCGACTGGGCCTTGCGTCCTCCCCTGCTCTGAAAGTCGCCATGCGCCCTGCCGTCACCCGCCCTCCCCTATCCTGCACACAGGATCTCACGGTCCGTACCTTGCGGGAATTTGCAGATCTGGCTGAAACATTGACCCCCTCCCCCTTGCAGAACGCCATTCATTCCCTGCTCCGCCAGCGCGGTCTCCTTCAAAAAGACGGCTGAATCTGTGGCAGAGGTTCTATGAAGGAAGAAGGCGCCGGTTGTCCCGGGGCTAAAGTCACCCAGGTCCAGGCCGGACGTCGTGACCACAAGGCACGTGCCGCAAGATTATTCAACGCATGACCCGATTTGAAACCGGTAAACGAACCGATCAGCGGGTGTCCCAGCAGATAAAGATCGCCTACCGCATCCAGTATCTTATGCCTCAAAAACTCGTCGGCATAACGCAGGCCATCCGCGTTGAGCACCCGGAATTCGTCCATCACGATCGCATTGTCCATGCTCCCTCCCAGCGCCAACCCCTGGTGGCGCAGATACTCCACTTCGCGCGTAAACCCGAATGTTCGTGCCCGCGCCACCTCGCGGACGTAAGAGGTGTTCGTAAAGTCCACGGTGACGGAGGACCCCGTCGCAGTAATGGCAGGATGATCGAAATGTCCCTCATAGGTGACGCGAAACCCATCATAGGGTTCAAAACGTGCCACCTTGTCGCCCTGCGCCACTTCCAACGGTTCGAGAATCCGGATATAACGGCGCGGCGCAGACTGTTCCATCAACCCGGTGGACTGTAGCAAAAAAACAAAAGGAGCCGAACTCCCATCCAGAATGGGCACCTCCGGTCCTGAAATTTCTATCCGTGCATTGTCCACACCCAAACCAGCCAACGCGGACATCAAATGTTCCACCGTACTAACCCTGGCCTCGCCCTGCTCGATCAGGGTGGAAAGGCGGGTATCCGTGACAAAATCTGCCAAGGCAGGAACCTCGGGGCGTCCAGGCAAATCGGTTCGAATGAAACGAATCCCCTGATCCACCCCCGCCGGACAGAGGTTGATTTCCACCTTGACTCCTGTATGGAGTCCTACGCCGCTGGTTCGGACGGAAGATCTGAGTGTGCGCTGTTGTCCCATGCTCCCAGTATAAACGGTTCTATTCCAACTAATCTGCCTGCTTCCGGAGGAAAGCAGGGATATCGTAGAGATCCACGCCATTTTCGCGCATGGCTTCCACCACATTATGGCTGTTGCGGGCCGTGCGAATCACTGAGGTGTGGGTTCCTTCCTGCCCCAGAATCAGCGGCGCATTATCCGTCCCTGTCCTGACCACGGTCAATGGCTTCTGTGCTCGCCGCGCACTCCCCCCCAAGCCCGTCGCCACGATGGTGACTCGCAATTCATCACCCATCGTTTCATCGACCACGCTGCCAAAGATCACCGTTGCATCCTCCGCCGTAAAGGAACGGATCGTGTTCATGACATCGTGGACTTCCTTCAGTTTCATGCCAGCACTGGCCGTGATATTCACCAGCACACCGCGCGCCCCAGTCAGGTTCACATCTTCCAGCAAGGGGCTGGCAATAGCCTGTTGAGCGGCCATATTTGCCCGATCGATGCCGCCGACCTTGGCAGAACCCATCATGGCCACGCCCATTTCCGACATGACCGTACGCACATCGGCAAAGTCCACGTTAACCATACCCGGACAGTTGATCACTTCCGCAATCCCGGCCACGGCTCCCTGAAGAACATCGTTGGCAGCGTGATAGGCTTCCAGCATGCTCACTTCATTGCCCAGAACCTGCAACAATTTTTCATTGGGAATAATGATCAACGAATCGACATACTGGGACAATTGCTCGATTCCTTCGAGCGCCGACTTCATCCGTCGCCCTTCGAACTCGAAAGGTTTGGTCACCACAGCGACGGTCAGTATCCCCATTTCACGGGCAATTTCAGCCACGATGGGCGCAGCCCCGGTCCCGGTTCCTCCTCCCATCCCCGCAGTGATGAAAAGCATATCTGCACCGGACACCATTTCCGCGATCCGTTCACGATCCGCCAAGGCCGCTTGCCGTCCCACTTCAGGATTCGCTCCGGCACCCAATCCCTTGGTAAGGATTTCACCCAACTGCACCTGATGGGTCGCACGACTGCGTCGCAGCGCCTGACTGTCGGTATTCATGGCAATGAATTCGACCCCGGATACCCCCTGTTCCACCATATGGGCCACGGCATTTCCTCCGCACCCCCCTACGCCAATGACCTTGATCACTGCATCCGACATTGGACATTCCTGAATTTCAAAGTTTGCCATGATTCACCTCTCTCCGCAGATATTGTACCCAACTTGATCACTTAAAATGAACTTTTGAACCAGTGCTTGATTCGTTCCCAGGAATACCCCAGCGTCAGGAGGCTGGATCGCCCCCCCTGCGCTTTCTGATGTTCCTCAAAGCCAAAAGCCAATAATCCCATGACCGTAGCAAACTGTGGTTTACGCACCACATCCGCCAACGGTCCGCGGTAAAAAGGCACCCCCAACCGCACGGGGACATGAAAAATCTCCTCCCCCAGTTCCAGCATTCCTTCCAATGCACTACTCCCCCCCGTCAGAACCACTCCAGAGGGAATCAGATCCAACTGCCGACTGGTGCGCAGCTCGGTCAGTACCAGAGAAAACATTTCTTCCACCCGTGGTTCGATCACCTCCACCAAAGTCTGACGTGCCATCTGACGCATTCCCCGTTCTCCCACCCCAGGAACGGCCACCTTCTGATCGCCTTCCACCAGTTGGCGCAACGCACACCCCTGCTGAATTTTGATCTCCTCTGCTGCTGCCAGAGGAGTACGCAGAGCCATGGCAATATCGCCGGTGATCTGATCCCCTCCCAAGGGAATCACGGCGGTGTGACGAATAGCGCCTTTGACGAATACCGCGATATCCGTGGTCCCACCTCCGATGTCCACCAGACAGACACCCAGATCCTTTTCATCCTGCGTTACCACAGACCGGGCAGAAGCCAGAGGTTGCAGGATCAAATCACTCACTTCCAGCCCACAGCGCCGGATACACCGCATGATGTTCTGAGTCGCAGAGACCGATCCCGTGATGATGTGCACGCGCACTTCCATACGCAATCCGCTCATTCCCACCGGTTCGCGCACATCTTCCTGACCATCGATGATGTATTCCTGAGTCAGCACATGCAACACTTGTTCATCATTAGGAATATTGACCGCACGCGCAGTTTCCAACACCCGCTCCACATCTCCCTGCGTCACTTCCTTGTTCTGGATCGCCACCATCCCGTGGCTGTTCTTGCTTCTGACATGACTTCCCGCAATTCCGGTGATGACTTCCCGAATTTTGACATTGGCCATCAACTCGGCTTCTTCAAGCACGCGCTGAATGGATTGGACAGCCAACTCGATATCCACGACTACGCCACGACGCAAACCCTTGGAAGGCACCTGTCCGAATCCAATGATTTCGTAAGCCGTTCCCTCCGGATTGATTTCAGCCACCACCGCAACGATTTTGGAGGTACCCACGTCCAGAGCTACAATCAGAGAACGGTTTTCGCGATGTGTCGTCAACATTTCTCAGTCCTCTTTTGACACGGGTCTTGGACCACGCACCGTAAATCCATTGGCATAACGCAAATCCACAGTGCCTCCTGCGGGGATCACGCCATTTTGATGCAATTCGGGCCAAACCTTCAAAAAGCGTTGCCAGCGTGTTGCATTGGGATCACGCCCCAATAACCAATGCGAACCATCATCCAGGGTCAATGTCCAGGCGCCCCGCTCGCTCAGCACCATGCCTTCCACATGCCGTCCCAACGGCTCGAGGTCATGATTGAACTTATTCCAGGCCTGGAGCATTTCCGGGCCCGCCTCACTCGGTCCGACAAAATGCGGTAACTCCCCCAGATAGTCCGCCACAAAAGGCTCGCCAAAAATATTGAGCAGCCCCTCATCCCCCCAATAAGCGGCGGGGATTTGCTCCTCCACCTGGACTTCCAGAGCGTTGGGCCAGATCCTGTGCAAATGAACCGCCCGCACCCAGGGGATGGTTTTCAATTCCGCTGCCGCCGCACCCAGATCCACCGTAAAGAAATCCCCCCGAACCCGTTGAGCCGCCTTGGCGACCAATGCCCGGTCGACTTGATGCAAGTTTCCACGAATCACCGTGTGCTGAATCTGAAAAAAGGAACGATGAATCACCCAGTGCAGACTCAGTTTCATCCCCACGATAAAAAGCAGCAGAAGACACAGGACCACCAATCCACGTCGATGCGCACCCAACCAGCCCCCGCACCGCTCCAGAAAACCCGGTGTTTCCGGTGTGGGATGCCGTCGGGACAAACCTTGCCGACCAGAATGTCTCAACTCGCTTTTTGTCCCCGAGTTCTTGTCCCAGGAAATACCGCTTACTGCCACTTCGATCTCCTCGCTTCCCGATTCATGACATTTCTCCCACGATGCGCACTTCCGGATGCAGATACACTCCCTTTTCCGCCAGAATCCTGGACTGTATCTCTGCAATCAGTGTTTCTATGTCCGTTGCCGTTGCCTGCCCCCGATTGATAATAAAATTGGCGTGTTTCCGGGACACTTCAGCCCCCCCGATACATTTCCCCTTGAGATCACAACATTCGATGAGGCGTGCCGCGTAATCCCCGGCCGGATTCCGAAAGACCGAGCCGGCATTGGGGAATTCCAAGGGTTGATCAGCCACCCGCTGCGCCAGCAAAGAGCGGATGTGCCTCTTGGCAGTTTCAGCATCCCCCTCTGGAAAACGCAGCAACGCAGACAAAAACCATTCTTCAGTTCCTTTCCGGCATTCTTCCCGAAGACCGACCGAGCGATAACCGATGTCATAATCGGCGGGAGTTCGCCACCGCAATATGCCCTGTCGATCCACAGTTTCCACTTGGTGCACGAAATTCCAGATCTCTGCCCCATAACAACCCGCGTTCATGGCCAACACCCCCCCCATCGTGCCCGGTATCCCGGCCAGAAACTCCGCGCCCGCGCATCCGGCGCGGGCCGCCAAGCGAGCCACCTTAGGGGCAGGAACGCCGGCATCGATCCTCAGGCAACCCTTTTCTTCCCACGTCACTTCTTTCAACGCGCCATGCAGTTGAACCACGGTCGCATCGATCCCCCCGTCCCGCACCAGCAGATTACTGCCCAGTCCAAGTAAAAACAGAGTCTCCTGCGCTGGCCGTGCATTCAGAAATTCCAGAAAGTCTTGCCGGTGGCGGGGCCGATAGAATTGGCGAGCCCGCCCCCCGGCACGCCAGGTGACGTGTTGACTCATGGGTTCGTTCCGCCGCAATTCACCCAAAGCCACCTGAGGCGCCGGCATCATGCGTATGTTCCTCCACCCAGGCGTTCCCATAACTGTCCAGGGAGTTGACTGATATTTCCCGCGCCCATGGTGATCACCACATCCCCGGCACATACCCGCTCCAGCACCAGATCCCCCATGACGTCCATCCCCGCAGCCACCACGACCCCTTTCTGCGCCAAGGCCTGTGCCAAGGCCAAAGAATCCACTCCCGGAATGGGCGTTTCACCCGCCGCATAAACGGGGGCCAGAACGACCTGTTCGACTTCTCTCAGCACCCGCACGAATTCTGCAAAGCGATCACGGGTACGGGTATAACGGTGGGGTTGAAAAGCCAGTACCAGACGTCGCCCCGGAAAAGCTCCCCGTGCTGCTTCCAAAGTGGCAGCCATTTCTGCCGGATGATGCCCATAGTCATCCACCAGAGTGATGACCCCTCCTTGCGGCAGAGGCAGATCACCATAGCGTTGAAAGCGTCGCCCCACCCCCTTGAAAGAAGCAAGCGCGCGCACAATGGCCGGATAGGCTGCGTTCACTTCAATGGCCACCGCGATGGCAGCCAAGGCATTCAGTACATTATGTCGCCCCGGCAAAGCCAGGAATACCTCCAGGCGACGTTCCATGGTACCGTCCCGAGCCAAGCGCAGTTCCACTCCAAAATGCATTCCTCCTGCCTCGGCGCGCACATCGACGGCCCGGATCTGAGCTTCCGGACCAAACCCGTAGGTCCGTACCGGCCGGCCCACCCGTCCCACCAGGGCGCGCACGACAGGATCCTCCACACAGAGCACGGCCAACCCATAAAAGGGCAAATGTTCGAGGAACTTCAGAAAGGAAGTCTGCAACTGATCAAAATCATGGTCATAGGTTTCCATGTGGTCCCGATCAATATTGGTGACCACCGCCATGACTGGCTGCAGCAGCAGAAAAGAACCATCGGACTCATCCGCTTCCACCACCATGAACTCACCGGTTCCCAATGCCGCGTGGGTACCGGCACTATTCAACTTTCCTCCAATCACAAAGGTGGGATCCAACCCCGCTTCAGACAAAACGCTGGCTACCAGACTGGTGGTCGTGGTTTTTCCATGGGTCCCGGCCACTGCGATTCCTTTGCGCAAGCGCATCAGTTCCGCGAGCATGAGTGCGCGTGGAACCACGGGGATCTGAATCGCCCGCGCTGCCGTCAATTCCGGATTATCCGGCAGAACGGCGGTCGAAGTGACCACCACATCGGCACCCTCGATGTGTCCTGCCTCATGTCCCAACCAGACCCGTGCACCCAGTCCGGCAAGGCGTCGAGTGGCCGGGTTCTGGAGAGCATCGCTCCCTGTCACTTCATACCCCAGGTTGAGCAACACTTCGGCGATGCCACTCATGCCTGCGCCCCCAATCCCCACAAAATGCACATGCTGAATTCGGTGTCTCATCCCGCCATCTCCTCACAGACCTGACTCAGACGCGCCACTGCCGACCCCTGAAAGAGGCGACGAGCCGCATCAGCCATGCCCAGCAACAGGATGCGAGTCTGGCTTTGCAACCACTGCGCCAGAGCGGCGGCCTCCAATTGCGTCTGAGGCCACAAACAGGCAGCCCCCGCACTTTCCAGGAAACGTGCATTGGCTGTCTGGTGATCATCCACTGCCGCCGGATAGGGCACCAACACGCTCCCCACGCCTGCAGCCGTCAACTCGGCCAAGGTCAGGGCACCTGCCCGACAAATCACCAAATCACACTCGGCGTAGGCCGCTGCCATGTCCTCGATGAAGGGACGCAAATCCCCTTGCACACCCATTTCCCGGTAATTGGCTTCCAGTTCGGTCTGATGGCGTACACCTCCTTGATGAACCACCATGGGTCGTTCTGCCGAAGGAATCAGAGCCAGGGCGCGCGGAATCCACTGATTCAAGGCCTGTGCCCCCTGACTGCCGCCCAGCACCAGCAATCGCAAGTTACCTCGACGTGGCGCAAAGCGCAGACGGGGTTCAGGCAGATCGATAATCGTGCGTCGTACTGGGTTGCCCACCGTCTCCACGATCTTGGGAAAACCCAACCAAGACGCCAAAGGGTGGCTCGATGGCTGCCGGAATGACCCCGGAAACCCTTCGAAAACCTTTTGGGCCAAACGTCCCAGGAGGCGATTGGTCAAACCCGCCACGGCATTCTGTTCGTGAATGAGCAGGGGCAAGCGCAGCAATACTGCCGCCAGCCCTCCCGGCAAGGCCACATAGCCACCAAATCCAAGCACCACATGAGGACGTTGACGCAAGATGACCCCCATGCTTTGAAAAATGGCCCGCATCACCATGAAAGGCGCCCATAGGCGCCGCCCCCATCCCTTGCCCCGCACCCCTCCCATGGCGATGGTTTCCAAAGGAAAGTGGCCTGCACCGACCCACCGCACTTCCATCCCCTGTGCCGTACCAAGCCAGATCACGCGCCACCCCTGCGTCCGCAACTGTTCTGCCAAAGCCAGGGCTGGAAAAACATGTCCCCCGGTACCGCCTGCCATGATCAATGCACAACGGCTCATCGTGGACCTCCGCGGCGCATCATTTTTTGTCGAGTCTCATGGTCGATGCGCAAAAGCACCGCCAACGTCACCACATTGGCCATGATCCCGCTGCCCCCATAACTGAGCAGCGGCAAGGTCAAACCCTTGGTGGGCAGAAGTCCCATATTGACGCCCATATTGACCAAACTTTGAAGGGCAAACCATACCCCCACGCCTTGCGCCAGCAAGGCCTCAAAATAACGTTCCATTGAAGCCGCACGACGCCCGATGGCAAAAGCCCGCACGATCAGGAAGGAGAACAAGCCCAAAGTCACCAGCACCCCCAGAAAACCCAGTTCTTCGGCAATCACCGCCATCAGGAAATCGGTATGCGCCTCGGGCAGATAGAGCTGTTTTTCCACACTGGCCCCCAACCCCAATCCCCACAATCCCCCGTGACCAAAGGCGATCAGCGCGTGAGTCAACTGATAACCCTTGCCAAAAGGATCCGCCCAGGGATTCCAGAACCAGATCAGCCGATTGAAACGGTAAGGAGAAAGGACGATCAGTAAAGCAAAGGCGACGGCCAGCAGGACCATGAGGAATAAAAACCATTTCCCGTCGAACCCCCCCAGGAAGAGTATCGCTCCCGCGATCCCGATCATCACGACGAAGGCCCCAAAGTCGGGCTCCTTGAGCAGGAGCAACCCCACCAGAAACATCACGATCAACATGGGCAAAAATACTTTCTTGAGGTCATGCATGACTGCAGCCTTGCGAGCCGTATAATCCGCCGCATAAACCAACACGAAAAACTTCATGAATTCCGATGGTTGTAAATTAAACCCTAGAAAGGACAACCAACGTCGACTGCCATTGACCTCCTTGCCCACGCCAGGAATCAGTACGAGCAACAGCCCCAGCGCTCCCACCCCAAACAGCGGGAGGGCATATCGCTTCCAGCGTTCCAGAGGCACCTGAAATGCGGCCCATCCGGCCAGAAGGGCGGCGCCCACGTACAGGGACTGACGAACAAAAAAATATGTGGAGCGAAACCCCAGATGGCGATCGGCTTCCGCACTGGCAATGGAGGCCGAATACACCATGACCATCCCGAAAGCCAGCAAGGTCATGATGGCCCACAGGAGGGGCAAATCAAACTCCGACTGTACCGCATTTCCAAGCGGGATATTGAAGCGCTTCATGGCCGTTTCCCCTCCCCGCTTCGAGCCAGGGCATGCACCGCTGCACAATAAACTTCCGCACGATGGAGGTAGTTGCGAAACATATCGAAACTCGCACAGGCCGGAGACATCAGCACGCTCTCTCCCGGACGCGCCAAAGCGAAAGCCCGCTGCACGGCATCCTGCAGGTCGGTCGCAAAGATGCGCGGAACGGCAAGTCCTTCGAGTACCTCATCGATCCGTGCGCCATCCCGCCCAATCAAAACCACTGCCTGGGCATGAGTCGCCACCGCCGAACGCAAGGGAGAAAAATCCTGGCCCTTGCCATCCCCGCCCGCAATCAGCACTACCGGCGCATCCAAGCCCTTCAAGGCAGCCACGGTAGCCCCCACATTGGTGCCTTTCGAATCATCGAAGAAACGCACCCCCCTCACGTCGGCCACCCATTCCATGCGATGCGGCAACCCCCGAAATTCCTTGATGGCAGACAGCATGGCTGGTTCCGTCCACCCCAAGGCCTGTCCCATGGCCAATGCGGCCAATACATTGGCCACATTATGTTCTCCCCGCAAGGGTACTTCGGAACGGCGCATGACCCAATGATTCCCTTGCACCAACCAGCGCTCCCCATCCTTCAGGGCAACCCCCCAATCCCCTGCATTGACGGGGGCATCCAGACCAAAAGTCGGGGTCCCGGCGGAAATCATGGCTTGCACCCAGAGATCCTGCCGATTCCCCACCGGGCTTTCACACCCCTGATAGATGCGTGCCTTCGTCGCAGCGTAGGTCGCTATATCCGAATAACGATCCATATGATCTTCGCTCACATTCAGGACCACGGCGCTGTCCGGGGCCAGGGAGGAGAGGGTTTCCAGTTGGAAACTGGACAATTCCAGCACCAATACTTCAGGCCAAGGTGAAGTCATCAAGACCTCGAGCAAGGGAATGCCGATATTCCCTGCCACGACCGTACGCAAGTTCTGGGCTCGGGCCAGATCACCCAACAAAGTGACCACCGTGCTTTTCCCGTTGGCTCCCGTGACTGCCAGAATTTTTGGGCGCTGGGGGTGTCGCGCCAATACCCGGGCCGCTACCTCCACATCGCCCAGAAAAGACATCCCACGCGCACGCCACTCATGAATCAAGGGATCATCCAGTGCGACTCCAGGACTGACGACGACCCAATCGATCATCTGAAACAAACTGTCCTGCCAGGGACCGCCCGAAAACTCCACGTCTGGATAGGTTTCTTCCAGAACCCGGCGGTAGGGAGGCTGGACGCGCGTATCAGCCACGCGTACGCGATACCCGTTCTGTAGCAACCAACGCACAGCGGCCCATCCCGTGTCGCCCAGTCCCAGAACCAGGACCCGGTGACCCGCAGGCATCAAGGAATGGAAGAGAGGTTCCGTCATGATCAGCGAATCTTGAGAGTGGAAAGACCAGCCAAAACCAGTACGGTGGTAATGATCCAGAAACGCACCACCACCTGGTTTTCTTTCCAGCCCTTCAGTTCAAAATGATGATGGATGGGCGCCATGCGGAAAATGCGCGTGCCCGTCAATTTGAAGGATACCACCTGCAATACCACCGACAGGGTTTCCAGCACGAATACGCCACCCATCACGAACAACACGATTTCCTGCCGTACGATCACCGCCACCAGACCCAAAGCCCCCCCTAAAGCCAGAGCGCCCACATCCCCCATGAAAACCTCGGCCGGATAGGCATTGAACCACAGAAACCCCAGTCCCGCTCCCGTCATGGCGGCACAGAAAATCACCAGTTCACCCGCCCCCGGAATACTGGGAAAACCCAAATAGCCCGCAAATACCTTGTTGCCGGCCACGTAGGCAAATATGGCCAAAGCCCCAGAAATCATGGCGGTGGGGAGTATGGCCAAACCATCCAGACCATCGGTCAGATTGACCGCATTACTGGTGCCCACAATGACAAAATACGTCAGAATCACAAATCCCACCCCACCCAGAGGCAATGCCACCGTCTTGAAAAAGGGCACGATGAGTTCAGTTTCCGCCGGTGTGGCTGCCATTTTCAACAAGGCGACCGACACGACCACCGCAATGAGGGATTGCCAGAAATACTTGGCTTTGGCAGACAGGCCCTTGGGATTGCGATGAACCACCTTGCGGTAGTCATCCACCCAACCCACGGCCCCATAGCCCAGCAAAGTCAACAATACCAGCCAGATGTAACGATTGGTCAAATCAGCCCAGAGTACCGTCGTGACAGAGATCGCCACCAAAATCAGAGCGCCGCCCATGGTCGGCGTGCCGCTTTTGACCAGATGAGTCTGAGGCCCATCGCTACGTACTGTTTGTCCAATCTTGTACGCCGTCAACTGACGAATCATGGCAGGCCCAAACAGAAAGGACATCCCTAGAGAAGTCAGGGTTGCCAGTACCGCTCTGAGAGTCAGGTACTCGAATACGTGAAATCCTCTAACACCGGCTGCCAGCCAGTGGGTCAATGCCAGTAACATGGATCGTTTCCCTGATAAACATTCATTGAATCAATCCCTCGACAATCGCTTCCATGCGCATGAAACGGGACCCCTTGACCAATACCACCGTGTCCGCATTCAGTTGGGGACGAAGCACCTGAATCAGATGCTGAGCATCAGTTTCATGCCGGGCAGAGGGCCCAAAGGCCAAACTGGCTTCCCGTGCCAGATTTCCCAGAGTGTAGAATTCGTCGATCCCCAAAGTACGCGCCAACTGACCCACTTCAGCATGGAGCGCGGGACCCTCGGGTCCCAACTCACCCAGATCTCCCAGCACAAAAATCCTTCGTCCCGAGCGCTGGGCCAAAACATCCAAAGCCGCTTGCACCGAATCCGGGTTGGCATTGTAGGTATCATCCAGAATGAGGGCACCCAAAGAAGAAAAACGGCTTTGCAAGCGCCCCGGGATACCTGCAAAACCTTCCAGACCCTGTTGCACGGCCCCCATGTCCACCTTCAGGGCCAAGGCAACCGCTGTGGCCGCCAAGGCATTTTTCTGGTTATGTTGTCCTGGAACCTGCAAACGCACGGTCACGGATTCCGCCGGCCCATGAATGTGCAACAACCCTCGGTCAAATTCTCCGCGCACGCGTGCATTCTCTTCAAAACCAAAGGTCAACATTTCATGGGAGGCCGCCGCGCTTCGCAGCACCGTGCCGTAGGGTCCACTTTCCGGAAGAACCGCCACTCCCCGGGCGCCCAACCCTTCAAAGACTTCTCCCTTGGCCCGCGCAATTTCTGCCAATGAACCCAAATGTCCCAGATGAGCGCGCTGTACATTGGTGACCACCGCCACGTCCGGTTCAGCGATACGGGTCAACTGGGCAATTTCACCGGCATGATTCATGCCCATCTCGATGACCGCCCAGCGATGTTCGGGGCGCAGTGCCAACAAAGTCAACGGCAAGCCGATGTCATTGTTGAAATTTCCCGGAGTTGCCCACACGGCTTGCGCGCCAGCGGAATCAAAAGAACGAAGAATGGCAGCCACCATTTCCTTGACGGTGGTCTTGCCATTACTTCCCGTCACCGCCACCACGCTCGGATTGAACTGGCGGCGTCGGGCTCGAGCCAATCGTGCCAATGCCACGCGCGTCGAATCCATCCGCCAGCAGCAGTCCCAATCCCGTACTGCCGGAACATCACGTTCGATGATGGCCCCAGCCACACCTCGGGCGCGCACCTCTTCCAAAAAGTCGTGCCCATCAAAAAATTCACCCTTGATGGCGATGAACAGGTCCCCTGGTCCACAGTCCCGACTGTCGGTACTGACCCGCAACAATTCCGGATTGCCGCCCTTGGGCACCCCCCCCAGAAGATGGACCACCTCGTGCCAGGTCCAGTTCATGAACGATCCTCCAGCCATGCACGGACGATCTGCACATCACTGAACGGCCTCGCTTCACCCCGTGCCAGAATCTGCATCGTTTCATGCCCTTTTCCCGCGATCAACACGACGTCCCCGGAACGAGCAGCCATCAACGCACCCCGAATGGCTTTGGCCCGATCTTCCTCGATGAGAAAAGGCGGGGCATCCATCCCTTTTTCGATCTGCTGGAGAATATGCCGTGGATCTTCATCGCGCGGGTTATCGCTGGTCAGGACGACTCGCTCTGCCCCCTGTTCTGCCACACGTCCCATCAATGGCCGTTTACCCTCGTCCCGTTCACCCCCGCAACCGAAGACCACCCATAGTTTTCCACCCCGCGCCACCCGACTGCGCAGGGTTTCCAGGGCTTGCCTCAATGCATCGGGAGTATGGGCATAATCCACCACTACCCATGGATGAGTCCCTCCCCCAAAACCTTGCATGCGTCCTGCCGGCGCCACCAGGTGCGGAGTGGATTCTGCCAATACCGCCAGGGGAATCCCTTCCATCAAGGCCGCGCCCAACACCGCGAGCAAATTGGACAGGTTATAGTCCCCAAGGATGGGGGCCTCGATATGCGCCTTTCCCCAGGGACTGACAAGTTCGAAACT
This sequence comes from Ferrovum sp., assembly GCA_019456405.1. Lineage (GTDB taxonomy): Bacteria > Pseudomonadota > Gammaproteobacteria > Burkholderiales > Ferrovaceae > Ferrovum. The sequence goes on along the minus strand of WJXM01000021.1, from coordinate 159,497 downwards.
CACTCCCCGAAGGGTCCAGTGAACGGAACCGGCCACCAGCCGATCGATCGCCAGATCTACCCGTGTCGTTCCGCGCGTATAACCGATCACCCGGTGCGTGGTCTCTCCTTGCGTGTAAAGGGTTTTCGCAAAAGGGTCATCCAGATTGAGCAAGGCATAATCGAGATCGAAGGCATGAAAAAGACGCGCTTTGGCTTCCCCGTAAGCCTCCAACGTCCCGTGGTAATCCAGATGATCCCGGGTCAAATTGGTAAAGATCGCCCCGCAGAAAGTAACTCCGGCCACGCGCTCCTGCGCCAACGCATGAGACGACACTTCCATGACACAATGTTGCGCGCCCAGATCCCGTACTCGCGCCAACCATTCTTGTAATTGAATGGGGTCGGGGGTCGTATGGGTCGTGGGCATCAATTTTCCCGGAAAACCATTTCCCAGCGTACCGATCACTGCGCTGGAACGTCCCTGCCGTTCCAGTACCTGCGCCAACCAGTGACTACAGGTGGTTTTTCCATTGGTCCCCGTCACTCCGGTAACTCGTAACGAGCGGGAAGGGTGCCCCCATTGTTGTCCCGCCAGAGCACTGATCTGGCCCCGCAGTCCCGATATGGGACGATGAGGAACAAACCACCCGCCCTCCCATTCAAAATGGTCGCTTTCCCACAACACATTGGCTGCACCGCGCGCAATGGCCTCTGGAATGTAATGTCGTCCATCCTGAACTTCTCCGGGATAAGCCACAAAAGTTCCCCCGGCGCGGACCTTCCGACTGTCCGAGCACAGGTCCAGACAACGCATTCCCTCAACCCAAACGGGTTCTGGCCTGACGAAATTTTTTCCGTCCAGGCCCGCTGTTTGCAGGATTTCTTTGGAAAGGCTCATGTACGTCCCCCGACAGAAGCAGGAGAACTGGCCATGATGGGGGGCTCCGGCGCATCGGGCGGAATGTCCAGAAGTTGCATGATTTCGCCGGTCAGCGCAGAAAACACTGGCGCCGCCACCTGTCCCCCATAGTAACGGTTTCCGGCCGGTTCATCGATCATGACCGCCACCACGATGCGCGGTGCAGAGACAGGCGCAAAGCCGATGAAGGACGCCACATACTTGTTTACATAATGTCCCCGTGCGACCTTATGGGCCGTGCCGGTCTTACCTGCCACCCGGTAGCCTGCGACCCGTGCCTCAGGCGCCGTCCCTTCCGCACTCACCACAGTTTCGAGCATGGCTGTGACTTCCCGTGCCGTGCGCACGGACAATACTGAACGCCCTGAAGGAATGGCGTTCACCTTGATCAAGGAAAGAGGGCGCAAGATTCCATCATTGGGGAATACCGTATAAGCCCGCGCCATCTGCACCAAACTCACGCTCATGCCATTGCCAAAGGCCATCGTCGCTTGCTCGATGGGTTTCCAATCCTGGTAGGGACGCAGCCGTCCCCCTGCCTCTCCAGGAAAGCCGAGGCGAGGTTTCTGACCAAAGCCCACATCCGTAAAGAGATCCCACAGGGTGACCGGGGGCAGATCCAGGGCAATCCGTGCTGCACCCACATTGCTGGAATGTTCGATGACTTCGGAGACGGTATAAGATTCAGCCACATGATCATCATGAATCAGATGATTGGCGATGGCCAATACGCCTCCGTGGGTTGAAATGACCGTGTCGGGTCGAACCTTGCCCGCTTCCAGAGCTGCAGCAATGGTAAAGGGTTTGATGGTCGAACCCGGTTCATAGGTATCCGTAATGGCGCGGTTGCGTAATTCCGCCCCCGACAATGCCCCGCGTTGATTGGGATCATAGTCAGGGCTGTTGACCAGTGCCAACACTTCCCCGGTACGACTGTCCAGCACCACGATGGCCCCTGCCTTGGCATGACTGGATTCAATGGCCCGCTGAAGCTCACGCGCGGCCAGATGCTGGATGCGGGCGTCCACGCTCAGCGAGACATCTTGTCCCTGGCGCGGCGAGCGAATGTTTTCCACGTCTTCAATCACATGCCCCGCTCGATCCCGAATCACCCGACGTGCGCCCGCCAGTCCCTCGAGTTGCGCTTGATACGTCAGTTCCACCCCTTCCTGACCCTTGTCATCCGCATCCGTAAAGCCCACCAGATGTGCCATTTCACTGGATTTTGGATAGGCTCGATGAAAACCATGCTGGAGATAGATCCCGGGGATCTTGAGATCCATCACGCGCTTGGCCTCATCGAGCGGCAATTGCCGTTTCAGGTAGACGATCCCATCCTCTCCTTTCAAACGGCGCGCAATTTCCGCAGGATTTTCGTTCAAACAATGAGCCAGCGCACGGCGTTGGGCCTCATCGATCTCGAGGTCCTCACGATTGGCCCAAACCGATACGGCAGGAATACTGATGGCCAGAGCCTGTCCATTGCGGTCCCGAATGATGCCCCGACTGGCGGGAATCGACAAAACCCGGCTGTACCGCTCTTCACCTTTCTGTTGCAGAAAACCCGCGTGTATCCCCTGCAACCAGAAGGCACGCATGCCCAACACCAAAAAACCACTCAACAACAACCCCTGGATCAGGAAGGAACGCCAGCGTTCCAATCGAATTTCCAGTTTCCCGACCTTGGGAATCCCCTTGCACACTTTCATCGTGTCTCACCCCCGCTCAGCGGAGCCACCACCAGCAAATGTTTCTGGGCGGGAGTGGGCAACTGCATACCGAGTTCATGCAAGGCATGTGCTTCGATGCGATGGCTGGCGGAAAGCGTACCCTCCTCGATCTGCAACTGATCGCCCTCGGTTTGCAACTGCACCTGATGGTCCTTTTCCTGCTGCAAATCGATATACCGACGGCGAGTCTCCTGCTGGCCCTGGATCACTCCCAAAGCCAGGCTCATGACCAACAGAAAGAGCAGTCCATCCCTTCGTGTCATGATGCGTCCGTCCTTTCCGCGACGCGCAGGATGGCGCTCCGGCTGCGCGGATTACGGGCCACTTCAACACGGCTGGCACGTTGGGCCCGTCCCACCAAGCGCAAAGGCGGCGCAGGTCGCTCGGCTTCACGCACAGCCATGCCCCGAGGAATCTCTGGTGGACGAGAATGACCCTGAAAATACTGTTTGACGATCCGATCTTCAAGCGAGTGGAAACTGATGATGGCCAGACGCCCTCCGCTCTTCAACAGATGCAGTGCCTGGGGAAGCACCGCCGCCAATTCATCCAGTTCGCGGTTGATATGCAGGCGAATCGCCTGAAATGTACGCGTTGCCGGGTCCTGTCCTACTTCCCGCGTGCGCACGGCCATAGCCACGATCTGAGCCAGTTGACGCGTGGTTTCGAGTGGGCGCTGGGCGCGGGCCTGAATAATGGCGTGGGCCACCTGACGGGCGAAACGCTCCTCGCCCAGCGTGTGAATGACCTCGGCCAGTTCTTTTTCACCCACTTGATTGAGCCAGGCAGCGGCCGTCATCCCCTCGCTCGGGTCCATCCGCATATCGAGGGGACCTTCCTGACGGAAACTGAATCCACGCTCAGCCTGATCCAGTTGGGGTGAAGATACCCCCAGATCCAGAAGTATTCCATCCACCTCCGTAACCTCCAGTGAGAGAAGGACGTCTTCCAGTTGGGAGAATCGTGCCTGACGCAGAATCATGCGGGAATCCTGCAGTGCTCGTCGGCCTGCGGCGATGGCCGCCGGGTCCCGATCCAGCGCCACGACTCGGCCGGTTGGGGCCATTTCCTGCAAAATGCGCTGACTATGCCCGCCTCGTCCAAAGGTACCATCTACATAAATGCCCCCCGGACGCAGGTTGAGCGCCTGCACCGCTTCCTGGAGCAGGACACTGTGATGACCGTCTGAATTGAATGACTGGGCCATGTGAATCAGAAAGAAAGAGATTCCAGGCCAACGGGCACCAAGCCGGCCCCCAGACGCTCGATTTCGGCAAACTGTTCTTCCCAGGCAGGCGGCGCCCACAATTTGAAGTGACTACCCTGTCCAAACATCATCACCTCACGTTCGATGCGTGAAAAACGACGCAGGGCTGGGGACACCAATACCCGTCCGGCACTGTCCATTTCCACATCATCTGCATGTCCCACCAATAACCCCTGAAGCAGGGTGGTTTGACGGTCCAAACCAGAAGTTTTCATGATGGCATCCCGAATGGGTTCCCAAGCGGGACGAGGATAGAGGAGAAGGCATCGATGGGGATGGGCAGTAATCACCAATTGTCCTTCCGATTGGGCACGAAGAATTTCGCGGTAGCGAGTGGGGATCGCCAGCCGGCCTTTGGAATCCAGGCTGATTTCTGATGGCCCTTGGAACAACACACCCCCCCAACCGGAAAAGTTCCCCCCACAAATTCCCATTAATTCCTACTTTTCGCCACTATAGGCTAAGCCATGATGCCGGTCAAGGGAGAAACCTCTCAAAAAACCAAAGGATGGGAACCATTTTTTACAGGTCAGACTCTGAACTTGCAAATAGGAAGCATTCTCGTTTAAAATATCCCCAGAGGGGGCTTGTACATCCATGAAGAATAGAATCTTTCGCGTCACCCATATGGCTCCAGGAGAATCCGGCACCATTACTCAGGTCAGCCTGGACGAGGGAGCGGATGTCCGTCTGGGCGAGGATGGCGTGCGCCGCCTCGTGGAACTGGGCTTCATCCCGGGAGAGCATCTGCGTGTAATCCGGCGTGGTTTCCCCAGCGGGGACCCCATTGCCGTACGGGTGGGAAACTCCACTTTCGCCTTGCGCAGAACCGAAGCGGCAGCAATCAAGGTCATCCGGGACGACGCATGAGTCATTCCACGGTTGCCGCGCTGGTCGGAGCCCCTAATTGCGGGAAAACCGCCCTGTTCAACCGACTCACGGGAAGCCACCAAAAAGTGGCCAACTATGCAGGCGTCACCGTGGAACGCAAGGAAGGCTTTCTCACGTCGCCTCAAGGCAAACGAATTCAAATCGTGGACTTGCCAGGCACCTATAGCCTGACCCCCACTTCTCTCGATGAATCCATCACGCGCCGGGCCGTTCTGGGTCAGTTACAGGAGGAAGCCCCGCCGGAGTTGCTGGTCTGCGTGGTGGATGCCACCAACCTGCGTCTGCACCTGCGCCTGGTGCTGGAACTGAAGCGTCTGGGCCGCCCTCTGGTTCTGGCCCTCAACATGATGGATCTGGCGCGCAGCCATGGCATTCTCATCGATGTTCCCGCCTTGTCCCGCGAGCTCGATCTGCCCGTGGTGGAAACCGTCGCGGTAGACAGTGGAGGGGCAGCCAATCTGGTGGCCTTCATCGACCAAAACACGCCTTTCGCCATCCCTGCCGGACTCGTTGCCTGGAAAGATCCGAACCCGCAGGAACTGCAGTCCATTCAACTGCGCGTACGCGCCATTCTGGCAGCGACTTGTGATGAATCCAAGCGCGATGACCACTGGAACGAGCGTATCGATCGGGTGATCATGCATCCCTTGTGGGGAATGCTCATTCTCGCCCTGGTCCTGTTCCTGACTTTTCAGGCAGTCTTCACCTGGGCCACCATTCCCATGGACCTGATCAAGGGAATGGTCGGGATGGCCGTGAACTGGGTACACCAAATCTTTCCCCCGGGCCTGTTGCGCAGCCTTCTGGCCGATGGAGTCCTGAATGGTGCCGGCAGTGTATTGATGTTCCTGCCCCAAATCCTGATTCTGTTTGCCTTCATCCTGGCTTTGGAAGACTCGGGCTACCTGCCTCGGGCTGCTTTCCTGCTGGACCGCGTCATGGGTACCGTCGGTTTGTCCGGTCGTTCCTTCATCCCGCTTCTGTCAAGTTTTGCCTGTGCCATTCCCGGCATCATGGCCACGCGCACCATTCAAAACCCAAAGGATCGCCTGACCACCATCCTGATTGCGCCCCTGATGACATGTTCGGCCCGTCTTCCCGTCTACGCCCTATTGATTTCAGCATTCATTCCCAATCGTCCGGTACTGGGCCTGTTCAACCTGCAAGGCGTGGTTCTGTTCCTCCTTTACTGTGCGGGAATCCTTTCGGCCATGGGCATTGCCCTGATCATGAAACAACGTACCCGTCATCGTTACCAAGCCTTGATGATGGAACTCCCTGCCTACCGCTTGCCCAACCTGCGCAATCTGGTCATGGGTCTGGTAGAACGAGGGGCTCTGTTCGTCACGCGCACGGGCACCATCATCCTGCCCATCACCATTGTCATCTGGTTTTTGAGTGCTTTCCCTCCCCCTCCCGCAGGTCTGGTCGGCCCCGCCATCCGCCACAGTTTTGCAGGCATGATCGGCCAGGTCCTCGGGGGGGTTTTTGCACCCATCGGATTCAACTGGCAAATCTGTATTGCGCTGATTCCGGGAATGGTCGCCCGAGAAGTGGCGGTAGGGGCCTTGGGCACGGTTTATTCCCTATCGAGTGACGGAGGCAACAGCGTCAGCGACGCGCTCGCCCCCGTGCTCGCTCATTCCTGGAGTTTGCCGACGGCTCTGGCCTTGCTGACCTGGTACGTCTATGCACCCCAATGTGTCGCCACCTTGAGTGCGGTACGGCGTGAAACCGGTTCCTGGCGAATCCCCTCTCTCATGCTCGCCTATCTCTTCGGACTGGCTTACGGAGGTGCCTTCGTTACCTATCATGTCGCATTGGCCTTCACAGGAGAATAACCATGTGGGATACCCTGATCACCCTGGCCATCGTGGCCGCCGCCATCGTTTACTCGATACGCCGTGTCTTTTTCAGTTCCCATTGTGCAGGCAAGGACTGCAAAAGGTGCAGTCCCCCCACGAAATCCGTTCACTGAACCCAAATAAGGTGGGAAAGTCGATCTATAAGCCGGGTTCTGTCGAGGACAGTCATTCCTCTAGGCCGTCAGTTACCTGACGGCTCCAGCAACCTACCCGGAAGCAGCGCGAGCCACGCCAACGCTTCCCTATTTGGTCTTGCTCCGGATGGGGTTTAACTTGCCGTCAGCGTTACCGCCTCCGCGGTGCGCTCTTACCGCACCTTTTCACCCTTGCCGTCATCCTTGCGGATGCTTGGGCGGTTTAAGTCTCTGTATCACTTTCCATGGCCTCGCGACCTCCGGCCGTTAGCCGGCATCCCGCTCTGTGGAGCCCGGACTTTCCTCCCCGGGATGAATCCCGCGGCGACTGTCCAATCAACTTCCCCGCTCTATTCTACCAGAGGGAAGTACCTGCCAGTCCAGAATTTCTCCCGCACCCAGAGGAACCAGGGTTTGGTCTTCAAAGCCTTGGGTAAGAGGCACCGTCCAGGGTTGGCGAATCAGGGTCACCGATTCGGAATTACGGGGCACACGGTAGAAATCGGCCCCGAAATGACTGGCAAACCCTTCCAGTTTGTCCAATGCCCCCAGGGTATCGAATACCTGCGCGTAAAACGGCAAGGCCACCGGTGCGCTGTAGATACCGGCACAACCGCAGGCGGTTTCCTTGCTCTGCCGTTCATGGGGTGCGCTGTCGGTACCCAGAAAGAAACGAGGGTGCCCCTTGGCCACGATGGCGCACAACGCCTGACGATGCTCTTCCCGCTTGAGCACCGGTAGGCAATAGTAATGGGGCCGAATTCCACCTTGAAACAATGCGTTTCGGTTATAAAGCAAATGCTGGGGGGTCACCGTTGCCGCCACCCCGGTGCCGGCTTGCCGAACAAAATCCACGGCGGCGCGCGTGGTGATGTGTTCAAACACCACGCGCAAATCCGGATGACGGTCCAGCAAAGGGATTAACTCACGCTCGATGAATACGGCTTCACGGTCAAAAACGTCCACGCCAGGATCGGTCACTTCCCCGTGGACCTGCAGAGGCATCCCAGTCTCCGCCAAAGCCCTCAACACCCCGTCACAACGCTTCAGGTCGCGCACCCCCGCGTCCGAATGCGTCGTGGCTCCTTGCGGATAGTACTTGAAGCCCACCACGAACCCACTGGTCTGCGCGGCTTCCACTTCGCCCGGTGCCGTCGACTCCGTCAGATACAGGGAGAGCAGCGGGGTACACCCTACACCCTCCGGCAAAGCCGCCAGAATTCGCTCCCGATAAGCGGACGCCCTTACCACCGTGGTCACCGGGGGGTTGAGGTTGGGCATGGCCATGATGCGCCCAAATACCCGTGCTGAAGGCGGAACTACCGCACGCAACATCACTCCATCGCGCAGATGCAGATGCCAATCATCCGGCCGGGTCAAAGTCAACGTTTCCATCTTCATTCCACCGTCACGCTCTTGGCCAAATTTCGTGGTTTGTCCACATCGGCTCCTCGCAGGCACGCGGTATGATAGGCCAGCAGTTGCAGAGGCACCACATGGACCACCGGACTCAGGATCCCCTCATGGTCCGGAAGCCGAATCACATGAATCCCCTCGGAAGGAGAAAAATGGCTGTCATTGTCTGCCAGCACATACAATTCCCCCCCCCGAGCGCGCACCTCCTGCAGGTTGGACTTGAGTTTCTCGAGCAGATCATCGTTGGGCGCCACAGCCACCACTGGCATGTCTCCATCCACCAGAGCCAGCGGTCCATGCTTGAGTTCTCCAGCCGCATAGGCTTCGGCGTGGATGTAGGAAATCTCCTTGAGTTTGAGTGATCCTTCCAGAGCGATGGGGTAATGGGCTCCACGACCCAAAAAGAGGGCATGCTGTTTGTGACAGAAATGTTCTGCCCAGAGCCGCAACTGGGGTTCCAGATTCAGCACATGCTGCACCTTGTTGGGCAGACGTCGCAACGCATCGAGGTACGATAACTCTGCCGTTTCGGTCAGCACCTGTCGCGTCTTGGCCAGCGTCACCGCCAAGGCAAACAGGACCACCAGTTGGGTGGTAAAGGCTTTGGTGGAGGCCACCCCGATTTCCATTCCGGCACGGGTCAGGAAAGAAAACGTGGATTGGCGCACCAATGCACTTTCCGGCACATTGCAAATGGTCAGGGAATGGTGCATTCCGAGGGATTGGGCATGTTTCAGGGCAGCCAGGGTATCCGCCGTTTCTCCCGACTGGGAAATGGTTATCACCAAGGTTTCCGGGTCAGGCACTGAAGTCCGATAGCGATATTCGCTGGCGATTTCCGCCCGACAGGGGATACATGCAATGGCCTCCACCCAGTAACATGCCACCAGAGCCGCATGATAACTGGTACCGCAGGCCAATATCAGGACATTCCGCACCCCGGAAAAACATTCCCGAGCGCCTGCACCAAACAAGTCGGGAGTGAAACCCTGCTTCAGAATCGGCTCCAGCGTATCCGTCAGAGCACGGGGTTGTTCCGCAATCTCCTTTTGCATGTAGTGGTCGTAGAGACCGAGTTCTGCTGTTTCAGGTGAAAGTTGGCTGATGCGTTCCTGGCGATTCAGTGGCTCCCCCTGCAGAGTCATCACGCAATAACCGGCGGGAGTTATTTCCACCACGTCCCCGTCCTCCAGGTAGAGCATGCGCCGGGTATGGGCGATCAAAGCCGCCGCATCGGACGCAAGAAAGGTCTCACCCTCGCCGAGTCCCAACAGGAGAGGACTTCCCTTGCGCGCCGCCAGCAGCAGATCAGGATGCGTCCGGGAAATCAGGGCAATGGCATAAGCGCCCTCCAATTGCTCGAGGGCAGCACGAAAAGCCTGGCCAAGGTCGGGCTGTTGGCGCGCATGAAAATGCACCAGATGCGCTATCACTTCCGTATCGGTATCGGATTCAAAAACATAATCCTGCGCTTGCAGAAATTGGCGCAGAAACTCGTGGTTTTCTATGATGCCGTTATGCACGACCACCATCCCGTCACAACTTTGGTGGGGATGGGCATTCCGAATACTGGGAACGCCATGAGTGGCCCAGCGAGTATGCGCGATGCCCATTCGACCGACCAGTCCCATCGCCGCCACTTCCCGAGCCAACTCACTGACCCGCCCCGTGCTGCGCACACGCTTCAATTGGCCCGAATCCAGCACCGCCAAGCCCGCCGAATCGTAACCCCGGTATTCCAGGCGCTTGAGACCCTCGATCAATATCGGCACGATGTCCCGGCGTGCCAGTGCTCCCACGATGCCACACATGATCCCTCTCCCGTTTTAACGAATTCAGGGCATTATGGGTGCAGCGCGCTGCTCTGGCAACCACCTCCCGAAATCAGGCAGTGATATCAGAACTCAGCGACTGACGTACGGATTCCTCCAGGACAAAATGAATCACCGGATATTCTGGGTGATTCACGCCTGCCGTCAACGCGGCCCCACTACGAACCGCGTTGCGTTGGGAGGGGGAAAGGGTATAACGCAAAAAATGAACTGCCGAAGTTTTTTCCGCGTTTTCCCGCTCCATGTCTTCATCCGCCACAGGAAACACCGGTTCGAACCCATCCACTTGCAACCACAGGGCGCGTTCGATCCCTTTGAGGCGTACCAACATGCGCTGTCGTACGGGAACTTCAGCATATTCGATCAGGAGGGTAGCCTTCCAGTTATCTCCATCGGGAATCAGGGAAACGTAGGACTCCAACTCCTCCTGGATGGCCTCGGGTTCAAAAATCTTTTCGATGCGCAACATTTCCTGTATCTGATACTGAACCGTCAAACGATCTTCAAACAACAGGGTCAAATGTTTCCCCACATGGACGGTCCGCTGTTTCTTGTGGGCCATGACCCGCGCCCGAAACTCCGGACGTTGTCGAGCGTAAGTTTCCAGCGACCATAAATCGGCAAGGGTCAGAGACATGTCATTCCTCCGGTAATCCATAAGCACGACGCAGCAACGTCAAAGGATGCGCCTGTGCCACTGCATCACCCATACCCTGGCCGATATGCCGGGTTGCAATGGGGCAATCCGAAACCACCACATCCGGTTCGGCATCTTTCATTCGACTGAATACCGGTTTGCCGATTTTCATGGAAGCTTCGAAAAATTCCACTTTGACTCCCCAAGTCCCATCATGGCCAGAGCAGCGTTCCACGGTTGTCACCGTGGTCCCCGGAATCATCTGCAAAAGATCGCGGGTACGCAATCCAATGTTCTGTACCCGCAGATGGCAGGGCACATGGTAGGAGACCCGTCCCAATGCTCGAGAAAAATCCGTCTTCCACAATCCTTCCCCATGACGGTCCATGAAATATTCAAAAGGATCGAAAAAGGCTCGAGCCACGCGCGCAACCGCTTCATCCTCAGGAAACAACAAAGGCAATTCCTGCTTGAACATCAGCACGCAGGAAGGAACCGGCGCCAGCAAGGCATAACCGTCCCGCGCCAGCGCATCCAGTACGGGAATATTCTGATTCTTCAAAACTTCGACCCCGGCCAGATCACCCAATTCGAGACGAGGCATGCCACAACATTTTTCCTGCGTCACCCACCGGACAGGGATTTCATTGTGCTCGAGGATTTTCAGCAGGTCCAAACCAATGCCCGGTTCATTGAAATTGGCATAACATGTGGTAAACAGCGCCACTTTTCCCGGCGTGTGCACGCCCGGGCGAGGAGTAAAGTTTTCGTTGGGTACGACACTCCGACGTAACGGGGGAGAAGCATAGACCGGTAACAGTCGGTCCCGGTGAATTCCCAAGGTATGATGCATGATCGCGCGGGTGAAACCGGATTGGTTGACCGCATTCACCACATCCACCACGATGGGAATCGTGGCCAGTCTGCCCAGGGCATCCGTACTGGCCAACAGTCTATCGCGCCATCTGGTTTTACCTGCACGAAACTGAATGGCCTTGGCCCGCAGCATGGTATGAGGAAAATCCAGATTGAAGGGGTGAGGGGGGGTATAGGGACACTTGGTCATGTAGCACAGATCACAGAGATAACACTGATCCACCACATCCCACATAACTTTGTTGGCAACCTCCTCAACCTTTCCCGAAGGCGTAGCGTCCACGGCATCGAACAACAATGGAAAAGCCTGACACAAACTGAAACAACGGCGACACCCCTGACAAATGTCAAAGATGCGGGTCATTTCCCCTTCAGTCTGCACCCTGTCCCAAAAATCGGCACTCTTCCAAGGCACCGGATGTCGAATGGGCGCTTCCAGATTACCTTCGCCAGTCATGAATCTTCCTTGTCGATCAGTCCACCAGATTGTTCAAGGCCTGGCTGAAACGATTGGCATGGGAGCGTTCCGCCTTGGCCAGCGTTTCAAACCAGTCGGCAATTTCGTCAAAGCCTTCCTCTCTGGCCACTTTGGCCATGCCAGGGTACATGTCTGTATACTCGTGGGTCTCCCCTTCGATGGCCGCTTTCAGATTCTGGCGACTGGACCCGATGGGCAGTCCGGTGGCAGGATCCCCCACCACTTCCATGTACTCCAGATGGCCATGGGCATGCCCTGTCTCACCTTCGGCCGTGGAACGAAAAACAGCGGCCACATCATTTTGCCCTTCGATATCAGCCTTGGCTGCAAAATACAGATAGCGTCGGTTGGCCTGAGACTCTCCGGAAAAAGCCGCTTTCAGATTTTCATGGGTTTGGGTACCTGCCAGTTTCATGGTCTTGCTCCTTTGGTGAGAAATTAGAATTAATCTAAACCTGTGAAAACTATAGGGCAGTACGAAACGCTTGTCAATCCTTTCGGGCCAACTCGAGAAACGAGGCCAGCTCCTCGAGAGCGGCCTGATACACTGCACGCTTGAATTCCACCACACTTTCCATGGGGATCCAATAGGTATTCCAGCGCCAATCATCGAACTCCGGTTGTTGTGAAGCAGCCAAGGAAACATCCGAATCGCTGCCTACCATGCGCAAAAGAAACCAGATTTGTTTCTGGCCCCGGTAATGGTTCCTCCAATCCCGCCGCAACCATTGGGAAGGAACGTCATAACGCAACCAGTCGCGGGTACGCCCCAGAATACGGACATGCTGAGACAATAACCCCGTTTCCTCCGCCAACTCGCGGTACATGGCCTGTTCGGGGGTCTCCCCCGCCTGAATCCCGCCCTGAGGAAATTGCCAGGCTTGCTGACGTACCCGTTTGGCCCAGAAAACTTCATTGTATTCATTACATAGAATAATCCCGACATTGGGTCGGTAACCTTCCCGATCGATCATGCATCCCCCAACTGGCAAATCTCAAAGTGCTATTCTATCAGGGGATGCCCAACCATTTATGGGTCTGCAGGGAAAGTTGCCAGCGCGGATGGGAACGACAATAAGACAAAGCGGCCTGCTCATGGCGCCGGTCTCCCCCCTCATCCAGCGGTTGCAGCAGAAAATGGCGAAAATTCAACGCCACGAACCGTTCCGGTGGACAATCTGACTGCGGGTACACCAACTTCAATTCATCCCCCGTACACACTTGCAAAGGTTCCATACCCTTGGGACTGACGCAAATCCAGTCGATCCCCGGAGGCGGGAGCACCGTCCCGTTGGTTTCCACGGCCACCCCAAAGCCCCGTTCATGCAACGCACCAATCAAACCTTCATCCACCTGCAACAAGGGTTCTCCTCCCGTCAGTACTACCCAGCGTCGCATTCTGTCCTCCACCGCCACAGTGTCCTCCCAGCAGCATTCGATCGCACTGGCCAAGGTATGCGCAGAATCGAACTTCCCTCCGCCCACGCCCTCCGTCCCCAGAAAATCCGTATCACAAAACCTGCAACGAGCCTGTGCACGATCCTCCGTTCGACCACTCCACAAATTGCAACCGGCAAAACGACAAAAAACAGCTACGCGTCCTGTATGGCAACCTTCTCCCTGAAGAGTCAGGAATATCTCTTTGACACTGTAGGTCATGATCTACCGAACGGGGCCAGTAATGGGCAAGGTCCAGATCTTTCCTGAACCGGGGGTGTCATACAGATCCAGTCGATCCAGAGTGGGCAACAGTGGACGGGTACGCGCCAGGACCCAGTCGAGCAGAGCCAGGGTGGTTCCTGCCGGAACCTTGTCATGCAGAGGCTGGTGATCCAATTCACGGTACAGGGGGTCAAACAGGCGTTTGACTTCTCCAAAATCCTGAGTCCAGCCCATCATTTCGTCCAGTGGCGCAGAAAGCCCCAGGCGCAAACGATAGGTATGCCCCCACAGCGCCCCCTCGGGAGAGCGCAGGGCACTGTCGAAACTTTGTTCCTTCCAGATGCGATAACGGGTACCATCAAAAGAACTACCGCTGGAAGCGGTTTCATACACGGTAACTTGAGACAGTGCCTGTCCCTGTGCCTGCAAGCGAAACCAGATCCAACTGGCCAAAATTTCCGAGGTCGGAATATCCAGACCACTCAGTTCGTTCAGACAACGTCCGTGCAAACGGGCATGCAACCTTTCCCATCGGGTTTTCAACTGCGCAGCCTGACCACCTTCCCAGGGGAAAAACAATACAACCTCGAATCCATGTCCATGCAAACGTCCACATTTATGTCCGGCGGGCACATTGGGAAGAAAATGCGCCGATTCGAAACGATCGCGCATCCATCCATGCAATCGTCCCGTCGTATCACGCACCACCCCTTGCCGAGGGCCAGATGCCAAACATCCGTGACTGCCCGGAGCCAAATCCAGACGATCTTCGATCCAATGCCAGATCTCCGCATCATGCCGTTGGGAGAAAAGCACATCGAGGTCCTGATAATCCAGTTGCTCCACCACGTTGCTCAGCAGAACACCCAATCGCCCACTGCTGCTCTCGTCTTGCAGCGGATCGCATACTTCCACCCGAAAACTGTGCCCATGACGACGTTGTAAACGCGGGTCCGCCGCTCCGGTCACCTGTCGAGAAGCCTCAAAACCACGAGCCTGCCAGTCATGACGCGTCCCTGCTTTCATGCCGTGATACCCGCATAGTGCACTCCCAAAGGATCCGGCACCCCCACCTGGGCAAATCCGCGGGCTCGCAACAGGCAGGCATCACAATGTCCACAAGGGCGCCCTTCAGGGCCCGGATCATAACAACTGGTGGTCAGGCCATAATCCACACCCAGAGCCAATCCCTGCAGAATGATGTCAGCCTTGGTCAGATTCAGAAGCGGTGCATGAAGCGTCAGGGGAGCGCCTTCAACTGCCCGACGGGTCGCCAGATTAGCCATCCGTTCAAAGGCGCTCAGATATTCCGGACGACAGTCCGGATAACCGCTGTAGTCCAGAGCATTGACCCCGATGAACAGATCCGACACCCCAAGTACCTCTGCCCACGCCAGCGCAAAAGACAGAAAAATAGTATTACGGGCGGGTACATAGGTCACCGGAATGGTATGCGCCTGATCGATATCACGATCCTTGGGAACCTCCTGTGTGGTCGTCAGGGCCGACCCCCCAATCGCACGCAGGTCGATATTGACCACAGAATGGTCGATCACTCCGGTTTGGTGGGCAATGCGCCGGGCACAGTCCAATTCATGAGCGTGGCGTTGGCCATAGGCAAAACTCATGGCGTACACGCCAAAGCCCTGTTGGCGCGCCATCGCCAGCACAGTGGCCGAATCCAGACCCCCGCTCAGCAGGATGACGGCGTTTCGCCCTACCATCAGGCAAGTTCCCGAATCACTTCGGCAAGGCAAGTCTTTCCTTTGCCCGAACGTTTGGCCTGATACATGGCCCGATCTGCCGCCAACAGCAATTCATTGGGGGTCCTCCCATGTAACGGAAATAGTGCCGCCCCCACGCTGGCTCCCAAGCGGCAGGTCTGCTGATTCAGGAGCATGGGTTGCGAAATCGCTTCAATCAACCGGACACCCAACCTCAAAGCCCCCTCCATGGTAGCCTCGGTCGTGGAGAGAACCACAAATTCGTCGCCTCCGAGACGCGCCACAAATCCCGTTTTCCCCACCACTTCCCGTAAGCGTCCGGCCACGATCGCCAATGCCTGATCTCCCGCCTCATGATTCAGGGTATCGTTGATCGGTTTGAAACCATCCAGATCCAGAAAAAACAGGCTGTACGTCCGGGCCTGCCCATGCAAACGCCCATGGATGTCATGAAAATGAGGGCGGTTGGGCAAACCGGTCAGGGAATCGTGCAGCGCCAGAAAGTCGATGCGCTGGCGTGCCGCTTCTTCTTCGGAGACGTCCCGCACCATCCCGATGATCAAATTACCTTGCTGACGTTTCACTTCCGTCAAAGCCACCCTCATGGGAAAAACCTCTCCTGACACCCGCAAACCCAGAACCCGCTCGTCCTGCACGCCCTGTGCCGCAGATATTCCACTCCATTGGTGGGGTACGACCCCCCCTCTTTCCGAGATCAGACGAGTCACCTTTTTCCCTACCATGTGGGTTGCGGGGTAGCCAAAAATCTTTTCTGCCGACTTATTATAACTTTGCACTGTGCCCGCTTCATCGGTGGTGATGATGGCCTCGAACGCGTTGTCCAGAATGGCAAAAAGGCTGTCCTGCAAAGTGGCAATGCGTTGCATGGAACGCATGCGTGCCTCTAATACTTCGAACACCACAGGTTTGATGAGATAATCGTCGGCCCCGGCATCCAGAGTAGACACGATTTCCTCCTTGGCCGACAAGGAAGTCATGATCATGACGGGAACCCAGCGTGTCCCCGCCATGGCCTTGATCCGCCGGGTTGCTTCCACCCCATCCATTTCGGGCATGATCACGTCCATCAGTACCAAATCCGGCACCCGCGCCCGATAAGCCTCGACGGCCAAGCGACCATTCTGGACATAGGTCACTTCGTGGCCCTGCTGTTCCATGAACCGCTGAATCGGCAGCGAAGCTGCGCGCGAATCATCGACGAGGAGAACGTGCATGCTGGCTCACTCCTGAGTGCGTACCATTGTGAAGTGACGCACATTGTAAAACATTCCTCGACCACTCAACCAATTTTCGAGTGGTCCTTGCCGCCTGCCTATCCCATACGTGCGGCCTCAACCACGGTCCGATCGACCAATTCCAGACCTCGATCCAGGGTTTGCGTTACACCATCGTCGGAAAGCATTTCCAACCAGGGAATCAGAAGACGCGCCCCCAGACAGAGGCGCAAAGCCCAGCGCTCATGTCTTTGTCCATCCCCCAACCGGACCGGTTGCCCCCAACGTCCCCGCACGTCGGACCCGGCCTGAGGCAAACGTCGATAAAGCGCCTCCAGGGCGCCTCGTTCCAAAGGCTCTCCTGCGGGTCCGCGTAATTCAAAAGGGAAAATGGTAGGGTGCACATCCCACAATCCCGGATCGCCACCTCGCTCCAGTCCTGGCACAGATTCCAAGGTCACGGCGGGCCAACGTCCGACCTGCTGTTCCAGCGCTGCCTGAAAGCGTGCCAGATAACTGCCCAATCTCTCTTTTGGAACGACAGACCAGCGTTTCATTTCTGCCAGAGCCGCGACCCAGCGCAACAGGGCACCCACCCCCAATATTTGTTCACTCTTTCCGAAATCCTTGTAAAAGGCACGGGAATACAACAATGCCCCAGAAAAAGGGGGACCTCCAACAAATTTTGATCCCGTAATGGTTACCGGCCAACCCCTATCCAGATAATCCTTCACCCTCGACCAGGCAACGCGTAACTGACAAGCATCCACCAACACACGAAGTTGCTCCGGATAACGGGAGACCATCTCCCGTGTACCCTCCACACCTGGAACCACCTGCCCCGTCTTGGTCCCATCCGTCAGCACCAGCAATACCTCTCTACCTGACTTCAAACAATGAGCCACCCGTCCCCAGCACAACTCATCCCGCAGCGCTGAAGGAATCAATTCTCCGCTTTCCGTACGCACCGGCAAGGATATGACCTCTGCCACCGTACAACCCAAGGCATTCCGGAGCACTTCAGGGACCCGACTCCCTGTCTCGCTGCCCTGGCACAAAACCAGAACAGGAGTTTTCATCCGCCCCAGCAATTGCCGCCCCCCCTCGCCCAATGCCCCGCTCCCCGACGAATACAGGTTCGCTCCATAATGAGTTGCATCAAGCCCCATGACCTGTAACAGGTCTCCAGCCAGGACGTCTTGGATCCAGCGCCGATCCGGATTCTCTGCCACCGTGGGCCACCATTGTCGCAAAATCCGAAAACTCATCTGCGATAAAGCAGAAGCCGTAGCCGACCCCCATTCCCCCACCTCGTCCTGGGGAAAAGGAGATACCCCGTAGGCATTGACACCGGTCAGAGGATCGAGGTGCAGACGCGGATCGGCATCTTCTGCCAACAAACACGCAATGCGCCGATCAGTCAGCCGCATCTTTCTCAAACTGAACGGCGCCCGGCAGGCCTGGGGCAATATGGCGTGCATCCTCGAGCATCTGGCGAAAAGCCTGGAATACTTTCTGTATGGCGGGCCGTTTGTAAGGAAAGAGTTCCACGGGATCCATGGCATGGACCACGGCGCTACTGTCCGCTTCAAAAATCAACAATCGTCCATCCTGCAATTCGGCACAATCCAGTACCACATAGTCCAAACCCAGTGCATGCTGGACGAGAGCCAGAGAATCCGCCTGACGATGGGCAAAGCCAGATTCAAAGTGTTCCATGAAGTGGGCTTCTTCTGCCCTTTTCTGCTCGGAACCCTCCATCCCTCCATTCAGGTAATGAACCATCCAATGGTCAGAAATAGCCAGATGACTGGCAAAAGGAACTCCCTTCACCAAAGCGATTCGGTATTTCCGGAATAAACCATCAGAACTGCGGTAATCCACAAAAGGGGAAACAAAAAATGCTTCTTCTTCATTCAGGGCCAAGTAGTCCCGCCAGCCGTCCATTTCGTCGATCTTCATGAGCCCTGTACCTGCATGGGAATCAATGGGGCGTACGATCACCGGATAGTCCCCTCCTCTATCCCGACCAAAGGCATGCTCTTCTTGTGCCCACACTTCCAGGCTATGTCTTTCGACTCGCTGAGCCATCGGCGCCACAACCCCTGGAATTCCTGACAGGGTCAAAGCCACTCCATCCCGCGTCAATCCGGCGATCCGCGCCGGATGATTGAGCACGGGTCGAGGCCAATGAACCAGGGCCTGCCCCAGAGCCCGAAGCAAGGGAAGCGTTTTCTCGGATTCTCCCACTGCCACTATGGCCACATCGTGTTCCGGTATCTGAGACGGGAAAAGTAATTCGGGAGAAATGAATAACTGATGCAACTCGATGTCCGAATCCTCCACCAGAAATTCCAGTGGCGTATTGGCATTCAACTCTCCGGGAACCATCAGAGCCAACAAACGCAGGGCAGGGGTCCGGGTTGCGGGCAACACATAGGTCTGTCGCTGACGCAACGCTTGCATCTGCAGGTCTCGCGCCATTTCGTGAAATCCTCGCAGATGCAAAAGGATGGCCAGATCCAGCAACACCTCTGCCCCCCCTTCATGGGGCGGGCGAGAGGCACGTTGAATCAGTTCCTGCCCCAGTTCCGTCAGATCTTCCCCGTGGTAAGTGCGCGTCATCAACCGTGCCAAACCATGATATGTGACTGGATTCATGACGATTTGATTCTCCCTGTTGAAAAACGTTTCCCCAGATGAAGCACGGCGCAGATCAAGGACTCCAGATCCCGTACCCGAGTTCGATGATTGACCAGCGCCACGCGCAGGACGCGCTGCCCACGCACCAGAGTCGTCGAGAGAACGGCGATTCCGGATTCCTGGAGCGCAATGGCAATCTGTGCATTCAATGCATCCGCTTGTGCAGGTTCTGCTCGATGACGAAAACAGACGATATTGAGAGTGACGGGCGCCATTAATTCGAGGGAGACTTCCCTACTCACCCTTTCGGCCACGAAACGAGCCAGTGCACAGGTGTGAGCCATCATGGCCCCTAACCGCTCGGTCCCGTACCGGCGCACGGTCATCCAGGTTTTAAGCGCACGAAATCCGCGCGACAGATCAGGCCCGAGATCGCAGGGCCAGTCCTCTCCTGCGGCCGTGCCCCGCTCCTCCCGAGCCAGATAGCGGTCAGAAGAAGCAAACGTTCGACGTTGGAGCGAACCCGCTCGGATCAATAAAAATCCGGCATCGTAGGGTACTTGTCCCCACTTGTGAAAATCGAAGGCCAGAGAATCCGCCTGCTCGATACCCTGGAACAGGGGAGCCAACTCGGCACTCCAACAGCCCAGCGCACCCAATGCACCATCCACATGAAACCACAGAGACTGTGTCCGGCACAGGGCAGCAAGGGCCGTCAAGTCGTCGATGGCCCCGGTATCCACGGTGCCGGCCGAACCCACCACCATGAAAGGGGTCAACCCCGCCTGACGATCCTTACCGATTTGAACATGAAGCGCCGAAACATCCATCCGCCCGGATCCATCCAGGTCAACCAGATGCAGGGATTTTTTTCCCAATCCACTCAAATCCAGGGCCTTGTGCAGGGAACCATGCACTGTCGATGCCGCATAGACCGTCAAGGTATGCGCTCCCACCCCCTCCTGACGAACCTTTTCCCCCCACTGGGCGACTCGCGCCACCCACAGAGCCATCAGGGTGGCTTGCGAGGTTCCTGTGGTAAAGATCCCTTGCGCCGTCTCCGGAAAACGGAACCATTCCCGCGCCCAGTGCACGATTTGCTGCTCTACCGCCACGGGAATCTGGTCACGCCCGCCCAGATTGGCATTCAACCCCCCCGCCAACATTTCAGCCAGCATGCCCGCCACCGTCCCGCCTCCATGGGCCCAACCCATGAAACCGGGGTGCGCATTCCCTACCGCATAGGGAAGGATATCCGCCATGAACCGTTGATGGATCTCTTCCAGAGGCTGTCCCGTACAAGGCGAGTTTTCCTGAAAAGAGCGGCGCACCGAAACGGGAATGGGCTGCCACACGGGTCGTTCCGTCAAATTCTGAACATAGTCCAAAAGATCATCGAGCATGGCATGGGCCTGATGCCGCTCACTTTCCCAATCGTCGGGATCCAGACTCGATAGGATGGATTCCGTCATAAAGACCGGTGGAACCCTTCCGTTTCATGCGGGATCACCCAGCGCCGTACGTCCAGAGGCGTCATTCGCAATAACTGGCCGATATCGCTGTAATCATCAGGCAAGGCCGCATCGTCCCATCCGTTGTCGGAATGACGGGCCAGATTGACCGCCAGGGTCACATTGCGCACTCTGGATGAGGCCGCGTGTTCATCTTCCATCAGCGTGACCAACAGGTGGGGCAAACCCCATCGAATCACCAGTTCATGCTGCAAAGCACGCACGGTAAACCCCAGCACCTCCTCCTGAACATCCTGGCTGCGCAAGGTTTTATCCATCTGTTGAGCCTCGCGAATTTTGAGCAGGCGAAGAGGCGCAAAAATCCATAACAACATTTCCGCCAAATCATGCAACAATGCGGCCATATACACTTCACCGAAGTGCCGATCATTGAGACGAATGGCCCATTCCCGCGCATAATCTGCCGCCCGTTCGGCGCGTCTTCCCACACGCTGCAAGTTGGCCAGCGCTGCAGGGTGCGCGCTCAATTGATCCTCGATGACGTTCAACCCCCCCATGACCTTTTGGTAAAAAGCATCCAGGCCCAATACCAGGATTGCCTGTTCCACTTCGATGATCTCGGTTTCCTGATGGCGGGACCGATGATTCTGCAGGTAACGCAACACGTGTGCCGTCAAAACGGGATCGCGCAAAACGATGGGCGCCACGGTCAGTACCGAAAGTTGCTCCTCGTCTGAACGCAACATCTCCAGATCTGCCAAACTGTTCCGGGATACTGGCAAGGTTGCGGCCTCCAGAAAGGAGAGCCATTGGGATAGGGTTCTGAATTCGTCAGCCATCTTCAATATCCTCCGAACCGCATCAGTTTCCCGGATTCACACGGACCATACCATTTTCCTGGGCAGTTCCGCTGAGCATTTTTCCGGTGACCGTACGCACCTGTACGTTCTGGCCCAACGCTGCGTTGTTCAGTGCCTGCCCATCCGTGCTGATCTTGAAACCGTCCCCCAGTACCTGGACCTGAACCGTCTGTCCTTGCTGGACCACATAAGCCTCGCGCATCATGTCTGCCCTCAGGACCTGTCCCGTATTGAGTCCCTGACGCAACACCTTGCCCGTCAAGTTGGTCTGTCGAGTCACCATCCCGAAATGATCCAGCACCCCATGCCGAATTTCAAAATCCGTTTCATTCAACGGGGTATCCCGCATCAACGGGTGACGGGCCACATAATAATCGGCGGTCAGAGTCACGCGCACTGGGATCATCCGACTCCACACACTGCCATCGGTTTCGTTGGCACAACGCAACGCCACCATGAAACGCCCTTCCGGCCGAACACCGGGCGGAAGAGATAACTGAGGGGAAAGACAGTGCTCTGGCCATTGGCCATAAGAGGGATGCTCCACTGTCACGGAAAGTTCACCCTGCTCCCCCACCCACTGACTTTCGACAAAGTGCCGTATGGCCGCCACCAGCGTTTCCTCCGTGTCTGCCCAGCCCTGTTGAGCCACCAGGACGAGGCCCAGCAACCCCATCATCCCCATCCACTTTGCCATTGCGCCTCCCACCTAGAAACCATGAAAAAGGGGCATAACCTCCTTTTAATCTTCCCTTGACGGACATTCCCAGAGGAATACCATGATCACTGGAAATCCTTGGCATATTATGGGACAGGAAACTCGTGATGGCTACCACCCTTGACCGCACGTTGCAATTTCAGCAAAGCGCCCTGCATGTTCAGGAAGCGCGTCAGGAGTTGATCGCGTCGAATATTGCCAACGCAGACACCCCCGGTTACCTTGCCCGTGACATCGATTTTCGGGAAGCGCTGGCCACCGCCTTGCAGCAAGGAAAACCCCCGCCTCTGTCCCTGAGCACCTCATCCCCCGATCATCTGGGGGCCAGTACGGGAGAAAATGCGGCGGGTTCACCGCTTCTGTATCGCGCCACGGTTCAACCCAGTGCGGACGGAAACACCGTCAACCTGGATATCGAACGTGCTCAATATTCCGAAAGCGCCGTGCGCTACCAGGCCAGCCTCCGGTTTGGAACCCAGCAGATCCGGGATATCCTGAGCGTCCTGAATTGAGGTAACTGGCCATGTCCCTTTTTGATGTCCTGAGTATTTCCAGTTCCGCCCTGACAGCCCAGTCGGAGCGTCTCAATGTAGTAGCCAGCAATCTTGCCAATGCAGACAGTGCGACGGGGGCCGATGGTCAGCCCTACCACGCCAAACAGGTCATTTTCAAGGCCATTCCTTTGAACCACCAGGGAGGCACCGCCGTACAGGTGGACCAGGTCATCAATGACCCTACCCCCATGAAAAAAATGTATGACCCAGGTAACCCCCTGGCTGATCCCCAAGGCTTCGTCACGATGCCCAATGTCAATGTCGTGGAAGAAATGGTGAACATGATTTCCTCTTCCCGGTCCTACCAGAACAACGTGGAAGTCCTGAATACTTCCAATACGTTGTTGCTCAAAACACTCACTCTCGGTCCATAGGAGCCCCGCCATGACCACCGTCAACCCTGCCAGCACCCTGATCAACCAACTGAACCAATCCAACAGTTCTTTGGCTTCTTCCAGCCCAGCACTGGGCAGTGGACTGCCCGGCGTGACCAACACGAGCGCAGCGGCCATGCAAAACAATTTCATGACGCTGCTGATCACCCAATTACAAAACCAGAACCCCATGAATCCCATGGACAGTAGCCAGATGACTGCTCAACTGGCCCAGATCAGTACGGTGAGCGGCATCAGTCAGTTGAATCAGACCCTGACCGCACTCAATACCAGTCTCTCCGGAAGTCAATCCATGGCTGCTGCCACCGGCCTGATCGGGCATAACGTTCTGGTTCCCGGTAATACCCTCCAGTTGACTTCGGGTAGTCCCGCCACTGCGGGCGTAAGTCTCCCTCAGGCCGTCAGCAACCTGACTGTGACCATCAAAAACAGCGCAGGAACCGTCCTGAACACTCTCGATCTGGGCGCTCAACCGGCGGGCGTCGTTCCCATCACTTGGAATGGTTTAAACAAATCCGGCGTTCAAGTTCCCTCCGGAACCTATCAGATAGTCGCCAGCGCCACTCAGGGAGGGGCTTCCGTGACCGCTACTCCCCTGTCTTCCGGAAAGGTGAATTCAGTCACCATGGGAAGTCAGGGCGCGTCTCTCGATTTAGGCACACTGGGCAGTTTCAACCTTTCATCCGTCGCCTACATCCAGTAACTTCACCCTCTCCAAGGAGCAACCACCATGGCTTTTCAACAAGGACTCAGTGGGCTGGATGCCTCTGCCAGCCAATTGAATACGATTGGCAACAACATCGCCAACGCCAGCACCGTCGGATTCAAATCTTCCAATACGCAGTTTTCCGATATCATTGCCTCGGCCTTCAACAGTGCGAGCAGCGCCTCCAGCGGAATCGGGACTCAGGTCTCCAGGATTTCTCAAAGTTTTACTCAAGGCAATATCCAATCCACGGGAAACCCCCTTGATATGGCCATCAATGGTCAAGGTTTTTTCCGCATGAACAACAACGGGAACATCACCTTTACGCGCAACGGCCAGTTTCAACTGGACAAAAACGGATATCTGGTGGATGCCACCGGCAATCAGGTCACGGGGTATCTGGCCGCCAGCAATGGAACCATCGTGGCAGCCACCCCCACTCCCATCCAGATTCCCACCGCCAATCTGGCTCCCACCCCCACCAATCAGGCCACGGTAGGCGTGAATCTCGACTCCAGTTCCACGGTTCCCTCCACCACGCCCTTCAACCCCACCGACCCCACGACCTTCAACAACTCGACCTCCATGACGGTCTATGATAGTTTGGGCAACAGTCATATCGCCACCCTGTATTTTGTCCTGAATCCACCGCCGGCCACTGCCTCCTGGAACACTTATCTGACCGTCGATGGGGCGCAGGTGCCAGCGGCGGGCACTCCCATTGGCACCCTGGGTTTCAATTCCAGCGGCACCCTGGTCAGCCCTCCCGCCGCCCCCCCCTTGCAGATGGGGCAGATCGCCGTCTCCCTGCCCCTCACCAATGGCGCCACCACGCCCCAGGTCATTACGATGAGTTTCGGCAATTCGACCCAGTACGGTTCTCCCTTTGGCGTCAACCAACTGGTACAAAACGGCTACACGTCAGGACAATTAAGTGGATTCACCACCAGTCCGACCGGGATCATCCAGGGCAATTATTCCAATGGTCAGTCGAAAAACCTGGGGCAAATCGCTCTGGCCAACTTTGCCGATCCACAAGGTCTTCAGTCCCTGGGAAACAACCAATGGGGAGAAAGTTTCAGTTCGGGATCCGCCCTGATCGGGGCACCAGGCAGTGGGAATCTGGGGGCAATTCAATCCAGCGCTGTAGAAGGTTCCAACGTCAATCTCACTTCCGAACTGGTCAACATGATCACGGCTCAGCGCAACTATCAAGCCAATGCCCAGACCATCAAGACCGAGGATCAGATCACACAAACCCTGATCAACCTGAGATAGGCACAGGAAACTCGCCATGGATCGTCTCATCTACACTGCCATGACCGGCGCTTCCCACATCCTGGAGCGTCAGGCCACCATTTCCAACAATCTGGCCAACAACAATACGACAGGTTATCGCAGCGCCGTCGACAGTTTCCGCGCCATCCCACTCGTGGGAGAAGGATTGCCCACCCGTACCTTCGTCGTCAACGGTTTGTCCGGCTACGACCTCACCCCCGCCACGCTCACCCATACCGGCAGGAGCCTCGATGTCGGAATCACGGGCAAGGGCTGGATTGCCGTTCTCTTGCCGGACAACACGGAAGCGTACACACGGAATGGAAACCTGCAGGTATCCACGGATGGAATTCTGCAAACCAATACCGGGTACCCCGTCATCGATGACAATGGTGAGTTGGTGGCACGGGATCAGATCGACATCCCCCCCGACACTCAGGTGACCATTGGATCGGACGGGACCATTTCCACGGTCCCCGGCGGCATCCCGCCCATGCCCAGTACGACCGTGGGCAAGTTGAGACTGGTCGACCCTTCCGAAGACCAGTTATATCGCGGAGAAGACGGGTTGTTCCGCACCCGTGATCGCAAACCGGTGCCGCCCAGCACCACCGTCACCCTCACGCCAGAAACCCTGGAAAGCAGCAACGTCAATGCCATTTCCGCCATGGTCGACATCATTTCCATTTCGAAACAATTTGAAATGCACATGCAAATGCTCCAGACCGCCCAATCCAACGACCAACTCGCCACCCAGATCCTGGCCTCACTCCGCTAAGGGAGATATCAATCATGCAACGTTCTCTATGGATTTCAAAGACCGGACTCGAGGCCCAACAAACCCAGATGGATGTCATTTCCAACAATCTGGCCAACGTGGGAACCAACGGATTCAAAAAATCGCGGGCGGTATTTGAAGACCTGCTCTACCAGACCATCTACCAACCCGGCGCCCAATCTTCACAAATCACCATGTACCCATCCGGCATGCAACTCGGCACCGGGGTGCAACCCCTGGCAGCCGAGCGCATAATGACCCAGGGCAATCTCCAGCAAACCGGAAATGCCCTGGATATCGCCATCAACGGGAATGGCTTCTTTCAGGTCCTGTTACCCAACGGAACCATCGCCTATACCCGGGACGGCTCCTTTCAAACGGACAATCAGGGCAATCTGGTTACTGCAGCGGGCTATCAGGTCCAACCTGCCGTCACGATTCCCCTCAATTCCACCAGTATCACCATCGGAAGCGATGGGACGGTGTCCGTCACCCAGGCAGGGATCGTCAATCCCCTCCAGGTCGGGAGTCTCCAGTTGGCCACCTTCATGAATTCCACCAATCTGCAAAGTATCGGGGGAAATCTGTATCTGGAAACGCAATCTTCCGGCACCCCCAATTTGAGCGCGCCAGGCCTGAACGGAGCGGGAACCTTGAATCAGGGCTATGTCGAAACTTCCAATGTCAGCGTAGTGGAAGAACTGGTCAACATGATCGAAACCCAACGCGCCTATGAAATCAATTCCCAGGCGGTTCAGGCCTCAGGGCAAATGCTGCAGACATTGGCGACCATGAGGTAGGTCATCATGCGCCCCCGTTTCCAGAGATGCTCCGTTCTTTTCCTTCTGTTGGTCCTGGGTGGCTGCACGGCCACCCCGTCCACCCATATCACCAGCCCATTGACGGCTCGTCCGCTCGACTTGTATAAAACCATTCCCCCCGACACAGGGGGGATTTATCAGGTTGGCTATGGCCAGCATCCCCTGTTTGAGGACGTACGGGCCCGCAACCTGGGAGACACCATTCAGATCCTGCTTCAGGAGAGTTCCAATGCCACGGAAGCCGATGGAAACTCCCTGATCCATGCAGGGTCCATCACTTCAACCACCCCAGCCATTGTCGGGGCGGTAACCGGTCAACACATATTGGACGGGATTACTTCAAACAGTTCCTCCTCCAACAAGTTGACCAACACCAACAACAACAACGGCAATAACTTCCTGTCCGGTTCCATCACCGCCACCGTCATCGAGGTACTCCCCAATGGCAACCTGAAGGTCAGTGGAGAGAAACTGGTCACCGTCAACCAAACCGATCAATACATCCGGATTTCCGGTGTCATCAACCCGGTTTATGTCCAATACAATAACACCATCCCTTCTACCCAAGTGGCCGATGCCCAAATCGAATACCGTGGAGGAAATACCAACATCGACAGCGCTGCGATCAAAAGCATGCTCGGGCACTTTTTCCTGTCCTCGGTACCCTTCTGAGTACGCCATGCGCTTTCTCCTGACCTTCTTCCTGATCACTCCGTTGCTGGTTTTCTCGCCGGGAGCCGATGCCCGGCGTATCAAAGACCTCGCCACCATCCAGGGGGTCCGGCATAACCAGTTGATCGGTTATGGACTGGTCGTTGGCCTGGACGGCACCGGCGACATGACTATCCTGACCCCCTTCACCGTTCAGAGTTTCCTCAACATGCTGACCCGGATGGGCATTAATACTCCTCCCGCCAGTATCCTCCAGACCATGCTCAAGAACGTGGCGGCGGTCATGGTGACCGCCGACCTGCCCCCTTTTTCCCGCCCTGGCCAGACCATCGATGTCACCGTCTCCTCAGTCGGGAACGCCAATAGCCTGCTGGGGGGTACCCTGCTGATGACGCCGCTCAAGGGGGCTGATGGGCAGGTGTACGCCATGGCACAGGGGAACCTGTTGGTTGGAGGGGTAGGCGGGGGAGCCAAAGGATCCAAGGTTCTGGTCAATCATCAGAGCGTCGGTCTCATTCCCAGCGGAGCCACCGTCGAGCGTCTTGTCAATTCCCCTTTTTCCCAAGGGGACTACATCACGCTTGAATTGAATGAAATGGATTTCACCACAGCCACTCAAATGGCGGACGTCATCAATCAGCAACTGGCTTTGGGCCAACCCATCGCCGCTGCGCTCGATGGACGAACCCTTCAGGTTCAGGCACCCAGGGGCACGGCCCGGGTTCAGTTCATGTCTCGCCTGGAAAACCTTCAAGTGGATGCGGGAATCGAAGAAGCCAAAGTCATCATCAATGCCCGCAATGGTTCCGTGGTGATGAACCAGAATGTTACACTGGAGGAATGCGCTGTGGCTCATGGCAATCTCACCGTAGTCATCAGCGCCCTCAACCAGGTCAGCCAACCCAATCCGCTATCCAACGGGAACACTGTTCAAACCGGGCAAGCCGCCATCAATATCAAGGAAGATAAGGGGGCACTCATTCTGCTCAAAAAAGGGGTTTCCCTCAACGAGGTCATCCGCGCGCTGAATACCCTGGGCGCCAAACCGGAAGATCTCTTGTCCATCCTTCAATCCATGAAAGCGGCGGGCGCATTGCACGCCGACCTGGAGATCATTTGACATGGCCCACGACCTCCCCCTCTCCGTCGACCCCAACGCCCGTTTGGCCTTTGACAGTCAGGCATTGGCGGGACTGCGCCTGAAAGCGCACCAGGATCCGAACAAATCCCTCCCTCAGGTCGCCAAGCAATTCGAGACCGTATTCATGAACATGATGATGAAATCCATGCGGGCCACCGTACCCCAGGACAGTCTGGGTGACAGTCAACAAACCAAGATGTTCACGGAGATGCTGGACAAACAGTTGGCCCAGAATGCGTCAAAAAGCCATGGGTTAGGATTGGCAGACCTGATCGTCAAGCAGTTGTCCCCTCATTCTTCCATTCCACACCCTTCTTCTCCTCTCACTAAAGTTGTCGCCCCCACCGCCGATAACCTGGTGAAGAAGGGGATTCCCCTCAAACCCCCGGGAGTTCACCATGACTGACATGATGACCAGTATTGGAATCAGTGCATTGAATGCTGCCCAGGCCGGTTTGCTCACCACCGGCAACAATATTGCCAATGCCTCTACTCCAGGGTATAGCCGCGAGCAAACCGTACAGTCCGCCCTGCCCTCGCTGGGCACGGGCAACGGATTCATTGGTCAAGGGGTCAACGTCACCACGGTCAAGCGCCTCTACAGCAGTTTCATCAATACCCAGTTGCAGCAACAGCAGTCCGCTTCCAGTCAACTGACGACTTATTACAACCAGATCCAGCAAATCAACAATATCATTGCAGATCCTGCGGCTGGATTATCTCCTGCGCTGCAAAACTTTTTCAGCGCCATCAATGGGGTTTCGAATGCACCCGCCTCCATTGCAGCACGTCAAGGTTTGATCAGCAGTGCCCAATCACTGACCGGTACTTTTCAAACCCTGAATCAGGTCATGACCGGGTTGGCAAGCAGCACCAACCAGCAAATCGCTTCCAGCGTCGTAAATATCAATGCTTATGCCAAACAAATTGCGTCCCTGAACCAGAGCATCCTCACGTCCTCGGCCAGCAACTCATTCCAGCAACCCAATTCCTTGCTTGATCAGCGCAACCAGTTGATCAGTCAACTGAGTCAAGAGATCAATGCCACCGTACTCAAACAACCCAACGGATCAGATACCGTGTATATCGGCAACGGACAGCCTCTGGTCGTCGGCAACCAAGCCATGACACTGAAGACCATCCCCGCTCAGTCCAACCCTGCCCAACTCGATATCGCCTATGTCACGCCCAATGGAACCACCCTGCGCCTCCCCAGCAACAGTATCCAGGGAGGAAATCTGGGGGGGTTGATGGCCTTTCAGAATCAGAGTCTGGTCCCCACCCAAAGTCAATTGGGATTGATCGCCACCGGTCTGGGCATGACCATCAATACCCAGCAACTCCAAGGTCAGGATCTCAACGGAGCCTTGGGCACTCCTCTGTTCCAGATTGCTTCTCCCGTGGTCATTGCCAACCAGTCCAATACAGGAGCCGCCACGGTCAGCGCGACCATCACCCAGGCCAGTGCATTGACGGGAAGCAATTACACTCTTTCCTATAATGGGAGCCAGTACACTCTGACTCGTCTATCCGATCACACGATCACCACCAGCAGCACGATGCCCATGAACGTCGACGGACTTTCTCTTCAGGTGTCGGCCACGCCCAATACCGGGAACAGTTATCTGATCGAACCCACCATCAATGGCGCCCAGAATTTGAAGGTCATTCTCACCGATCCCACAAAAATTGCTGCAGCCATTCCCGTTCAAGGAAATGCTTCCTCGACCAACATCGGCACCGGAAGTTTATCCGCGCCTGCCGTCACCTCGGGGCTCCCTCTCAACTCGAATCTGCAGGACACGGTTAACCTCACCTTCACCAGTCCCACGACCTACACCGTCACGGACAGCACCACAGGAACGACGCTCGCCTCAGGTGTCTCCTATGCCCCCGGAGGAACGATCAGTTACAACGGATGGAGTGCCACCTTGAACGGGGCTCCGCAGACCAATGATGTATTCACCGTCAGCGCCAATACCGGTGCGAGCACGGATGGCAACAATGCCTTGGCCATGGGTGCACTCCAATCCCAGAATACTTTGCTGGGCGGGACCGCCAATTTTGCGGCAGCCTACGCCCAGTTGGTCAGTCAGGTAGGAACACAAACCAGCCAACTTCAGGTCCAATCCACCGCCCAAACCAATCTGGTCAACCAGACGACTCAAAACCAACAGTCCATCTCAGGGGTCAACTTGAATGAGGAGGCAGCCAACCTGATTCAATTTCAACAAGCCTATCAGGCCGCCGGAAAAGCCATTCAAGTGTCCAACACCATGTTTTCCACCGTCCTCGGCATGCTCAACTAAAGGAGAGCACCATGGTCCGCATCAGTACTGGCACTTTTTACGATAACAGCATCCAGGCCATGAACCAGCAGCAGTCGACGCTGCTCAATACCCAGTTGCAACTGTCTTCCGGAAAACAAATCAACACCCCGGCAGACAATCCTGCCGGAGCTGCTCAGGTCATCGATCTGACGCAGGCTACCGGCATGAATATCCAATATCAAAGCAATATCACCGCCGCCCAGAATCAGATGTCCATGGCCTCCAGTGTCCTGCAAAGCATCACCACCCTGGTACAAAACGTACAATCCACCGTCATCTCGGCCAATAATGCAGCGCTCAATAATTCCAACCGCCAGACCCTGGCCACCACGCTCCAACAACAACTGACTCAACTGATCGGGTTGGCCAACAGTCGGGATGGAACGGGAAACTATCTGTTTTCAGGTACCAAGGGATCCACCAAACCCTTTATCGTCACCTCCAGTGGCGTCCAATATCAAGGCAACAGTGGACAGCAATTGATGCAGGTGGCCAGTGGACGCAGTATGCCCACCAACGTCAACGGGGCCGACCTGTTCATGAACATTGCCAATGGAAATGGGTATTTCGTCACCAGCAACACCCCCAGCAACGCGGGTTCCGGAACCATCAGTCAGGGCGGATTGGCGTCCCCCCCGCCCACCACTGCCCAACAGGGCAACCATTACACACTGACTTTCGGTATCACCGGAGGGGTCACGACCTACACGGTATCCGGTACCGATGCCAGTGGCGCAGCCCTTCCCGCTGCCAGTCTTCCAGCAGCCAATCAACCCTACACCAGCGGTCAAACCATCGCCTTCAACGGCATTCAGTTCAATATTCAGGGGCAACCGGCCAATGGAGACAGTTTTAACGTAGCCCCCAGCACCCATGTCCCCATTTTTCAGACGCTGCAAAATCTCATCAATCTGCTCAATACCCCCTTGCCGGCAGGCAACAGTACAGCATCCAGCAATTTCGTCCAACAACTCCAGACGGCCGAAGGAAATCTGAACCAGGGACTCAACGCCGTCCTGACCGGCAATGTCACTTTGGGGACCAACCTCGGAGCCCTGACCAACCTGACAGCAACGGAAAACAGTCTGAATATCCAGTACCAGTCGACCCTGTCCCAAATACAGGACACCAATTACACTTCAGCCCTCAGTCTTCTGTCTCAGGAGAAACTCAGCCTGCAAGCAGCCATGCAATCCTTCACCGCCATCTCCAGTCTGTCGCTGTTCAACTATCTGCGCTGATCATCACATTGACCGATGGTCAATGCAGCAGTCCCGTGGTCATTCGCAGCCCCATCTCGATGCTGTCGCGAATCATCCGCTCCGCCAAAACGGGCAAGACAGGCAAGGAAAAGTCCAGCACGATGAACCCGACCGCCAGGGTCAATGGAAAACCAACCGCAAAAAGATTCAACTGGGGAGCCGCGCGCGTCAATACGCCCAGGCCCAGATTGGTGATGAGCAAAGCCGCCAATACAGGCAAGGACAGGCGTAGCGCATCCACGAACAACGCACCCGCCCAGACCAACCCGACTTGCCACCCTTGAGCGTGGAATTGCAAGCCAGGATCCAGGGGGATTTGCCGAAAACTGTCTGCCAATGCCTCAATGACCAGCAGATGTCCATCCATGGAAAGAAAAATCAACGTAAAAAGAACCGTCAAAAACTGTCCGACCAAGGGTCGAAAAGTCGCATGGGTGGGGTCATAGAAACTGGCAAACCCCAGTCCCATTTGCAGTCCCATCATATCTCCTGCCATGGTCACTGCCGCAAAAACGACGTTCAGGCAAAAACCCAGAATGAGACCAATCCCTACTTGCTCCAGCAGAAGCATCACCCCCTCGAGTGAGACCAGACTCACCGAGGGATGGGTCGGGGGAAGAACCGGGGCGATGACCAGGGTCAAGGCCAAACCGAGACCAATCCGCACCTGTACCGGCGCCGGTGATTGTCCCAGCACGGGGGCAGTAGCCAATACCGACAATATGCGGGCCAAAGGAAGAAAAAACTGGGCGATCCAGGTATCCCACTGCGTGGTGGTAACCGTCAACAAGTCCATGATCAACCCACCATGGAAGGGATTCCTTCATAAAGACGACGAATGTAATCCACCATCAAACTGATCATCCAGGGTCCGAGAATAACCAATACCAACACCATACCCAGCATTTTTGGAATGAATGACAGAGTCATTTCATTGATCTGGGTAGCAGCTTGAAAAATGCTGATGATCAATCCGATACCCAACGCCACCAACAGGATAGGGGCCGACACGACTACTGCCAAGGTCAACGCCTGCTGGCCCAATGTCATGACACTTTCAGGCGTCATCATGGATTGAAACTCTGCATCAGAGAACCAATAAGCAGGTTCCAACCATCCGCCAGAACGAACAACATCAACTTGAAAGGTAAGGAAATCACCGAAGGTGAGACCATCATCATCCCCATGGACATCAATACACTGGCCACAACCATGTCAATGATCAGGAAGGGAATGAAGATGACGAATCCAATCTGAAAAGCAGTTTTCAATTCGCTCGTCACAAAAGCCGGAACCAACACCTTGAAGGGGACCTGATCCGGTGTTTGCAACGCAGCGCTATTGGATATCTTGACGAACAGAGCCAAGTCACTTTCGCGGGTTTGGTGGAGCATGAAGGTTTTGAGGGGGATGCTGCCCCGATCCACCGCTTCCTGAAGAGAGATTTTCTCTTCACTGTAAGGAACCCAAGCCGTGGCATACACTTTATCGTAGACGGGAGCCATGACAAAAAAAGTCAGAAACAGAGCCAACCCAATCAAAACCTGATTGGGCGGGGAAGTCTGGGTCCCCAGCGCCGAACGCATGAGTGAAAGCACGATGATGATGCGCGTAAAGCCCGTCATCATCAACAGCAAGGCTGGCAAGAAACTGAGGGAAGTGAGCAGGATCAGAGTTTGCAGACTGAAAGAGTAGGTTTGCACTCCTCCCGATCCAGGGGTGCTGATCACCCCGATACCCGGGAGAGATGCTCCCCATACGCCTTGCACACACCCGCCCAGCAAAAGCCCCAAGCCCCATTTCACCGAATTTCTCACCTTTCCAACTCTCCATCCTTGCCCCCCGGCCTGGGCAATACATGCAGGGTCTGGACCTGCCCGGGAGCAACTCCCACCACCACCCACGTATCCTGAAGTTCCACCACTACCACGCGTTCACGCTGTCCCACGGCCAGGGAACTGACGATACGCAGAGACTGCCTGCCTTTCCCTGCGGACGAAGATGACCACTGAAATTTTTTCAAGGCCCAAGCCACCCCCGCCATCAGCGCCAAGACCAGCCCCAAACTCAAGACGATCTGTATTCCGGTCGTCCAGGTCAGTACCGTTGGAGGCGCGTAGGTGGCGTGTCCATTCCCGGATTCCAGAGCCCAAGCCAACCCGGGGCCGACACAGCACCCCATGACAAAAACAGGAAACTTCATCGATTCAAACGACGCATACGTTCCGAAGGCGTGATGATGTCCGTCAGACGAATGCCAAATTTCTCGTTGACCACCACGACTTCCCCTTGGGCGATCAAAAAACCATTCACCAAAACATCGAGGGGTTCACCCGCCATCCCATTCAATTCCACCACGGATCCTTGAGCCAACTGCAACAAGTTTTTAATGGGCATCTTGGTACGCCCCAACTCCACGGTGATATTGACCGGAATGTCCATGATCATTTCCAGATCCTGGTGCCCGGACACCGGCGGATCCTGCCCAAAGGTCTGAAAGACATGGGGTTCTGTCAGCGGCGGAGGGAAAGCATGTTCCTCGGTTCCGACAAGTGGAGCCGTCAGGGAAGGGTTGTCCACCGCACTGGTGGCCGCTGCCTGCTCTGCCATGGCCGCACCCCAGTCATCCGCACTGATTTCTTGCTCTTCTTCATTCATCGTTTCATTCCTTCTCCGTTGATCCCCTCCGAAGTAGACAAAAGACGCTCGACTTTCAAGGCATACTGGTTGTTGAAAACGCCATAGTGACACTCCATGACGGGCACATTGTCCACCTTTCCCTGTACCAGTTCATTCATCACGAGCGGAATCACATCCCCCGGCTTGAGTTTCAGAAGTTGCTCCACAGTAACGCGCGCCTCTGCCAATTCCGCCACCAACTCGATCATGGCAGACTGCACCTGAAGCGAGAGCAATTGCATCCATCGTCGATCCAAAGACAGGTGATCTCCCTGCATTGAACTGTAGAGCAGTTCCCGAATGGGTTCGATCATGGAATAAGGCAAACAGATATGTACCCCTCCCCCTCCCCCTCCTCCAAATTCCACCTCAAAAGTGGTCGCAACCACCACCTCGTTGGGGGTTGCGATATTGGCAAACTGTGGGTTCATTTCGGAACGAACGAACTGGAACTCCAGGGGATAAATGCCATCCCAGGACTTGCTGTAAGCCAGGAACAAAGCATCCAGCATCTTCTGGATGATGCGGTGTTCGGTCTGGGTAAATTCTCGTCCTTCGACCCGCGTATGAAATCGCCCATCCCCCCCGAACAAATTATCCACCACCAGAAAAATCAAATCAGGGTCAAAGACAAAGAGGGCATTCCCCCGCAAAGGTTTGGCTTGAACCAGATTGATATTGGCAGGGACCTGCAGGTTACGAATGAATTCACTGAACTTGAGCACACGCAACTGCCCTACGGAGACATCGGCTGCACGCCGAACCAGATTGAATAATTCGATTCTGAACAAACGCGTAAAACGTTCGTTGATGATCTCCATGGTGGGCATACGCCCACGCACGATACGTTCCTGCTTTCCCAGATTGTAGAGGCGCGCCCCTTCATGAGCGTCCTCTTTTACATCGGCAGATTCTTCTCCCTCCTCACCCGTCACGCCGCGCAGTAGGGAATCGACTTCTTCCTGGGAAAGGAAATCGCTGTTCATGGTCTATTGGATGATGAAATCCGTGAACAAAACATCCACCACACCCTCCCGGTTACCCCCGTCCTCATCGGGTTCAGGCAAAAAATCCTTGACCGATACCGGCTTGGGAGGTACGGTGTCGACAGGTTTGACTTCAGTTTGTTGCAAAGTTGCAGACACCCCTCCAACACTTACCGAAGCCGGCGCCACGGGCGTCTGTGCCGCAGGAGAGGCAGGCGTCGTGGACAGGTCGGGCGGAAGGTTTTTCTTGAACCCCAGAATCTTGTTGGTCAAATAAAGAATTTCTGCAGCCAGCCGTTTCTTGCCTTGGAGGGTTTGCAATTCCGAAGCCCGTTTACTGGAAAGCAACTCCAGCAAGCGACTGCGGATCTCCGGCATTTCTTTCTTGATTTTTTCTTCCAGTTCCGGATCGTACGTCTTCAAGGTGATGCCCAATTGCATCACCTGATCGCCTTGTTCCTGAATCAGATTGACCGTAAATCGATCCAGGGGAATGAATAGAGCGGGGGTCGTAGGCTCGGACGATTTTTTCTTTTCTTCCGCATGAGGTTTGTTTTTAACCAGGAAAAACCAAGCCGCCCCACCCCCGGCCGCCAGCACCACCACGACGGCCACGATGATGAGGACCAGAGTTTTCTTGGACTTGCGTGGAACTTCCTCTGCCTCTGTGTCTGCGGGTTTTTTCTTATCGTCTTTTTTAGTTGACATCTCGTCACTCGCCCTAAAATAAGGTATCCATCACGCAAAGGTATCGACCAACCCAACCCCCTGTCGGATCGCCCCACCTCGTACGCCCATGGGCACAGAGGATACCTCAAGCGTGCGCTTCGTGGCAGAGAAATTTCCACTTGGCATATGCCGCTGTGACGGTGAACCCTGCGCCCCCTGATCGCTCACCGTCGCCTGCCCAAGAGATAACCCGCTCCCCGCCAACATCTCCCGCAAATGAGGAAGCGCATGTTGAATCGCATCCCGCACGGCCGCATGAGGCGAACTGAAGAAGGCATCGGCCTGAGCCCCTGACACCTGTACCACGACGCTCAGAGGCCCCAAATCCGGGGGATTGAGATGCAACTCAGCACTTTGTTGGGACTGTCCGACCATCCAGGTAACCTTTTGGGAAAACTCTGATCCCCAGCCCATTTGTCCCAGGGGCGTCGTCACGCTCGAAGAGACCATCTCTGCACCCACCGGTGTGCCGCCCGGAGACATCAAGAGGCCATCGAGTGCAGAATGTCCCGACACCGCATGCGCAGAGTGGGGGGTCAAAGAAATCGCCAGGGAGTCGGAACTCCCCTGGCCGCCGGAAGTTTCCACGCCGGCCGATGGGGGAAAAGTCCCATTTGCCCCCGTCAGAAGCGAAAAGTTTGCCCCGCTTCCGGATGCCGAGGAGGTTATTTCCGCAGTCTTCTGTGCGCCTGCCAGACCTTGCTCCGTTTTCCCGGCCCCCGAGGAGGAGAACAGGGCTCCCTCAACGACCGTCTCCGAAGGCACAGGAGACGTCTTCTGCTCCGGTTTCGCGGGCGGCATCCCCATAGGGGAGGGCATCAACGCTGCCACAGCCATTTGTCCTGCCCGTGCACTCTGAGAAGAATTTTTGGTGGCCAGCCGCGGGGAAGTCGTTCCACTGTTCGTCACCGTGTTTTCAACCACAGTGGCGGTCACCCCGCCCCCAATCATCCCACCAGCCATTTGAGAGAGATCGGGATCCTGCGGTTGGCCCTGGACCGACGGTTTCTTGTCCACAGAATGTGCAGAAGCCGTCTGGGTAGCGGAGGTCTGATTTTTGGTGACCTCGGACTTGCTGGCCGCGACCGGTGGCCGAGAACCTTCCGTGGATGGCAAATGATTCTCAGTGGCGTGGGATGACTTTGCCTCTGGACCATGAACCGGAACAGAAGTGCCCGTCACACTTTGCGGACGTTGCGCCGAAGAGCCATTATCAGACAGTTGCTGAGACAAGAGCGCCATGAAACTCTCTCCTCCCGTCTTATGAGCAGAGGAACGGTCAAGCCTGTTGGCTCCGGAAACCGGCGTGCTACGAACCACGGGTACAGGTTGCATCATGACACTCCTTTCACTTGGCTTCCGATAAAAGATGAGCGATTCTTTGCCCTACCTGTTCATCCTGGACTTTTTGCTCGATTCGGGTCGTCCGTTCCTGTTCTCTGGAACCATGGCGCTCAGACAACACCTCCATGGACAGCACCTGGCGATGAGCCTTCTGAACCGTCACCTGCCCTTGGCTCACTTCACCGTCCGCTTGCGCCACCACAGCCCGCTGCTGCCTGACCGC
Organism: Ferrovum sp.; assembly: GCA_019456405.1. GTDB lineage: Bacteria > Pseudomonadota > Gammaproteobacteria > Burkholderiales > Ferrovaceae > Ferrovum. Next base: position 121,259 of record WJXM01000021.1, on the reverse strand, counting down.
CTCATCCAGTCGTTCCAGAAAGTGCTGGAAATTCATCAAGGTTTCAAAGGCACCGCCCGTCTGAATCACTGCCTGATAACGCCCTTCGTAGTCCGTTCGAAACCGGATCAACATATCCAGTTTTTTTTGTTCTTCGTAGTGACGCCGGTTGACCTGGCCCAACTTCCTGCTTGCTTGATCGCTCCGTGTTTTAGAGAGCGTTTTCAAGATTTCCAATGGAAAAGGACGAGTCATGACACAACGCTCCCAAACAGATTAAGAAATTGTTCATTTCCCAACTCCAGACCGACCTGCTCCTGAATCCCTTGCACCAGATAATGCTCCATGTCAGGATACCTCTGTATGGCTTCGTCCAGCAAGGGATCTGAACCCGGAACATAGGCGCCTACACTGACCAGATCGCGGTTACGTTGATAGTGGGCATAGAGTTGCTTGAATCTCTGTACCTGGTACATCTGACGCGCAGGAACCAATTGATTCATTGCCCGACTGATGGAGGCTTCCACATCAATGGCAGGATAATGTCCCTGTTCCGCCAAACGGCGCGATAACACGATATGCCCGTCAAGAATGGCCCGAGCACTGTCAGCGATCGGATCCTGTTGGTCGTCGCCCTCTGTGAGAACGGTATAAAAAGCAGTGATCGATCCGCCCCCCTCGATTCCATTCCCTGCGCGTTCCACCAACTTGGGCAACCGGGCAAAGACCGAAGGAGGGTAACCTTTGGTGGCCGGTGGCTCCCCAATCGCCAGGGCAATCTCGCGCTGAGCCATGGCATAGCGCGTCAACGAATCCATGATGAGAAGGACATTCTGTCCCCGATCACGGAAATATTCCGCAATGGTGGTGGCATAGGCGGCTCCCTGCAACCTCAGGAGTGGACTGGTGTCCGCCGGAGCCGCCACTACAACGGCCCGTGCCATCCCCTCCACGCCCAGAATATCATCGATGAATTCGCGTACTTCGCGTCCCCGTTCCCCGATCAGGCCCACCACGATCACGTCGGCCTCAGTGAAACGGGCCATCATTCCCAACAAAACACTCTTGCCCACGCCACTGCCCGCAAACAACCCCATGCGCTGACCCCGGCCAACGGTCAACAATGCATTGATGGCGCGCACCCCGACATCCAAGGCTGCGCTGATGGGGGTTCGGTCCAGGGGATTGATGGGACGACTTTGCAATGGGGCCGCTTCCCCCTCCCCCAGAGGGCCCAACGCATCCAACGGGCGCCCGGCACCATCCACCACTCGTCCCAACAATCTTTCTCCCACGGGCAGATGACGCACCCGGTCACTGAGGCGGCGACGGGGTGGGAGACGTTTACCCAAAGGGGTAAACGTGGGCGGAATTTCTGCCGGAACGACGCGCGCCCCGGGAACCAAACCATGCACTTCATTTTCCGGCATGAGAAATAGGCGATCTCCCGAAAACCCCACCACTTCCGCTTCGATACGGTGATGGGGCAATTCGATCATGCAAGTACTGCCCACGGGCAGACGCAATCCCACCGCTTCCATCACCAACCCCGTCGCCTTGACCAACTGTCCGCTCACTTGCAGAGGGATGGCCAAACTCACGGCATCACGGGCAGCCGCCAAACTTTCACGCCAACATTCGTTTCGGTCAGAAAAAGAAATCGTCATGCGCCATTTCCCTCCAACCAGTCGAATCCCAGACCCAGGGTGGCAACCACTTTTTGCCAACGGTGCGCCAACGAAGCATCGATCTGACTATGGGCCGTATCCAACCGGCAACCCCCACGTTCCAAGGTTGCGTCCTCCAAAATCCTCCACCCACTATGGGACAGATGCTCGCCCAGACTCTCCCGTACCAGGATCGCATCAGTGGGGTTCAAGGTGAGATGGGCGGCTTGATTGAAATGGGGTAGCATCTGCAAGGCTTCCCGAATCACGGGCAGGATCAATTCAGGACGCACTTGCAGCGCTTGACGAACCATCTGACGCGCCACCTCGAGAGACAACTCCAGAATATCCTCCACCACCCCGTGATCCGTTTCACGCAGTTGTTTCGTCAACGAGTCCAAAGTGGCAGTCAATTGCGCCACCACCTCGGTCACTCTGTTCTGACCCTCTGCGTACCCCACTTCATAGCCGATCTGATAGCCATTGCGATGTCCTTCCAGTTCGGCCTGCTGGTGGATGAGTTCCAATTCTGCCGCCGTGGGCAATACCAGCGGAGGAGAGGCCGACTCGAACGCTGGAGACGGGATATCCGTCGAAGCCCCCCCCCCGGAATGAACCGGGTCAAAACTCGGCAATTCCCAACGCGTAAATGCGCCGACGGGTATTCCCTCCTTTCCTCCAAACTCAGACAAAGGCGTCATCTCCTTTTCCTCCTAGGGCAATCTGCCCTTCATCTGCCATGCGCCGGATGGTCTTGATGATTTCCTTCTGTTCGGCTTCCACGTCACTGACCCGCACCGGGCCCTTGGCATCCAGATCCTCGCGCATCATCTCGGCCGCGCGCTGCGACATATTCTTGAAGATCTTCTCACGCAATTCGGGACTGGCACCTTTGAGCGCCACGATCAGTGATTCTGACTGTATTTCGCGCAGGATCAACTGGATGCCACGATCATCGATGTCCATTAAATTGTCGAAAACGAACATCTCATCAAGGATCTTCTGGGCCAATTCGGGATCATAGGCGCGCATCGCTTCAATGACCGAGGCTTCCGTCGTCCCCCCTACATAATTGAGAATTTCAGCCGTCGCCTTGGTCCCTCCCTTGATGCGCTTTTTCGTGGTCGCCGACCCCATCAACAGTTTGGTCAACACATCGTTGAGTTCACGCAAAGCCAAGGGCTGCACTCCATCCAGCGTTGCAATGCGCAGGATGACATCATTTCGGGTTCGCTCCGTCAATGCATTCAGGACACCCGCGCATTGATCGGGTTCGAGATGGGCCAGAATGGTCGCAATGATCTGCGGATGTTCATTGCTGATCAACTCGGCAATGCTAACGGCATCCATCCATTTCAGGCTTTCGATCCCGCTGGTGTCTCCCCCATGCAGAATCCGCTCGATCAACCCGGCGGCCTTGTCATCCCCCAGTGCCTGATTGAGCATTTTCTTGATGTAATCTGACGAATTACTGCCCACTGAGGTTTTTTCTTCGGCCAATTGGTGGAATTCATCAAAGACCGTACTGATCTGTTCCTTGGTCAAGGATTTCATGGAGGCCATGGCCGTACTGATCTTCTGGACTTCCTTGGGAGTCAACTGTTTCAAAACTTCAGCGGCCTCATTCTCCCCCAGGGCCATGAGAAAAACCGCGCATTTGTCGACGCCATCGTCACTCATTCCCGTGCATCCAGTCTCTCAACACCGAAGCCACGATCGCGGGTTCCTGCATGGCGATCGCGCGTGCTCGGGTCAATGCGGCTTCCTGGCGAGAAGTTTCGGAAACTGCTTGCCCATCCGCCCCATACCCTGCGCCTTCCAGTGCCTCCTCGCCCTCTCGATCCCCTTCTTCCTTGAGCACATCCGCCACCGGGACCACCGGTGGCTTGAGTGCCTGATTGAAATTACGCACGGCAGGCCGAATGATCCCCAGCATCAGATAGAACGCCACCCCAATGATCACCAGGTATTTCAACGCGTTCTTGGCCAGATCCACATTCTCGGGTTGTTTCCAGAGAGGCAATTCCAATTCTTTTTCCTTTTGATCAGCAAAAGGACTGTTGAGCAAACTGAGCGCATCGCCACGCTTTTCATCAAAGCCCACCGCATCCTTGATCAGCATGGACATCTGAGTTTTTTCCGCTTCGCTGAAGGGTCGCACGCTCACTTTCCCGGCACGGTCAGTGACCCGATGATTGTTCAGGATGACCGCGACGGACAAACGCCGGACCATTCCAACGGGCAAGCGGGTATGACTGATGGTATGGTCGACGTCATAGTTGGTGGTCATTTCCTTGTGCGTATTTTCAGAATTCTGAACTGCTGTCCCGTTGACGGGTCCGGGAGGTTGACCCAATTTCACACCGGGTGCCGTGGGATTGGCCCCGGCCACGGGATTAGCCGGATTGGGGGCGGCATTGGGAGCGGTCAACGGCGCAGTTGCCGGAACAGGAGGTTGGTTGGTCAGGGCTCCGGGAACCCCGCCCACGCTGGGCGCATTGATATTGCTGGACTCCGTGGTTTGCTGGCTGACCACGGCAGCTTGATTGGGCGGTTGATTGGGTTTATAGGCCTCGGCGGTTTGTTCCACTTGGGTAAAATCCACATCGGCGGTCACCTGCGCATGCACATTGGCCAACCCCACCAAAGGTGACAAGATATCCTCGATACGCTTGATGTCGTCCTGCTCGATCTGATGCACATATTTCAACTGCTCCGCATCCAAAGCCGAATTTTCTCCGGAAGGAGGGGCACTCAACAGATTACCGCTTTGATCCACCACCGTCACATTGTGCGGCGTCAGTTTGGGAACGCTGCTGGAAACCAAATGGACAATGGCGTTCACCTGTCCGGGATCCAAGGCTCTGCCCGGGTATAAAGCCAGGACGACGGAAGCCGTGGGAGGGTCCTGCTCACGCACGAAAACCGTAGGCTTGGGAATAGCCAAATGTATGCGGGCTGCTTGCACCGCTGAAAGAGTTTGCACCGAACGGGCCAACTCCCCTTCCAGTGCCCGCTTGTAATTGACCTGCTCCAGAAATTCGCTGGTTCCGAATTTTTCGTTCTCCATCAATTCGAAGCCAACGGTGCCTCCCTTGGGCAACCCTTGTCCCGCCAAATGCAACCTCACTTCATGGACCTGATCGGCCGGGACCATCAAGACCCCGCCTCCCTCAGCGAACTTGTAGGGCACATTCATCTGTTGCAGCGAATCGACGATGGCCCCCCCATCCCGGTCCGAGAGATTGCTGTAGAGAACCCGGTAGTCTGGCGCAGACCCCCACAACCATAAACCCGTAACCAAGGCCACCAAAGCCGCCAGAGCCGCCCCCAGCCCCATTTTCTGACCGGCCGTCAGACGCCCCCACGCTTGCGTGAGAAGCGAAGGAGGTGGTGCATTGTCTACCAGTTCAGCCATGGCGGTCTAAAGAAATACGGAGTGGTCAACCCGTCCATTATGCGTTCTTTCTGCCACCTCTGTCCGTCAAACAGAGCGGGAAACCCCAAGGTAATTCACTGATCAAACCCGCACAGATCACCCCATACTTTCGATACGATGGCGGAGGAGTCCAGATCATGAATGTTTCGGCGGTTGACAGCCTGTTGGCACAGATGCGGGCGGCAGCCTCGATGGCGCAGGGGGGTGCTGCGCCGCTCGCCCATTCCAACTCCTCTGCCGCAGCCCCGGATTTTTCCACCCTTCTCAAACATTCCGTCGATCAAATCGCCCAGTCTCAATCTCAGGCGGACTCCCTGACCCAGCAGTTCACCTCGGGAAGTTCCAATGTCAGTTTGAGCGATGCCATGATGGCCATGCAAAAGGCCACCATCACCCTTCAAACCGGCATTCAGATCCGCAACAAAGTCGTCACCGCCTATACGGATATCATGAACATGCAAGTCTGATCAGGGCAGTTGTTCGCGCTGACGACGGGTAATGTAACGTTGCAACTGCATGGCCATGCGTGAGGACAGGGTAATGAAACGACACCCGATCAAGGTCAACTCCTCGCCCGAAGGCATACGTGTCAGCGCGGAATGACGCACTTGAATATCAAACACGATCTCGCTGCCATCTTCCAGAATCAAACGACAGTCCTGAATCTGGTCACCCGGTTTAAGCGGTGAATCCTCCGCTCGTTCACTGTACAAGGCCACCCCTCCTTCACTGATGTCACGCACCGCAAAACGCAAAGGTTCCTGTCCAATGTGTGTTTCCACCTGGCATTTCAACAATCCGGGAGGAAGATACAATCGAAAAAAATCCCGTCGCTGAAGCCGGGTCAGGTATTCAGGAAAGGTCAGATAAAATTGGTTTGTATCCTCTCTCCGTTGCAGTTCAAGTTGCTTGACCGGAAACTGGACCTTGGCCTGCAAGTGTGCGCTTACAAAAAATTTTTGGGGACTCTCCACAATGCTTCGATTGACCCCGGCATCGCGCGTTGCATCGAGCCAGAATCCGCCGGCATCCAGATCCAGAATGACCGTGACGATCACTCCGCCTTCCCGTGCTCCATAGTACAAAGCCACCCTTTCTCCATGCCGGGCAATGTCGCGCAGGATTCCCCGTACGGCCATGGGGGCATCGATTCGAAAGGCATGCTCCTCATCCGGCGTAAAAGATTCTATGGTCAAAGCAACATCGGGATTGATCATACCAGTGGGTTCTCGTTGTGAATGGATTGTTTACCTTCAAGACGATACAACCAAGCCAGCAATTCGGCAACTGCCAAATAAAGTTGAGGCGGAATATGGCGGTCCAATTCCACCTGCATGAGTAAACCCACCAGTTCCGCCGACTCGTGTACGAAGACGCCATGCTCCCGAGCCTTTTCGATGATGGCTTGGGCCAGAAGCCCCCGTCCCTTGGCAACCACCTTGGGTGCTGAGCCGTTTTGTCCCAGGTAGGCCAAAGCCACGGCCACCTGCGGGTGCGGCGAATTCCCCGTACTCACTCTTCGGCCCCCGGCGGATGGTCAGACGCCAAGACGGATAAATTCGTGACATTGAGCCCACTGGCCTGCATGGATTCCACCAAATCCGATCCATGTTGCGTCAAAGTCGCGCGGGTCGAGGCGGAGGCCGTCCCCAAACGCACCTTCACTCCCTGAGAATCCAGGGTCAGATGGGCGGACACAGCACCCAGTATCGGCAAACCCAGATGCACTTCCGTATGCCAGGTCGAGGCTGTCTGATCCTGCGCTGAAGGCGATGAAGACTCCGGCCAAATCTGCCATTTCAGAGCATGTTGGGGAGCCAGCATTCCTTGCCAGAGAACACGCCCTGATTCCAGGATACTCAACTGTTGCTGGACCAGAGCCTGCAAATGCGCCGGGACCACTCCGGGCGCGGCCGCAGAAGGAGCGGCCCCTCCTTCTGCGGCTGCTGTTCCGCTCATCGACCCAGGATTGCCCGGCAGAAGCGTAGCCTGAGGCTGATTCTGGGGTTCGGCGCGCAACTGCGCAACGCTTTGTTGCCCATTCACCCATTGTCCCTGGTGAGATTCATAAAACAAGCCACTGGTGGTCAGCGCCTGCTGAAGCGACCGGGCCAGCGCCACGGGATCCAGTGCCCCGAGAGGAGAGGTCACCAGGGGCGCATGGGACAATGGTCCCTGAACCAGGGATTGCGGGGCCTGCATCAGGTCAGACAACATGCGCGCGGTGGTTCCCAGTTGCGCGGTGGTTCCCGCCTCCGGGGCCAAAGGGGCGTTCACCATTCCAAAAGTCAGGCGGGGTTGCAACGTCAATACTTGAAGAGTGACGCCTGCACCCACAGGCAAAGCTGTCGGCAAAGGCAACTGGACCACTTGCGTATTCACGCGCACCGTATAAAGGCCGGACGAAATTTCTGCCAGAATGACCCCTTGCACCTGCTGCCCCAATTGCAGCGTACTGGCCAGGGAAGTTTGGGCAGCGGGAAACTCAGGGGGAGCCCCGGAGGGCAAAGGATCCCGGTTCAGTGCATAAGCCTGCAGCGCACTCAGGAGGTCAGTGGGCAACATGGTTCCCACTCATCCCCTCAACGGGAGGGCGTATAGGCTTGGCGCACCTTTTTTTCCTGACGCGTGTTGCGCAAGGCCCATTGTAACTTTTCCATCCATGGCTGAGTATTCTGGCGGATGCTGGCATCATCCGCCAGAATCTTGAGGATCAGTGCTTTCTTGTGCGTGCGCTCGGACTCTTCCAGCGTACTCCGGGCATCGGCCTGACGCATGATCTGCACCCGTTCCTGACATTTCATTTCCAGCGCCACCAATCGATCCCACTGACCCGAGGCCGCAGCCTCGCGCATCAGCCCCATCAAGGAGGACAGGGCTTCATAATTCTGAACGGCGGATGGAAAAGCGAGACTCATGGGGACATTATATCCATTTTAGATTTGCTGATAGGCATTCAGGGCCCGACGCACCCCAGAAGACATCAACTCATTTCCACTCAACGCCACGACTTTTTCCCGCGCCGCAGAGGAATCCTGCCGTACTGCTTCGGTTTCTCCCGGACGAATGGCTTCCCATCCGCCACGCAATTCGATCAGAAGTTTGGATACCTCGTCCAGCATCGCCACCTCGTTCCTCAGATTTGCTTCGAGCAGACGCGCACTCATGTACGCATACAACGCACTCAGATTCTGCACCAATTCCCCCCCCACCGACGGGTTCAAACTGGCCATCAAACCCTCCTCGATGATGGAAATGGCTTGGGAAATGGATTTTCCTTTAGCACCGACCTCATTGTTCATCAGATGATTGCGGGCTGCCGCAATGGAAAGCAATGCACCTTGATAGAGCAACAATACGAGCTTATGAGCATCCGCCGATTGGACGCTGGAATCGACCCCCACCTCTTCATACTTCTTGAGTTTCGACAACGTACTCATGCTGATTTCTCCTAACGAAGTTGAGCCAACTGGGTAGACAGATAACTGCTGGTCTGACTCATGGTGCCAAGCATGACATTCAAAGCGGTGTATTGGGCAGTCAAAGACTGTTGAATGCTGGCCAGACGGCCTTGCCAGTTGGTGATCTGGCTCCCGATATTGCTGATGCTGCTATTGAGCCCACTGACCTCTGCTGCGATCGGTCCGCTGATGGGGTCCAGCAAGGAAGTCGCGAGGTTGTTCAGACTGACTGCATAGCCTTGCGAAAACGAAACCGTCCCGCGACTGCCGGTGCTTCCCCCATCGATGGTCAGGGATAAACCCGAACTGTTGCCCGCCGTGGAAGTCAACAATTGTCCCGAGCCGGTCGCCGCTGCCCCGTTGATGCTGCCCGCCACATCCAGCCCGTTGGTCTGAACCGGAGCACTGCCCAATAACCCCGAACTGCCGTCCCCGCCGGTTACCGCCACGACAGAGGCAGATCCATAGACATTGCTGGTCAGATTCAAGTAACCGCTGGCATTGACGGTCACGCCCACGGAGACTCCGGCCGCAGACAAGGTCGAGTTTCCATTGATGGAGGACTCCAACTGAGTGGCCAAGGCGCTGGCACTGCTGTAGGTTCCGGCTGGAAGAGTCACCGCCACCGAGTTTCCGTCCACGTTCAAATTGACCGTATCGTTGGAGCCTGCCGTGATGGTCAGGTTGGGAGAGGCCGAACCGGTCAACTGCCCCTGAGTCGCCACTTGGCTCACATTGACCGCGTAAGTCCCTGGTTGTGTGCTGGTGCTGGAATTCGTATAGTTCACCAGACTGTCCGTAGCCTTCCCCACCGTACTGAACAGACTTGCAATATCGGAGGGACTGGTGGCCAGCGCCGTATTCAATTGACTGCTGTTGACCGCCATGGACCCGTCTTGCTGGAATGTCACGCCGATTTCCGCCAGCGTCGAATAAACCGAAGTGGTCCCCGAGATGGGCGTATTGAGAATGCTGCGAATCTGATTCTGGATATTGTTGACCATGGGATCACCGAACAACGGGCCAGCAGTATTGGTCGAACTGTCGTAACTGGCTACGCTCTGGATCGCCGTGTTCAAGGCATTGTAAGCAGACACCAGATTGTTCACCGCCGTGGTCACCGCTCCCGTGTTCTGAGCCACGCTCACCGTGGCCGGAGAAGCAGTGGTTCCCGTCAGATTGAACGTCAGACCCTGCACCGCATTGCTCACCGTATTCGATGCCTGAGACAACGCAATGCCATTGACGGTCAACTGCGCGTTCTGGGCTGCCGAAACTTGGGTCAGATCCTGGGTTCCTGCCGGATTGTAAGACAACAGACTGCTCAGGGTCGCATCACCGGACACACTGATCTGCATACTGTTGCTGACCCCCGACGACCCCGTCAGGACAAGTTGATAAGGGGTGCTGCTCCCATTGTCCACCACCGTCGCAGTGACCCCGATCCCCGCAGCGTTGATGGCTGACGCAATACCCGACAAGGAATCGTTGCTGCTGTTGATGGTCACCGATTTGGTACCACTGCCGTTGGGCGTGAACGTTGCTCCCGAGTAAATCCCGCTGCTCAGCGTTCCCCCACTGATCGTGCCCGAAGTAAAATTCAACGTGGTGGTGGCTCCCGTCCCGATGGGCGCCGTTTCGCTGGCCTGCCCCGCCGCCACCAGACTCTGGGCTTGGGCCAACTGGGACACGGAAACGCTGTAACTGCCGGGTATGGCGCTGGTGGATGCCGTGGCGCTCACCGCACTGTTGCTGGAACTGGTGGTGTAACCCTGATACTGGCCCAACGAAGTCAGTCCCTGCACCGCCGTCTGAAAAGAGGAAACCGCTCCTTGAACCGTATTCAGAGCCGTGATCGTGGACTTGAATCCCGATTGCTCATTCTGGAGTTGGGTCATCGGCTGACTTTCCACCTGCATCAACTGACCGACGATGCTCGCCACATCGATGGAACTGGAGGTCACCGAACCGCTGGGAATCAATCCCGAAGTGGAAGAAATTGTCATGATCGCCCCCGAGATCAGGCCTTCTGATTCAAAAATGCCCCTTTCTGGGGCAGGGCATCGATGGACTGAGCAATGGCCAACGCCTGACGGGAAGGAATCTGGGCGATTACCGTCCCGGTCTGGGCTTCCACCACTTTGACCACTGTTTCATGGGTGGATTTATCCTCACTGAAGGTCAAACCACGGTTGAGAAAGGACGATTGATTGAGAGTTTGAACGGCCCCGCTCACCTGCGCAGAATGCGCCGTCTGGCTTGGAATCACGGGCATTCTGGTAACCGCAGACGTTCCTGCTGCCTCGGGGAGTGGATTCCCCAAGGCAGCAGGAACCGCGCCCGTACTCGCGGATATTCCTGTTGAATTGACTGTCTGGATAACCATGATCACCCCCTCACTTCATAAGGAAAGATGAAGAACCGGACCGCGCAGAATTTTCCCGGTCCAGCCTTCATCCTACCGTGTCGCCCCGTTTACTTCAACAGGGTCAATACCGCATTGGGCATGGCATTGGCTTGCGCCAGCATGGCCGTGCCTGCCTGTTGCAGAATCTGGGTACGGGTCAGGGTCGCCGTCACTGCGGCAAAGTCCGTACTCTGAATCTGACTTTGGGCTGCTGTCAGATTTTGCGTACTGGTGGCCAGATTGCTCACCACCGAGGTCAACCGATTCTGGATGGCCCCCAGCAACCCCTGTGCCTGCAACACCGTATTGATCGCCCCATCGATGGTGGTGATGGCTTGCTGCGCGTTGGCCTGAGTGCTGACATTCATGGCCGAGATGCTGTTGACGGAGGAAGTGGTAGCAGCGGCCGTCGTCCCGGCAGTAAACCCGGCATCGGCCGGAGCCCCCCCGCTCAGGACGATACCGCTGGAACCAGTGCTGTTCAGGGTCACCGTGCCCCTGGTAGTGCCCACAGCCAATCCCGTATCTGTCGACAGAGTCGTATAACCCGTATTTTGCGCCAAGACGATATTGCGCCCATCCGCCGCCGTCAAAGTCACTGCTCCGTTGGTGGCATTGGCCGTAGCGGTCACCCCCGTCTGCGCGGAAATCAGGTTGATGGCCGCTGCCGTATTTGCCCCCTGGCCCACTGCATTCCCTCCTGCGGCGACCGCGCCCACATTCACCCCATTGACGCTGAAGGAATTGGCAGCCACACCACTCGTGAGACCTGTTGTTATACCAGACGAACCCGAAATGCTGTTGGAATTGGCCGTGGCCGTCACCCCGGAACTGGCCGATACCGCATTGATGGCATTGGCGATGGAATAGGCACTGTCCGCCGTCTGCCCAGGTGCCGCCCCAGCCACCGAAGCACCGACCTGAAAACCGTTGAGCGTGAGGGCACCTGCGGTCAACGCAGCAGTGGTTGCCGTTCCAGTGACGGTGGCTTGGAAACTGGCACCTGCACTGCCCAGTTGGGAAGTCTCCATACTGGAGATACCGGACAACTGGATGACGGAATTGGCGGTGTTGTTGGCCCCCACCTGAAAGTTCTGGGCAGTGAAGGTACCATCGAGCAGGCTGACCCCGTTGAACTTGGTGGACAGGGCCACGCGCTGGATTTCCGCCGAGAGCTGCTGGACTTCAGCGTTCATGGACGTGCGGTTGGCATTGGAATAGGTGGCGTTGGCGGATTGCACGGCCAAACTGCGCATGGTCTGCAGGTTGTTGATGATGGACTGCATGGCGCCACTGGCGGTCTGGGCCAGGGAGATGGCATCGTTGGCGTTGCGCGTCGCCTGGGCATACCCACCCAACTGGCTGCCCATGACGGTGGCGATGGCGTAACCGGCGGCATTGTCCTTGGCGCTGTTGATCTGCAGTCCGGAAGACAGTTGCTGGATGGCAGTGGCCATTTGCGTCTGGGAATTGCTCAGGTTTTGCTGCGCCATCATCGAAACAATGTTGGTATTGAGGTAGATAGCCATGATAAAACTCCTTGTTGGTTGATCCTGACGCAGGCCTGACTGCCTTGCTCCTGACACGGCGACCGGTCGGAATGACTGGCCCTTTGTCCCAGTTATCGGACAACCCCGGAGAAACTTTAGGGAGATTTCATGCTTCCGCTTTGACGACACGATTCTTGCCGGCAGCCTTGGCCTGGTACATGGCCTGATCGGCGCGCCCGATGGCTTCTTCGGCAGTCTCGTTCTGACCGCGCATGGCCACGCCGGCACTGAAAGTGATGATGATCTCTTCCCCATCGTAGACAAACAACTTCTGGACCAGCAAGCGCTGCAGGCGTTGCAGGATATCCGCCCCCTCCTGGATGTGGGTGGCAGGGAGCACCAACAGAAATTCCTCTCCCCCATAGCGGGCCACCGCATCCGTGGGGCGCAGCGCGGCCTTGATGGTTTCGGACACATGCATCAGGGCCATATCTCCCGCCTTATGGCCCAGAAGATCATTGAAAAGTTTGAAATTATCAATATCCAGCAAGCCGATGCACAGCGGCGATTGCGCGCGGTTGGAACGAGTGATCTCCCGCTGCAGCACATCCTCCATTCCGCGGCGGTTGAGGGTCCCGGTCAACTGATCTTCACGCACCAATTCACTGACCTGCTCCAGTTCCTGTTCCAGAAGACGAATTTTTTCCTGGGCTTCAACCGCCTGGCGGCGCGCCACCACCAATTCTTCGTGGGAACGCAGGGTATTGGCCTGGATGACGCGGGTATCCTGCATCAGGTCTTCCAGGATGTGTCCCAGTTCGGTGAGATTGTCGGCCAGTCCGATCTTGAGATTGTAGCCTTCGATCTTGGCCTGATAATCTCCCGTGCTCTCGGTCATTTCTCCCATGCGATCGATAAAACTGGCCATCAGGCTCTTGAGGGTGTCCTTGGCATTCGCCAGACTCTGCTTGAGGGAACTCTGCTTGACCAGGGCATCGCGCAAATTCTTTTCCGCATCGGCAATACTGCGCTTGTCGAGGGGTTGTTCCATGATATCGCGCAGGATGGAAATTTGTCCGTGCAACCATTTGTCGTCCGCCACCAATTCTCCGACATTTTCCACCAGCAGTCGCAACAGACTGAGCAGACCTTCCTGGATCTTTACCTTGTCCCCCCCCCGCAATTCCATTTTGACCCAGAAATGACGCAATTTCTTGGCGACATCCGTGACCTGATCCCCGTTGATCGCCGTCCTGATCTGCGTCACCAGAGTGTTGATCTCTTCGCCCAGTTCGGGTTGAAGCAATTTGTTGCTTTCCAGTGTCTGAGCCAATAAATCACGCAAATGCGCCATGACCACCGGATCGATGGCCATATCCATGCCACCCGCCACTGGGGCACTGGAAACCGGTGTGCCGTGTTCGGCGGATCCGGCAATTTCCCCTGAAGCGACCACGCCACTCCCCCAGGACCGCATCAAACCCTGCATTTTTTCATAAAGAAGATCAGAATCATTGCCGAAGCGCGTCAATACGGTATTCACGCCTTCTTTCTTGCGGGAGAGGGTGATGCCCTTATGAGGCAAATCGAGTTGTCGGAACAATTCACGAATCAATGCGGCCCAGGCCAAAGGGGGGCGTACCTCTGCGGGGTCGGCGGTGATGCCGGAAAGAGGTGCCACTGGGAGGGAAATTTCCTTGCCACTGATTTCAGCGTAAAGACGGACGTAGTTCTCCGGGGTGGGCGACAGTTTCTGCGCCACCAAGGCTTTCAGGGTTTTACCCGCCAATTCGGCGGGCGTCGGTTCGGAGACCATGATGTACTCTTGCGAGACCAAGTTTTAGCAGCAGGCTGAGATTGTACTCCTGCTCAGCGCAACCAGAAAAGGGTTTTGAACCCAACATGCAGATTCCCTTCCCAGGGATGCCAGCACCCGAGGATCCCGATGAAGATCCCGATTCCCAGGGTGACCCACAGCGCACGATTCCAGCGCCGCGCCTGACGCAACTTTACTTCCATGCTCAACACCCGTCGAGCCCATTGCACCTCGTTGATTTCAGCCAGGACGGTGGTGCGCAATCGTGCCTCCAAAGTTTGTTTCTCCATGGCCCGTTTCAGAAGTTCCTGTTCTGCTTCGATACGCCGTTCCATTTCTTCCCGGGCACTCTGTTCCTGTTCTTGGCGTGACTGTATCTGAAGCATCAGGGCAGCCTCCTCTTCCTGCCTCCCCCGCGCCATGCTCATGGCCTCCTGCGCCTTGCGCAAACGCTCCGTGGCCAGGACAGCGGCTCGTTCTTCCTCTATAATCCGTGCGTTATCGGACTCAATAGCACGCAGGGAAAGCTCCATTCGTCGTTCGATGGCTTCGATGGCCCGTCGTTCTGCCTGCTGTCGTTCTCCTTCCAGTCGCTTCAAGTCCTCGTTGCGCGACCGTACCAACTGATCCACGGGAACTGCCCGCAAAACGGCCTCCGCACGCAGCCTGGCCTGCTCTTCCAGAAAAGCATGAGTTTCGGCTTCCACCTGAGATCGGGCAGCCCGTATGGTCGCCAACCCTTCTTCCAGGTCCGGTGACGCCTCATCCTGAATCCACTCTCGTTGAAGTGCCGTACTCATGATCTACCCCCTTTTTTGCTTACTTTCGGCTCACCCGCAAAAATCCCGCTTCTGATAGTTCCTCCGCCAACGCGGCATAATCTGCCGCCCCCCCACTATGGGGGGCATAACGAAATACATCCTGACCAACGGAAGGACTGGTGGCCAGCGCAACGTTTTCCGCAATCCTGGTTTTACAGACATCCTCTCCGTAGCGTTCTCGCAACTGGCGATCGACTTCAAATGCCAACCTGCGGCGTGAGTTGAATCGGGTAACCACGATTCGCCGTGGGTAAACCCGTTTGAGACGTTTTTCCAGAACTTCCAGGGCGGAAGAAAGGCGATAGACCCCCTGCAGGGACAAATAGTCGGCGGCCACCGGGATCAGGACATAATCCGCCGCCAGCAGCGCATTCAAGGTCAACACCCCCAGATTGGGACAACAATCGATCAGAATGGGTGAACGTTCACGCACCACGGCATTCATCCCTCGACTCAGGAGTGCGGCCGCCTTGGGATCCCCACCCTTGAGCGCATCGATCTTGGAAAGATCGGCGGAAGCGGGAATCAGGTCCCATCCTGAGCGCGTTTTTTCGAGCAAACGCAAGAGGGGAGTCTGGTGTTGGAAAAACGCAGCCATCCCTGCTCCCGGTGACGCCACCACCCCGCTCGCCAAGCTGAGATGACTTTGGGGATCGAGATCGAGCAACAATGGATTCGCTCCTGCGCGCACCCAGGCAGCAGCCAGGTTGAGGCAAGTCGTGGTTTTTCCTACGCCTCCCTTCTGATTGAATACCGCAATGACACTCATGCCGCTCCCGTCACACTTCAGAAAACCCAACCCTCTGCATCACAGTAGTATGCGGCTTGCCCGTCCGCATCGAAGAGGGGAAATGAAGCAGTTTTTCCGCTCAATCCATTGAAAAGTTGTGTAGAATCCATGAAAAGTTGGTTCGATTCTCAGAATTCGCCTAAAGTTTTGCTCTGGGTTGCCGATAATCCAGCCATGAACAGTCTTATTGGGAGACTCCCGTGAAAATAGACAAAACCGTCAAATCCGCCCCACCCACCCCGATTCAGGGCGGTTCAGGTCGAACTTCTTCCGCAGCCTCTTCTTCCGCATCGCCACAGGGAACTCGCACGACCGGTGAGACGGGCACCACCAGTTCAGGAGCGGCTTCCGGGACTACCGTTCATATCGGCGGAACCGCAACTCAGTTGAAGGCAACCATTGCCGCAACGTCTGGAGTCGATCTCAGCAAAGTCGCCGCGGTACGTCAGGCCATCAGCGAAGGTCGCTTCCAGGTCAACGCCCATGCCGTGGCCTCGGGCCTTATTGCTTCGGTCAAAAGCTTGATTCAGGCGAGCGGACACTGAGGCAGTGATGTCATCTTCCGTCTCGGCTTGGGAAGCCGCTCTGGATGAAGAAATTCTGGCTCTGGAGCAATTTCAGGCACTTTTGGATGAAGAACAAGGGTTATTGATGTCAGGTGAAACCCTTTCGCTCATTCCTCTCGCCGAGAAGAAAAACCAGCTTGCCCAAAGACTGATCGACCTGACCACCACCCGCCGTGAGTTGGGAGCCCCCCCTGCCGGGCTTTGTACAGACCGCCTGAGCGCCCTTCTGGCAGATACTCAAAAAGCCGAAACAACCAACCGAACCAACGGAGAATTGATTCAGATTCGTCTGCGACACAATCAGCAAGCCCTGACGATTCTTCAGCAAGCGGCCCAGAAAGCCACGCTCTACGGTCCGGACGGCCAAACTCAGGCCCCCGCTGCAGGAACAGGACGGCCTCTGGCCTCGGGTTGATCACTTTCCCCAATAGTCGTTCTGTTCCGCAGGTTTGAGCATGGGCGTCAAAACAGTGACGGTGACACGACGATTGCGGGCTCTGTCTTCCGGAGAATCATTCGGTACGAGGGGATCATTCTCCGCGTCCCCTGCTGCGGTCAAACGCTGTCCGGCCACGCCGTCTTCGATGAAGAAACGCACGACCTGGCTGGCACGGGCAGTGGACAGTTCCCAATTGGAAGGATAACGAGCGGTACTGATGGGAATGTTATCCGTATGTCCCTTGACTTCCACTGCCAGCCCAGTGGTCTTCAATACCCTGGCCACCTCGTCCAGGGGGGGGCGGGCATTGGCCTGCAGGTCTGCGTCCCCTTCCTGAAACAGCACTTGCGCATTCAAGTCGATCACGATGCCCCGTCCGGTTTGCACGACCCGCACCATACCCTGTTTGACCAAAGGGGCCAGCACGCTATCCAACTGATGGAGCATGGCACGGATACTGTCCTGCTGGCGGCGCTGAAGTTCGACGAACTGTGAATTCCGTTCATCGATCAATGACTTGATCACCGAATCTTGCTCAATGACCAGCACGCCAGAAGATCCCTGACGAACATTTTCCTTGAATGCCGAATTGATGGCACTGTGAAAGCGCGCATATTTTGCCTGGTTCACCGCAGAAATGGCGTACATCACCACAAAGAAGGCAAAAAGCAACGTAATGAAGTCCGAATAGGATACCAGCCAGCGCTGTTCGCTATGATCCCGTTCGGCGCGACGCGCATGTCGCGCCAATTCAGGATAGATAACCCTCGAGTTTTCCTTGAACAAAATGTGGATTCTCACCGTGCGAAATCAATAATAAACCATCCACCACCATTTCATAGGTGGCGATTTGCTGCTGGACCAGAAATTTCAACTTGTTGGCAACCGGGAAAAAAAACAGGTTGGCAAAGCCCACCCCATAAATAGTCGAGACGAAGGCCACCGCGATCCCTGCGCCCAACTGGGCCGGGTCTCCCAACCGTTCCATGACTTGCACCAGTCCCAAAACCGCACCCAGCATACCGATGGTGGGCGCATACCCGGCCGCCTGCTCCCACATCCGTGCGGCCGGCCAGCGCAAACGTTCATACCCCTGAATATCCACCTGCAGTGCCGCACGGATATGCTGCGCATCCAACCCATCCACCACCATCTGCAATCCCTTGCTGATCAGGGGATCGGTTTGTCGCCCCACATGGGGTTCCAACGCCAATAACCCATCACGCCGGGCAATTTTGCTCCATTCCACTACCTGGCTGTGCAATTCTGCCGTATGAAACACAGGTTTCCACCACACCCAGGGCAACATTCGCATCCCCAGAGAAAAGACATTCCAGGGAGTTTGCAAAAGAATTGCACCCAGCGTTCCGCCCATCACGATCACAAACGCAGTCAACTGAAACAGACTGGACAGTGCTCCTCCCTCCAGCCATTGACCGATCAGGACCGCCATCACCCCGAAAATCAGCCCGAAAATACTCAGAATATCCATGCTCAGTGATGACTCTTGAGACGGCTGCGCAGACGTGCCACTGCCTGAGTATGGATCTGGCTGACGCGCGACTCACTGACACCCAGCACTTCGCCAATTTCCTTCAAGTTCATCTCCTGTTCGTAATGCAACCCCATCATCATCCGTTCACGTTCCGGCAATTCTTCGATGGCCTCCACCAGGGCCATCTGAAAACGCTGGTTCCCCAGTAAAGCCATGGGTTCGAGATCATGCCCGAACTCATGGCGATCAAAGAAGGATTCTTCCCCGTCCTGTTCGCGGAAATCTTCGTAATACAGCAACTGCGCACCCCGCGCTTCAAACAATAACGTCTGATAGTCGGTCAAACTCATTTCCAGTTCATGGGCTACCTCCGATTCACTGGGAGTCTTGCCTTGCCGTTGCTGAAGACGACTGATGGCTTGCTCGACCCGCCTGGTGTCACGCCGCAGATTGCGCGGCATCCAGTCCGACTGGCGCAACTCGTCCAGCATGGCCCCCCGAATGCGTTGTCCAGCATAGGTCTCGAACTGTGCGCCGCGCAGTTCGTCATAGCGCGTCGAAGCCTCCAGCAGACCCATCATTCCCGCCTGAATCAAATCATCCACTTCCACACTTCCAGGCAAACGGGTCATCAGATGATGCGCAATACGCTTGACCAGAGGCGCAAAGGTTTTCAGACAATCTTCCTTGTCTTCCAGACCTGCGGATGTATACATCCTCACCTCCCTCCCCAGGCCACCCGCGCTTTCCTCTCCCCCCATGAAAATCCGTTGCTTTCACCCGCCTGAGCGGTGCCCTGGATTCGCACCACCGGGTTCCAGGACAATATCTGAGTCCTGAGACGAATCAAGGACTGGGGCAGGGATACCGAAGGCAAACCCCCCTTCTTGTCAAAACGCCATTGTGTGTCATGAGCGGACCTTTGGACAAGGGGCAAGAAACCAAAATCACGATATTCCAGTCCGATGGACTGAACCAGAGTACGACAGCGTCCCTGCCATTCGAGCACTTTGTCCCAACTCGTCGCCCGATTGATGACTCCCCCCACTGCCGTTGGCGAATGATGCAAGGAGTGACTCAAACGTTTTTGGCAGGCGGTCCATGAATCAGCTTCATCGATCACCCACAGGACAGAAGCGCGGGTGTTTTCGTACGGCCCACGGATTCGTTGAGCCAGCCCCGGTGAGGCACTATCCACCAGCACATGGGAGCGCTGACGCGCCAAGGCAATCAACCCCGACCAAGGCACGGCCGCAGGCGTTGCCTTGACCCGGCCCAAGTTGAGATAATCCACCTGTGGACCGATCGACACTAGGGCTCGGGCCCAGTCGAGATGGCCCTCCAAAACCTGTCGTGCGTCATAGCGCATGCGGAGGTTGAGGATCCGACCCAGATGGCGAGGTCCCAGGTGTTCATCCAACACCAACATGGACGAAGCGCAATCACCGACACAAGCCAACCCTGCCACGACCAAAGAAGCACCCGCCCCCGGACGGCTACCCAGAACGGTGAGAACCCGACAGTGCTGAGGAGAAATCAGGCGGCGCAGCCCACTGGCCTGGTCGCGTTCTCCAAGGTCAGGCATGGCTCATGCCCCCGCTCTCCAAAGAAAATTCGAGGGGTAGCGCACCATTGTATCCCACCATTTCGAGGCTATTGAAAGTTGCTTGCAAAAGCCCCCCCAGATTCGCTTCGCGCAAGTCTTCTGGAACCCGCTGTCCATTGGCAACATAGCACAGCGGCAGACGATGACGGATCGCCACATCGAGTATTCCTCCCATGGCCAATGCCTCATCCAACTTGGTCGGGATACACCCCAATACATTAGGGGTACGGTAGACCCGGACCACATCTTCCAGAGTATGCAGGTTACAGGTTGCATTAAGCAATAACAAACGTCGCACGCCCAACGTATCCAGCTGATCGTTCTGTTCCTGGACGCGGCCATCGCGTTGCCCCATGCCCATGGTATCGACCAGTACCAGATGTTTGTCGCGTAATCCGTTCAATGTCGTTTTGAGATCCGCTGCATCCTTGACCGTATGCACCGGAACCCCGAGAATGCGCCCGTAGATGCGCAATTGTTCATGGGCACCCACGCGATAACTGTCCGTGGTCACGAGCCCCACTCGAGCCGCCCCATAACGGACCACTGCCCGAGCCGCCAGTTTGGCGGTGGTGGTCGTCTTCCCCACTCCTGTCGGTCCCACCAGGGCAAAAACTCCACCCCCCCCCACGATGACCTCATCTCCGCGCAAGGCGCGCAAATTTCGCTCCAGCACCTGAGTCACCCAACCCAAACCCACGTGTTCCGGCATCTGGTCGAGAATCTGCTCGGTCAGAGCCGAGCCGAACCCCATCCGCACCATGCTGCGCTGAATCTTGCCTTTTTTGGTGGCGTGAACATTGGGCGTTGCCAAGGAAACCAGTTGGCTCTGCAAATCCGACTGCAACCGTCGGATCTCTTTCATCAATTGAGCGACATTCTCTTTTTCCTCATTTTTTCCTCCCTGCTCTAGTTGGGCAAGGGCAGCGTGCGCGGCAGCCACGATTTCCACATGGTCGCCCACCCGACGGTTGGACAGGATGACGGCATCCTCCCCCATTTCCACCCGCACCTGACGCAATGCATCCCGCGCGGTCAAAGCCCTGATGGTTCTTGTTTGTGCCTTCACAGTCGTCCTCCTACCAGCGATGTCACTTTCACGGTTTTAAACCCAGGCACTTCATCCTGAGCAATCACTTTCAATTGAGGCAAGGTCCGCTTGAGAAAGCGGGCCAGTAAATCACGCAATTGTCCCGGCACCAACAAGACTGTCGGAAACCCCATCATTTCCTGGCGCTCTGCCGCCATTCGGGTCTCACGTAATAGTGTATCCGCCAGACCCGGTTCGATGGCCTGTTGCAGACCTCCGGCTTGCATGGCCTGAGACAGAAGATGTTCCAGTTCCTTATCCATGGCAATCACCTGTAACTCCTGAGAAGCAGGATAGAGTTGTTGAATGATTGCCGGTCCCAGGGCCACTCTTACCTGAGCCGTCAGGTAAATCGGGTCTTGCGACATCGTCACATATTTGGAAAGTGTTTCCAGGATGCTGCGCATATCGCGAATGGGCACGCCTTCTTCCAACAGATTCTGAAGAACTTTTTGCAACACGGCATGAGAGAGGATCTTGGGAACCAACTCCTCGGTCAGTTTGGGGGATGACTTGGCCACATGTTCCAGCAACTGGTGCAATTCCTGTATCCCCAACAGAGAAGCTCCCTGAAGATGGATGAGGTGGCTGAGATGAGTAGCCACCACCGTACTGGCATCTACTACCGTGTAACCCAGCGCCTGAGCGTGATCCTTGAGCACCGCTTCAATCCAGACCGCAGGCAACCCAAAAGCCGGGTCCTGGGTGAGCGTTCCTTGCAATGTCCCTGTAACCTGTCCAGGATTGATGGCCAGAAATTGCCCGGGCAATGCCTCCCCGCTCCCGATTTCAGCACCTTTCAGCGTGACTCGATAGGCATTGGGGCGTAATTCCAGATTATCGCGAATATGAATGGCGGGGGGCAGAAATCCTACTTCCTGAGCAAACTTACGCCGCAAGCCCTTGATCCTCCGCAGCAGATCCCCGTCACGCTCCTTATCCACCAATGAAATCAGACGGTAGCCGACTTCCAGGCCCAATACATCGATGGGGGTCACATCTTCCCATGTGGCTTCCGGCGCCTCGAGGGAAACCTGAGTGGGGGCCGGAGGCAAGGCAGCCTGTACTGCTTCGAGACGCTGACGTTTCCACAGAGTGGTTCCCCACCCGCCCAGAATGGCAGCAAACAGCAGAAAAGCAAAGTGTGGCATACCCGGCACCAACCCCAAGGCCCCCACGATAGTTCCAGTCAAAATGAGGACCAGAGGTTGAGTAAAAACCTGACCCATCAGTTGCTGACCAATGTTTTCATCGGTGGATACGCGACTGACCACCACCCCAGCTGCGGTGGAAATGACCAGGGAGGGAATCTGCGCCACCAGCCCATCTCCAATGGTCAACAACGTGTAGTTCTTGGCTGCTGTCGCCACATCCAGATTATGCTGCAGGACCCCGACAATGAATCCGCCAATGATATTGATGAGCAAAATCATGATACCTGCAACGGCATCCCCGCGCACAAATTTGCTGGCCCCATCCATGGACCCATAAAAATCCGCTTCCTGGGCAATGGTAGTACGACGCTTACGCGCTTCATCCTCGCCGATCAATCCCGCATTGAGATCAGCATCGATCGCCATTTGTTTGCCAGGCATGGCATCCAGAGTAAAACGAGCCCCCACTTCCGCGATTCGACCGGCTCCCTTGGTGATCACGACAAAGTTGATGACCACCAGAATCAGAAAAACCACGATCCCCACCGCAAAATTCCCACCCACCAGGAAGTGCCCGAAGGACTCGATGACCTTCCCCGCAGCGTCTGGCCCGGTATGCCCCTCCAGTAAAACAATTCTGGTGGAGGCCACATTCAAGGACAGGCGCAGCAGGGTAGTCATCAGCAACACTGTCGGAAAAGCAGAAAACTCAAGGGGTTTCAGCGTATTCATACTGACCAGCAACACCATGATCGAAACAGCGATGTTGAAGGTAAAAAAGATGTCCAGTAAAAACGCGGGCAGAGGCAACACCATCATGCTCAATACCAAAATGATGAGCACGGGACCTGCCAATCCCTTGCTTCCAGCCCCTTTAAACAGCCCCTGAACCGTCATCAATGCATTCATGACGGGCTCACCCGGTTTTCCGGATCAAGTTCAACGGGAACAGGAAGATTTTGAGGGGGGTGAGGAACGCCTCCTCCTTCCTTGCGCTGCCGTTGTAACTGGTAGGCATAGGCCAATATCTCGGCAACTGCAAGATAAAGTGCTTCCGGAACCGGGTGTTCCAACTCGGTATGGGCATATAAGGCGCGTGCCAACGCAGGTGCCTCCACCACAGGAATGCGATGCGTGGCTGCCACTGAGCGAATGCGTTCCGCCACCAGATGGACCCCTTTTGCCACCACGATAGGAGCACGCATGACGCCCTCCTGGTAGCGCAGGACCACCGCATAGTGGGTAGGATTGGTCACGACCACATCCGCAGTCGGTATCTGGGCCATCATGCGCCGACGCGCCCTTTCACGCTGCAGAGTTCGGATCTTGCCCTTGATCTGAGGATCCCCTTCGGTTTCCTTGGACTCTTGACGAATCTCGTCCTTGGTCATGCGAAGTCGACGATTGTGCTCCCACAACTGAAAAGGCACATCCACTGCGGCCACCAGCATCATCCCCGCCAACATGGCCAAAAAGGAATTACCCACCAAGGTCCCCATCTGGAGAGTGGCGGAAGGAAGAGACAAGGCAGGAAGCATCAGGGTCTGATCCAAATAATGCCACACAGCCCAGACCCCGGCCCCTCCCACCACCCCGGCCTTGGCAATGCTTTTACCCAATTCCACTCCCCCCTGGGCAGAAAACATGCGTCCGATACCCGCCAGGGGGTCCAGACGAGAAAAGTTCGGTTGCAGCGGTTTGAAACTGAACAACCACCCGTTCAGCAGGAGAGGGGAGAAAATTGCCGTGACCAGGAGCAAACCCAAAAAGGGCAAAAACACTTCCACGGTTTCCAGTGACAACCATGAAAACCTTTCCATCATCCGAACGGGATCCGTGGCCACCCCTGCATCGAAACTCAAACCCTGACGTACCAACCTCAACAAGGATTGACGCAAATGTTCCCCCATGAACCACAATCCCCCTCCCCCCGCCAATAAGGCCATAAAGGTGGACAGTTCGCGAGAACGGGCGACCTGACCTTCTTCGTGCGCCTGATCGAGACGCCGTTGTGAAGGTTGTTCGGTTTTTTCGAGATCGCTCTCGTTGTCCATGGAAACTCTCTGAGAAATGGGGAGGACGCATTCAACATGTCATTATCCTGAGGGGAAGCCTCTCTCAAAGGCTGGAACAACCGGGGATTTACCCTGCCATTTCTCCTGACGGTGCAGAATTGAGACAATTTTTGAAGGCAGAAAAAAAATTTTATTTTTTCAAAAATAATTCTAAAGTTTCCCAAAATCCTGCCGATAACCTACCTATGGACGATGCAGAGTATCGCAACCGACTGAAAATATTAGATTTTATTTTACCCGCTTTTTTGCCCCCAGAAGCAAAGCGGGTGTTTGTGTCGTCTGTAGGTTTTATTCCTACGATAAATTCATCAAATTACTGATTTCTTCTCCTTTTCGTGCTCGGCACAATGGGCTCCATCGTGACCTGTCGTCACCGGCGCACCCCAAACAAGGAGAATCTCCATGAACCCCACCCAATTGCACACAGAGATCAGAGACACCAATCTTTCCTATCTGATGCTGGCCCAGAACATGATCAATCAAGATGTGGCTGCCGCTCTGTTCCGACTGGGAATCAACGCGGAAATGGCCGATCTGATCGCCAGTTTGACACCTGCCCAGTTGATTAAAATGGCCGCTTCGAATATGCTGGTGTGCCGCTTGCGTTTTGATGAGAACCTGCTACTCAACATGATCACCGACCACACCAAAGACCGCCTCATGGCTCAGCCTCATGCAGCCATCCTCATGGCCGGCCAACCGGCCGAACAACTGTCTCTTTGAATCTCCCTTGATCGCGCCGCGCAGCATCGTTGCCGAAGCCCAGGAAGTACAGTGGGCCATCGAACTGATCGAGTTGGGCGCTCGCCTTCAATTATTGCAGGAAGAAACCCATCTGAGCCGCGAGCGATTGTTACGACTGTATCGGGAAGTTGCCGGGCACTCTCCTTCCAAGGGCATGCTGCCCTATTCCACCGACTGGTTCATCACCTGGCAACCGAATATCCATGCCTCCCTGTTTCTTGGAATTTACCGCTACCTCGAAAAGAACATCGATATCCCTCCTCTCGAATTGCTCATCAAGAGTTATCAACTTTATCTTGAGCAAATCGCAGTCGGCAAGGAAGAAAAAGTGCTCAGCGTCACCCGCGCCTGGTTTTTGCTCCGTTTCTGCGCGGCCGGCATGTTGCAAACGGCTCCCTGCACTCGTTGCAATGGGGAGTTCGTGGTCCATACCCACGACCTGACCGCTGATTTTGTCTGCGGCATCTGCGCACCTCCTTCCCGTGCAGGAAAAACCAAAAAACTCTTTCCAAAATCAGTTTCTTCCGAACCTTCCCTGTAAAATTCAAAAAAATTGGTCGAAAATCCCACAGACCGGATGCGCACGCGCTCAATTCATGGTTGAATGGCGCCTTGAGAACTCTCCAAGAATTTATAACGTATCTGGAGCCTTTCCATGTTTGTCATTATCGGCTATGTCGTCGTTCTGGGTGCCGTGTTCGGAGGCTTTGCCCTAGGTGGTGGGCATTTGGCCGCACTCTTCCAACCCATTGAATTGCTCATGATCGGAGGAGGCGCCCTCGGTGCATTTTTTGTAGGCAATACGAAAGCAGCGGTCAAAGCCACGTCCAAAGCTCTCCCGTCCGTATTCAAAGGGGCAAAATACAGCAAAGAGACTTACATGGAGTTGATGGCCCTGCTCTATGAGATCCTGGGGAAAATCCGCAAGGAAGGCCTGATGGCCGTGGAGGGTGATGTAGAAAACCCCGAGCAAAGCGCTCTGTTTTCCAAATATCCAAAAATTCTGGGTGACCACCATGTGATCGAATTCGTGACGGATTATCTGCGCATCATGGTCAGTGGAAACCTGAACGCCATGGAAATCGAAAACCTGATGGATGTGGAAATTGAAACCCATCACCATGAAGTCCTGGTTCCCGCCCATGTCATCGCCAAATTGGGCGATGGTCTGCCTGCCTTCGGGATCGTGGCCGCAGTGATGGGTGTAGTGCATACCATGGAATCCGTAGGGGCCCCTCCTGCCGAGTTGGGCATGCTGATCGCCCATGCCTTGGTAGGAACTTTCCTGGGGATTCTACTGGCCTATGGATTCATAGGGCCTCTAGGGGGACTGCTGGAACAAAAGGCCGACGAGTCCACCAAGATGTTTCAGACGATCAAGGTGACCTTGCTGGCCAGTCTCAACGGATATGCCCCCGCCATGGCGGTGGAATTCGGACGCAAGGTACTCAATTCTCCCGAACGTCCGGGCTTTGCCGAGTTGGAAACACACGTCAAACAGAAACGCTGATCTCCTGAGGAACCGGGTCGATGACTGCCGAAGACAAACGCCCCATCGTCGTCAAACGCATCAAAAAAGTTGCCGGGGGAGGGCACCATGGAGGGGCATGGAAAATTGCCTATGCGGATTTTGTGACGGCCATGATGGCCTTCTTCCTTCTGATGTGGTTGCTGGGTTCTACCACCAAAGGGGACTTGCAGGGGATCGAGGATTACTTCAAAACCCCCCTGAAAATCGCCCTCGCCGGAGGGTCGGGCAGTGGAGACAGTTCCAGCATCGTCACGGGGGGGGGTAAAGATCTGACACGTAGCGAGGGGCAGGTCAAACGGGGCGACCTTCCTTCCAAGAAGAAGATCATCAATCTCAAAGCAGCCGATTCGGATGCCGATCTCAAACGTCGGGAGCAAGCCGAGGAACTCGCAAAACTCAAAGGATTAAAAACAAAAATCGAGGAAGCCATCAACCATAACCAAAATTTAGAGAAATTCAAGGATCAGATTCTGCTGGATATTACGAGCGAAGGGTTACGCATTCAAATCATTGACCGTCAAAACCGTCCCATGTTCCGTGTGGGAAGCGCACAACTGGAACCTTACACCCGCGATATCCTCCGGGAAATCGGCAAAAGTCTCAACGATGTCCCCAATTTCATCAGTTTGTCGGGCCATACGGATGCACGCCCTTACTCGGTGGACTTGAAAGGGGCCAAGGGTGGATACAACAACTGGGATCTCTCTGCCGATCGAGCCAATGCATCCCGCCGCCAACTGATTGAGGGGGGCATGAACCCAGACAAGGTCCTGCGCGTCGTCGGACTGGCATCGGCCGTATTGCTGAACAAAACGGATCCCAACGATCCGACCAATCGACGCATCAGCATCATCGTCATGAACAAACGCGCCGAGGAAACGGCGCGCCATGATGGAGGCGTGATCAATGTGGAAAACGGTGCGCCGCCTCCCCCCGCCACTCCGTCCAATCCCCCGGCACCCGTACCCATCGTCAATGCCAGCCAACCGCATACGCGTTAAAGTTTCCTGCAAAAAAGTCGCTATCCTTGATCATGAGGCGTAGCCCAACTCAAAGACAGTGAACCAAGGATGATCCATGTCTGAATTACTTTCCAAAATCGATGCCCGAACCAAGTTGGCGGGAACCAATAAGTTGGAAATTCTGATGTTCACTTTGGGAATCAATCCCCGAACCGAACGTCGCGAAACTTACGGCATCAATGTATTCAAGGTACGCGAGGTATTGCGCACTCCCCCCATCACGCGCGCTCCGGAAATGCCTGAGACGGTGGAAGGGATGGTCAGCCTGCGCGGCATACTGATCCCCATCATCGGATTGGCCAAGTACATCGGTATTCCGCTCGAAACCCTTCCGGACATCACGATCATCACGGAATACAATGGCCATACTCAGGGGTTTTTGGTGGAATCGGTCGATACCATCCTGCGTCTCGACTGGTCGGCCATGCGGGTTCCTCCGGAAATGGTGAATACCCCTCTGGGGGGGTTGGTCACCGCAGTGACAGAACTGCCAGACGGGCGACTGGTCATGATGCTGGATGTGGAACGAGTGCTGGCCGAAACCGCACAGACCAGTGAGGATGAATCCATATACCGCAACGTACAATCCCTCGGCTTGAACAATCACCGTGTGTTCTATGCCGATGATTCCTCTGTTGCCCGCAAACAGATTGCCCGAACTCTGGATGCCATGGGCGTGCAAGGCGTCTCGGCTGTCAATGGTCGTCAGGCATGGGATGAATTGCGCCACATGGCTGACCAAGCCGAAAGTTCCCACACGCCTCTGAAGGATATGCTTCATGTCATCCTGACCGATGTGGAAATGCCCGAAATGGATGGCTATATGCTGACTCGCAAAATCAAGGAAGACAAGCGCTTCGCAGGCATCCCGGTCCTCATGCATTCCTCATTGTCCGGCAGTTCCAATCAGCAACTGGGCAAAGCCGTGGGGGTAGACGAATATGTTTCAAAATTTGAACCCAAACGTTTGTCGAGCACCCTGGCTCGCCTGCTGAAAGGTACGGAGGCCCAATGACTTTCCAAAATCAGCCTCAAACATTTTCTCCGATGGGAGATGAACTGCTGGATACCGTGGATGCGCGAACCAATCTGGCGGGATCCAATAAAATGGAGATTTTGCTGTTTTCCCTGGGCACCGAAGAAAAATTCGGCATCAATGTGTTCAAGGTGCGCGAAGTCACCCACGCCATGAAGGTCACACGAACGCCCAATATGCCCCCCGGCGTTTCCGGCATCGTCAGTTTGCGCGGACATATCATCCCCGTTCTGGATCTGGTCAGTTTCATGAAGTTGGAAAATGCTCGTGCGCACGAGCGCACCACCATGTTGGTCACCGAATACAGTCGCCACACGCTGGGCTTTTTGGTGGCCAACGTGGACCGCATCATCCGCGTCGACTGGAGTACCGTCCGCGCACCAGAGAATGATTTTTCCGGCAGCGGCGACAATCTCATCAATGCCATTACCGAACTTCCCACGGGAGAACTGGTTTCCATCGTGGACGTGGAACAGGTATTGGCCTCGGCTTTTGGGGAAAATGTGGTGGGAAATGTCCCGAAAATAGAAAGTGGTCATGAAAAGTGCGTCTTTTTTGCGGATGATTCTTCCGTTGCGCGCAAGACAATAGCGGAGTTGCTGGATAAAATGGGAGTCAAGCATTTGCGTGCCAATAACGGACGAGAAGCGTGGGAGCGGCTGTGTGGCTTGGCGGACAGCGCTTCCCATGGAAAATATCCCTTGCGCAACCAGATTCAGGTGATTCTGGTGGATGCGGAAATGCCCGAAATGGATGGGTATGTGTTGACGCAGCAATTGAAAGCGGACAAACGCTTTGATGAAATCCCCGTCGTCATGCATTCATCGCTCTCATCACAAGCCAATCGAGCCATGGGTAGCCGGGTCGGGGTAGACTATTACGTTGCAAAGTTTGACACGGCCATGCTGTCGGAAACCTTGCGTCCCTTGCTGAGTTGAATGATGGAGAATGAGCGTGGTTGATGCCAACCTGAAATTTCTGGTGGTGGACGATTTTTCCACCATGCGACGAATCGTTCGCAATCTTCTGAAAGAACTGGGCTTTACGAATGTGATCGAAGCAGAGGATGGGGTGGATGCCCTCAACAAGTTGCGCGCCGGAGACATCGAATTTGTCGTATCGGACTGGAATATGCCCAATATGACGGGAATCGACTTGTTGCGTGCCATCCGCAAGGACCCTGCCCTCAGACATCTGCCCGTACTCATGGTCACGGCTGAAGCCAAAAAAGAAAATATCATAGAAGCCGCCCAGGCAGGGGCCAGTGGCTATATCGTCAAGCCTTTCACCGCAGCCACCATGGATGAGAAGTTGAAAAAAATCTTTCAGAACATGAAGAAGTGAGAATGCCATGAGCACCCAAGACAACGACGACCTGGAATCCCTTTTCGACAGCATCGTCGCCGCCCAAAACGGCATGAATGAGGAAACCAGGGAAGGTGAAAATGGTTGTCCAACCTGCGACAATACTGAAAAGGTATTCAATGAAATTGGTCAGTTGACTCGGACGCTCCATGACAGTTTGCGCGAATTGGGGTTGGATAAAAGTCTGGAAACCGTTGCCTCTTCCATTCCTGATGCGCGCGACCGTCTCGGCTATGTAGCCGCCATGACCCAACAGGCAGCGGAAAGGGTACTCAACGCCACGGATGCGGCCCAGCCCATCGTGGAAAAAATACAGTTGGATTGCCACAACCTGGCCAATGAATGGCAGTCCCTTTTCGAGGGCAAGACATCGGTGGAGCAGTTCAAGGCTCTGGTCACCCGTACCCACGCCCAACTGTTTGAAATCCCAAAACAAACCAAAGCAATCCAGACTTTTCTCATGGAAATCGTCATGGCGCAGGACTTTCAGGACTTGACGGGACAGGTCATCAAAAAAACCCTGGAAGTTACTCAGAACATGGAAAAACAACTCATTGCCCTACTGGTGGAGAATGCACCTGCCATGTCTCGTGTGGATGAAGGATTACTCAATGGCCCCCTCGTGGGAACGACATTAGGACGCAGTGACGTCGTCACGAATCAGGATCAAGTAGACGAATTGCTGGAAAGTCTGGGATTTTGACATCATGAGCGACTTTTCCGGAATGGAAGAACTGCTGCAAGATTTTCTTCAGGAATCTTCGGAACTGCTTGACGATGTGGACAGCAAACTCCTGATGCTCGAGCAATCCCCGCATGACCACAGTCTACTCAACGACATCTTTAGAGGATTTCATACCATCAAAGGTGGCGCAGGTTTTCTCAATGCCACGGAATTGGTCACCTTATGCCACCTGACAGAAAATCTTTTCGATCGTTTGCGTAACGATCAACTGGCTCTCGATGCCGTCATCATGGATGCCATCCTGGCCGCCACCAGCGAAGTACGTCACATGTTCGGCGCACTCTCTCAAAATACCCAGCCATCTCCGGCGCCGCTTTCCATCACCCGGGTTCTGGAAGCCATTCTGGAAGGAAAAAGTTTGGCGAAAGCCGCACCTTCCCCCCCTTCTGCCCCGCCCGGTCCCGATTGGAATGCCTTGTTTGCGGCTCTGACGGCCGGTACCTCCCCGCAACCGCCCCCTCCCATCGTTCACTCTGCTCAGGATAAATCGACCGTAAACGCTCCTTCTCCAAACGTCAACTCGCCTCCTGACATTCCGGATGTTCCGGATGCCCCTCAGGAAATCAAAAGTTACGGACGACGCGCCACTGACACCCTTGCCAATGCCACTCCCAGTGGACGACGCGAGTCAGAAAATGTCAAGGAAAACACCATCCGGGTCGATACGGAACGCCTGGATCAAGTACTCAATCTGTCCGGTGAAATTGGTCTGACCAAGAACCGTTTGAATCAACTGCGCTCCGATATCCTATTGGGAAAACAAGACGCCAATACCCTGCGTGCACTCGATGAAGCCGTCAATCAACTGGATATGCTGGTGGTCAGTTTGCAAAACTCGGTCATGAAAACACGCATGCAACCCATCGGCCGCTTGTTCAAAAAATTCCCCCGCTTGGCACGGGATCTGGCGCGGCAGTTGAACAAGGAAGTGGAATTGGTTTTGGTCGGAGAAGAAACGGAAATTGACAAAACCATGATCGAAGACCTGAATGATCCACTGGTTCACTTGATTCGCAACGCCGTGGATCATGGCGTGGAATTACCGTCAGAACGCACCGGATCAGGCAAACCCGTCAAAAGCCTCATCCACCTGCAAGCGCGTCAGATTGGCGACCACATCAATATCATCATCGCCGATGACGGCAAAGGCATGGACCCCGAAGCCATTCGTGCCAAGGCCATTGCCAAGGGTCTGATCAGCCCGGAAGTCGCCAGCAGCCTGGATGAAACCCAGTGTCTGGAACTCATATTCCTGCCAGGATTCTCCACCAAGGATCAGATCTCCAGTGTCTCTGGACGAGGCGTAGGAATGGATGTAGTCAAAACCAATATCAAGAAATTGAATGGCAATGTCACCATTCGTTCAGAGGTTGGAAAAGGATCGGAACTGACCATTTCGCTACCACTGACCCTAGCCATCCTGCCAGTCCTCATGGTACGCATCGGGACCCAGTCCTTTGCCGTTCCGTTGTCTCTGGTACGCGAAATCATTGCCCTCGAACACAGCCCTATCCAGCATGTGGGTGGCAAGACCACTCTGGTCGTGCGAGGAGAAATCCTTCCCATGGTGTCCCTGGCTCAACTCCTCCATTGGGAAGAGTCAAACCAGGCTCATACGGGTGTTCTGATGCAGGTGGAAAATCAAAGTTTCATTCTGTCGGTGGACGGATTTGATGGCCACGATGATGTCGTCATCAAGTCACTCGATACTTTCCGACCCAATGGAGTGGCGGGCGTAACGATGTCCAGCGATGGAGAAATCGTGTTGATCCTCGACATCAAGGAACTTTTTGGTTTGACGGGTGGAGGAATTGTTTCTCACTGAGGCGTGCCCGCA
This sequence comes from Ferrovum sp., assembly GCA_019456405.1. GTDB lineage: Bacteria > Pseudomonadota > Gammaproteobacteria > Burkholderiales > Ferrovaceae > Ferrovum. The sequence continues at coordinate 88,684 of WJXM01000021.1, read as the reverse complement.
GCGCCACACAGGGGTCCGTACGGGCCTGCAGGGGAACCTCAAAAGTCTCATCGTATACGCCCACCAACTTGGGGTCGCGCATCTGTTCGGGTTCCAATACCGCCACACTCACGACCCGCGCGCCCGGATCCAGTTGTTGCAACCACAGCGGAACCGCCGTGTCCTTGCGCAAATGCCCATTCCCCGCCAGCAAGATCACGGGCTTGCCCGTTTGACGGTGCCATGCCACCAGACTTTCGGCCATGCTGCGGTCGCGCGCCTGTTGCGCGGCCACCATGCCGGGTAACTGAGTTTCTGGCAACAAGTGACAATGTCCCTCACGCACTTCGAACATCATGATTTCTTGCTGAAGCGCACTCCAGTGCACAGGTTCGGGGGGCAGAGGATCTTTACCTGTCATGAGTTTCATCAGGGACTGACGATCCAGATTGGTCGCTCCCAGGGGCCAGTGTCGATTCACCGCCAGCGCCAGAGCTGGAGCATAAAAACCCCAGTGCCATCCCTTGAAGTCGAACCCTCCGGCTTCTGCCACAGAGCGCAGTATCGGATCACTCTCGGCCACGGGTCCCAGGACTTTGTCATCGGCTTCCGTGAGTGAAGCCTGACGTACACGATTCAACTGTTCCATGGCCAGGACGTACTCCCTGCGCTTGGCCAGGGATTCCAGCCAATGTTGACGCAGTGCATGCCCAGCCTGATTGTCATGCACCTCGCCCAGCAACAGGTAATCCGCTGCCCCAACGGAATCCGGCAGATCAAGGGACTTTGCTGCGTGCGACACCTCATCACAGTGAAAACCGACAGGGATCGTATCCAGCGCCAACACACAAAGGCGGCGGGTCTGACCCCATACATTTTTTTCCGTCAGACGCCATCGCCCTCCCTCCATCCGTTCCATGAGCAAATACCCATAACGCTGGTCGTTGTAGGACTGGGCCACCCGCACCCCGGGTGCCACTTCATTGTGACCAGGCACCCAAACCGGAAAGGGGGGTTCAAGCATGGATCCACCGAAACCGGCAATCAAACCAAGCGGTTCGGTTCCCTCGAACCGGGATAATTCGAAGGTATGCACATGACCCTGCACCACCAATTGCACGCCTGGTGGAGTCCAGTCAGGATAATGATGTTCGGCCAAAGCCGCGCTGAGTTGATAATTGGCAGGTTCGTACCCCACCAATGGCAAGTAACCATACCCCAGAATCGGATGATGAAGCGTCAGCCAGTTCTGGGTTGAACGTGCCGTCAATCGTGCAACCTGAGCAAATTGACGAAAGTAGGTTTCCACTGCAGCATTGCCTGGGCGTGGTTTCTTTTCCGAAACGGCGGTGGAATCCATCACGACCCACTGCAATCCATCCCCCAACAAAACCCCATAGGGAGGATCCGGTGCTTCCCTGGATTCGCCCGACACAGAACAGGAATGGGCGGGATCATAGGGGAAAGGGTCAAGATAACGAAACCATCCTTGCCCTGCCCGGGCACAAGACTCATGATTGCCCCGCACCACCACCCAGGGTGCTGCTTCCAGCAATGGGGCCATGGGTTCGAAAAAATCAGCCTGCCATACGTCTCCCCCATAACCATGGGGGGTTCCGGCACAGCCACTGGCCAAACAAGGGCTTTCGCGATAAGCATAGTCGCCCACATGCAACACCAGATCAGGATGCTCCGCCGCTGCGCTGCGCGCCACCTGTGCCAGAGGCCATTGAAGAGGATCATTGCAGGACTGGTAAAAACCAGGCCACTTGATCCGACATCCCGTATCCCCCAGTACCACGACCTTGCGCGGAGAATGAGTCAGCGCTGGAAAAGTTCGTCCCTGCCACTGCACGGAGGCCGCCGCTGGAATGTGAGTAGCCTCGCACACGCGCTCGGGGAATATCGATCCCGGATGATCGTCACGGGGTTCCAAACGGGGGCCGACACGCAAATCCAGGAGACGGGGCTGTCCATCCACCATCAGTGTCGGGCAGGCAGGGGCGGCAGTCAGAATCCGAATGGTACTCTGGCCCTCCGGCCCCAACACACGAAAAACTCGGTCAACTGGCCCCGCTCCCTCTTCCACCGCCTGCCCCAACCCCGAGCAGACCAGAAGAAAAGCCCCTACCCAAAAATTTGGCCCCCACCCACCGTATTTTCCAGACCCAACCTGATTCACGCACCTCCTCCCAAAAACAGTTGGTAGGCAGAATTCCGTGTTTCATCCACCCAGGGATAACCCAGGATATCCAGGAAATTTTGAAAGGTTTCCTGATCCTCGGGAGGAACCTGCAACCCCACCAACACCCGACCGTAGTCGGCTCCATGGTTACGGTAGTGAAAGAGGCTGATGTTCCAGTGCACACTCATGCGTTCAAGAAAACGAGCCAAGGCACCGGGACGTTCAGGGAACTCGAAACGGTACAATATTTCATGCTTGGCCTGAGGGGCATGCCCGCCCACCAAATGACGAACATGCAGTTTGGCCATTTCGTTATGAGTCAGGTCGAGCGTACGAATACCCTGCGCTTGCAAACGATTCAGCAATTCCGGTAATTCGCCAGGCCGCGTCAAAGAAACTCCCACGAATACATGAGCCTGCTGATGATCTGCATAGCGATAGTTGAATTCCGTCACCGCTCTTGGTCCCAACAGAGTGCAAAACTGACGAAAACTACCGGGACTTTCGGGAATGGTCGCGGCAAACAAGGCTTCCCGTTGTTCTCCCAACTCGGCCCGTTCCGCCACAAAACGTAGTCGATCAAAATTAAGATTGGCGCCACTGGCAATGGCGACCACGGATTTTCCCTGCCATCCCGTACGTTGCACGACCTGCTTGAGTCCAGCCACTGCCAAGGCTCCCGCCGGTTCAAGCACGGCGCGGGTATCGTCAAAGACATCCTTGACTGCGGCACAGAGTGCATCCGTATCCACCGTCACCACTTCATCCACATATTTCTGGCACAAACGAAAAGTTTCCTTCCCCACCTGACGAACAGCCACCCCATCGGCAAACAATCCCACCTGATCCAGAACCACCCGTCGCCCTGCCGCCAGGGACTGGCGCATGGCATCGGAATCCTGAGGTTGTACCCCGATGATACGAATCTCGGGGCGCAGTTGCTTGACCAAAGTTGCCACGCCCGCAATCAATCCCCCTCCGCCAATGGGGACAAAAATCGCATCCAGTGGAGCCGAATGCTGACACAGGATTTCCTGTCCGATGGTACCCTGTCCTGCGATGACCTCAGGGTCATCATAGGGATGCACAAAAGTCAGTCCCTCCTTTTCCACCAGAGTCAGGGCATGTTCGTACGCCTCCGAGTAGGAGACTCCCTCCAGTACCACCTCGCCGCCCAGAGCCTGCACCGCTTCCACCTTGATACGTGGCGCGGTGGTTGGCATGACGATGAGCGCGCGTACGCCCATGCGCTGCGCAGCCAAAGCCACGCCCTGAGCATGATTTCCTGCACTGGCCGCAATCACTCCCCGCGCCAATACCTCCGGTGGAAGGCCGGCCATCTTGTTGTAGGCCCCGCGCAATTTAAAGGAAAATACAGGCTGCAGATCTTCGCGCTTGAGCCAAAGCACGTTGTCCAACCGGGCGGAGAGACGCGACAAATGCTGCAAAGGGCTCTCGATGGCCACGTCATACACCCGACTGGCACGCAGGACGCGCTCCAGATAACGATCCGTCATGAAATTTTCCTCACTCGATACCAGAAGATTAACAAACTTTACGGCTCTCCCCAACTCCAATGACCTGTAAAATGGAGAAACACGGTTGAGTCTGTCACAAGTTGCAGTTATGCTGGGAATTTTCAGGGAGTATTCATGAATCAGGATGAACTCAAGAAAGCAGCCGCCCAGGCTGCCCTCGATCACATTCCCGACGATGCGGTCATCGGCGTCGGCACCGGCTCCACCGTCAATTTCTTCATCGAGGCCTTGACCGCGCGCAAGCATCGCATCGCGGGAGCCGTTTCCAGTTCAGAAGCATCCACGGCACGCCTCAAGGCCGTCGGCATTCAGGTTTTCGACTTGAATAGCGTCAACGATCTCCCCGTCTATGTGGACGGAGCTGATGAAATCACCGCAGGTCTGGCCATGATCAAGGGAGGAGGTGGGGCGCTGACACGCGAAAAAATCGTGGCTGCCGTCGCCAGAAAATTCGTCTGCATCGCGGATGAGAAGAAGTTGGTGACACTCCTCGGTAAATTTCCTCTCCCTCTCGAAGTGATTCCCATGGCACGCAGTTATGTGGCGCGTGAGGTGGTCCGTCTGGGGGGACAACCGATCCTGCGCGAGGGATATACTACCGATAACGGCAATATCATCCTGGACATTCACAACCTGCAGATCCTCGATCCTGTGGAGATGGAAACGCGTCTGTCCGCCCTTACCGGAGTCGTGATGTGCGGCCTCTTTGCACGCCGTCCGGCAGATGTGCTGATTCTGGCCACGACCTCGGGAATACGCACCTCGACTCATTAATTTTACGGAGGTCTATCTTGCCTCAAGAACATATTGCCAAACAGTTTGATGTAGAACTCGAGAATGTCCGCGCCAAAGTCCTGCGCATGGGTGGGTTGATCGAAGAGCAGATTGAATCGGCAGTCAATGCGCTACAGGACGGGAATGTCTCACAGGCCCGTCAAGTCATTGAAGCCGACCGTCGGATCAATGGACTGGAGGTGAGCATCGATGAAGATTGTACCCACATCATTGCCCGACGACAGCCTGCAGCAGGCGACCTGCGCCTGATTCTGGCCATCATCAAAACCATCACCGATCTAGAGCGAATCGGTGATGAAGCAAAAAAAATGGCACGCATGGCCATCCTGCTCCATGACAGCGACCGTCTACTCCAGCCCCATCTCCCCGTGGATCTTCGTCATGCCGCTCATTTAGCGGTGCAGATGCTGGGACATTCTCTCGATGCTTTTGCCCGTCTGGATGCCACCACTGCGGCTCAAGTATTGCGCGACGACCGCGATGTGGACGAGTCCTTCCGGGGCATTCTTCGTCAACTCATCACTTTCATGATGGAAGATCCACGGACCATTTCCAATGCCATCGATATCCTGTTTGCAGCCAAAGCCGTGGAACGTATTGGGGATCATGCCAAAAACATGGCGGAATATGTGATCTATCTGGTCAAGGGCAAGGACGTGCGTCACACCTCCATGGAGGAGGTGGAGCGTACTGTCATCAGCGATTCCTGACTCTTATGAACGAGGGGGCACATAGCCAGAGGCCTGCTCCGCCCCATCCCCAAAAAAATGAGCCTCCATTTGTTGAGCCAGATATTTGCGTGCTTCCGGATCCGCCAGATTGAGACGATTTTCGTTGATCAACATGGTCTGATGGCCCAACCACTGTTGCCATGCTTCTTCCGATACCTCGTGATAGATTCGTGCTCCCAAAGCCCCTGGGTAGGGAGGCAAATCCAGTCCCTTGGCTTCTTTTTTCAATTTGATGCACTGCACGGTTCTGCTCATGTGATCCACCTTCGCGCTCGGGTAAAAAAGAGCATGATACCGGAAACCCGTTCACCCCAGAGACTTGACGAATACCTTGGAACGGCGTCGGTAGTTGTACATCTGCTGCCGCTGGGCCGGTAAAGCATCCACGCCAGTTTCCACAAAACCTCGTTCCGCAAACCACTGTCCGGCCCGCGCACTCAGTAGGAAGAGGTGTTTTACGCCCAGAACACGAGCCCGTTCTGCCACATGGTTCAGTAACACATCACCTCGACCCTGGCTGCGAAACTCGGGCATCACCGCAAGACAGGCCAGTTCAGCGCATTCTTCCTCGGGATAAGGGTACAGCGCTACACAACCGACCACTCGCCCATCGTGTAACAATACCGTGAAACGGTCGATTTCGGTTTCCAGCAACACTCGGTCACGCTTGACCAAAGCACCTTCGGCCTCCAGCGGCTCGATCACACTCAGCAGTCCCGGCACGTCTTCCAGCGTTGCAGACCGCAGCACATCCTTGATATCCGGCGTAACCAGGGTCCCGATCCCCTGCAACGTGAAAAGTTCCAGCAACAGCGCACCATCCCGGTGACGATCGAGCAGATGAACACGCGCCACGCCCTGACGGCAAGCCCGCACCGCGCAGGGCAGGTAATACCCCACATCCTCACCCTGCGTACCGGGACGCTGAAGAATTTCCTCGGCTTGTTGGGCTGACAGTGTCCCGATCAACTCGCCGGAGCCATTGACCACCCCGGCGGCATCCGTCAAAAAGATCAGTTTGGCGGCTTTCAGAGCCACTGCAGCGGCGGTGGCCACTTCTTCCACCGTCAAATTGTAGATCTCCCCCGTTGGAGAGTAGCCCAGAGGAGGCAGCAACACAAACTCTTCGTCTTCCAGACGGCGCTGAATCCCCAGCGCATCGATCTTGCGTACATGACCGGTATACTGAAAATCCACGCCCTCCACCACTCCCACCGGACGAGCCGTGACGAAATTCCCAGTCGCCACGCGCAGGGCAGCGCCCGCCATGGGCGATTCAGCCACGCCCACCGAAAGCAAGGCACTGATTTCGACGCTCAGCGTCCCGGAAGCCTCGATCAGACACTCCAGCGCCACGGCATCGGTGACCCGAATGCCTTCCACATAATGAGGCACATGACCCCGCTGCGCGAGTCGTCCCTCTGTCTGTGGACGAGCCCCATATACCAACACCAAACGCACGCCCAGGCTATGAAGAAGGTTGAGGTCATGGGTGAGCGCCACAAACTTACCATCACTGACCACCTCCCCACCAAAAGCCACCACGAAAGTATGGCCCCGAAACCCATGGATATAGGGAGCAGCGGCCCGAAACCAAGCCACGAAGTCCTGACTGTTCTTCATCGATAATCCTCAAGTTGCCCAAGCGTGATTCTATCAACCGACTCCCCCTTCGGGAAGACACTCTCCCCAGCGATGAATCCGTCTGCGGATGTGCGCCGCTCATATTTTCTTTGACCTCAGAGAGATCACAGCGCCCAGTCCCCACAACGAGACTGAAGAGCCGCCAGTACGGCCAACGCAGCGGTTTCCGTACGCAGGATGCGAGGGCCGATGCGCCCGCCCACAAATCCTGCCTGATGGGCCTGGTTTATCTCCGTCGCACTCAACCCCCCCTCAGGCCCCACCAACAGAACCACGGTTCCATCCGGCGAGGCAAGATCCGTTCTCCCTGATTGTCCCTCTGGATTCAGCAAGAGACGAAGTCCCGATGCGGGAAGTTTGGCCCAACAGTCATACAACGTCCCAAAAAAACGTAGTTCCGGTATCCGATTGCGCCCGCACTGGGCACACGCCGAGAGGATGACCTTGTGCCAGTGCTCGAGGCGCCGTGCCTCGCGTTCTCCCTTCAAACGAATCACACTGCGTTCCGTTGGGACCGCCCACAAGGCAGTGACCCCCAACTCCACGGCTTTCTGAAAGATCCAGTCCATTTTTTCGGTGGCACAGAGTCCCTGAATCAAAATCGTCCGGAGAGATGATTCACGTTCCACAGGATCAAAAGATCCCGCTGCCACCTTCACGCGGGGTCCTTCGATGGTCATGATCCGGGTGCGAAACTCCCCCCCCAGCCCATCGAACAGCACCAGTTCCTCTCCCTCCCCCATTCGAAGTACCCGCACCGCATGGTGAGCCACTTCAGGGGGTAACTCCCCCCCTTGCACCAGAAGGGTGTGGTCAGGACAATGGAAACGCGGGAGACTCATCCACCAGGACCTCTTCGATAGAGACAAAACACAGTCATGCTATCATGCCCCCATGCGCTCCGCCCTCACCCGAGTGATTCAACAAGTCGCCCAAGAGCAGATTCTGCCTCGCTACCAAAAGGTTCGTCATGACCGAAAAGCGGACGGAAGCCTCTTCACTGAAGCCGATCTGGCCACTCAGGAGGCTTTGGCCAGAATGCTTACCCCCTTGGTGGATTGTCCCTTGCTGGGCGAAGAGATGGACAGCGCAGAACAGCAACGGTTGTGGCAGGAACACGAGACCCTATGGTGCGTGGACCCCATCGACGGCACCTCCAATTTTGTCCATGGCATTCCCTACTTTGCCGTATCCGTCGCTTTGATTCATCAAGGGAAACCCGTACTCGGCGCGGTGTACGACCCCTTGGCCCGTGAAATGTTCGTGGCGGAGGCAGGACAGGGTGCGTGGATGAATGACCGCCCCCTGAATACCCCGCACACCTTCACCTCACTCTCCCAAATCCTGGCGGCAGTAGATCTGAAACGACTTCCGATACACCTGTCCAGGGCCCTGGCCTGCCACCCGCCCTATGCCTCTCAACGCAACTTTGGCGCATGCACCCTGGAATGGTGCCATGTGGCCACGGGACGCTTTGGCATCTCCTTGCACGGAGGACAAAAATTATGGGACTATGCCGCAGGAGCCCTTATCCTGGAAGAAGCGGGCGGCGCTTACGCCCCCCTGGAAGGCCTCCCGTTCTGGTCCGGTGACCCTTGGACACGCTCAGTTGTGGCTGCCTGTCACCCCGACCTCTTGACTCAGTGGCAAGACTGGCTAACCCATCTCATCACTGCCCCGTAAACCATTCAAAAGGCGTCAGCCGAGACTCGCCGTCCACTCAACCCACCATCGGAAGCATGCGTGGGGCCTGTTCCAGCAAAAACGCCTTGAAAGCCCTGGCCACCGGGGACAAGCGCTTGTCCCGATGATGAACCAGATTCCAGTCCCGAATGATGGGCAATCCGACCACTGATAATGTTTTCAGGCGCCCGGTTTCCAGTTCCAGCGTGACCGAATGTTCAGACAGAAAGGCAATCCCCATGCCGGCAATCGTAGCCTGCTTGATGGTTTCGTTGCTACTCATTTCCATACGTGGATGTACCTCCACGCCATGGCTCAACAGGAACCGTTCCAGCAACTGGCGCGTACCCGATCCTTTCTCGCGCATCAAAAAATCTTCCCCGGCCAGGTCCGCCGCGTTCACGCTTTTTTCCGCAGCCAAGGGATGCGTAGGTGGAGCCACGATAATATGGGCATTGCGGGCAAAGGGCTCCATGACCACCCCCATCTCTTCTGGAGGCTGCCCCATGATGACCAGATCCACCTCGTTATGCTGCAACTGCTGAACGATTCTTGCCCGATTCGATACTGACAACTTCAATTGGACCGCCGGATGCAAGACACAGAAGCGAGACAGAAGCGTAGGAGCAAAATATTTGGCTGTACTGATGATGGCAATGTCAAGACGACCACTGATTCCTTCACGCAAACTTTCCAGAGCCTCCCGGGCATCCTTCATCTGACGCGCGATCGCCCGCGCATGCTGATAAAGTTCTTCTCCTGCATGAGTCAGAAAAATTCGCTTGCCCATCTGTTCAAACAGAGGCATCCCCACAAAATCTTCCAACTGTTTGATTTGCATGGATACCGCAGGCTGAGTCAGATGCAACTCCTCACTCGCCCGCGAAAAACCGAGCAATCTGGCCACCGCCTCGAAGATTTGCAACTGCCGAAAGGTAAAATGCATGCCCCCCCCTGATGACAAACCCATCATAAAGCCTTCATAATATCAGTGCAATTTATCTATAATAGGGGGTAAAGAATCACCGTATTCCCCCACCATTGTCAACCTTGAGGAGAAATCATATGGCTGTTCGCGTCGGTATCAACGGTTATGGTCGCATCGGTCGCAATGTATTGCGTGCCTTGTACGAGACCGGTAACAAGCAAGGCATTCAAATCGTTGCGATCAATGATTTGGGTAATTCCGAAACCAATGCACATCTGACCCGTTTTGATACCGCTCATGGTCGGTTCAATGGAGAAATCTCGGTAGAAGGCAATGCCATGGTCATCAATGGCGATCGCATCCCGGTTTTTTCTCAACGCAACCCCGCTGAAATCCCCTGGGGCAGCGCAGGTGTGGATGTCGTTCTGGAATGCACGGGTTTGTTTACTTCCAAGGAAAAAGCTTCGGCCCACCTGAAAGGCGGCGCCAAGAAAGTCGTCATTTCCGCACCTGGCGGGAACGATGTTGATGCCACCGTGGTATACGGTGTCAATCATCACGTCCTGCGTTCCGACATGACCGTCATTTCCAATGCTTCCTGTACCACCAATTGCTTGGCCCCCCTGGTCAAACCGCTGCATGAAAAGATCGGCGTGGTCAAAGGCTTGATGACAACCGTTCATTCCTACACCAACGACCAGGTACTGACCGACGTGTACCATTCCGACCTGCGCCGTGCTCGCTCCGCCACCATGTCCATGATTCCCACCAAGACCGGGGCAGCAGCGGCTGTGGGCCTGGTTCTGCCAGAATTGAATGGGAAACTGGATGGTTTTGCCGTCCGAGTACCCACCATCAATGTCTCGTTGGTAGACCTGACGTTTGAAGCCGCACGGGCCACCACCGTGGAAGAAATCAACAGCATCATGAAGGAAGCCGCTGGTTCAGCAGCCTTGAAAGGCATCTTGAACTACAACGAAGGCCCCCTGGTTTCGGTGGATTTCAACCACGATTCAGCCTCCAGCACCTTTGACGCCACCCTCACCAAAGTTTCCGGCGGGACATTGGTCAAGGTATTGTCCTGGTATGACAATGAATGGGGCTTCAGCAACCGCATGCTGGACGTCACCGCCGCCTGGATGGCCGCATCCTGACCCGTCCATGTTTTACGCATCAGCCCTGATTCTCTGGAATTTTGGGCTGGTTTTTTGAATTTTTGAGTCACCACAGGAAATCGTCATGAGTATCCTTCGCATGCAGGACATGGATCTTGCCAACAAACGTGTATTGGTGCGCGTTGATTTCAATGTACCCCTCAAGGGGGGGAGTATCTCCGATGACACGCGTATCCGTGCCAGTCTACCCGGAATCCAATACGCCTTGAAGGCAGGAGCCCGCCTCATGCTGATGTCCCATCTGGGCCGCCCCGCCGAAGGCTCGTTTGATGAATCCAATTCCCTGGCGCCGGTGGCCCAGCGCCTGTCCGAACTTCTGGGACAACCGGTTCCTCTGATCCGGCATTGGCTCGATCACCCCCTGAACGTTGAGCCTGGTCAGGTAGTCCTGCTCGAAAATGTGCGCTTCAATGTGGGCGAAAAAAAGGACGATGATGTACTGTCCAAAAAAATGGCCGCCCTGTGCGATGTATTCGTGATGGATGCCTTCGGAACCGCTCACCGCGCCGAGGCCTCCACGCATGGCGTTGCCAAGTTCGCTCCGATCGCCTGCGCAGGCCCTCTGTTGGCGGCAGAACTGGATGCCCTGGGACGCGCGCTCAAGGAACCTGCCCGCCCCCTGGTGGCCATCGTGGCAGGATCCAAGGTTTCCACAAAATTGACGGTGCTATCCACCTTGTCCCACAAGGTCGACCAACTGATCGTCGGCGGTGGAATCGCCAATACCTTCCTGCTGGCTGAAGGCCACAAGATCGGAAAATCTCTGGCCGAACCCGACCTGGTACCCGAAGCCCGTAAAATCATCGATGCGGCGCGGGCGCGTGGCGGCGATGTACCCATTCCCGTCGATGTGGTCACCGGCAAGAAATTCGCCGAAGATGCCGAAGCCACCCTGAAAACCGTGGAGGAAGTGGCTGAAGACGACCTGATTTTTGATATCGGGCCAAAGTCTGCCGCCCAACTGGCAAAAATCCTGAAGACCGCCGGTACCATCGTCTGGAATGGTCCTGTCGGCGTTTTTGAATTCGACCAGTTTGGAGACGGCACCAAAGCCTTGGCCCAGGCCATCGCAGAATCCCCTGCTTTTTCCATCGCAGGGGGAGGGGACACCTTGGCGGCCGTAGCCAAGTATGGTATCGCCGATCGCGTGTCTTACATTTCCACGGGAGGAGGAGCGTTCCTCGAGTTCCTCGAAGGGCGAGACCTGCCTGCCGTCAAGATCCTTGAAGCACGAGGATGCTGACCGGTCGCTTCGGAGCCCTCCCTGCGGGGGGGTACTGCGCACAAATAAAACAGACTTGAGCCACCCATGAGATAATTGCGAATTTATCGCTGGTGGATGTCGAATCGTGGTATGAGCCCCATTCCCTACCCCTCCACCACCCACAGGAGTTGTCATTCAAATGCAGCGTCGCACCAAAATTGTCGCCACCATCGGTCCCGCCTCCAGTTCTCCCGAAGTCCTCGAACGCATGATTCTGGCCGGAATGGATATGGCCCGTCTCAACTTTTCCCACGGCACAGAAGCAGACCACCGCGCACGGGTCGAAACCATCCGTGCCTTGGCCAAAAAACTGGGTCGAACGGTGGGTATTCTGGGCGACCTGCAGGGACCAAAAATCCGTGTCGGCAAGTTTGAGGACAATAAAATCCTTCTTCAAACCGGTGCCACCTTCATACTTGATGCTGATTGCCCTTTGGGCAATCAGGAACGGGTTGGACTGGATTACAAGGAACTGCCCCAGGATGTCCATCCCGGCGATTCCCTACTCCTGGATGACGGAAAAATCGAACTCTGCGTCACCGCTGTCAATGGCAATGAAGTTCGCACCATAGTCATTCAGGGAGGCCCACTCTCCAACAACAAGGGCATCAACCGTCGTGGCGGCGGGTTGACCGCGCCCGCACTCACCGACAAGGATCGGGAAGATATCAAATTGGCCGCACGTCTGAAGGTGGACTATCTGGCCGTCTCCTTCCCCCGCTCCGGTGCCGACATGGATCAGGCTCGTGCACTCCTCACTGCGGCGGGTGGTCAAGCCCAATTACAAGCAAAAATCGAACGCGCAGAAGCCATCGATGCACTGGAAGGCATCATTGCCGCCAGTGATTCCATCATGGTGGCGCGCGGGGATCTGGCTGTGGAGGTTGGAGATGCCGCCGTGCCTGCCCTGCAAAAGCGCATGATCCGCATGGCGCGCCAGATGAACAAAACCATCATCACGGCCACTCAGATGATGGAATCCATGATTTCCAGCCCGGTCCCTACCCGCGCAGAGGTCTCCGATGTGGCCAATGCCGTGCTGGATGGGACCGATGCCGTCATGCTCTCTGCCGAATCGGCCGCCGGACAATATCCGGTGGAATCCATTGCGGCCATGGCAAGAGTCTGCACCGAAGCCGAAAAACAGGATATGCTCCCGATGGTGGAACGGGGCGCTTTCGACCCCGTGGATCGTATCGAGAAAGCCGTCGCACGCGCCGTGATTCATACCACCCGCCACCTGAACGTCAAGGCCGTGGCCGCTTTGACGCAGAGTGGAACCACGGCTTTGCTGATTTCACGCTCGGATACGCCTGTACCGATCTATGCCATGACTCCCTCCGAAGAAACCCAGCAACTGACCACCCTGTACCGGGGAGTTTACCCTGTGACCTTCCATCATATCCATCTGGAGCCTGCGGCCGTCATTGCCGAAGCCGAAGCCGAACTGCTCAGGATGGGTGCTGTCGTGAAAGGCGACTTGATGCTGTTGACCATGGGTGAACCCATTGGCAAAGCCGGGGGTACCAACACGATGAAAATCATACGGGTAGGAGAGCATACCGCATGAGTGACGCCGTTTTTGAAACGAGCATCACCTCCTTGCCCTTGATCGCCCGAGGCAAGGTGCGGGATATCTATGCCGTTGGAACCCAATACCTGCTCATGGTGACCACCGATCGCCTGTCTGCCTTCGATGTCGTCTTCCCTTCACCTATTCCAGGCAAGGGAAAGTTACTTCAGACCCTCTCCAACTTTTGGTTCGAACATTTCAAGGATATTCCCAACCACCTCACCGGCATCGATCCTGAAAGCACCGTCACAGAAGCCGAAAGGGTCCAGGTCAGGGACCGTTCCATGGTCGTCAAACGTCTCGACCCACTGCCTTTGGAAGCAGTGGTCCGGGGTTATCTGGAGGGGTCGGGCTGGAAGGACTATCAAGCGACGGGGAAAGTTTGTGGCATCGATCTCCCCTCCGGATTACAGCGCGCCGAAAAACTTCCTCACCCCATTTTCACCCCGGCTACCAAGGCCATGGTGGGCGATCATGACGAAAATATCTCTTTTGAACGAATGGTCGATATGATCGGGGAACAGCGCGCCGAGGAAGTAAAACGTACGGCATTCAAACTTTATTCTGAAGCCGCACACCATGCCGAACGTTGCGGCATCCTGATAGCGGACACCAAGTTCGAGTTCGGATTCGACGACCACCATCAACTGACCCTCATGGATGAGGTGATCACGCCGGACTCCTCGAGATTCTGGCCCAAGGACACCTACCAACCCGGCACCAGCCCGCAAAGTTTCGATAAGCAGTTCGTCCGCAACTGGCTGGAAACCCAACAATGGAACAAATGCCCTCCCGCACCCGCACTCCCGGAAGAAGTCATCCTGGGCACCTTGACACGGTATCAGGAAGCCGTCACCGCCCTTATGCATCTCCGGGCATGAATCAAGACAGTTTCAGCACCGGGAGATGGACAGTAAATCGGCTCCCCAGTTCCTCAGTACTTGCAACATCCAGGGTTCCGCGATGCAGAGCGATGATCTGGTTCACGAGGGTGAGCCCCACGCCCGTTCCACTGTGCGAACCAACGTTGGAACCACGGTAATATCGTTCGAAGATATGGGGACGATCTCGCTCCGGAATGCCGATACCCTGATCTGATATTTCAATCACCAAAGTACCCTCACGATCCTGTGCCTCGAGCGTAATGAAACTTCCCGGTGCTGAATATTTGACGGCATTGGATAACAGATTGCCAAATGCCTGGTGAAGCAACTCCGCATCGCCCATGAGAAAAAAACAGTGCTCCCCCAGGTGTTCCTGAAAGGTTCGATCGGGAGCCACCTCACGATATTCCTGGCACAAACGTCGAAGCAATTCCTTGACATCCAGTTGTTGCGGATGGAATGGAATCGCCTCGGCAGAATATTTTGGAACATCCAGAAGATTGTCGAGGAGCGTGGTCAGGCGCTGGGTGGCGCGCCGAATCTTGAGTGCGCGTTCCCCTACTTCCTCGGGTCCAAAACGCTCGCGGGCGTTGTACAGACGCTGGGCATACCCATCGATCAGGGCCAGGGGTGTACGAAATTCATGGGAGGTCATCAAGACGAAATTATGTTGTTGCTGGGTCATTTCCTGCGCTTTGGCAAGAGCGTCTTCAAGACTTTTTGCCTGCTCTGCCAAACGGGACTGACTGGTCAACAGGGCTTGGGCATTATCCTGAAACACCCACACCGAACGCGCCATGACACCAATTTCATCGCTCCGCTCAACCCCCTGAATGGGAACTTCAGTTTCTTTATCTGCAATGCGTTGCATGCTCTTTGCCAAATCGAGCAACGGGTTCGAAACAGAGCGGGTAATGAAACCAATGGCCGTAAATAGCAGTAATCCGGCCGTCAGAATGGCCGCCACGATCCAGCCATTGGCATCCCGATAGGTGGCACTTTCTCGCTCTACGGCATTTTTGGCCCCCACCAGATTCCACTGGGTCAGTTGTCCGAGTGCTTCACTGGCTCGGTCATAGGCAGTGCGTGCATCCGTGCGATATAAACGAATCGCTGTGCCGCTTTCCAGCGGCAACGCTTGTTCCTTCTGCCTGACCAACGTATGATAACCGTGCCAGTGAACCAGAAAATCCTGATACAACCGATCTTCCTGATCATCGTGGTGAATGCGCTGATACCGTACCAGACTGTGGGCTATGGAAGCATCCAGAGTGTCCATTTCTCGCGCACTGTCCTGACGTTCTGACAGAGTGTCCGCCAGCAGGAAACTACCCTCGGCCGAACGAAAATCCGAGGTATCGTTGTTGAGATCCCCCAGAATGCGCGTAGATTGCAACCATCGGTCACGAATCTCTGCCGTCACCCGATTGTAGTCATCCAACTGACGAATGCTGAACGCCCCCAAACCCACCACCAATAGGAGAAAGAGGGCGTAGGCCAAAGACAACCGAGTGCGCAGGGAATGGAAACGCATGGTTCATCCCGTCACTGATCTGGACCATGCAAAATTTTCATGACTTCCATCCTTTGAACATCTCCTTCTTCCTTCAATGCTCTTGATCCACAGTCTTCACTGTATCCGAAAAACATTTAAAAACCGATTGAATTTTAACAAAAAACCGTCACAAATCCTGGGGGGCCTCTCCATCCGATTTATTGATGAATAATATTCATCAATAAATAAAAAAAATGAATTTTACTTATCTTATAACCCACCTTATAATGCAATCAATAATTCTAAGAATAGAACGATAAACTATAAAAGCCCCCCCGATGGGGTCGTCTTGCACAATAAATTTTATATTGGAGTGAATACCATGAACAATGCACGCAGAGGGATGTTAGGTTTCATGACCACCGGATTGGCAACCCTGACGTTGGGTGGGGGAACGACGGCGCACGCCGAGTCGGTCGCACCCTCCCTGAAGACCTTGATCCCCGAGGGAACTCCGTGGTTATCCCTATTGAGCAAATCCCTGGAAAAAACGCCCAGACGCAGGGATTTCAAGAATGTTCCCATGATTTTGACCCGCCCCGAAGAATGGGATGATGAAGCCTTACGCCTGATTTTCGACTATCAGGGACAGCACAAACAAGTTTTCGACAATATGGTTCTGGATGGCCCATGGCTCAATTTGATGAGAAATTCGCTGAACAGCCAAATATGGGCTTTTGGGCACAAAGACTTTTTGGTGGTCTCGGGCACCCATGGACCCGCTCATTTGGCGCTTTATGATGATTTCCTTTGGGAAAAATATCAATTGTCCCAACTGACCCAAGGAAAATTCAAGGATAACAGTTTCTTGAAGGTTCCGGCTGCTTCCCAGGCAGACCCAGCCCAGTATGAGGACATCACCGGCGTATTCTCCCCTATGGATAACAGTATTCCTGTGCTGCAATCCCGTGGCGTCGTTTTTCTGGCTTGTCACAATGCCATATTCGAATTGGCCACTCGACTCCATCAGTCAGGAACGAATCCTGACCATCAATCCATCCCCCAATTGGCGGCCGAACTCACCAATCACCTCATCGATGGTGCGGTATTGACCCCTGGCGTGATGGGAACGATGCCCGAATTGGGCGCACGGGGCTTTTACTATGCCAAATAGGAGAACGACCATGAAAACCATTAGAACTCCCTTTATGACCAAAATGATTGCACTGGCCCTGCTGGGAGGTACTGCCTTGACCGCCCAAGCCGGGGTGAATCCCCCCTGGAGCGCGGGGAAAAACAACCCCGTCGTTCAGCGTGGACTGGAATTCACCGTCCCCGAAGTGGACAATCTGCCGGATTTTCACGGGGATCCCATGGGCGCTCAGTTGTCGATTTTTGTAGGCGGAAATTATTTCTTTGCCATGGCCCCCCTGGTGGCCGCCTTTGAGGATGAATATCCCGCATTGAAAGGGAAAATTTATTACGAAACCATCCCACCGGGACTACTGTTCAATCAAATTCGCCAAGGCGGCACCATCACGGTGGGCAACATGACCTGGACAGTCAAAGCGGACGTCTACGCAGCAGGATTGAAACGGGTCAGTGCGCTGGACAATGAAGGTCTGTTGCAAGGCCCTGTCGTGTCCTATGCCACCAATCAACTGGCAATCATGGTCCCGAAAAACAATCCCGCACATATCCAGGCACTGAGCGATCTGGGCAAACCCGGTGTAAAACTGATTATGCCCAATCCGGAATTCGAAGGGATCGGAAGGCAGATTAAGGCGGCTTTGATAAAGGCAGGGGGCACCGACCTGGTTCAGGAAGTTTATGTCCATAAGGTCGATACGGGAGAAACCCAACTGACCCACATCCATCACCGACAAAGCCCGATGACATTGATGAAGGGCCTCGCAGATGCTGGGGTCACCTGGCAATCCGAAGCAATTTTTCAGGAGGAAATTGGAAACCCAATTACCCATGTGGAGATTCCCGCCACTCAGAACGCCACCGCCGTTTATGCGGCAGGAGTCGTAAAGGGCGCACCCCATCCGCAAGCAGCTCAAGCCTGGGTCGATTTTCTGAAGTCTCCCAAAGCCCAGGCCATTTTTGCACATTATGGTTTCAAGCCCTACCCGGAAGCCACGGATAAGTCGTCAATCCGTCAATGAAGAGATCTTGACATGATGAATAAGACAAAGTACTTTGAGCGTGGAAAAGCGTCCCTCAAGGCCCTCTTGTTTCTGCCCTTGACCCTTGGCGTGCACGCCGAATCACCCCAACCCCGGATCTCTACAGAGGGAGAGGGCGGTGGATTCAGTCGCGCCACCTGTGCCGGTTGTCATGGAATCGAAGGCGACGGGAATGCTGCAGAGGGAATACCAAGTTTGAGAGGACTTCCCTCCACATACCTGAAGGAACAACTGTATGCCTTTGCCTCGGGTGAACGCCAAAGCCCCGTCATGTCCTCGATCGCCCAAGCGCTCTCGGCCGATGGCATCACCCTTGCCGCCAGTCATTACACGCAATTACGCCCCCTATCTCGACCTCTGGAGGCAAAGGATGAATCCGCCAATGACCTGGCCGTTCATGGCCGCTGGAGTGAAAACATTCCGCCCTGTGATGATTGCCATGGACCCGATGGAAAAGGAGTGGGCGAAAACTTCCCGGCTTTGAATGGGCAACCTGCGCTCTATCTGGAAAACCAGTTGCAGGCATTCAAGAAGGGTAGCCGTCCGTCAGGACCCCTCCACTTGATGGGAAATATTGCCAAAAAACTGTCGGACGCCGATATCCGAACACTCTCGGTCTACTATTCCGGCTCATCCCCCATGACAGGAGGTCAACCATGAAACACCTGATGGCCCTTGCTCTGTTGATGACCAGCCTCACGACCTTGGGAAACGGACTTTCCGATGGAGTTCCTGAGGAAAGTGCCTCTGTTTTGCCTGCGGATCGCGATATTCCCAAGGATGAATTTGGAAAAATGGTGCGCCAGGGGCAATTGATTTTTTCCGATACCGGTCAATTTGCCCGCGCCTACGTGGGCAATGACCTGAGTTGCCGTAATTGTCATCTGGACCAGGGTCGCAAGGCGGGATCAGCGCCTTTATGGGCAGCATTCCTGTCCTACCCTGCCTATCGAGCCAAAAACCATCGGGTCAACACCTTCGCGGAACGTTTGCAAGAGTGCTTCCGCTATAGCATGAATGGCAAAGCCCCTCCTCTGGGTGACCCCGTACTGGTGGCTTTGGAATCGTATGCCTACTGGATGGAGAAAAATGCAAAAATCAATCCTCGATTGACGGAACGAGGATTTCCACAACTTCAGAAACCCAGCAGCCCTCCCAGTTACGAACGAGGAAAAATCGTTTACTCGAATAATTGTGAACTCTGTCACGGGGCCAATGGTCGGGGAAAAAGGGCCAATGACGGGCACCTGGCCTTTCCACCCTTGTGGGGAAACCGCTCTTTCAATTGGGGAGCCGGGATGGCCCAACTGGATAAGGCTGCGGCCTATATCAAAACCAATATGCCCCTGAGTTTGGGAGGATCTCTCTCAAATCAGGATGCCTGGGACGTAGCCTATTTCATGGATGGGCATGATCGCCCTCAGGATCCACGGCACACCGGTTCTGTGGATGAGACCCGTGCCCTGTTTCACCATACCCAGAATTCTCTCTACGGGCATCTGGTCGCCGGTCATGTATTGGGGAACGGTCCCGTGCCCCAAAACTGAACCATGTATCGATGATTCGAGGAGAATCCTGATAAAGTATGGGTTTCTCCCCTTTCATTGCCAACTTTCGGACGTTGATGAAAATTCTTTGCATCGAAGACGATCATGAAATGGCCGACTTGATTTCTGAGGAGTTGCAGGACCGGGGGTTCACCGTCCTCCTGACCCATGACGGTCAGGCTGGCCTCGAGGCCATCGAACGTGGGCGCCCGGATCTGGTACTGTGCGATATCGGTTTACCCATGCTGTCTGGATTCGAGGTATTGGAAAAAGTCCTGGTCGCACTGTCCAATCCGCCGCCGTTCATTTTTTTGACAGCCCTCACCGACCGCGAAAGTGAATTATGCGGACGACGGTTGGGGGCGGATGACTATGTCACCAAACCGATCGACTTTGACGTACTGTACGAAATCCTGCGCGCACGTTTAGGCCGAACACGGGAAAACACAAACCCCTCGGTTGGGGTGGAATTGGCAGAAAGAGAACGGGAAGTATTGACTTGGTCGGCACGAGGCAAAACCTCCAGTGAAATCGCCCTGATTCTGGGACTATCCAAAAGAACGGTAGATTTTCACATCGATAACGCCCGTACCAAACTGGGGGTTGCCACCCGCATCGAAGCCGCGATCCGGGCAACCAGCCTGGGCCTGATCGCACCCTGACCCCCCTTTATTCATCGGATTTGAGGGTGTTATCCATCGGTTTGACCCGAGGTTTACCTCGACTCTTGTCAAGAAACACCATTTGCAAAGCAGGAGCCACCACCAGCAACATGATCGGCCCCAATAACATCCCCCCCACCACCACCATGGCCAGGGGACGTTGCACCTGGCTGCCGATGCCGTGCGACAAAGCCGCAGGAAGCAGTCCGATACACGCTGAGAGTGCTGTCATGAGAAGCGGACGCATGCGCTTCTCCGCCGCTGTAAACATGGCTTCCTCAGCCGGCATGCCCGAATTCACCAGACCATTGAAGTAGGTCATGATGAGAATCCCGTTCATGACCGAAACCCCAAACAGGGAAACAAAACCGATGGCCGCCGAGATACTCAGATCCAATCCCGTCAAATACAGGGCAATGACTCCCCCTGCGGCGGAGAAAGGAATCGCCACCAGCACCAAAAGACTGTCACGCACGGAATTGAACAATCCATAGAGCAAGATCAGAATCAGACCCAGAGCGATGGGGACCACCACAAAAAGCCGCTGTTTGGCCTGTTGCAATTCATCGAACTCTCCGGCCCACTCGATCCGATATCCCTGCGGCAAGTGAACCTGGCGCACAATGGCCTGTTGGGCTTCCAATACCGTGCTCCCGATATCACGCCCCCGCACGCTGAATTTGACTGGGATGAAACGCTGGTTTTTCTCATGATAGATGTAAGAAGCGCCTGTATCGAGAGAAATATTCGCCACTTCACTGAGGGGAATGTAGGCATTGGTTCCCGTTGGGGTTTGATAAGCCACCTTCAAGTGGCGAATCGAATCGATATTCTGCCGAAACTCGGGGGCCAGTCGCACCACCAGGGAAAATTGCCGATCACTTTCCATCAATGTCGTGGTCTGCGCGCCGCCCAGAGCCGCCTGGACCACCGTATTGACATCGCCCGTATTGAGCCCATAACGGGCAGCCCGTACCCGGTCCACCACGATATTGAGATTGGGTTGTCCCATGACCCGAAAAACCCCCAGGTCCGCAATACCCTTGACCTTGGCCAACTCATCGTGCACCTGATCGGCCAGTTTTTCCAGTGTCATCAGATCCGGGCCCAGGATCTTGACCGAGTTGGCCCCCTTGACCCCCGACAGCCCCTCTTCCACGTTATCCTGAATATACTGGGAAAAGTTGAATTCTATTCCGATGAATTCCTGCGCAAACCTTTTCTGCAACTCCGCCACCAACTTTTCCTTGGTCACCCCGGCAGGCCAGTCTTCCATGGGTTTCAGAGGCACAAAAAATTCCGCGTTTCCAAAACTGGAGGCATCACTCCCGTTGTCTGGTCGCCCATGCTGAGAAACCACCGTAATGACTTCAGGATAAGTGTCTAGGATCTGTCGAATCCGGGTCACAGTCGGCATCCCTGCTTCCAGTGAAATGGTGGGCGGCATGGTCGCCCGAATCCACAAATTTCCTTCCTCGAGAGCAGGAAGAAATTCCGATCCCGTCATACGCAACAGGATCAATGCAACCCCCAAAAAAGCCATTCCTCCCAGTATGGTTGTTTGACGATGTGCCAGAGCCCAACGCAGGATCGGGATATAACGACCACGCAACCAGCGCACCACCAGGGTTTCCGTATCGCGCACTTCTTTTGGCAACAAAAAGGAGGAGAGAACAGGCGTAATGGTAAAAGTCGCAATCAAGGCCCCAGCCAGGGCATACCCATAGGTACGCGCCATTGGCCCAAAAATCTGGCCCTCCACCCCCTCCATGGTAAAGAGAGGCAGGAAAGCAGCCACGGTGATCATGGTCGAAAAGATAATGGCGCGATCCACCTGCAGGACGCTGATGAAGATCATGCGCAATCGATTGGTCCACCCATAACCGTGGGCCAGAATCCGAGTATCCCCTCGTTCATTTCCTTCCAGTAAGGCTTCGAGCAAAGCGCTGCGATCGGCCTTGTTTTTCTGGAAATTATGGAAGACGTTTTCCACCAGAATGACCGCAGAGTCGACAATGATGCCGAAATCCACCGCCCCCAGAGAAAGCAGGTTGGCGGACTCCCCCGTCATTACCAACAAAATGATGCTGAAAAACAGGGCAAAAGGAATATTGATGCCCACGATGAGCGCACTGCGCAGATCTCCCAGAAAAACCCACTGAATGAAGAAAACGAGCACGCATCCAAAGATCAGGTTATGCAATACGGTATGGGTAGTAACGTTGACCAAGGATGTCCGGTCATAGAAAGGAACGATCTTGACTCCAGGCGGAAGACTGCCATCATGATTGATTTTTTCCACTTCAGCCTTGACTCGGGCCACCACATCGTTGGTTTGCATGGTACGGTTCATCACGACGATGGCAGCCACCACATCATCCTGTCGATCCCGTCCTGCCTTGCTCAAACGAGGCACCATTCCCACTTTGACCTGAGCCACATCCTTGACCAAAACCGGAGTTCCGTTGGACTGCGAGAGCACGATGTTTTCCACATCAGTCACCCGTCTCCCCTGGGTCAAATCCAGCCCACCTCCGGTATCGATCAAGCCAACGCCTCGTATGTTAAGGGATTGTTGACCAATATTGATGGTCCGCCCCCCCACGTTGATGTTGGCATTGCCGATGGCCGAAACCATTTGGGGGATGGTGATGTTGTAGGCTTCCAGTTTATGCAGATCTGCTTCCACATCGAACTCTTTGGTGGCCCCCCCCCAACTGTTGACCTGGACCACCCCCGGAACTGTCAACAAACGCCGTTGCAACACCCAATCCTGGACCGTGCGAAGATTGGTCAAGCCAAAATTGGGAGGCCCCACGACCTGATATCGAAAAATCTCTCCCACCAGACTGGACGCCTGAATTTGAGGAGAAACATTGTTGGGCAGACTGACATTCTGTTGCAGGCTCAAGGCAGCCTGAGTATAGGCAAAATAATAATCGATGCCGTATTTGAAGGTGACGCGAATGAACGACAGTCCATAAAAGGACGTGGAACGGATATTGTCGACTCCGGGGGTTGCCGCCAACCCCACTTCCATGGGCACCGTATAGTACCGCTCCATTTCCTCGGCCGAGAGGCCCGGTGCCTGAGCCGTGATCTCGAGAATCACCGGAGCCGGATTGGGATAGGCCTCCACGTTGAGTTTCAGGTAGGCCATGATCCCGCCGGCAATGAATACCAGAAGTCCCAATAATACGAGAGGGCGACGAGACAGCGAAAACAACAGAATACTTTTCAACACGGTTTTCTATCCTCACTCGCCCGTCGAGGCATCGACCGCAAAAGCATTGCTCAGAAAGATCGCTCCATCGGTGGCCACATTCTCACCCGGTCGAATGCCTTCCAGAATTTGCATCAGATTTTCCTGACGAACCCCGAGAGTCACCGAACGCCGCCTGAAACGGTGCTGCCCCTCGGCAACCCAGGCGCTGTAAGATCCATCCCCTTCGCGTACCACCCCTCCATCGGGAAGTCCCACCGATTGCATATCGTCTCCCGTACGAATGGTAAAAGTCGCCATCATCCCTGGATGCAATTCATGACGAGGATCAGAGACCACACAGCGAACCTGAAGACGGTGGGTATTGGGGTCCACCACGGTCCCGACTTTATCGATCTTCGCCTGGAACGTTCGTTGAGGGAAAGCCATGACACGCACGATCACGGATTCCCCGCTTTCCAGAAGAGGGATATCGGTTTCGGCCACATTGGCCAGCATCCATACCTTGGAGAGATCGGAAATGGCATAGGGGGCGGGGGCCGTACCCGGTTGCACATAGGTTCCCGCAGCAGCAGACATGGCGACAACCGTCACACGCCCATCGAGGGGACTGGGAACGTCCAGGATCGAGTCTACCTCGTGGGTCGCCTCGATGCGGTCGATCTCATGGGCGGACTTGCCAAACAGATGCAAGGCATTCCGCGCTGCATTGTAGTTCCCCTCTGCGGTTTGCTGATCTGCGCTAGCCTGCTGATAATCTTTTTCCGCCAAGCCCTTGAGTGCAATGAGTTGTTTGGCGCGCTCCAGCGCACGGGTCGTCAATTCACGCACCCCTGCCGCCGCAATCACGGTGGATTCAGCCTGGATCAAGTCAGGGCTATCGAGGGTATAGAGCGTTTCTCCTTTCTTGACAAAATCCCCCACTTCCTTGAACCTCCGAAGAATTTTACCGGGGTACGGAGGATAAACCTGCACTGTCTGGTCATCATCGAAGGCGATAACCCCCATGGCCTCCCGTTGCGCCAGAAAAGTATGAAGGGTGGCTGGCGCCACCTTGACCAGCGCCATTTGAGCATCCGTCAATTGCAACGTTTGCCCAGACACCTTCGGTCCGATGGCAGGTCCGCCGTTGCTGGCGAGAGGTTGGGGCCCACCATTGAAGAAATAGATCAGCACGCTTACCAGGACGATGGTAGCGCCGCCCGGAAGCACCCATTTTTGATGATTGAACCCCATACACTCGAACTCCCGCCAATTTTGGCGCAATGATGCGGCTTTTGACCCCCTCTCGTCTACTGTGACAAATCACAGTTTTCATGGAGCCAGAACCCCCGTACACTGCCCTCAATCAGACTTGGAGCCTTTGCGTCATGCTGCGTCGTCCCTTATTCTTTCTAAACCCACTCCTGTTGGCGATCATTTTGGGTGGGTGCACCATGGGACCTGACTTTCAGCGTCCGCAAGCGCCCACGGCGAGCGGCTATACCCCGCAGGAAAAGTTGAGCACTTCCGCCGCCACCCCAGGCCCCGCCGGAGAGCCCCAACACTTTGACGTACGGAAAGATCTCCCCTTTGACTGGTGGACGATGTTTCACTCAAAGGACATCGATGACCTGATCGAACTGGCCTTCAAAAACAACCCAACCATTCCGGCAGCACAAGCGGCCCTGCAGCAGGCACAGTCGATGACCGTGGCTCAGGAAGGATTCTTCTTTCCCACCGTGGGAGTCAGTTACATGCCTTCACGCAACAAGTTGGCCGGGAATATGGGTGGGAATTCACCCGGCATTCAAGGAAACGGCCAGGTCATTCAAACCTACAGCAATCCAGCCGGTCCTGTCTATAATGGTCCTGCCTATTACAATTTTCATACAGCCCAGTTGATGGTGGGATACACCCCAGATGTATTTGGCACCAACCGGCGCCAGGTTGAATCCATGAAGGCCCAGGAAGAACAGCAACGCTACCAGTTGGAAGCCACCTATATCACTCTGGCCTCCAATGTGGTAGCCGCTGCCCTGCAGGAAGCTTCCCTGCGCGCCCAACTGGAGGCCACGCACCAGATCATCGATGCCAACCGGGAAATGCTGACCATCCTCAAGAATCAAGAGCGCTTGGGCTACGCCATGGGCATCGATGTCGCCAATCAGGAAACCGCTCTGGCGCAGGCCGAACAAAGTTTGCCTCCGCTCGAAAAGGCCTTCGAACAAACCCGTGATCTGCTGCGCGCTCTGGCCGGCCAATTACCCAATCAGGATATCCCGCAAAAATTCGAGTTGGCCTCCCTGCATCTCCCTTCCACCCTTCCGCTCAGTTTGCCGTCCCAACTGGTGGACCAACGTCCCGATGTGCGCATGGCCGAGGAACAACTTCACTACGCCAGTGCGCAGGTGGGCGTGGCCATCTCCAACCGCCTCCCCCAATTCACTATCTTTGGATTCATTGGAGGAGAAGCGGGCACATTCAACCAGATGTTTCACAATGGCGCCGGTTTCTTCAGTTTGAGCGGAGATGTCAGTCAAACCCTGTTCGACGGCGGCACCTTGAGCGCTCATGAAACCGCCGCCGAAGCAGCCCTCAAGGAAGCCGCTGCCCAATATCGATCTACCGTCATCGGAGCCTTTCAGAATGTGGCGGATACCCTGCACGCCATCGAAGCGGATGCCCGCACCCTGAAGGCTGCCAACGAAACGGAACGAGCCGCTCGGCGCGCCTATGACCTGACCCGTCGGCAACGCGAGGTCGGTTATGTCAATGCTCAGACCGAGCTCACTGCCCTGATCAATTTTCAGCAGGCCGAATTGTCCCTGGTGCAGGCGCGCGTCAATCGTTTTGGCGACACTGCAGCCCTCTACCAGGCCTTGGGTGGGGGATGGTGGAAACGCAAGGAAGCCCTCTCCGAAAACACGCCACCCTCTACCCATTGACCCTGGTTTTCCGAACAGCCATCGATCCCATGACAGAGATACATTATTGGTTAATGAAATCCGAACCTTCCGAAGTGAGTTTCGATGACTTGTTGACCCTGACCAACCAGGAAGTGGCGTGGTTTGGCGTACGCAATTATCAGGCGCGCAATTTCATGATGCGCGATATGGCCATGGGGGATGGCGTCCTGTTTTATCATTCCAATTGTGCCGCACCCGGCATTGCAGGGTTGGCGCGCGTGTCCCGTTTGGCTGAACCAGACGCCACCCAGTTCGACCCCCTTTCCCCCTATTTCGACCCCAAAGCCACTTTGGAACGCCCCCGCTGGCATTGCGTGCACGTCCAAGCCGTCAAAAAAACACGCTTGTTGACTCTGGCCGAACTACGCCAATCTCCTGACTTGCAAACCCTACGCGTGCTGGCCAAGGGAAACCGTTTGTCCATCACCCCGGTCACGCTTCAGGAATGGAAAACACTACAGAACCTATTGCTGTAAAGGATTCCCCAAAAAGCATCCTGAATCCACAATGTAAATACATTATGGTGAGGGGTAATGCCGATGGACAACCGTACTCATGAACTGCCAACTATGTCCCCGTGATGAAAAAACGTCATGGCAGCCAGGCGTTGAGCCAGTCTTCCAGATGATCCTCGAGCATCCAATGGGTTCTGATGTATTCGCGAATCTCATCCCCAGCCTTCGCCAGTGCATCGCGATCCGATATCAATTCACGGATCGTTTTGATCCAGTCTCGGTAACGGTTGGCCACACGCCATGCAGGAATGTCGTTTTGATAGGGAATGATGTCGGAGCAGATGACCGGAAATCCCAAAACGCCATACTCGAGCAGCCTGAGTGTGCTTTTGGCACGATTGAACGGATTATCTTCCAGCGGGGCAATGGCCAAATCGAGATCCAGGCTGGCCAACTTGGATGGGTATTCTGACAATACTACGGCTTGATGGATCTCGCTCACGTAAGGCATCAGTGCCTCCGGACACATACCAAAAAATACCCATTCCACCTCGTGAGCGAGATCGCGTACCACATCCACGATCATTTCAAGGTCACCGGTATGGCCGATTCCACCCGCCCAGCCGATACGCGGACGGGCATTGTTGCGCCGTTGGGGTTTGAGTGAACCCCAGGCCGCATTGTCCAAATAGTTGGGTTGGACACGGATGTCCCCGGCAAGGCCTTGGTACGCCTGCGCCAAGGGTTCGGTCGAAACAAGAAAACGATCGCAGAGCGAGACGGCCTTGCGCATGAGTTTGGGGATGTTCTTGTGAATATGACTCTTGTGAACGCTTTTGATCGGTAAGTTGGTAATCAGATCGTCGAGTTCGAGAATGCGGAATATTTTGATCAACTTGCTCTGTCGCTCCAGCGAGGCAAGTTGTTCCTCATCGAAAGGTCGCTGAAATACCATGCTGTCCGGCATGAAGCGCTCGATTTCGGAAGGCTGAAAAAGGCGCATGGTTTCCCATCCCTGCACCATTCCCGCATTGCGCAGGGCGCGCATGGGGGCTATCACACGATATTCGCCACAACCTTCACGATCAGACGGGTGGACCAGAATACGGTGGCGCGGCCGCCAACTGATGTCCCAGGTCAAAGGAGCCTGATCTTCGAACTGAACATCAGTATTGCACAAACTGAGATGGCGATTATAGGCAGGATCGAAAGGCAGTTGCGGTAGCCAGCGCTGGTAGAACGCCTGCTGCTCATTCTGGAAACGTTTGAGTTTTTCTCCATCCAAAGGGGATTTTACAGCCGCCTTCTGACTGGCAGATCCCTCATGCAGGAGGATAGCCCAAGGTGTCCAGACAATCAGGTGCCCGCTTTCTCTGATCTTCAGGCAAAGATCAATGTCGTTGTAGGAAACCTTGAATGTCGATTCATCCAATCCACCCAGTTGATCGTACAGTGACTTGCGTACCAACAGACAAGCCCCGGTAACTGCGGAGTAGTTCTGTGTCAGTTGTGTGCGGCCTAAATGCCCAGGAAAATCGGCATCATGCCCGATATAAAGGTGATCAGCTGGTCCGTTCATGCCAAGTACCACTCCGGCATGCTGAATCTTCCCGTCTGGAAACAGCAATTTGGCACCCACTGCACCGACTTCTGGGCGTAGCGAGTGCCCAACCATTTCATCCAGCCAATCCTCGTGTAGTACGCCGGTATCATTGTTCAACAGCAACAGCAGTTCCCCCTTCGCAATTTCGGCTGCACGGTTGTTCATGGCCGAAAAATTGAACTCTCCCGGATGACGCAGCACGCGGATACGCTGACCAGATGCCTCGGGATGTTTGTCGAGCAGGTCGAGATAGGCGCAGGTTTGCGCATCATCGCTGCCATTGTCGACTACAATGATTTCGTAGGCTGGATAGCGCGTCTTTTCAATGATGGTCTCCAGGCAACGACACAGGAGTGGCAACTGGTTGCGTGTCGGAACGATGATCGAAACTTGAGGAGTCCGTTCCCGTTCGTAGCGCACGCGAAACGCCGGAGGGAATGGGCCGCGCAGAACGCTTGCGCGGATATGGAGACGATCCAGATGTCGAGCAAGCGACTGTTCGCAGGATTGGAGCATCTGTTCCATGCTGACCGGTATACGACCGGAACTATCCTGGCGGCGGTGGTAGAGTACTTCGGGCACATGACCAATACCGGCATGACCGATATGTTCCCAGGCGCGCAGCAGCAAGTCGTATTCTTCCGCTCCAATGGACAACGGATCGAACCCACCCAGTTCGGTGAACAAGGATCGGCGTATCAATATCAAGTTACCGATGTAAGGCATGCTCCGCAGAAGGTCCAGATTGAAATCCGGTTTGCAGTGTGGAGGAGTGTGATGACCATCGGCAGAAATCGTGTCTTCGTCCGAGTAGATGATCTGCCATTCAGGATGCGTATGAACGGCTTGCGCCAGACGAAACGTGGCATCTGCCGCCAGAGTGTCGCCGGCATCAATGACGGCAATCCATTCGCTGTCACCTTGCGACAGGACCTGATTGAGGCCATAGACCATGGATGTTCCCAGCGTCATCACTTGCCAGCGTGTTGCCAGCCACTGATGGTGCAGGCTGGCGATGCTCAAGTCGGCGTAATCGGACTCATGGCGCTTGACCAGCACGAACTCGCAAGAAAATGGCGGCCATTGTGCGATGGTTTCCTCGGCCCATCGTCGTTCGGTGGGCGACCAGCGAACTGATTCCAGCCAGGGCTGAAGAGGAGACGTTACCTTGAGTTCCGGTACTGAAATGGCAGGAAGAGTGTTCCCAAAGACTGCAAATTTTCCGCTTAGTGGAATCAATGTTTGATAGTCAAACTGGTAATGCTGTTTCAGTCGAGAAGATGCCGCAACATCGCTGACTAATTCGTACAGCAAACGCAGACCAAACTGTTTGTGCCAGAGCGCGTTCTGCTCCGACAATGCTATCATCGCCAAGGCAAACATGGGCTCGCTGTTATTCCCACGCCGGTACTGCAGGGCGTTCGGGAATACTCTGATCAACTGTTCGATGTCGTTCAGTTGGCGATAATTGTCCAGCAGATTCATTGACTCATTACCATGACGGTTGCGTGTTTCCGGACGATTACCGCTGGCATTGGCCTCATTGTCGCGAACGCGAAAGCGCACCAACGGTTCCTGCAAAACATGGATCTCGTATTTCAGGCATAGACGCATCCACATATCCAGATCGCCGAGTTGTGGCAACCAGGGTTTGTACAATCCGCAGTCGTCGTAACATGACTTGCGGATCAGAACACTCGGATGGCACAACGCATTGCCAGCATAGAAAAAACGGTTGAGCCATTGCTGTCTCGAACGGTTGGGCTGCTGGAAGATCTGAGCATAATAATGCTGGGCATCGTCGAGAGGCAGGCTATCTTCCCCGATGGCGCGTGCATGGGTAAATACGGCCCCGACCTCCGGGTGTTTTTGGAGAAAGGCATACTGCCGTTCGAGTTTGTGGGGTTCCCATACATCATCGGAGTGGTGAATGGCGATGTACGGACCCTCAGCCACTTCATTGATGGCGCGATTTATGCCGTAAAACCCTCGTCGACGTTCTTCATTGCGGAACGCACGGATGCGCGGATCATGGTAACTCTGTATGATATCCCAGGAACGGTCTGTCGAAAAATCGTCCCAAATAATGAGTTCGAAGTTGCGGAAACTTTGCGCCAGGATACTATCGATAGTTTCGGCGATGTATTTTTCGTGATTGAACGAGGTCAGAACGACCGATATTTCTGGCATGGCGGATATCTCCCGGTTTCATTCATTGCCTGTGGCTGACTCGATGACGATATGCTCACGTGCGGCACGGGAGATGGCATCGGGTGGGTTCCACATCAGTATGTCGAGCATCGACAGGTAGGATTCGTAGCGATAGTCCATTGTTCGATAATGAAATTCTGTGAATTTTGCATAGTAAAGATCAATGCCTCGTTCGACAAAGCGAGTCCGGTCGAACAGCGCTTTGCCGCTGGATGGGTTAAGGTAACTGCCCGCCCCAAGTTGGCTACAGATTTCGAGAGCCCATTCACCCGGTCCCAGCGTAGCGGGCAGGTTGAGGTTCATTTCCGAACAGATGCGATAGCGGAAAGGAAGGTTCAGGTAACGGCAAACAGCAGCGAGTCCTCTTACATCGAGCCGCACCAATGAATCATCATCGTCGTCAAAAGTTTCTTCAATCAACTTCAGTACAGCGTTGTAATAGGGCGCTTTGCGCTTGTAGTGACTCAGTTTTCCCTGCACATTTTCCCGTGCCTTAACTGGATCAAGAATCTTCGCCTCATGGGTTTTGATGGAAATCGAACCGTTGGCAAGAGGGATGCTTACATATTGCCATCCATCGTTCGGGTTCAGAATGCGGTTACGGTTCATCCAGGTTTTCGGCGTGTACTGGGTGATATCGAAAACCAGCCAATCGTCCACAGCAGTGATTAGCGAAAAATGTCCCAAATAGGGGAAAAAATACGGTTGCATGATGCCGAATCTGGGTTTATGAGTCATGCCGACTCCGCAAGCCGGGTGCTGCGCGCTGAATGCGCGCCAGAAGTTCGCACAGCTGTTCGATATCGGCGGTCGTGACATGCGCACCCAGCGGCAACTCCAGACAGGAGGCGTGCAGGCGACTGGCATTGGGCAGGTTTGCTTCTGTGCCGAGGTGAACACCCTGGGGGAAACCCCGTCGGGCATAGACTTTTTCTGCTGCCAGTACATCGATGAGACGGTCTCGAGACAGACCATAGGCCTGCTGATCAATGGTCACGATCAGGTGCTGCCAGTTGGATTGGATCACGCCGGAGGGTTCGTAGAGTGTCAACCCCTCGATCCCGGAGGACAATCCACGGATATAGGCTGTACGCAGCATGCGGTTATGGGCCTGATGGGCGGGAAAATCGTCTAGATTCATGAGCGCGATGGCGGCCTGTGCTTCGGACAGGCGTGCATTGGCCACGCGAACGATACGCACCGGTTGCTCCAGCCCATAGCTTGGACGAATGCTGCGCGCACGCAAGGCCAATTCGTCATCGTGGGTGGCAATGCAGCCACCATCTCCCGCTCCAAGGATCATATCCGCATGAAAGGAGAAGATTTCGGCATCACCGAAGCCTCCTACCCGGCCGGTCGGGAGAGTGCAACCGAAGGCATGAGCCGACTCGAAAATCAATCGGATCCCCTGTGTGTCAGCTATCTGCTGTAGCCGTCCGATATCGCATGCCCCTCCCCACGCGTTGACGGCCAGAATGGCCGATACGCGTTCATCGATCAGCGCAATAACTTGTCGGGTATCGAGATGATGGGTGTGTTCGTCGACCTCGCACCACACCGGTTCGAGTCCGGCCCACCGCAACGCCTGAATGACACCGGGGTGAACGAAAGCCGGAACGATCACCCTGCCATGTAGTTGCAGAGCATCGATCGCAACCAGCAGCCCGAGCATGGCGTTACTGGTGCAAATGACATGACGAACCCCGAGGAATGCCTGCAGCCTTGCTTCGAGTTGCTCGTGCAAAGGACCATTGTTGTTGTAATACTGCCGTTCGAAAATGCCAGAGAAGGCGTCCCGATAACGCGCGCGGTCCGGAAATCGGTTCTGTCCGCAGAACAGCGGATGCCGGAACAGAGGAGGAGCACCGGTCAGGGCAAATGAACTGAAACTCATGCGATGAACTGACTACGCAGCCGTGTGCGGATCGGTTCCACCTGTGCGGCGATAAAAACCAGAATATCCACGATATGCCTGATGTCCTGATTGCTGACCAAATGGCCACAGGGCAAATTCATAAACCGTTCAGCCAACCATTCAGTGACGGGGAGCGGCGGAGCAATGAAAGCAAAATCCATGGGTTTGCAATGCAAGGGGGGTGCGTAGTATGCCCGGGCAAGAATTCGTTCGGCATTCAGTATGCGGATTGTCTCTTCCCGTGACAAGGGCCAGTCGTCAAGCAATTCCACCACGATATTCTTGTAAGCCGTTGCATGCTGTTCATCGAAGGCAACCAAGCGTATGCCAGACACCTGAGCCAGCCCACTTTGGTAGGTGCGATAGCGTTCCCGGTTACGCCGGACCTGATGTTCCACATCATCCAGGCTTGCCAGTGCCAAGGCCGCATGCATATCGTTCAGGCAGGCGTTCATACCGTATGAAAGTACCACTTTTCCGCTTTCGTCCATGCCGTAATGACGCAGAGATGCCAATTGTTGCGCCAGTTTTGCATCCTGGGTAGTGATGTAACCGCCACCGAACCCGTTGAGCAGTTTGCAGGCATGCAGTGAAAAAGCCTCAGCGTGGCCCTGACCGCCTATTTTTCCCTCTGGGATGGATTCGTACACGGACTCGACAGAATCGAAAAGCAGCGGCAATTTCCGTTCATGCGCGAGTTGGACCAATCCCCGTACATCACAACAATTGACGATGGGATGAGGCGCCAGGATCAGCGCCGTATTGTCGTTGATGTGGGGGGTCACGGTTGCTGCACTTATCGACAGCATCTCCGGGTCCACATCACAGAAATGTGGGATGAGTCCCAACCAGGCGACGATATCGGGCATACGGCGATAGGTCAGCGAGGGCATGATGATTTCGCGCTTGCCCGGAACGGCCAGCGCAGCAATGGTTAGGGCCAGTGCCCAGAATCCGCTGCAGAAGGTGATGCAATGGGCCACTCGATGAAACTCGGCCAACCGACGTTCGAGCAGTTGGACCGCAGGCCCACCGTCGATGTACCGCTGCGCCTGCAGGAACAGATCCGAATAGGTCATAAACTGTTCGAAATTGGGTTGCAGCAAGTTGGATGTGGATTTGGCAATGGCGAAGATCGGACTACCGCCAAAAATCGCTAAATCATCAACTTGTATTTTCCCGTTCACGGCTCTCAGCCTTGACGAGTCAGCGTGACATCGTAGCGGTAGTGCGCGGCATGGAACTCCGGCGGCATGACTGAAAATACCGCCTGCCAGCCGGCAGCATCTGCCAATTGTGCGAGGGCTTCGCGCGTACGCCATGCACCCAGTGCAGTGCCGGGATCTGAGAGTTCATCTTCGCCGGGTATACGATGGGTAAAAAAATCAGCAATGCGTGCACGATCCGGCAGATTTCCGAGGAATATCCGTTCCAGCCGCGTGAATCGTTTGTACAGTGTGGTTAGGATGTGCAAAATGTCTTGATCGCCAAAATACTGGAATCCGGCATAACACAATGCACGCGTGAAATATTCCGGTTGCGATTCCCGGTTGACGCATTCGATTCCGCTTTGTACTTCGAACCGATGGTTGGGCAGACGCTCGAAATGCTTTTTGGCCACGGAAATCAGGTAGTCGGAAATGTCGGTGCCAAGATAACTACGACAAGCATCGAACAGTTGAACCGATAGAAGGCCGTTGCCACATGCCAATTCGATCAATGCATCATCGGGCTGCAGTTGCAGCCCATTGCGGATGGCTTCCATGATCATGTGCAGTTGCATATCGGATATCGGTTCGTCATGAACCGTACGACGTATCTGCCTAAGAAAGTCATCCGGAGCGCAGGTTCTGGCATGTGCGTCATAACTGAATTTTGTATGGATCTGTGTCGTGCTCATGATTGACTGTCAAATGGATGCCTTCTGCATGAAAGAGCGGATCAACAGGGAGATACGATCTTGCTCCTGTTCATCCAGTGCGGGATAAATGGGCAGACACAATACTTGTGAGGCTATTTCCGAGGCCACCGGGAGGTTTTCCTGACAGGCGGACGGCAGACCGCGATACATGGGAAATTCTGAAATCAGCGGATAGAAATAGCGGCGTGTGTAGATGTTGTGCTGTTTGAGTCGATTATTGAGTTCATCGCGCGATAGCGGATATTCGGGTCCAACCAGAATCGGGAAATACGCATGGTTATTGGTTTGCACTTCCGGCACAGACAAGAAGCGGACGCCTGGAATGCCGTCAAGTTGCACGCGATAAGCGCGGTCGATGCGTTGTCGTTCAGCAAGCACATGATCGATATATTTCAGCTGCAATAACCCCAGCGCAGCGTTAAATTCGCTCATCTTGCCATTGATTCCGGGTGCTACGACGGTCAGTTCATCGACATAGCCGAAGTTTTTTAAATGATCGATGCGGGATTTGGTCTTGGCATCGGGACAAACAATAGCTCCGCCTTCGAATGTGTTGAATACCTTGGTGGCGTGGAAACTCAATACCGACAGATCGCCATGGCGCAGGATGGAGCCTCCGTCGTCACTGACACCGAAGGCATGCGAGGCATCGTAAATAACTTTGAGGTTGTAATTGTCGGCAATGCGCTGGATGGCTTCTATGTTGCAAGGGCGGCCATAACAATGGACCGGCAAGATCGCTGTGGTTTGTGGCGTGATGGCCGCTTCGATCAGTGCGGGATCGAGGTTGAACGAGTTCGGTTCGATATCGACAAAAACAGGTTTGATGCCATTCCACAGTAACGCATGAGAAGTGGCCACGAATGAATAGGGGGTGGTAATTACTTCGCCCGTGATGCGCAATGCTTGCAATGCCGTGACCAGCGCCAGAGTACCATTGGCAAACAGGGAAATGTGTTCTATGCCAAGATAACGACATTGGGCCTGCTCCAATTCGCGGTGGAATGGCCCGTTGTTGGTCAGGATCTTGCTGTTCCAAATTTTTTCAAGGTAAGGTATGAATTCTTCCAGTGGCGGCAGGAACGGCTGGGTAACATAAATGGGGTTCTCGGAACTCATGGTCAGGACAGCGCAGTGTTTGGATTCAATGCGCCAGACTCAATCTGTGCATTGATCCACCAAGCATAGAGGCGTTTCCGATCAGATGCACCGCAGGTCATGCAAGCATAACTGTCCAAATCAGATCTTCCGAACTGCCGATATCCATGCAAGGCGGCTTTCTGTCGGTAGAAATCCGGTAACGGGGAAAACTGAACGCCAGCGCGCTCACAGACAGGGCAGTAGGTTTTTTCCTCCACTTGGAGTGATTCTCCCTTATGCAAAAAATATGGGGCCGGTCAATCATCTGTTCCGGGGTTTTTCGCGCTTCATGCTTCCCTTCTGGGCAGTTTTGAGTATATCAGTTGGTGTTACCGAATTTCCACTTCAACGTCAATGCTGTCAGTCCCAACCAGAAATTTCTCCAGGGATAGACGCATCGGCTTTGTGTTTTTTCAGGTTCTAGCGAAAAGGAAGGGGGGGAACGGTACTGGTGCCGGCACTAGGAATCGAACCCAGGACCTTCTGATTACAAATCAACTGCTCTACCAACTGAGCTATGCCGGCACGGCGATGGGGCGCATTATCTCACTTAACCAGGGTAAGTGTGGGTTTTTTTATTGAAGAAGTTGCCTTTTTCGGTTTAATCGAGGGAGTTGAGTCTTCTCCGGTGATTTTCTTGGCTTCCTGACTAGGTAAGGAATCTTGTAAAGGATTTTTTACCGCCTCATCAGAGGACGTGCGGGAAACTGCCAAACTCAGAGCGGGACCCTCGGAAGCCTCTGAAACAGAGAAAGGTGCTTCATCCCATTCGTGCTCATCCGGTGGGAAAGCCATCCCTTCTCCCGTCTCCCGTGAAAAAAGTCCCAGTACGGCTTTCCAAGGCACCCACACCTGCTCCACCGTTCCGTTGAAACGGGCGTTGAACTCGATACCCCCATTGTTCATGGAAAGTTGGCGCGTAGCAGAGCCACTGATATTGAGAATAATCTGACCTTCCTTCACGAAAGCATGGGGAACCCGCGCTCCCGTCCCTTCTACCAGAACATGCAGCAGAGGAGTCATGGTGTTGTCCTCGCACCACTCCCAAAGTGCACGAGCCAGATAGGGTTTGGTTGAACGAGACACGTTCTTACTTCCGCATGGCCTTTTCAGCCGGAGTCATGGAATCAATGAAGGCAGGACGGGAAAAAATCCGCTCGGCATACTTGAGAATAGGAGCAGCCTGCTTGGGCAACTGAATCTGATAATGGTCCAGGCGCCATAGAAGGGGCGCAATGGCCACATCCAGCATGGTGAAATCCTCACCCAGCATAAACTTCTGCTTGACGAAGATGGGCACGATTTGTACCAGACTGTCGCGCAGCGATAACCGTGCTTTATCTGCCAATCCTTTGGCCGCAGCCCCGGATTCCAGGGTAACGACATGACTGAAGAGTTCCACTTCAAAGCGATGCAGAAATAGCCGCGCCCGAGACCGCATGACGGGTTCTGGGGGCATCAACTGTGGGTGAGGAAAACGCTCATCGATATACTCATTGATGATGTTCGATTCGTGCAACGTGAGGTCGCGCTCCACCAACACGGGTAACCGGTTATAGGGATTCATCACCGCAATCTCTTCCGGCAGATTGAATACGTCTACATCCACAATCTGAAAATCCATACCTTTCTCGTACAGCACAATGCGACTGCGTTGGCTGAAGGGACAGGTGGTCCCGGAATATAGGGTCATCATAGGATACGTCTCAACTTGATCAATCCTCCCATTCTAATGGATATCCTTCCAGAATTCTCGTTTTAAGGCGCGCGCAACCAAAAATAGTATCAGCAGAAACCCCATGACCCACAATCCCAGATGAAGACGGGCCAAACGCGTCGGTTCTGACATGAAGACCAGAAAATTGACCAGATCCCCCACAAATTGGTCGTACTCCTGAGGGCTCAGGCTACCTTTTTGAGTCAGGACCAGCGCGTCTTCCCCGCCCTTCCTCTGAAGTTCCTGCTGCCCCTGCAACGCCCAGAGGACGTGAGGCATGGCCACGTTGGGAAAGACACGATTATTCCAACCGCTGGGGCGCTGGTCATCGCGATAAAAAGAACGTAAATAGGTGTAAATCCAATCCGCCCCACGAACTCGTGCTTCCACGGTCAGGTCAGGCGGAGGAACTCCAAACCAGTTTTGGGCATCCTTGGCTTTGAGTACCACGGTCATGTAATCCGCCACCTTGGCATCGGTCAGAATCAGGTTCTGTGTGACCAGTTTTTCTGACAACCCCAACTGTTCGAGCAGGTCAAAACGGGCCAGATGGGCGCTGTGACAGTTCATGCAGTAATTCATGAAATGCTGGGCACCGCGCTGTAATGAAGGCAAATTGGAGGTATCCACGGGTGCCTTGTCCAGTTTTACCTCCTCCTCGGCCTGCACAATGGCGCCGGACAAACCCAGAAACAGGATCAATAAACCTTGAATCAGAGAGTGATGCCACGATTTTAAATGATTCATGAGGTCACCCGTTCAGGTACTGGTTTGGTTTTGTCGAGCCGGGAATAAATGGGCATCAGCAAGAAGAAACCAAAATAAATCCCGGCACAGACACGCGCAATGGGGTTCACATACCATATCGTGGGTTCCTGAGTCCCCAGATAGCCCAAAACGAGAAAGGACAGAACGAAGGCGGTCAATGCTGACTTGTACAAGGTTCCCCGGTAGCGCACCGATTTCACCACTCCACGATCCAGCCAGGGCAGCAGGAAAAAAATGAGTACCGCCAAGCCCATGGCCGCAATCCCCAACTGTTTCTGCGGAATGGCCCGTAATATTGCGTAGAACGGCGTGAAATACCAAAGCGGGGCAATATGCGGCGGTGTCTTGAGAGGGTCGGCGGGAATGAAGTTGTTTTCCTCCAGAAAGTACCCTCCCATTTCCGGCAAAAAGAAAATGATGCCGAAATAGGCGATGAAATATCCTGAAACCCCTACGATATCCTTGACCGTGTAATAGGGATGAAAAGGAATGCCATCTAGGGGAATATGGCTCACAGGGTCCTTGTGGTTCTTGATTTCAATCCCGTCGGGATTATTGGATCCCACCTGATGCAGTGCA
The DNA here is from genome assembly GCA_019456405.1 of Ferrovum sp. Taxonomy (GTDB): domain Bacteria; phylum Pseudomonadota; class Gammaproteobacteria; order Burkholderiales; family Ferrovaceae; genus Ferrovum. The sequence goes on along the minus strand of WJXM01000021.1, from coordinate 49,929 downwards.
ACGATGTGCAGGAAGACCAGAACCAACAGTACCAGTGGCAAGGCGATGACGTGAAAAGCAAAAAATCGGTTCAAGGTGGCGTCCGAAATCACATAGTCGCCCCGAATCCACAGGGCCACTTCCGGACTGATGGCGTCCACCAGGGAAACGATCACCTGGGCTCCCCAGTAGGACATCTGTCCCCAGGGCAGAAGATACCCAAAGAAGGCTTCCCCCATCAGACACAGATAAATGGCCATCCCGATGATCCAGAGGAGTTCGCGCGGTTTACGGTAGGAGCCATAGAGAATTCCGCGCATCATGTGCAGATAGACCACCACAAAAAACATGGAAGCCCCGGTGGAATGCATGTAACGGATCAGCCAACCAAAGTTCACGTCGCGCATGATGTATTCCACCGAAGCGAAGGCAAAGCGCGCATCCGGCTTGTAATTCATGGTAAGGAAAATGCCGGTGACGATCTGCATGACCAGCACGAGAAGGGCCAGAGAGCCGAAGTAATACCAGAAATTGAAATTCTTCGGAGCGTAGTACTCTGCCAGATGTTCACGCCAGACTTTTGTCAGAGGAAAACGTTCATCTATCCAACCCATCACTTGGGAAACCATGATCAACCTCCCTTCTTGTTGGTACCGATCAGGAGACGTTGGTCGTCAAGATAGGTATAAGGCGGGATACGCATATTGAGCGGTGCCGGCATATCTTTGAAAACCCGCGCCGATAGATCATATTTGGAACCATGACAGGGGCATAGAAACCCTCCCGGCCAGTCAGAACCCATCCCCCCCTCATTTCCGGCTTTCAGTTTCTCTGTGGGAGAGCACCCCAGATGGGTGCAAATCCCCACCACGACCAGTATATTGTCATGCCCCGGCATGGCCCGAGCCACATTTTTGCACGGCTCCGGCTGCTCGGACTTATGGGAATCCGGGTCACTCAATAAATGCGTATTCTTTGCCAACTGGGCCATCATGGCAGGCGTCCGGTTGATAATCCAGACCGGTTGGCCGCGCCACTCCTGTGTGATCATCATACCCGGTTCCACCTTGGAGATATCCGCCTCCACCGGTGCCCCTGCCGCCTTGGCTCGGGCGCTGGGGAGCATGCTCAGAACGAAGGGGGTCGCAAGAGCACCCACCCCCACGCCGCCAATCGCTGAAGTCACCCCGATCAGCAGACGCCGACGCCCCCGATCCGCCTGAATTTTATCCATGTCATTCACCTTCTTTTCAGCTATAGTTCGTATGGTTCGACACGATACTGCACATGCACTGCTTGCCTGTCATTCTATCAAATTGAAGCGTCTCACCCTTGATTTCTGATGACGCTGAAAATTTTTTCACTAAAATATATAACCATATATTTATTAATATATTTTTATTTTTTTTGGCGTGAAAAAAATAATATCCTGTCACAACTTGCCGAATATTGATCCAATGCGAAAACTTTGGTTACTTTTTACCCAGGCCGTCACCCTCTGTGCGGGGGGACTTTTCGCCTTGGCTTTTTTCCGCCATACCCTTCCGGATGAACTTACCCCTTCAGGGAAGGCTGCCGCACGCTCAGTCAGTTCTGCCTCATCCTCAGTTTCTCCTGCGGTGCCCCCGGCAGGCGAACCACTGGGGTCATACCGCGATGCTGCCCACCGCGCCATGCCCACCGTCGTCAACATATTTACGCGCAAAACTCCACCGCACCGCGCTGACCTCCCACCTGGCGATCCACGTCAATTATTCGGGGATAACGCCCCCCAGGATAATTCCGCTGCCCAAATGAGCCTGGGGTCGGGAGTCATCGTGCGCCCCGATGGTTATATTCTGACCAATGACCATGTCATCGATGGGGCCCAGGAAATTCAAGTCGCCTTGTCTGACGGGCGTACCATCAAAGCAACCGTGACGGGTACAGATCCGGAAACCGATCTGGCCGTGCTCAAGATCGATCTCGCCCACCTTCCGACCATCAGTTTTGGATCTTCAGATCAAGTTCAGGTAGGGGATGTAGTCTTGGCCATCGGAAATCCCTTTGGTGTGGGTGAAACCGTCACTTCCGGGATCGTCAGCGCCCTAGGGCGCAGTCGCCTGGGGATCAATACGTTCGAAAATTTCATCCAGACCGATGCGGCCATCAATCCAGGCAATTCGGGCGGAGCCCTGGTAGACAGTACAGGCAACCTGGTCGGAATCAACAGTGCCATTTATTCCAAGTCCGGAGGATCCCAAGGCATCGGATTCAGTATCCCCGTCAGCCTCGCTCGTCAGGTCATGGATGAAATCATCCAGAACGGTGGCGTGACGCGCGGCTGGATCGGTGTGGAAGTCCAGGATGTCACCCCGGAACTGGCGAGCTCTTTTCGGTTGGAGAATGCCAGTGGCGCGCTGATCTCTGCTCTCTTGAAGGGAGGACCTGCGCAGCGAGCGGGCGTTCATGCGGGAGACATTCTGGTGGGTGTCGAAGGTCACCCGATTGGTGATTCTCGCGACATGCTCAATCAAGTGGCAGCACTCAAACCTGGTCAGACCGCACAACTCGAGGTCATTCGGAATCATCAGTCGCTCAAGTTTTCTGTTCACATTGGGCGACGTCCCAAGGGGACCATCCGCAACCTGGACGAACCCGACCAGTAAGCCTGGAAGCGCCGTTGGCCTTCGATCATACTGAATTTCTTCAGGCTTCTGGGTTCGGCAATTTCAACGGATCGACTTCTTCCTCTCTAGGAGCGACCCGGCTAGCCACCATGATTCCCAATTCATACAATAACCAGAGAGGGATGGCCAGCAAGGTTTGGGAGACCGCATCAGGAGGCGTGAAGATGGCGCCCACCACAAAGGCAGACACCACTACATAGCGCCGGGCGGCGCGCAGTTGTGGGACGGTCAGAATACCCAACTTGACCAACAAAACTACTGCCACGGGGGTTTCAAAGGCCAATCCAAAAGCCAGGAACATGCTGATGACGAAACTCAGATACTTGTCGATATCCGTCATCATTTCCACCCCCTGGGGTGCCGTATTGGCAAAGAAACCAAAAGCAAAAGGAAAAACCGCAAAGTAGGCAAAAGCCATTCCGACATAAAACAGCAGCGTACTGGAAATAATCAGGGGCAATGCCAGTCGTTTTTCATGGTCGTAGAGCCCCGGAGCCACAAAGCCCCAGATTTGGGCCAGCACGTAGGGCAGAGCCAGCAGAAAAGCCACCAGTCCGGCCACTTTCATGGGGACGAAGAAGGGTGTGGTGACTTCCGTGGCAATCATATGCCCACCGATCGGCATTTTGCTCAACAGGGGATATGCCAGCCAAGTATACAGTTTGTTGGCAAAAGGCAAAAGAGCCACAAACACGCCGAATACAGCCACCACTGCCCGAATCACGCGGGTGCGCAATTCGATGAGATGGACGACAAATTCCTGAATGGTCGTGGATTCTTCGTTCACGAGGCCCCCGCTCCTGGTTCTGAAGCGATGGGATTGGGCTGTGGCTCACGGGGCAGGCTGCGGAGCGGCGTGGAGCGACGGACCCCGAAGGGATCCCCGCCAAAGAGGGTTTGGCCGACTTTCAGAGACTCTTCGGCACGCTGCATCGATGGACGATCATTCCCGCTCATGGCAGGGAGTGCCGTGCTCCCTGCTTCGGCATCCAGCACCGGGGATGGAGCAAGATCTGATGTTGCAGGCGGCTCAGTCACGGCTTGCACTTCCAGAACCGGCTGATTCAATATCTGATCCACCGCACTGGTCGAAGCCGCAATTTGGCGCGCCGCTTCAGCACGGGCTTCGGCGATCTTCTTGTCCAGATCTTTCAACTCCGCCTGCTGCAATTCCCGGTCGATTTCCGCCTTGACCGACAAGGTATAGCGTCGAAACCGACCGAACAGGACGCCAGCCCCGCGCGCCACCTTGGGCATGCGTTCCGGACCTATGGCGATCAGAGCCACCAGCCCCACCAATCCAATTTCACTGAAACTGAAGTCCAGCATCGAACACCGTCCTCAGGACGGGGTCTTGTCCTGAGCAGATGCTTCCTTGACAGGGGAAGAGGTCGATTTCTCGTCCAGGCTACGCTTTTCTTCGGAATTTTCCGTTGCTGCAGCGCCCGCCATGCCCTCCTTGAACCCCTTCACCGCTCCCCCCAGGTCCGTCCCGATATTGCGTAACTTCTTGGTTCCAAATATCAGCACCACGATCAACAACAACAGCAACAAATGCTGGATACTGAATAGATCGCCCATGTCTCCTTTCTCCTCTGTGCGTTACGCACCCTTTATTTATCTCCACTGCGGGGCAGTGGAGAGGATTTGATACCGCCCATGATGTGAATGTGCAGATGGTAGATCTCCTGACCTCCCCCGGGACCGGTGTTGATCACGGTACGAAAACCCTCCGTCAGACCCTGTTCCTGAGCCAGGCGCGGCGCCAGTCCCAACATCTTGCCCAACAATTCTTGATCCTGAGCGGTACATTGGATCAGAGAATCGCGATGTACCTTTGGAATGATCATGAAATGCACCGGCGCAGCCGGATGAATATCATGAAAAGCCAGAATTTCCTCGTCTTCATAGACCTTTCGGCCAGGCAATTCACCTCGTACGATCCGACAAAACAAACACTCGCTCATGACTCCACTCCCTGAGGGGGTTGCGCGTCTTGACGCGCAGCCTTTTCGATATGCCCTGACACGCCTTCGCGCCGCGTCAACTCATTCAACACTTCCTGGGCACTACCGCCCAGATCCACCAACAGCACGAGGGAATGAAACCACAGGTCTGCAATTTCGCGCACCAAGGCAGGGTGATCCCGATCCTTGGCCGCCAGGATGGTTTCCACCGCTTCCTCACCCACTTTGCGCGCCATGACATCGACTCCCCGGGCGTACAAACTGGCCACATAGGATGAGTTCGGTGAAGCCCCCTTGCGCGCTTTCAGAGTCTGGCTCAAACGAGACAAAATTTCCACTTCTTCAGGCACCATAGATTTCTCGCGGATCTTTCAACACCGGATCCGATTCGTGCCATTGGTCTTCTTCCAGAGTCCGGAAAAAGCAGTGGGCACGCCCCGTATGGCACGCAATCCCCCCCGCCTGCTCTACCGTCAGGAGCAGGACGTCTCCATCGCAATCCAGTCGAATCTTTTTCACTTTCTGCACATGCCCCGACTCCTCGCCCTTATGCCACAGGCGTTGACGCGAACGGGACCAGTACACTGCTTCGCCTCGACGCACCGTCTGCTGCAAGGATTCACGATTCATCCAGGCCATCATCAGCACCACACCCGTGCTCTCTTCCTGAGCAATGACCGGCACCAGCCCCTCAGCGTCCCAGTGTAGCGCATCCAGCCAGGAAACGTCAGGTTGTGTCGAAGTAGCAGGGATCATAAACGGACCTCGATACCCTGGGCGGCCATGGCTTCCTTGGCCTGCCGGATCGTGAATTCACCATAGTGAAAGATGCTGGCAGCCAGAACCGCATCAGCCTGCCCCACACGCACCCCATCACAAAGATGTTGCAAGTTACCCACCCCTCCGCTGGCAATGATGGGAACTCCTACCGCTTCCGCCACGGTACGGGTCAGTTCCAGATCAAATCCTTCCCGGGTACCATCCCGATCCATGCTGGTCAATAGGATTTCCCCCGCGCCTCGGCGTACCACCTCCTGCGCCCAGAGCACAGCATCCCACGCAGTCGGACGACGTCCACCATGGGTAAATACCCCCCAACCCGATGCAGTAGCAGAACGCTTGGCATCGATGGCCACCACGATGCACTGGGCACCAAAAAAGCCGGATGCCTCGGAAACCAGATCCGGTCGCTGTAACGCTGCAGAATTGATGCTGACCTTATCTGCCCCTGCATTGAGCAATCGGCGCACATCCTTGACCTCGCGCACCCCCCCCCCAACAGTCAAGGGAATGAACACCTGTGCCGACACTTCCTCGATGATGGGCAGGATCAAATCCCTTTCTTCCGCGCTGGCAGCAATATCTAGAAAGGTCACTTCATCCGCTCCCTGTTCGTCATAGCGTCGGGCAATCTCCACCGGATCGCCAGCATCGCGCAGAGCAACGAAATTCACTCCCTTGACCACCCGCCCCCCCTTGACATCCAGACAGGGAATGATACGCCGTGCCAAACCCATTATTGCTCGACCGGCCAGGCGTTCGCCAACGCCACCGCTGCCGCAAAATCAAGGGTTCCCTCATATATTGCGCGCCCTGTGATCACGCCGCTGATACCTTCCTCCTGCGCCTGACACAGTGCCCGAATGTCGTCCAGACCGTGCAGTCCACCACTGGCGATCACCGGGACATGCAATGCCCGGGCCAATTCCACGGTCGCCGCCACATTCACCCCGGTCATCATGCCATCCCGACCGATATCGGTATAAATCACGCCCTCCACGCCATAGTCCTGAAAACGACGGGCCAGATCCACGACCTCGTGACCGGTCAGTTTGGACCAGCCTTCCACCGCCACCTTGCCATCCTTTGCGTCGAGTCCCACCAGAATTTTACCGGGGAAGGCATCACAGGCCTCGTGCAAAAATCCTGGGTTCTTGACCGCTGCCGTACCAATGATGACCGCATCGATGCCATCGTCGAGATAACGTTCGATCACCTCGAGTGTGCGAATACCCCCGCCCAACTGAATCGGGATTTCCCCACCCACCGCCGCCACGATCTCCTTGAGCGCCTGTTCATTGACAGGCTTGCCCGCAAAGGCCCCGTTCAAGTCCACCAGATGGAGGCGCTGGGCGCCCTGTGACAGCCAATGACGGGCCATTTGAGCCGGTTCTTCGGAAAACACGGTGGCCTCTTCCATCAGCCCCTGGCGCAGACGCACACAGCGACCATCCTTGAGGTCGATGGCGGGAATTACAATCATGGTCGTACCTTTTTCATGAACGTTGGAGGAAAAAATCAGGGGGTCCAGTGGACGAAATTGGACAACAGGGTCAGCCCGGCAGCAGCACTTTTTTCGGGATGAAATTGTACCGCACAGAGGTTGTCTCGAATCACTGCGCTGGTAAAAGGAAAACCGTAGGTCGTGGTTGCCGCGCACTCTGCCTCGTTGAGTTCCTGCACATAGTAACTGTGGACGAAATAGAAACGGGAATCTGTGGCCAATCCGCGCCAAAGAGAATGTTCGCGGGTCGCATGCACCTCGTTCCAGCCCATGTGGGGAACCTTGAGACGTTCCCCCCGAGGCCCGAACCGATCCTCGGGAAATCGACACACCTTGCCCGCCAACAGCCCCAATCCCGCCACATCCCCTTCCTCGGAACGGTCAAACAACACCTGCAACCCAAGACAAATCCCCAGAAAGGGACGAGTCTTCATCAATTCCTGCACCACCTCCAGAAGGTGGCGTTCGTGCAAACGTCTCATGCAATCGGGCAACGCCCCTTGCCCGGGAAAAACGATACGATGAGCCGCACGCAACCTTTCGGGGCAATCGGTAACTTCAACCTCGGCCTCTGGTGCCACCCGGTTCAGAGCGCGGGCCACCGAGCGCAGATTACCCATTCCATAGTCCACCACTGCAATGCGCATCACATTCCGATCCTGTATCAGAGAGAGCCCTTGGTGGACGGGACTTGGGCGGCATTGCGCGGATCCAGGGTCACCGCCATGCGCAAGGCACGCCCCAACGCCTTGAATATGGTTTCGGCCTGATGATGGGCATTACGCCCTTTCAGGTTATCGACATGCATGGTCACTTGGGCATGATTGACAAACCCCTGAAAAAACTCCCGAATCAGGTCCACATCAAAGTCTCCGATGCGGGCACGGGTATAATCCACACCGTACTCCAGTCCAGGACGACCGGACAGATCCACCACCACCTGAGAGAGCGCCTCGTCCAGGGGAATCAGAGCTTGACCATAACGAACCAGTCCCTTTTTATCCCCCAAAGCCTGAGCGAATGTCTGACCCAACGTAATACCGATATCCTCTATCGAATGATGGGCATCGATGTGAAGATCCCCCTGGCACGCCACCTCCAGATCTATCAGACCATGGCGTGCTACCTGATCGAGCATATGATCAAGGAAAGGAACGCCGGTGGACAAACGTGAAACGCCTGTACCATCCAGGTTGAGGGAAACGGTCACAGTGGTTTCTAGGGTGGTGCGGGTCAATCGCGCACAGCGCATGTTCTTGTCCGTATTCATTGAAAATCCAACACCCGGCCCAACGCATCGAGAAAAGCCCGGTTTTCATCCGGAGTTCCCACCGTAACGCGCAGACAATCGTGCAACAGCGGATGTGCCTGACTGAGATTCTTGATCAATATACCATGATGCCGAAGTCCGTCAAATACTTGCCCGGCTCGAGGCACACGGAACAGCAAAAAATTTGCAACACTGGGAAAAACCGTGACCTGAGCCAAGGCTTTCAAGGCTGAGGTCAACAGCACGCGCTCCTGCACGATGGCCTCCACCTGCGTCTGCAGTTCGGCCCTATGTTCCAGCAGCACGGCCGCTGCCGCCTGGTCCAGTACGGAGATGTTATAGGGAAGACGCACTTTATCAATTTCCGCCAGTACTTCGGCGGAGCCACATAACCAGCCCAAACGTACCCCCGCCAACCCCAGTTTGGACAGAGTGCGCATCAGGAGCAGATTGGGGTAACGCCCCAACCGATCCTTGAAGGAATGGGCAGTGAATGGGTAATAGGCCTCATCCACCACCACCAACCCAGGACTGGCCTGGATGACCGCCTCCACCGTTTGAGCATCGAAACAGTTACCGGTGGGATTATTGGGATAAGCCAGAAAAGTGAGCGCAGGGCGATGATGGGCAATGGCTTCCAGCAGGGCCGGGCCATTCAAGGAAAAATCCGGGGCGAGTGGAACCCCCACAAAGGTCACCTGAGCCAGTTGGGCAATCAAACGAAACATGACAAAGGAAGGCTCCACGCCCAGGATCACTGCGCCAGGCTTGGCCACCGCCAGGGTCAGCATCTGGATCAATTCGTCCGAACCATTGCCCAGTACCATGGCAGGCGTATCGGGCAAGCCCATCAAAGCACTCAACTGGCATTTGAGTTGGGGCGCAGAGGGCGAAGGATAACGGTTCAGAGCCAGTTCCCCCAGAGTTGACGCCAGTCGAGTCCGCAATGCGGTTGAGAGGCCATAGGGATTCTCCATGGCATCCAGTTTTATCATCCCCTCTGCAGCAGGGACCGGGTAAGCCTTCAATGCGCGGATGTCATCCCGAACCACGGTACGAACCAAGGCTTCCATGGCTAGACCTCATCCCGAAAACGACAGGCTGCAGAACGCGCATGGGCGTGCAGTCCCTCCTGCAAGGCCAGCACTTCGGCAATCTCGCCCAGATGGCGCGCGCCTTCCCGCGAGACCTTCAACACGTTGGAGCGCTTCTGGAAATCATAGACCCCCAGAGGAGAAGCAAACCGTGCCGTGCGTCCAGTGGGCAGCACATGATTGGGTCCAGCGCAATAATCTCCCAGAGATTCGGAACTGTAGCGCCCCGCAAAAATTGCGCCGGCATGGCGTAACAAAGGCAAACAGTCCTCGGGTTGGGCCACAGACAATTCCAGGTGTTCCGGCGCAATGTGGTTGGATAAGTGACAAGCCTCAGCCAGATCGCGAACCCGGATCAGTGCGCCCCGATCCGCCAAAGATTTTTCGATCACGGACTGGCGTGGCAAGGTCGGCAGAAGCGCCACAATGGCCCGTTCCACCTGCTCCAGATAGTTTGGATCCGGACACAACAGCAGCGCCTGGGCCAATTCGTCATGTTCCGCTTGCGAGAACAGGTCCATGGCCACCCAACGGGGATCCGTAGAACCGTCCGCAATGATCAGGATTTCCGAGGGACCTGCCACCATGTCGATTCCCACCGTACCAAAAACCTGGCGTTTGGCGGCAGCCACATAGGCATTGCCAGGACCCACGATCTTATCCACCGCGGGTATCGTGGCTGTCCCATAAGCCAGGGCTGCGATGGCCTGAGCCCCGCCTACGGTAAAGACACGCCGTACTCCGGACAAGGCGGCCGCAGCCAGCACCAATTCATTGCGTACCCCATTCGGAGTGGGCACCACCATGAGAATATCCTGAACTCCCGCGACGGCGGCAGGAATGGCATTCATTAGAACAGAAGAAGGATAGACTGCCTTGCCGCCGGGAACATATAGCCCCACACGATCGAGCGGGGTGACACGCTGTCCCAGTTCGGTTCCATCCGCTTCATGTACGTTCCAGGACTCCATGCGCTGACGCTCATGAAACGCGCGAATCCGTTCCGCCGCCTTTTCCAGCGCATGCCGCTGTGGCTGTGGTAATTCCTCCAGCGCACGCGTCAGGGTATCCCTGGGTAATTCCAGAGCAGCAGCCTGCGCCACGCCCAGGCGATCAAAGCGTTGGGTGTACTCGAGCAAGGCTTCGTCCCCACGCTTTTTGACATCCTGAAGAATTGAGCGCACCACCGTCTCGACATGCTCATCCAACGCACTGTCAAAAGCTGTCAGACGCTCCAGTTCCGCATCAAATCCAGCCATTGTAGAATCCAGTCGGCGCATCTTCATGGGACTTCTTCTCCAAAAGTTTCTTTCACGCCTCGGGCAATGGCTTCCACCAACGGTGCCAGACGTTCTCGGTACAATTTCCAGGCTGCCCCATTGACCACCAATCGGGAACTGATCTCCGCAATATCCTCGACGGCCTCCAACGCATTGGCGCGCAAGGTATTACCACTGCTCACCAGATCGACGATGGCGTCGGCCAGACCCGTGAGTGGGGCCAGTTCCATGGAACCATACAGTTTGATCAAATCCACATGGACGCCCTTGGCAGCAAAATGCTCCCGGGTCAGTCTGGCATACTTGGTTGCCACCCGCAGACGCGCACCCCGTCGTATGGCTCCCTCATAGTCGAACCCCTGAGACACGGCCACCATCAGACGACATCGGGCAATACACAGATCCACCGGTTGGTACAATCCTTCCCCACCCTGTTCGAGCAGAACATCGCGCCCAGCCACCCCCAGGTCGGCCGCTCCTCGCTGAACGTACGTGGGAACATCCGAAGCCCGCACGATGACCAGACGCACATCAGGTCGGCTGGTGGGCAGGATGAGCTGGCGTGAAGTGTCCGGGTCCACCAGCGGAACGATGCCAGCGCGCGCCAACAGAGGCAAGGTTTCGCCAAAAATTCGCCCCTTTGAAAGGGCCAGGGTGATCCCCGTAAAAGGCGTTGTACTGGATGGGTTCATGGTTTCATCGCTCATTCAATCGTGCCGCTGCGTTCTCTGTGGACCTCTGCCCCCAACGCCCGCAGTTTTTGTTCCAGGGTTTCGTAACCCCGATCCAGATGGTAGATCCGATCCACCACGGTTTCTCCTTGCGCAATCAACCCCGCAATCACCAGACTGGCAGAAGCGCGCAGGTCTGTGGCCATGACTGTCGCGCCCTCCAGTTGAGATACCCCCCGAATGATAGCGGCATTGCCCTCGACCTCGATGTTGGCCCCCAATCGGCGTAACTCCTGAACATGCATGAAACGATTTTCGAAAATGGTTTCAGTAACCACGGTCGTACCTTGCGCCACTGCATTCATGGCCATGAACTGGGCCTGCATGTCCGTAGGAAAGGCAGGGTAGGGCGCCGCACGTAAACTGACTCCGTGATTCGGCCCTGCCATGGTCAAATGAATCGTCTCTTCGGTGCAGCGAATACAGGCATTGGCTTCCCGCAACTTGTCCAGAACCGCATCCAGTGTCCCAGGGCATACCCCACGCAAAAGAACGTCTCCACCGGTGGCGGCGGCGGCCACCAGAAAAGTGCCTGTTTCGATACGATCCGGCATGACTGGGTGGGTGGTTCCCTGAAGGTGTTCCACTCCCTCTATGGTGATGACATCCGTGCCATGCCCTCGAATATTGGCCCCCATGGCAATCAGGCACTGGGCCAGATCCACCACTTCCGGTTCACGCGCGGCATTTTCCAGAACCGTCGTCCCCTCCGCCAGAGTTGCCGCCATCATCAAATTCTCGGTGCCCGTCACCGTCACTGTGTCCATGAATATCCGCGCGCCCTGCAAGCGGGTTGCCGATCCCACGATATACCCATGTTCGACCGACAGATGGGCACCCATGGCCTGCAAACCCTTCAAGTGCAAATCCACCGGGCGTTCGCCGATGGCGCACCCTCCAGGCAAGGAGACGCGGGCATGCCCAAACCGGGCCAGCAGAGGTCCCAACACCAGAATGGAGGCACGCATGGTCTTGACCAAGTCGTAGGAAGCCAGGGGTTCCAAGGCATCCGAGGCGCTCAAAACCACTTCCCCGTGCTCACCCTCGACCTCCACTCCCATACCCTTGAGCAAACGCAGCAACGTAGCCACGTCGCGCAAGGCAGGAACTCGGGTGACCCGAATCGGTTGGGCGGTCAACAGGGTGGCGCAGAGAATGGGTAAAGCCGCATTCTTTGCGCCGGAAATCTCAACGGTACCCTTGAGTGGTCGGCCCCCGGCAATGATCAGTCTATCCACGATGTACCTGTCTAGCGAACTTCCACTTCCGCCCATTGGGCTGGGGTCAGGGTACGCATGGAGAGTGCATGGATCTCCTCACGCATGCGGTCACCCAAGGCTCGATACACCAGTTGATGCTGAGCCACGCGACTTTTACCTTCAAAAAGAGTACTGACGATGGTGGCCTCGAAATGCTGACCATCACCACTGACGTCTACGTACTGACAAACCAGTCCACTTTCAATGTATTGCTTGATATCTTGGGGAAGTACCATGATCATTCCATCCTCTCGACATGCCCGGAACTCAGGGGCGCACTCGCCAACCACTGCGCAACAAGGCTAAAGTCGCCCATGATAAGGCCAAACAGGTACTCCCGACAATGAGCAGGGATTCCCAGGGTGAAACGTCACTCGCTCCGATGAAACCGTAGCGGAACCCATCGATAGCATAAAAGAACGGATTGAAGCGGGAAATGAAGTGCCAGAGAGGAGGCAGGGAATGGAGCGAATAAAAAGCACCGGACAGGAACGTCAACGGTAAAATGAGAAAATTCTGCCATGCAGCCATCTGGTCAAATTTTTCCGCCCAGACCCCGGCCAACACCCCCAGTGCCCCGGACAGGCCCGTAGCCAGAAAACAAAAAACCAGGATCCAGAGCAGGGAATGGATCTGGGGAGGGAAGAAAAAACCGGCCGTCACCAACACCACGAACCCTACCAATAACCCACGCAACATGGCGGCCAGCACATAGGCCGAAAAAAATTCGATTACCGATAGAGGGGCCAGCAGCACAAAAACCAAACTTCCACTCACCTTGGATTGCACCAAACTGGAAGAACTGTTGGCGAAGGCGTTCTGCAGCATGGCCATCATCACCAGTCCAGGCACCAAAAATGCGGCATAACTCACCCCCGGGTACACGCTGACGCGCTGTCCCAGGACTTGCGAAAAAACAACCAGATAGAGCAGAGTGGAGATCAGGGGCGCGAGCAGTGTCTGAAAAGACACTTTCCAGAAACGCAGCACCTCCTTGCCAAACAACGTTGTGAATCCCACCCCCATCCCTAAGTCTCCACGTCTCGAATCAACCCCATAAAAGCCTCTTCCAGCGTGGCTGCCTGTCTACCCAGCAACAACTCACTGATGCGTTCGCAGGCCACCAATTGACCCTTGTGCAATACTGCCACGCGCTGACACAGGGCTTCCGCTTCCTCCAGATAATGCGTGGTCAAAAGGATCGTGTGGCCTGCCCCATTGAGTTGTCGAATAAACTTCCAAAGGGTCTGACGCAGTTCCACATCCACGCCGGCCGTAGGTTCATCCAGCACAATGACCGGCGGACGATGGACCAGAGCCTGACCGATCAATACGCGTCGTTTCATCCCCCCCGACAGAGTACGCATGTTGACCTCGGCCTTGTCAGTCAGATGCAGGTTCTCAAGGATTTCATCGATCCAGTCATCATTGTGGCGCAAACCAAAATATCCAGACTGGATACGCAACGTTTCACGCACGCTGAAAAAAGGATCAAACACCAATTCCTGGGGAACCACCCCCAGAGCACGCCGGGCCGCACGATAATCCTGCACCACCTCATGACCCATGACTTTCAGCGTTCCGGCATCGGCACGAGCCAGTCCGGCCAGTATGCTGATCAGTGTGGTTTTCCCCGCCCCGTTGGGGCCCAGCAACGCGAAGAATTCCCCTTGCTCTATGGTCAGGTCCACCCCTCGCAAGGCCTGCAGGGCACCGTAGGATTTCTGTACCGCGCGTATTTCCACTGCGGGTAATGACCGCTCCTGAGAAAACATCCGCTTCAGACCTCGACGATGCCTTCCAGCAAGGGTGAAAGACCATAAAGCGAGATCAAAACGCGCAGATTGTCAGGAATTTTCACAAAAACCAGGTTTTTCTTGTCCCGCACCGCTTCCCGTTGCCAATGCAGAAGCAGAGCGACAGCCGCCGAATCCAGAGCCGTCGTACGAGAAAAGTCGATGGTCACTTCCTGACCCAGGGAGGAAAAGGAGGTGGAGCGCACCAGATCAGGTACCGTATCCATGACCACCGGACCTTCCAGAAAAAGATGGTTACCCTCACGCTGGATCATTTTTTTCCGGCCGCCTTGTTTTCCGCCTGTTTGCTTTTGTCAGCCATGGCCTGGATCAATCCATCGATCCCATGATTGCGCACGATATCGGAAAATTCATTGCGGTAATTAGTCACCAGACTCACCCCATCCACCTGAATATCGAACACTTTCCAGTCATCTCCCAACTTTTCCATGCGATAGTCGATCGGGATGGATGGACCGCCAGACGGAATCACGATAGAGTGTACCGTAGCCTCATTCCCGCCATCGTCCAGATCCGAACCCTTGACCTTCAATTCCTGATTCTTGTATTGAGACAGGGAACTTGCATACGTCCGCACCAGCAGGTCACGAAACCCTTCGGTCAACTTTTGTTGCTGGTCAGGACTGGCCTGACGCCAGTTTTTCCCCATCGCCAAACGGGTCATGCGCGTAAAATCAAAGTGCGGAATCACTTTGTCCTGAATCAGCGCATAGGCTCTGGCGCGATCCCCGTTCTGGATGGCCTTGTCTTTTTTCAAGGTAGCCACCACCTCATCTGCCGTGTTGGAGATCACAGATTCAGGGGTAATGGCGGCCAACACTGCCAGACTCCATCCTGCCAGGGTCAATGCCACCCCAGCCCGTTGCCATACTGTCCATCGCCTCATGGTGCCCCCTTATCGGTTGAAGTCTTGTCGGTCCCACCTTCCTGGGCCTTGTTGAAGAGAAACTGACCGATCAGACGCTCGAGCACCATGGCCCCCTGCGTCAACTTAATCTCGTCCCCATTCTTCAGCATTTTGTCATCTCCACCCGCATCCAGCCCAACGTACTGTTCGCCCAGAATCCCCGAAGTCAGGACCGAAACTGAACTGTCTACAGGGAAATGATACTGGGTATCTATAACCATATGCACTTCAGCATTGTAATGAAGGGTATCGAAACGCACTGAATGTACCCGCCCCACCAGGACCCCGGAACTGCGAACGGGAGCACGTTCCTTGAGTTGCCCGATATTGTCGAAGTGAGCCACCACTTCGTAGGTTCCTCCCGACCCGTCGAGGTTCAGATTCCCCACCTTGAAAGCCAGCATCAGAAAAGCCAGAAAACCCAACAGTACAAAAAACCCTACCCAGAGATTCAAGGTCGCACGGTTCATCAATTCCACCCCTTCATCATGAATGCAGTCAACAACAAATCGAGGGCCAGAATGGCCAAGGAAGAACTCACCACCGTACGGGTCGTGGCTCCAGAAACCCCTTCCGCCGTGGGCGGCGCTTCATACCCCTCGAAAGTAGCAATGGCCGAAACCGCCACGCCGAATACCAGACTCTTGATCACCCCATTGAGGATGTCATGGTGAAAATCCACGGCAGCTTGCATCTGCGACCAGAATGCCCCACTGTCCACCCCCAGCATGACCACCGTCACGAGAAATCCGCCAAGGATCCCCATGGCTGCAAACAGGACGGCGAGCAAGGGTAAAGAGATCACCCCCCCCCAGAAACGGGGAGCCACGACCCGTGCCAACGGATTCACCGCCATCATTTCCATGGCCGATAACTGTTCCGTGGCCTTCATCAAGCCGATTTCTGCGGTGATGGCAGAGCCCGCCCGACTGGCAAAAAGCAGTGCCGAAACCACCGGTCCCAACTCACGCATCAGGGAAAGCGCCACCAGTACCCCAACGCTTTCCGAGGAGCCGTAACTCTGCAAGGTCTCGAAGCCCTGCAAACCCAACACCATCCCCACAAACAAGCCGGAAACCAGAATGATGATGAGAGACTGCACTCCGGCAAAATAAACTTCCCGAATGACCAGACCAAAACGTCGAAAACTGGTCCCCGAATGGCGCAGGATCTGTCCCAAAAACAAGACCACAGCACCGATTCGACCGACGATGCTCAAGGTGGTATCGCCTACCGTGCGCAGTCCATGCCCCCATGCGCCTCTCATGCCTGCCCTCGCTCATCGCCAAAATCCATTTTCAGGGTTGGTCCGGGGTAATGGAAGGGCAGAGGACCATCGGCCTCTCCCCAGACAAACTGGTGCACGAAGGGCAGGGCAGAGGCGTGAATTTCCTCAGGGGTTCCCTGAGCCACGATCACGCCGTCCGAAACAAAATAAATGTAGTCCACGATCTTCATCGACTCCTGTACATCGTGTGTCACCAGAACGGAGGTTGCCCCCAGCGCATCATTCAATTGACGGATCAGGCGACCGATCGCGCCCAAGGAAATGGGATCGAGCCCCGTAAAGGGTTCATCGTACAGAATCAATGCCGGGTCCAGGGCCGTCGCCCGAGCCATGGCCACGCGTCGGGCCATGCCTCCGGATAGTTCGGCAGGCATCAGGGACTGCACCCCACGCAACCCCACCGCATTGAGTTTCATCAGGGTCAGGTCACGAATCATGGATTCTGGCAGGCGGGTATGTTCCCGCATTTGAAAAGCCACATTGTCGAACACCGATAAATCTGTAAAAAGCGCGCCAAACTGGAACAGCACGCCCACCTGACGGCGCATGGCGTAGAGTTGCGCTTCGTTCATATGATTCAATTCCTGCCCAGCCACACGCACCGATCCCTGACGCGCCAGTAACTGCCCACCCATCAGACGCAGAAGGGTGGTCTTGCCACAGCCACTCAGCCCCATGATGGCCACCAGACTACCTTTGGGCACCGTCAGATTGATCCCCTTGAGCACCAGTTGCTCGCCATAGCCAAAATTCAGATCACGGATTTCCACCTGATGGATCATAATTCAGTCACAGAGGAGAAAAAGAAGGGAGACACAAGGACAGCCTTCCCATGTTACCCCAGAATCCGACACCCTCACAAATCACAGGGATTTCGTGGATTTCCTCGCCCCTGCGCACGCAGATCATTCCTTGCGCCAAAACAACAGATCCCACACGCCATGCCCGAGGCGAACTCCCCGACTTTCGAAGCGGGTCAGGGGGCGCCAGTCCGGGCGTTCGATAAAATCTCCTCCCTCGTTGTCCAGTCGAGGTTCAGCACGCAATACAACACGCATCTGCTCGGCATAATCCTGCCAATCCGTGGCCAGATGCAAGTACCCCCCCTCTTTCAGACGCTCGCTCAGAAGTTCCACGAAAGGCGGCTGAATCAAACGACGTTTATGATGGCGAGATTTTGGCCAAGGATCAGGAAAAAAAATATGGGCACCATCCAATATGGACCGAGGAAGCATATGACGCACCACCTCCACGGCGTCATGGCGCATCACCCGGACATTGCCGATATCATTTTCGGCCAGTTTCTTGAGCAGAGCCCCCACGCCAGGGCCGTGGACATCGATCGCCAGAAAATTCCACTCCGGTCGTTGCAACGCCATGGCCAAGGTCCCTTCTCCCATGCCAAAACCAATTTCAAGCCCGAGGGGTGCCGTGCGCCCAAACAGTGTCTGCAAGCGCTCAGGTGTGAGCGGGTCCTGAGGAGAGTAATCCACCCCCCAGCGCACCCATCCTTCTTCCAGGGCTCTTTGTTGCGCCGGAGACATACGACCCTGGCGGAGAACGAAACTGCGGATGGACGGGTAACCGGTCACTGAATCAGCCCCCCCAAAGGGGAACTGGCGCTGGCCCGATAAGGTTTTTTGGGCATTCGTCCGGCCCGCCAGGACAGCCGTCCGGCCTCCACGGCCAGGGCCATGGCCATGGCCATCTGTACGGGGTGACGGGCCTGCGCAATGGCTGTATTCATCAAGACACCGGCACATCCCAGTTCCATGGCAATGGTGGCATCGGAAGCCGTACCCACCCCCGCATCCACGATCACCGGAATCTGGGCATGCTCCAGAATGATGCCCAGATTCCAGGGATTGAGGATTCCCATCCCTGATCCAATCAGGGACGCCAGGGGCATGATGGCAACACAACCGAGGTCTTCCAGACGACGGGCCAGAATGGGATCATCGCTACAGTAGACCATGACCTCAAACCCCTCCCGAATCAAAATTTCCGCGGCTTCGAGAGTTTCCACCATATTCGGAAAAAGTGTATCGGCATCCCCCAGGACTTCCAACTTGACCAGTGCATGCCCATCCAATAATTCACGGGCCAAGCGTAGGGTGCGCACCGCCTCATCCGCAGTGTAGCAACCCGCCGTATTGGGCAGCAGGGTGTAACGGTCAGGAGAAATCACGTCCAGCAAATTGGGTTCACCTGGATTTTGCCCAATATTGGTGCGCCGGATTGCCACCGTGACGATTTCAGCACCACTGGCTTCCACGGCTTCCCGGGTCTGGTTCAGGTCGGCATATTTGCCGGTACCCACCAGTAAACGAGAACGGATGGTACGTCCAGCCAAAACAAAGGGATCAGGAGAAACGGTAAAGGTCATGATTGATCCTGCAGTGAGAATTGATATGTGAAGGTTCCGGGAACGGGCATTCAGCCCCCGCCTACCGCTACCACGATCTCGAGTCGATCACCATCGGCCAACGTCCTCGAATCATGGTGACTGCGCGGCACGATGTCTCCGTTGCATTCGACGGCCACCCGGCGTCCGGTCATGTCCAGGTCTTCCAGAACCTGACGCACCGTCGGTACTGCAGCATAAGCCTGCGGAGAACCATTGATGAAAAGAGTGATCATGCCCAAGATCCACAACTATAAAAAGGGGATTCTATCATGGGCATTTATCTGGCCAGAAGCCCGAGGAATCATCCCCTCCCGAAAAAGTAAAACTTCTTTCACCTCAAGCCCCAGACCAAATCCTCCCCAGCGCCCCCCGCTCGCCACCACCCGGTGACAGGGAATCAGGAAAGGCAGAGGATTGGCACCACAGGCAGAACCCACGGCACGCATCGCCCGAGGACGCCCAATCTGGAGTGCGATATCGCCATAGGTGCGCCATTGCCCCGCAGGGATGGTACCCAGAGCATCCCACACCGCCCGTTGGAAAGCCGTTCCCTGCGCTCGCACAGGAATGGACGGACGCCTTTCAGCAGGACGTTCCACCGCCGCAAGCAGCGCTTCCTCCCAAGCCACCGGCACCCGCGTATCAGCACTCCCAACCGGATCCGAAAAACGCGCCATGGCCTGACGATGCCCCTCCTCAGGGGTACCCGTCAAGGTCAGCCAGCACAACCCGGCAGCGTCAAATACCCAGGAGATCCATCCCAGGGAACAGGGCGTCTGCCGAAGGAGATTCATGGCAAAAACCGCTGCAACAGGTCGTTGAGAAAGCGCTGTCCGCGTGGGGTCGGACGCAACCGATGGGGATCCGCCTCCAGCCAGCCTTCCTCTTCCAGTGGGTCCAACAGAAGTTGGAGCGCTTGCAGGGATAAACCCGTATGGCGTTCGTACAGCCCTCTGGGGACCCCTTGGCACAAGCGCAGGGCATTCATCATGAATTCGAAAGGCAGATCCTGTACCGCCACGTTCCAGGATTCCTCTATCGGTGTCCCGCGTTCCACTGCACGCATATAGGCCTCGGGCTGACGGGCTCGGCGTTGTCGCTCAATGCCCCACGGGCCGCTCAATTTGCCATGCGCCCCGGCGCCAAGGCCCAAATAGTCGCCAAAGCTCCAATAATTGAGGTTATGCCGACATTGATCCCCCCCCCGCGCCCAGGCGGAGGTCTCATAGGCCTCATACCCCGCCGCAAGCAAA
The DNA here is from genome assembly GCA_019456405.1 of Ferrovum sp. Classification (GTDB taxonomy): domain Bacteria; phylum Pseudomonadota; class Gammaproteobacteria; order Burkholderiales; family Ferrovaceae; genus Ferrovum. The sequence goes on along the minus strand of WJXM01000021.1, from coordinate 29,724 downwards.
GCCGCATGGGCGGCCTGTTCTCCCTGATCCAGCGTATCGGCATCCGGCAGAAGAGGGGGGTGATGGTAGAACGGGGTATGCGGTTCCAAGGTCAATTGATAGCAGGACAAGTGCGAAGGGTCATACTGGAGTGCTTGGGTCACGTCTGCGCAAACCCCTTCGACGGTTTGCTCGGGCAACCCCACCATCAGGTCCAGATTGAACCGCTCGAAATGAGTGGCAGCCGCTTCGGCTGCCCGATGCGCCTCCCTTGACCCATGAATGCGGCCCAACAATTTCAGTTGGTCGTCCGAAAAACTTTGAATCCCAACGGACAAGCGGTTGATGCCGGCGGCGCGAAAAGCGCGGAATCGTCCTGCATCCGCCGTGCCAGGATTGGCCTCCAGGGTGATTTCGGCCCCTGCCGCCAGCGGCACCAGAGCCCTGATCTCCTCAAGCAGGCGTCCTACCCCATCCGGCGATAAAACGCTGGGCGTTCCCCCGCCAAAAAATATCGTTTCCACAGGGCGTCCCCAAACACGCGGCAACTGCATTTCCAGATCCTGACGCAAAGCCGTCAAGTAGCGCTCTTCGGGCAACCGGGTTGGCATGACATGGGAGTTGAAATCACAGTAGGGACACTTGCGTACACACCATGGCACATGCAGATACAACGATAGGGGGGGCGACAGTTTCATGTCTGCAGAAAGGGCAACAGCGACTGCCAAGCGCGCGCACGGTGACTTTGGGTATTTTTTTCGGCCAGCGTCATTTGAGCCGCCGTTTTCCCACATTCCGGAACCCAAAACAGGGGATCATAGCCAAACCCACCCGTTCCCTGTGGCGCATCCAGAATTTCGCCAAACCAACGTCCCTCGGCGATGCACGGCGTCGGATCCACCGCATGCATCACCCAGACCAGGACACAATAGTAGAATGCACGGCGATCGGCACTTCCGGAGAGAGCACGCAGAAGCGCCTGATTGTTATCCTGATCCCGTCGTTGGGGACCGGCATAATAGGCCGAATCCACTCCCGGCGCACCCTGTAGCGAAGGCACACAGAGACCCGAGTCATCCGCCAGGGCAGGGCGCCCACTCCACTGGGCCACATGCCGCGCCTTGGCCAGGGCATTTTCCACGAAGGTCCGATGAGGTTCGTCAGCCCCTTCGATCCCCAGATCATTCTGGGCGAGCACCCTCCACCCCAGGGGTGAAAGAAGCGCATCAAACTCACGGATCTTGCCCGAATTGGAGGATGCCAGAACGACCTCCCGCCCTCCTGTCATCCTGCGACCAAACCGGTTTCCAGGACCTGCATCTGCAACCCGATCAACTCCCGACATCCCTTCGCTGCCAGGTCCAGCAACGCATCCACCTCACTTCGCCGAAAAGGAACGCCCTCGGCAGTACCCTGCAGTTCCACGAAGTATCCATCAGCGGTCATCACCACGTTCATGTCCGTATCACAGGTGCTGTCTTCCTCGTAGTCGAGATCCAGGACCGGGACGCCTTGCCAGATTCCCACCGAGACTGCCGCCACGGGTTGAAGAATGGGGGACTGATCCAGCACCCCTCTCTCCAGCAGCCTGCTCACTGCGTCCTCGAGGGCAATGTAGGCGCCGGTAATACTGGCCGTACGGGTACCCCCATCGGCTTGAAGAACATCGCAGTCCACATGCAGCGTTCGCTCGCCGAGCACTTCCATATCGACCACGGCACGCAGGGAGCGCCCGATCAGACGTTGAATTTCCTGGGAGCGCCCGGAGGGCTTGCCGACGGTAGCCTCACGCCGGGAACGGGTGTGGGTGGCGCAGGGCAACATGCCATACTCGGCCGTCACCCAACCCTTGCCCTGCCCTTTGAGAAAGGAGGGAACTCCTTCCTCCATACTCACCGTACACACCACACGGGTATCCCCAAAGGCCACAAGGACCGAACCTTCCGCATATTTGGTGAATCCGCGCAAAAACTCGACAGAACGCAACTGATCGGTGCGACGTTGGCTGGGGCGCATAGGGGATCCTCTTCTCTCGGTAAAGTCACTGACCCCCGATTCTAGGGGGCTACAGCACAGGATGCAACTAGGGTATGATAGCCCACGGTCATCGAATCGTTCCGTTTTGAAGGATACGCCCCCTTGAATACCTTGTACAGCATGACGGGTTTTGCCTCAGGCTCTCAGGAAACTCCCGACGGGACCCTGCTGATGGAACTGCGCAGCGTCAATCATCGCTACCTTGAATTGCAGTTTCGTCTGCCCGATGTCCTGCGCCCCTGTGAACCACGCCTGCGCGAACTTCTCTCCCAGTCCCTGAAACGGGGCAAGGTGGATTGCCGTCTTGAATGGCTGCCCCATCCTGCGCAGGACCAGTCCCTCTCCCCGGATGCCCATAGCCTGGAACAGTTGCGCATAGTTTCCGCCCTCATCCAGAAAGATTTCCCCGATGCCCGCCCCCTGTCTGTGGCAGATATCCTGAATTGGCCCGGAGTCCTGCCCCATTCTCTGGAACGTGCCCCCGCAGATGAATGGGTGGAATCTCTGGCCAGCACCACACTCCATTCCTTGAGCTCCACCCGTGGCCGGGAAGGACAGAAGTTGGGCAAATTCCTGCTGGACCATGCCCAGGTCATGAGCGCCAGAATCCAGCCCCTCAGGGAACGAATGCCTGCATTGGTCCGTGCCTATCAGGAAAAGTTGAGCCAGCGTCTGCGCGAATCGCTGGCGAGCGTCGACGAAGACCGCCTGTTGCAGGAGGTCGCCCAATGGTCGGCCAAAATCGACATTGCCGAGGAACTCTCCCGTCTCGACATGCATCTCGAAGAAGTGATCCGGGTCGTCCATGGTGGGGGACAAAGTGGCAAACGGCTCGATTTCCTGATGCAGGAATTGCATCGCGAAGCCAACACCCTGGGTTCCAAGGCCCTCCACTCGGAATTGTCACTCGTCTCCCTCGATCTCAAACTGCACATCGAGCAAATGCGCGAGCAGGTACAAAACATCGAGTAACGTTTCACAGCCACCAACGCCATCCCAAAACACCCCCGAAACCCGCATGGGCAAACGCATCAAGGTGGGTAACCACCCGAACGCACCCCCTTTCAACTCCGATCTGCCGGTTTTTCAGCACGGATTCCCGGCAGTTTGCCTAGCCCCGCCCAGTTTTACTCCAGTACCGCCTGAATCCCAAGCACGTCGTTTTGACACGATCCAAGCAAGGTGTCAAACATGGCGCGAGACCACTCTAGATTAAATTATTATAAATGATCACAATAAATACATTTAACTTTTGTTAATTGTATGGTTTCGCCATAATGCAATTCAGACATCGCTCCTTGTGCACGTCGACGAACCCAATTGAGAGGATCTCAACCATGTTATCTACGGAGATTGTCATGCTATCAGACCTGAATTTCATCATCCTTGCGCTCATCTCTGCGGTGCCATTGCTACTTTGGATGATGGGGCTTTTCGGGAGCGTTCTGTCTGACGAACATACCCCGCCGATGGCACGGCTGAGTAATGGCGCCGCAGCATTGTCCTTTGTCTGCGCAGCCCTTGCCGCCCTGCTGTACGCGCTCGGCGGAAAACCTCTGACAGTAACTCCGTTCTCCGTTGCATTGCCCGGAGACATGGGTGCGTTGGCCTTGAGCCTCTATATCAACGTGGTCACGGTGGTGATGCTCTCCCTGGTTTCTTTCGTCGGATTCGTGGTCTCCCGTTATGCGCGCAACTATCTCCAGGGAGAAAAACGTCAAGGACGGTTTTATACCTGGCTCAATCTCACGCTCGCCTCCATCCTGACGTTGATCGTTTCCGGCAACATGCTGATGTTCGTGCTGGTGTGGATGACCACCAGCCTTTGTTTGCATCACCTCCTGATGTTCTATCCAGAGCGGGTGGGCGCCGTACTCGCGGCGCGTAAAAAAATCATTGTCAGCCGGATTGGCGAGGTTAGCCTGCTGGTCGCCGTATTGCTCATCGGTTCCACCCTGCACACCATGGAGTTTGTGACGGTTTTTCATACCATGGCAACAATGACTGGTCCGCTTCCGGTCGAACTCCAATGGGCCAGTGGACTTATCGTACTGGCCGCAGCACTCAAAACCGCCCAATTTCCCCTGCAAGGCTGGTTGATTCAGGTGATGGAAGCCCCCACCCCAGTGTCGGCCCTGTTGCATGCGGGCATTGTCAATGGAGGCGCTTTCCTGATCATTCGCATGAGCCCGATCATGTCCCAGTCCATCGCAGCCTCCGACGCCTTGGCCATCATCGGACTCATTACGATCGCTGCCGCCGGGTTGATCATGCTGACCCAAACCAGCATCAAGGTGTTCCTGGCCTGGACGACCACTGCCCAGATGGGCTTCATGCTGCTGGAATGCGGCTTTGGGTTGTACAGCCTGGCGATGCTGCATCTGGTGACGCACTCCTTGTACAAGGCGCATGCCTTTTTGTCCTCGGGTAGCGTCGTGGATATCTTCCGCGCGCCGGCCGTGCGTCCCGCCCAATCCACCCCCGCATTCTGGCAGTGGCTCATTGTGCTCGCCTTCGCGGGCCTGATGACGATCGGTATCGGTGCTGCCTTTGGCGTCACTCTGGAAAGTCAACCCGCACTCCTTGCTTTAGGCACCATCGTTGCCGTGGCAATGACCCAACTCTTGCTCCAGTCTTTCAAGGCAGGCATGGGCGCCGCGTTCGTCGTACGTGCAATTGGCCTCAGCGCTCTGGTCTGTACCGCTTATTTCAGCCTGCATGCCGTATTTCATTTCATGCTGACGACGAGCCTCCCGGCAGAACGGATGGTCAATGGTCCCGCTCAATTTACCCTCATCGGACTGGTGATGCTGACTTTTTTTGCCATCCTCCTGATTCAGCAGAACCTGCCCAACCTAGTCCAATACCCGATCGCACGCAGGGCCTATGTGCATCTTTATAACGGGTTGTATGTCGACATCCCGTTCTCTCGGCTGTTGCAACGATTCTGGCCAATGCAAACCGCTCCATATGACCAACCAAAAGGAGTCTGATCATGGACCGCACGACAACCCTCCCTTCGACAGCATTTGTCAGAACCACGAATATTGATGCGAGTGACATCGATGCAACCAGCAGGGCCAGTGTTGTTTATGACTCTGCTTCACTTAAGGCCCTGGTGGAATCGGCATGCCAACGGATCGTGCCACTCTGGCCACTCAATGCCTTCGTGGCGGTCAACCCCTATTTTGGCCTGCGTCATCAGGATTTCGAACATGCCAGCGAAACCCTTGCCAGAGTGGCAGGTTCTCCTCTGGTCATGCCACGTCGTTACTATCGGGAACAAATCTCGACAGGTCGCATTGCCCGCGCCGACCTGGAACAGTCGCTGCGGCAACATGGCCTCGCGCTCGATGGCGCCGCATTGGAAAGATTCATCGCCGACGATTCCCCTCACCCCACAGTCCAAATCGCATTGGTCTCGAATGTCCTTGAAGACCTGGACGGTACTCAGTGGACCGGGTTTGTCACAGAACGAATCAGCCAGTTTGCTGCCGCTTATTTCGATCGAGGCCAGGCCATCTGGCCGATGCCCTGGCGAAAGGAACCTCTCTACGAAGCATGGCGCCAATTTGCAGAAATCGATCGGAGCCCCGGGATGATGGGCCTGAGTGGGATCAGGAGCGCAGTCGCCACGTTGCCCAAACTGCCGATGGACACGATTGCTCTGGCCCTGCAGAAACTTTCCATCCCAGCCGATAAGGTTGATGATTATCTCCATGCCGCCTTACTGAATATCGGCGGCTGGGCAGCCTGGACACGTTACCTCCGCTGGGAACAGGAGTTGGTGGGTGGACAAGAGGACTCCATCGTCGATCTGCTGGCCATCCGCCTTGCCTGGGAACTGATCCTGTTCAATGCGCGACAGGCTCCAGAACTAGGGGATGCCTGGAGACATGCGGTGCGAGCTCCGGCACGCAGCACGCAAGCACAGACACAAATAGACTTTGTGCTGCAATCGGCCTTTGAACTGGGTTACCAGAAGAAAATCATTGCGGAACTGTCCAATCCTGCCCAGCAGTCGGCAACGAAGTCCACTCCAGTCCGCCCCTCCGTACAGGCCGCGTTCTGCATCGATGTGCGGTCGGAAGTGTTTCGCAGGGCTTTGGAAACCGTTGCACCCACCGTGCAAACCGTGGGCTTTGCCGGGTTTTTCGGCGCTTTCATGGAATATGTCCCTTTGGGGGCATCTGATGCGCGGACGCACATGCCTGTGCTGCTGACGCCCGGCTACCGGGTCCACGAACATGTTCGCGGCGCCAGCGCCCAGGAAATGGAAAAGGCCATCAACCGCCGCCATCGACGTCTGCACGGTGCCAATGCCTGGAAAGCCTTCAGAAGTTCACCCTCCTCCTGTTTTTCATTCGTAGAGTCGGCTGGCCTGCTTTATGGTCCAAAATTGCTTGGCGACAGTTTCGGATGGAGCCGTACCGTACCCCATCCGGAAACCAAGGGAATTCCCCTAGAATTACGGAACCGTCTTGCTCCGACATTGGCGGAGGTATCTCATGGACATGAAATAACCCAAACCCGACAGAAAACAACCCAGAATCCGACAGTCGGCATTCCCATGGAAAACCGCAGCGCCTCGGCAGAAATGATTTTGAAGGCCATGTCGATGACCAGCAATTTTGCACGGTTGATTTTGCTGATTGGACATGGAAGCAGTACGGTCAACAATCCTCATGCCACAGGACTCGATTGTGGGGCCTGCGCAGGCCAGACCGGGGAAGTCAGCGCCCGGGTCATCGCCACGTTGATGAATGACCCAAAAGTGCGTGCAGAACTTGCACAAAAGGGCATTCATATTCCGGCAGATACCCGGTTTGTGCCAGCCTTGCATGACACGACACTCGATGCAATCACCTTGTTCGATATCGAGGGATTGGCAGCGACTCACGCACCGGATCTGGAACGACTGCGCAAGTGGCTCGCCCAAGCCGGACAACTGGCACGCATGGAACGGTCCAACTTGCTTGGAATCTCGAATTTGGCTCCGGATGTTGTCGATGCCCTGATTCAGGAACGCAGCCGGGACTGGTCGCAGGTTTTTCCAGAATGGGGTCTGGCCGGCAATGCCGCGTTCATTGCCGCACCCCGTTCCAGAACCACGGGCATCGACCTTTCCGGAAGAGCATTTTTGCATGACTACGAATGGCGCAAGGACGAAGGCTTTGGTGTTCTGGAACTTATCATGACCGCACCGATGGTGGTTGCCAACTGGATCAACATGCAGTACTACGGGTCCGTTGTCGACAACCAGAGATTCGGCAGCGGCAATAAAGTACTGCACAACGTCGTGGGTGGATCCATCGGTGTATTCGAGGGCAATGGGGGCGACCTGCGTGTCGGCCTTCCACTGCAGTCGCTCCATGATGGCAAGCAGTGGGTGCACGAGCCCTTGAGATTGAACGTATTTCTCGAAGCCCCAAAGGTGGAGATCGATCGAATCATCGCCAAACACGAACTCGTGCGTGAACTCGTTGAGAATCGATGGCTGTTTCTTTTTCACATCGATGACGAACATGGAAGCATCCACCAGCGCAATACGGACGGGAAATGGCAACGAGTGTCGTCCGAGCACTGAGGGACAGAGCCGCACTCACGGTAGGCATGCAACGGTCATGAATCCAGGAAAAAAATCCATCTACAGCGGTGCGACTGCGGCCTTGCTCACCCAGCATGGCAAAGAGCGAGTGATCTTGCCAGTGCTGGATACCGCCCTGGGCTGCCGGATCGAGCGGGTAAGTGGCTTCGATACGGATGCCCTGGGCACCTTCACCCGCGATATCCCGCGCCCCGGCACCCAACTGGAGGCAGCACGCAAAAAAGCACGCATCGGCATGGAACTCTCCGGCCTGCCGCTGGGACTGGCGAGCGAGGGCAGTTTCGGGCCAGATCCCTTTGCCGGGATGTTCTCCTGGAACATGGAGATGATCGTCTGGATCGACGACATACTAGGCATCGAGGTGACCGGTGTGGCCTCGGGGTCGACCGGTTTCTCTCATCTGCTCACCGCAAGATGGGAGGAAGCCGAGCGATTCGGCCACCAGACCGGATTCCCCGAGCATCATCTGGTGGTACGTCCGCAAGGTGAGGAGGACCCGCGCATCCGCAAGGGAATCGCCACTTGGGCTGAACTCGAGGCCGCCTTTACCTGGGCGCTCGCAGAATCGACCAACGGACGGGTATTCATTGAAACCGATGTGCGCGCCCATGCCAATCCCACACGCATGGAAAGGATCGGCCAAGCGGCTCAAGACCTCGTGCGTAAACTTTGCACACTCTGCCCCGCCTGTGACGCTCCTGGCTTCCAGATCATGGAGTCCGTCCCGGGGCTACCCTGCGAGGATTGCGGTGCTCCGACCCGCGAAATCCGGACAGACATCCACCGTTGCGTAAGATGCGGCCATCAGGTGAGTGTGGAACGCCCGGAGAAGGTGGCTCAGGCGGGCTGCTGCGACTTCTGCAACCCGTGAGGCTGAAGCCTATGAGAATGAATGCCAATGAAACGCAGAATGGACGAACAACGAGCCTGCTCCTTTTCGTACGCACAACGGATGACCTCGCCTGCGCCTGTCAACAGGTAGGAGAATTTCTCACGTTTTGCCGCAGTCGCCAGAGTGGCTCATTCGCCGACGGACAGTTGCTGGGAGCCTGGATCGATGAACATGCCGTCACCGAACTTCCCCAGGAGATGACATTGCGGTTACCCACCAACGAGACAATCGTACTGGCCGTGCATGAAAGTTTTTCTTTGTGGGGGGTCTGGGCAGTTGCGTCAATCGAGCACGTGCATCCAGGGGCAAACACTGACATGAGGTTGTCCCACGATAGGGTGTTTGATGCGCTGTTCGCGCTTACGCGGGTAGATGCCAGGAGAGTCTGCCGCTATTCACCCGCCTTCACCCACGACACGCCAGAGAAACAGGTTCGCGCAGAGATCGAACGACTCGATACCCGTCACCCGCTTCGGATCACGCAACCGATCTATTACGACCCGGTCACGGGCAGATTGTCCTTGCAGAACGAAGAACGATTGCCTGGAGGCTGGACGAATGAATGAACGCAACGTTCGCCCGCAAAATTCCACTCGCAACATCCCCTTGGGAGAGTAATGATGTCTGACAACCGCAGAAGCATGACCGTCACCCAGGGTGTGCAGCGATCGCCCAACCGCGCCCTGCTGCGTGCGGTGGGATTCGGAGACCAGGATTTCGACAAACCCATCGTCGGTGTGGCAAACGCCCACAGCACCATCACGCCGTGCAATATCGGCATCGGAATGCTGGCTTTGCGCACGGAAGTTGCTCTCAAAGCGGCGGGGGCAATGCCACAGACCTTCGGCACCATCACCATTTCCGATGGCATTTCGATGGGCACCGAGGGAATGAAATATTCACTGGTATCGCGCGAAGTAATTGCCGACTCCATTGAAACGGTATGCAACGGCCAGAGCATGGACGGCGTGCTCGCCATCGGCGGTTGTGACAAGAACATGCCGGGGGCAATGATCGCCATTGCGCGCCTGAACATCCCGGCGATCTTTGTCTACGGCGGCACCATCAAGCCGGGCCATTACAAAGGCCGCGATATCACCATCGTGAGCGCTTTCGAAGCAGTCGGCCAGCACACCGCTCATAAAATTGACGGACAAGAGTTGCTGGAAATCGAACGGCGCGCCTGTCCCGGTGCGGGTTCCTGTGGTGGCATGTTTACCGCCAACACCATGTCTTCCATCTTCGAGGCCATGGGCATGAGTCTGCCGTACTCCTCTACCATGGCGAACGAGGACGAAGAAAAGGCCGTGAGTGCGGAGCAATCTGCGGAAGTTTTGGTGAATGCGATCAAAAAACAAATCCTACCGCGCCAGATATTGACGCGTCATGCCTTTGAAAACGCCATTGCGGTAGCCATGGCGGTGGGCGGTTCCACCAACGCGGTGCTGCATCTGCTCGCCATCGCGCATGCCATGAAGGTGACTCTCACGATCGATGACTTCGAGACCATACGTATGCGCGTACCGGTGCTGTGCGACATAAAACCGTCGGGGCGTTATGTCGCCACCGATCTGCATCGGGCGGGCGGCATTCCACAGGTGATGAAGATATTGCTTGCGCACGGCGTATTGCACGGCGATGCACTCACCATTACCGGCCAGACCATAGCAGAAATATTGAAGGACGTGCCAGCGGAACCCAGGGAGGATCAGGATGTGATCCGCTCGTGGGATAATCCCATGTATGCGCGAGGACACCTCACAATCCTGAAGGGCAACCTCGCGCCAGAAGGCGCGGTGGCAAAAATCAGCGGCTTCAAACTGGTCAAAATCACCGGCCCGGCGCGCGTGTTTGAGTCCGAAGAGTCTTGCATGGATGCGATCCTGACGAAGAAAATCAAACCCGGCGATATCGTGGTCATCCGCTACGAAGGCCCCAGGGGCGGGCCCGGCATGCGCGAAATGCTTTCGCCCACCTCCACCCTCGTCGGCGAAGGCTTGGGGGATTCAGTCGGCCTCATCACCGATGGGCGGTTTTCAGGTGCCACCTACGGCATGGTAGTCGGGCATGTCGCGCCGGAAGCCTTCATCGGCGGCACGATTGCGCTGGTCAATGAGGGAGACTCAGTTACCATTGATGCGGAACGAAACTTGCTCCAACTCAATCTACCTGACGAAGAAATCGCGCGACGCCGTGCCGCTTGGCAACCTCCTGCGCCCCGCTACACGTGTGGCGTATTGGCGAAATACGCCAAACTGGTATCCTCGGCAAGCAAAGGGGCTGTGACTGATTAATCCTGACTCGGTGAGATGCCCCCCCTCCGGGGTGAATCAAGGGATAATGAGCTCGCTCACCCGGACATCGGCTTCCGCTCCTTGCGCCCAGCCGGGATCGCCAGGGCATACGGGAGCCTATCGAACTGGTGCGCGGCAGAGAACAAGTATTCCATGAATGCCTTGGTGGTCAGGGTAAGTTGCTTTCCCGCAGGATAGACCGCGTACCATTTTCGTTCCAGAGGAAAGCCGCGCACGTCGAGTACCGCCAGTTCCCCGCTGACGAGTTCTGCGCTTATCGTGCTGGCGGACAGCACGGCCATGCCCAAACCGCTGGCCACTACCTGCTTGATGGCCTCGTTGCTACCAAACTCCATGCGCGCCTTGAGGGCGATCCCATGCCGCCCGAAAAACTCCTCAGTGGCCAAGCGCGTTCCCGAACCCGGCTCGCGCAGGATGAATGGAATATCCTGCAGGCACGATGGGGCGACCTTCTCTTCCGATATCAGGGGATGGTCCGGTCGGGCCACTATCACCAGGGGATTATCCGCGAAAGGTTCCGCGGCGACGTTCATGTGTGCTGGTGGCTGGCCCAGGATGTAGAGATCGTCCTGATTGCGCGCGAGCCGTTCCAGCAGAGCCTCCCGATTACCAACGAACAGGGCGGCATCGATGCCGGGATGCTCCGCGCAGAAGTCTCCCAACAAGCGGGGAATGAAGTATTTGGCAGTGGCGAGCGTAGCGAGCTTCAGACTGCCCTTCTCTATTCCCTGAAGCGCAGCCAGTTCCTGGGTGACGTGCTCAAGTCGGTCGAGTATATCTCGACAGGCCACTGTCAAAACCGCCCCCGCCGGGGTAAGATAAATCTTCTTGCCGATCTGATCGAAGAGAGGCTGACCGACGGCCTCGGCGAGTTGCCTGACCTGAATGGACAGAGCTGGCGGCGTCAGGTGAAGTTCCTCGGCAGCGCGGGCAAAACTCATGTGTCGAGCCACGGCGTTGAAGATCTTGAACTGGTGCAGGGTAGCGTGACGAATGGGCATGATTGATATTAAACCAAAGTAACACATAATTGTAAATATAATTAACTTTTATTAAATCGGCAGATTCTTCATAATTTCCACAGTGCCCCAGCATTTCTCCAAAACGTCATCGCCAGGAGAATGGATAGTTTGTGCAGCCAAGACAAACTCGGCCTCATCCATGACCGTCAGTAGTGATTTATCAAGGAGTCCCTGTATGAATCAACCTAAGGAATCTTTATATAAAAGCATTGTTCAACAGCGTGAAATGCTCACCGAGTTGCTGTACGAACCATTGCATCAATTGGCGGAGGCATGCAGCCATGTCTGGGGCGATCGTACGAAGATGGAGGCGGTATTGAACGAAGCATTTCCCTCCGTACCTTACTGCAAGTTCCTGTATGCACTGGATACGAATGCGGTACAACTCACTTCCAACATCAGTTGCGATGGGATGGTTACGGAACATTTCGGGCGGGAACGGTCAGACCGGCCCTACATGAGGGAGGCGCTGCTGGCCACGGGGTTTTTTGACAAGAACCGCGAACAGCATTACCAACAGTGGCCTTACCTTCGTGAAGGGGTCCAGGCCACCGATTTCCTGTTGTGCGAAGCCTATATCAGCCTGCGGGCGCTGCGTCCTTCGTTGACTGCCATTCAATTTGTGCGCAATGCCGATGGAATTGTGCTCGGTTTCATAGGTGCCGATTTTGCCTTGCGTGATTTGCCGCAGACGCACCAACTCTATGAAGAACCCCGTCACTGGCGCCAATTCGTTGGCGACCCCATTGGGACGGTACCCAGCCAGACTCGTTCGAAAAGTGTGATGGACAGGCATCTGGATACGGTCCTCAGCGTGATGGAAGAGTTGATCCTCGACCATGGCGTCTATCATGCGATCCTACATTTCTCCAGCAGTCAGGCCGTTGTCTGGGTGATGGATGACCCGTATCGTTATCGTGTGTTGGCCATGGATATGCTGGCTGATCCAGACAGTTGCATGGCGTATCCCAAGCGACCGTACCCCACCGATGCGCTGGTGCCCGCCCAGCAGATCCGTGCCGTGCTGGATAACCTGAGGGAACTGCGGTTCATGAGTGAAATGTTATACCTGCGCTCCGGCACACTCAACATTTTCAATGGGATAGTGGGATTGACGTTCTCCTGCGATGGGTCCCATTACATTCCGTATGATGAATTCCTCAAAATGGATCAGGTGTTCCAGAATAATACCCACAGCGGGACAAGTATCGGTCAGCATTTTTCATGAACCGGTTTTTGGAGAACTCATACCTTATTTGATTTGCCCTTTTTGGTTCCGGCTCACCAGTTCGGGAATACGGGGAATTTTGGGATTATGGCGTGAAAAGCAACCAACTGGTCACTCAACGCGAAATCGATTATGACGAATCGGATGTATTTGTCACCCGGATCGACCTCAAAGGCATCCTCACCACCGTCAACGAGTCGTTCTGTAAGGTCTCCGGGTTCTCGGAAGCCGAACTCGTCGGCAAGAACCACAACATCATTCGTCATCCAGACATGCCGGAATGGGCATTTGACGATCTGTGGAAAACGGTCACGGCGGGATACCCATGGCGCGGCATTATCAAGAACCGCTGCAAGAATGGCGATTACTACTGGGTGCGCGCTACCGTGTCACCCATCCTGCGCAATGGGCAGGTCGTAGGTTATCTTTCATTGCGAAAGAAACCTACGAAACAAGAGATTTCAGACGCTGAAGCGCTATACCGTGCCAATCCAGGCAAGTCTGCGCCAAAGTCCGGGTTCTCGATCGGCAAGTGGTTTGGTAACGTCAAGTTGCAGTACAAGATCATGATGCTGATTCAACCTCTTTTGTTGGTGCTACTCTCGTCCGGCACCTATGCAATTTATCAGCAGATCAAGATTGACCTATCAGAAAATTTTCACAGACTGCACACGATAATCAGCGAGATCATCATTGGCCAGATTGCACTTCAGGTCGCGCTGTTCTTCATTATCGGGTGGACTGTCAGGAGATATGTCGTCCGCCCCGTGAATGACGTGACCATGCAACTCCACGAGATCACCGATGGCGATTTCACACGGGAGGTCGATATTGACGGGCGCGACGAGATTGGCAGCCTGTTGTGCGCAACACAGTCCAATAAGGTGCTTATGGGCGCGGTGATCGATCAGATCGCATCGACCACCAAAGTGATCAACGGACACGCAGAGCATCTTGCACAAGCTGTCGAGGAAGCAGGCACGGCATCTCACGCGCAGTCGGAAGCCTCCCACGCCATGGCGTCCAGCATCGAGGAAATATCGGTCAGCATCGATCATGTCGCGGATCATGCCTCTGCTGTGAGGTCAGTATCAACTGAATCGTCCAAATCGGCTGTCGCCGGCGGCAACACGGTCAGGGAAGTCATTGCCGATATGACGTCCATCAGTAGCGAGGTACTCGCGGCATCTGCCGTTGTCAAACTACTTGGCGAGCGATCCTCGGAAATCGATGGGATTGTGAAGACAATCAAGGAGATTGCCGACCAGACCAACCTGCTCGCGCTCAACGCCGCAATCGAAGCGGCCAGGGCAGGAGAACAGGGCAGAGGCTTCGCTGTCGTGGCGGATGAGGTCAGAAAACTCGCTGAGAAAACATCCCAAAGCACGGCAACTATCGGCGAAGTAGTGGAAGGCATCGGGACCGGCACCCAGGATGCCATCCGCATGATCGAAGCCGCTGTGAATAAGGTTCGTCACAGCGAAAAACTCGCGGAGTCTGCAGGCGGCGCCATAGCCGATATTGCTGCGGGCGCAGGCAAGGTTCTCGATGGCGTATCCGACATCACGTCCGGCATCCATGAGCAGAGCATCGCCAGCCGCGAGATTACCGCCCAGGTCGAAAAAATCGCGCAGATGGCTGAAAAAAACAGCACGAGCATTATGCGCGTGAACGATTCGACGAAAACGCTCGAATCGTTGTCCGGTAGCCTCAAAAAGTTGACGGACTCATTTAAGGTATAAACGGGTAAGGGGGTACGCCTGAGCGGTTCGTCCTTTCTGCAGCCAAGTGCCCTGGAAATTTTTAATGAAAATGGAATGAAACATCGTGACCAGAATGCCCAGTGATACCCAGTTGCGAGCCCGTGTAAGGCTGTTCGGAAATCTGCTTGGCAACGTATTACGAACTCAGGAAGGAAGCCGTGTACTGGCCACAGTGGAAACCTTGCGCAAAGGCTATATTAGCCTGCGCAAGAAAGACAATCCGCGCAAACGTCGTCGCTTGGAACATCTGATCGAGTCCCTGGATGCGGAAACGCTGATCCATGTAGTGCGGGCATTCAGCACCTATTTCAGCCTGGCCAATCTGGCCGAGGAATCTTTCCAGCACCATATCCGCCGTGCCGAAGTACGCTGCGCCGGACCGCTGTGGAAGGGCTCGTTTGACGCCACTCTGCGCGAATTTCACGCGCAGGGTATCACTGCTGCGGAACTCCAGTCCCTACTGGACAAGGCAGCGTACATTCCGGTGTTTACTGCACACCCGACAGAGGCGAAACGGCGGACCATCATGGAACACCTGCGCCGCATCTTCCTCACCTGCGAGCAACTGGACGATCCGCACTTAGGCACGGAACAGCGCAATGAACTGATCGATCATCTGGAAAGTCAGATACAGACCTTGTGGAAATCTGATGAAGTGCGCTGCAACAAGCCTCAGGTCTGTGACGAAATCAAGAATGGGCTGTCCTACTTTCAGGGGAGTTTGTTTGAAGCGGTGCCCCAGACTTACCGCTACCTGGAAAAGGCAATTGACCGTATTTATGGGCCTGATCTGGCTGCCGGTCAGCGCATCCATGTTCCGAGCATGGTGCGCTTTGGTTCATGGATTGGCGGTGACCGCGATGGAAATCCGTTTGTGACTCCTGATACCACGGTACTTGCCCTGCGCCTGCAAAAATACGAGATATTGAGGGAGTACCTGCGCCAAGTAAGCAACCTGAGCCATGTACTGACCCAATCCAAGAGTCTGTGCGCAATCAGTAAGCCGATGATGGACAGCCTGGATCAGGATGAGCAACGCTTTACCGCAGCCTTTGGTGATTTTCCACAATACCTCAGCCAGGAGCCCTACCGCCTCAAGTTGTACGTGATGCGCCATCGTCTGCGCCATAACCTGAATGCACTCGACGTCCTGTTTGAGGGGCAAAACAAGCGTCCGTTCAGAGATGCCTATCCGTCGGAACAGGAATTCCTGTCAGATATCTACTTGATCCGCGATTCGCTGATCAGCCACGGTGACCAGAACGCTGCCCACGGCGAGTTGCAAGATCTGATACGCCTTGCGGAAACCTTTGGTTTCCATCTGGTACATCTGGATATTCGGCAGGAATCCGCCCGACACACCGAAGCGGTTGCCGAACTGTTTTCGCAGTGCGCGGAACCGTTTGATTACAAGACGCTAAGTGAGACCCAGCGCCTTGAAGCACTCACGGATGCGATCCCTCGCGCTCTGAGCCTCAAAGTCCATAAGGACACATTGAGCGAGAGAAACCGCGAGACCTTCGAGGTATTTGAGGTAATGGCCGGCATGCGCCATGAAATCAGCCCCCAGGCTTTCGGTACTTATGTCATCTCCATGACACACACGGCCAGCCACGTGATGGAAGTGATGTTCCTCGCCAGCCTTGCAGGACTCGCTGGACGCAACGGCAGTGCCTGGTTCTGTAACATCCGCATCTCACCCCTGTTCGAGACCATTACCGATTTGGAACACATTGAATCGGTAATGACGGCATTGTTTGACAACGCAACCTATGCAGCCCTGCTCAAAAGTTCCGGCAACCTGCAGGAAGTCATGCTCGGATATTCTGATTCAGCCAAGGATGGAGGCGTCCTCGCTTCCGTCTGGTCCCTGTACGGCGCTCAGATCAAGGTCACTTCTCTTGCCCACAAACGCGGCATCGAATGTTGCCTGTTCCATGGTCGTGGCGGTACCGTCGATCGCGGCGGCGGTCCCACTCATGATGCCATCCTGGCGCAACCGAGAGGCACGGTACGCGGTCAGATCAAGTTTACCGAGCAGGGCGAGGTACTGTCGTACAAGTACGGCAACGTGGAAACGGCGGTCTATGAACTGTCTATGGGCATGACCGGTCTGCTCAAATCAAGTACCCACCTGATTCGTGAACAAGAAGAGAATCGCTGCGATTTTCTCGGTATCATGGATAAACTCGCCGAGGATGGCGAGACTGCCTACCGCAGTTTGACAGACAATACGCCCGATTTTGTGGACTATTTCCATGAAGCAACCCCGGTCACCGAAATTGGGCTGCTGAACATTGGCTCCCGTCCTTCCCATCGCAAGAAAGGCGACCGCTCCAAGGGATCGGTACGAGCCATCGCCTGGGTATTCGGGTGGAGCCAATCGCGCCACACCTTGCCTGCTTGGTTCGGCATCGGTACCGCATTGGAGAACTGGCATGCCAACGACTCCGGGCGATTGGTCGAGTTACAGCGCATGTATCAAACATGGCCGTTTTTCCGCGCGCTGTTGAGCAAAACCCAGATGGCCCTGTTCAAGGCAGACATGAACATCGCTGCCTGCTATGCGGAACTTGCAGAAAACCAGGGGGTGGCGCATGCCATTTATCAGACCATCCGCGATGAGTACGAGCGCACTGTCACCCATGTGCTGAACATCGTCGGCACCACCAGCCTGCTGGAGGAAACTCCGCAGTTGGCATTGTCACTCAGTCGCCGCCGCCCCTATCTTGATCCGCTCAACCATATCCAGGTGGTGCTGCTGAAGCGCTGTCGCGAAGAGTCACTGCCGCACGAAGAGTATGAACGCTGGCTGAATCCGCTGCTGCGTTCAATCAATGCGATTGCCGGCGGCATGCGCAATACGGGTTGATCTGGTTTCTTTGAGTCAACGGTAACGGATTGTTTCCATAGGGCACCCAGCGCATGGGTGGATCATGGCCTCGCCGCAAAACTTTGCATATTGCTTGAGGACCGATTTCCCCATTCCGGAACCCGATCCTGCGGCAAGAGCGAGCGCGAATCTCATGCCTTGAGCAATGCCTCGAATTCATCAGGAGGAAGGGGCTTTGAAAAAAGATAGCCTTGGGCATAATCGCAACCCGCATTCGACAGCAGCACTTTCTGCTCAATGGTTTCGACCCCTTCCGTAATCACTTTGAGTCCGAGTTTGTGCGCCATCACGATGATCGCTTCCGACAGTGCCATGTCGCTCGAACCGACAGTGAGATCCTTGATGAATGTCCGGTCAATCTTCAGGTAATCGATGTCGAACTTCTTGAGATAGGAAAGGGCTGAATAACCGGTTCCAAAATCGTCTATTGCGACCTGTATACCAGCATCCCTGAAGCGGATCAACTTGTCCATGACATGGCTGTCAGCATTGAGCAAAAGACCTTCGGTGATCTCGATGACCACATTCTGCCCGGAAAGGCCAAGTTCCTTCAGGCGATCCAGCCAGGAATCGATGTCCATGTTTTCGCTCTGGAACTGGACGGGAGATCCGTTCACGCTGATCTGGAAGTTGCCCTGGCAAAATGCAATCCAGCGGCTCGCCCATCTGGCAGCCTCCCTGAATACCCAGTCCCCGATGTCGTGGATCAATCCCGTTTCCTCGGCAAGCGGGATAAAATCCATCGGACTGACCAACCCCCGTTCCGGATGCTGCCAGCGCAGAAGGGCTTCCGCCTTGGTGATTCGGCCTGTCGAAAGTTCCACGATGGGCTGGAAATAAAGCATGAACTGGTCAGCGCTGAGCGCTGCGCGCAAGTCGTTGAGCAGTCTGAGTCTCGATTGCGCCTGTTCCTGCATGGAACTCGTGAAATAACTGAAGCGATTGCGGCCGCCATTCTTGGCAACATACATCGCCTGGTCGGCATTCCTCAGGAGTTGCTCCACATCGAGCGCATCGCCCGGATAGAACGTTATGCCTATGCTCGCAGACACATAGGCGATTTCGTCGCTGAGAAGAAAAGGATCGACCAGTTTGGCGATAATGTTCTGAGCGACCTTCTCCACACTACCCGTATAGGACAATTCCGAGAGGATGACCGTAAATTCGTCTCCGCCCAAGCGCGCGACGGTATCCGATTCCCTCACACAGGAAACGATCCGGCTTGCCGCTTCGACGAGCAGGATGTCCCCGGTCTGGTGTCCGAGTGTGTCGTTGATTTCCTTGAAACAGTCGAGATCAATGAATAACAGTGCCAGCTGGAGTCCCGTTCGATGTGCTTTCTTGATCTCCTGCTCCAGCCTGTCGTAGAACATCCTTCTGTTGGGGAGGCCGGTGAGCAGATCGAAATTAGCCTGCCGCCATATCAATTCATCCGTGCGTACCTTGTCGGTGATGTCTGAAAACAACGCGACATGCCGGTGGATCGCACCGTCCTGGTTAAAAACGGTGTTGATGGTCAACCATTCCGGATAGATCTCGCCGTTCTTTTTCCTGTTCCATATCTCGCCCTGCCAAAGCCCGGCGCTGCAGATCTCGCTCCAGAGAACCTTGTAGAAATCCGCATCATGTCGGCCAGAACTGAGGATCTTGGGATCCTTGCCCGACACTTCGTTTATACTGTAGCCGGTGATTTGCGTGAAGGCAGGATTGATCGCGATGATGCGGTTACGCTCGTCGGTCACCATCATTGCCTCGCTGGTATTGCGGTATACCAAGGAAGCAAGTTGCAATTCCTCTTCGATGCGCTTGCGCTCGATGACGATGCCGATCAGGTTGGCCACGCTTTCCATCAATGCGATGTCGGTCTCGTTCGGGACGCCAGGACTGTGCCGATAGATGGCAAAAGTGCCAAGCACCTTGCCGGACGAGCCGACTATCGGTTCCGACCAGCATGAGGCAAGTCCTTCCTTGGTCGCCAGTTCCCTGTAATCTTTCCCGAAGGGATGGATACGAATGTCTTCGACGATCACCCGCTTGCTCGTATAGGCTGCAGTGCCGCAGGTACCTGCGAGTGGCCCGATTTCGGCGCCGTGGATCGCCTTATTGTAGAACTCGGCCAAGCTCGGGGCCGAGCCCTTCACAAAATGGCGCCCATCCTCGTCGAGCATCAGTATGGAGCACAGCATGGATGGATTTTCTGCCTCCACCCCATGCACCACGAAATCCATGATTTCGTACAAAGGCAGTCCCTTGGCGAGGAGCTCCAGCGCTCGATTGCGCAGCCGTTTCCTGTTCTCGGCTCGCCTGTGACGACTGATATCCTCGACGATGGCGACCGTATAGTCGAGCCCGCCATCAGGTTTGCGCACCGCACACGAAGCGACATGAGCGTAAACGATCTCACCGCCCTTGTGCATGAAACGTTTGTCAAACGCGTATTCGTCCGATTCGCCTGCCAGGATCCGGTTGAACAATACCTCATTCCTGGGCAGATCATCCGCATGCGTCAGTTCTGCCCAGGTCATGGTTATCAATTCTTCCCTGGAATAACCCAGTATTTTACAAAGCGCATCGTTGACCTCGATCCATCCCTTTTCTGGACTGATCGCAGCCATGCCAACCATGGCGCGCTCAAAATAGGCCCTGAAATGACGCTCGCTTGCGACCAGCGCTTCCTGCGTCTCCTTCCTCTGTCTTTCCCTGTCGAAACTTTCCAGGGCAAAGGAGACATCGCGCGCCATCTCCTCGAGAAGATTGACCATTTCCGCATCGAATGCATCATGACTGTCATGGTAAACCGTCAGAACAGCATAGGAATTGCCTCCTCTGGGTATGGGAAAAGCGCCGCTGGAATTCAGCCCGAAAAGGGCTACCCTCTCCTTCCACGGCCTTGTCAATTCATTGATGGAAAAATTATTGACCACGACGGTGTGGCTTTCCCTGAAGGCGATTGCCGTTGGTTCCCAGCCTTCCGGCACATCCGCGCTCGCTGAAATGAAGATGCAATCGAGGTATTCGATGCTCTTTCCATAGCGTTCGACGGGCTCGATGTGCCCTTCCTTCATCTGCCCGACCCAGGCCATCTTCACCCCGCCGAAATCGACTGCAGCCCTGCAGACCAAGGGAAACAACTCCGATTCCTCATCCATGCGCACAATGGCCTGATTGACTTCGCTAAGCGCCCTGTAAAACTTCGTGAGCCGCGCTATTCTGGCTTCCGCAGCTTTCCTCCCGGTGATATCGATGATGCTGGCACGGATCAGTTTGCGTTTGGCATCGGGAAGCCGGATGAGGCGCACCTCACAGTGAACGAGCCTGCCCTGCATATTCCTGAGCGTCTGCTCGAATATGGCTTCCTCCCCATTGAGCGGCAGATCCCTGTGCTTGGAGACGTTTTCTTCCATGAGCAAATCACCCGACTGCTCCGGCAGATAGAAATCGAACAGGGAATGCTTGATCAATTCTCCCCGATCACAGCCGAATAGCCTTTCCGCATTGGTATTGGCATCGACGAACCGATTGAGGTCTTCATCCAGGATGGTAATGGCCTCGGGTGCCATCTCGAACAGTATCTGGAGCCGCGCCTCGCTTTCCCCGAGTGCAGCCTCAGCACGTCTCCGGTCTGCAACTTCCTTTTTCATGTTTTCCAGCAGCCCGCTAGAAATTCACCGGTCCTTGTACCAGCATGCCGCTTTGTCTGATATATCCGTTGGTCACGGAGGAGGCAACTGAGCCCAGGTTGACATTGACTGAGGTCCTTGACATGGTTGAGATCCTTTCAATTGGGTTCGTCGACACGCACAGAGAGGTAGTGACTGAATGCATTATGAAGTAGTCGGTTAGTTAATATAAGTTAATTGTATTTATTATGACCTTTTACCTTAATTTAACAGACTTCTGAAAAAACTGATTTGTCACGATGGTGGTAAAACAGGCAAATTACCCCCTGGTGAGAAATGCGATGCGCGGGACAGAAACCCTGAAGGACCCCGCAGGCGTGCGGTTGAGGTATTTGTTCGGCCTTGTTCGCCTGGAGAAGCGAGCGCCGGGAGATCACCGCGCCGAAGCAGCGCGCTCCAACCGGTCGCACACCGCCTGCCAGTCCACACCGGTGGGTGGCGCCTCGACCAGAATGCAATCGAAACATTGCACATCCAGGGCGCGCAGCCGCGCGTACAGTTCGTGGGCCCATCCCGCCGGGTGAGTTGGCATACCCTGCCAGAGACAAGCCTCGGGCAGAAGAGGAGCTGCTCTGGACAGCACTGCAACGCGCTGCCCTTGTGCAAGATGCCGGTGTGCTTCGGCTTCCAGATTCGCAGCCGAAACCAGGTAGACCGGGGTTTTCGGTGCATAGTGGGAGCGCAGCATGCCCGGTGCCCGCGGCGCATCGTTCCCCGGCCGGGCAATTGGTTGCTCGAGGACGGCTTCGATCTCGGCGGGAGTGATCGCGCCGGGACGCAACAGCCGGGGCTGTTGCCCACTCAAATCGAGAATGGTGGACTCGATGCCCACGCGGCAGGGTCCACCGTCCAGGATCAAGTCCATGGCATCGCCCAGCTCTTCGCGCACGTGCGCTGCGGTGGTGGGGCTCACCCGGCCGAAGCGATTGGCGGAAGGGGCGGCAATTCCGCCGCCGAAGGCCTCGAGCAGCGCCAATGCGAGGGGATGATCGGGAATGCGCAGCCCCACCGTATCCTGACCACCAGTGACGAGATCGGATACGCGGCAGGTACGACGCAGAATCAGCGTGAGCGGCCCCGGCCAGTAGCGCCCCGCGAGGCGCCAAACCGCAGGCGGGATATCCTTGGCCCAGTGGGTGATTTGTTCGGGGCTCGCGATGTGGACGATCAGCGGATGGTCGGCTGGCCGGCCCTTTGCCGCGAAGATGCGGGCTACAGCTGAGGGATTTTCAGCATCCGCCCCAAGGCCGTAGACGGTCTCGGTGGGAAAGGCGACGAGCCCACCATCGCGCAGCGCCTTCACAGCCCACTGCATGGCAGCAAGCAACTTCTCGGTCGAAAGCATATGAGTTCAGGTGCCGCCCGCCGCCCGTAGCGGATGAGCGCAAACCTGTTCCGGTGGAACGTGGTGAACGGTTTTCATGCCCCCTCCAGCGCGTAATCGATGCTGATACGTCCCTCTGCCACCGGCCGGAAACGCTGATTGGCGAAGAGCACGTGGGCGGGGTGCTCTCGGTAGGAATCGATCACTTCTGGTGCAGCGAAACGCACCAGCCAGCAATAGCGGTATTGGGCACCCTCTTTCACTGCTCTGCCCGTGACCACCTCACGCACCCCGGGAATGGCACCAAGGACCTGTTGTCCCTCGGCAATCATCACCGCCGCTTCCTTCTCGGAGATTCCAACGACGTTGTGGAGGATCAGGTGCTCCACTGGCCCCCATGGTCGGCAGTGCGACATTACCTCGGCAGCGCGCCCGGCACTCCCCCATACCCGCATACAGCGTTCGGCCTCGGTGCTGATCGCGGCGCTGACGTCCCTGACCAGCGCTGCATAGCCGGCGCCTGGCGCCGATTTTACACGGGCGCAGATAGCGGCACCTGCCGCATCGGTCAGCGCGGTATAGTAGTTGATCTTGGCCACTCCCTTGGCGATCAGCCGCCGAAATTGGTCATCGTCGAGCCCGGTGCCGCCGTGGATTGCCAGCGGAATGCCGAGTGCCTGGTTGATGCTGCGCAGCCGCGGGAAATCCAGATTGGCCTTGCCCTTGAGTCGGCCGTGCACAGTACCGATGGACACCGCGAGGAAGTCCACCCCGGTGCGCTCGACGAAGCCCTTGGCCTCGGCCACGGTGGTATAGGCAAGAGGGCCGGGATGACGCTCGGCGTCCTCGCCCTCCACACCGGGTACGTAACCCAACTCCCCTTCCACCGGTACGCCACAGGCATGAGCCATCTCGACCACGGCGCGGGTGGCGGCGAGGTTCTCTCCGAGCGTCATGTGGGATGTGTCCACCATTACGCCATTGCAGCCGAAGCGAATCGCCCTCACCGCCGACTCCATGTTCGTCCCATGGTCAAGGTGGAGGGCTACCGGCACCGGGCTGCGGCGTGCCGCCGCCCCCACCGCCGACATCAACAACTCGAAGTCGTAATGCTCAAAGCGAGATTCGGCCAGGGATAGGATCACGGGCGCACGGGAACGCTCGGCGGCGGTCATGACTCCTTCGACAAAATCCAGGCTCACCACATCGAAGGCCCCCACCGCATAGCCGTGCCCATAAGCATGGGCCAGCATGTCTTTCATATTCACCAAAGGCATTGCTCTATCTCCTGTATGGTTCCATCGCAACGATTTTTCGGCATTGCACCATGAAATCTCGCGGGATGGACTGCGACGGCAGTTTCCAGTTTCAACCGCTGCCTCACGTAATCCGCCCCATGCAGTTCATGATCCCGAAGATATGCCTCAGCCTTCGTCGTAGGGCAGGTGGATGTGGCCGTAACGGATGACGAGCACCGCCAGGGCGAGAACGAGGATGGCCGTGGACAGACCGATCATGGTCCAGCCATCCATCTCCGTCATGCTGTCGATAGTGATATGGCGAGCGATGGCCACCATGGCAATGTAGAGGGGGTAGCGGATCGGCAACTTGCCACTCTGGAAATAGAGGCCGACCATGGTCAGGATCTCGAGATAAATGAAAAACAGGAGGATGTCATGCAGCATCACTTCGCGCCGGTTGACCATCAGCACCATTTCCTGACCGATGGCCACCATGGTGGCCCCGGCGATCAGAACCAGCCCCAACCACTCCACCCAGTGCAGTGCGCGTATCAACAGGCTGTTGGAACTGTGCGGCAGGTTCTTCATCGCGTGAGCCCCATGTACAGAAGTGGCAATTTTTCGGGCAGCCTTTGCACGTGGTCCACCACCATGTAGTTCCTGGCACCGAAAATGCGTGACACGTACTGGTCAGCCCTGGGATCCAAGCTCAGACAATAGGTGGTGATGCCGACTCGGTTCAACTCTTCCACCGCTTTCTTGGCGTCGAAGCGCAGGTATTGCGGGTCGCGCACGTCGTTGTCGGCGGGTTCGCCATCAGTGACCACCAGCAGTAATTTCTTGTTGCTGGGCCGACGCTTCAGAATCGAGCCGGCATGACGCATCGCCGCACCCATGCGCGTGGATAACTGACCGCGCATACCCGCCAGACGGGACTTGGGCAGGTCGTTGTAGGGCGCATCGAAATCCTTGAAGCGAAAATACTCCACGTCGTGGCGTCCATTGGAATCGAAGCCGTGAATGGCAAAGGGATCACCGATCTTGTCGAGTGCATCGGCCAGCAGTACCGTGGCTTCGCGCGCCAATTGCAGCACCGTGTTATCCGAACCCAGCACGGGATCATTGGTGGATTCGGACAGGTCGATCAGCAGCAGTACCGAAAGGTCGCGCACTTTACGCACGTTGCGCATCATGACGCGCGGGTCGGGCTGCTCGCCCATGCGCATCTCGATCATGGCGCGCACTGCAGCGTTCAGATCGATCTCATCGCCGTCCTCCTGCTTGCGCAGGCGCTGCACGCCCTGCGGCTGCATGGCTTCGATCAGATACTTGAGCCTGCCGATGATGGGTTTGTACTTGACCACGATGTCGTCAATGACTTCCACTTCGCCCGGTTTGGGGTGCTTTTCCAGCACGGTACACCAATCCGGGCGCTCCAGTTGCATTTGGTAGTCCCATTCTGCGTAGTGGTAAGGCTGGGGAGGAGGTTCCTTGCCTTCCAGTTCGTTGTAACTCTTGCCAAGATCTTCGTAGGGAAAAAGTTCACTGGATAACACCCAGATTTCCTGCGCATCGTCACCTGCGTTCTCTACCTCGACCTCGTTGGCGAACTCCATGAGGCTGACATGCTTGCGTACCTGTTTTTCCTTCCACGGTTCCGCATGCGCGAAATCCGAGACCTCGTCAAAATCCCACAGATAGCGATTGTCATCGCGATAGGGCGCGCTGAGCACATCGGCATGTGGGCTATAGGAGGGTAACTGCAGTTGCATCAGGTCGTAGGCAAGCGTCACACCCATGTCCCACGCGAGTTGATTGCCCGCAAGCAGATGCGCCTGTCCAGCGAACAGCAGTCTCGCCTTGGCAATCAGTGGATCGGGGTCTGCGTAGTCAGGGTCCAGCAATGCACGTGCAATACGGTCGAGATAATCTCCAATACTCGCATTCCGGTCGGGCGTGGCGTGGTGAAGTTTTTGCCACAAAGGTGCAAGGCCAGGGAAACTGTTGATCGCCAGCTGCTCCACGCGCGCGTCTTCGATGATGCCGATGACCACCATTTGCAGGGGCGTGAGCGCTTCGGCGGAAAGAGGGTCTTTTGTATACATCTGATGGGCGGCAGCATGGGCACAGGCCGCCCGATAAAGATCCACACCATCGGTCTTGCCGGAAGGAGTCTCGAGGTCGTCATAGGCGTCGGGTAAGTGGATGATGTAGCCCTCGATATAGGGCTGGTAGCCTTCGCGCTGTTCAAAGTCACCGCTGGTGGGGCGCATGAAGAAATCTCGCCCCCACAAGGCGCGCAGGTACATGCCGATGCGCCGCTGTACGTCGACGAACAAGGTGCCCTTGCGTTCCTTTTGCAGAACGCCCAAAGATTCCGGGCTCTCCAAACCGAAATATCTGGCTTGGGCTTCAAAATCCGCCTTGTGCGCCTGGGCACCCCATAGCGCCCAACGGCGCAGACCACCGAGGGTCAGTTGTCCGAGCAGGGTGCCGAGGTGATCCAGCATCGGACGCACGCCACGCGGTGCCTGGGCGAGCAGGGTATCGATCAGGTGCAGATAACTCCGGAACAGTTCCGGGTCACCCAACCGGGAAGCAGCGATCGGACTGGAGGAAAAAAACAGGGAGATCACGGTGGCGCTGGTTTTGGAATACATCTTGATGGCAGCGGCAAGCAAATCGCTCACCGCGTCCTCGCCCAGTTCACGCGCCACCGCCGGTGCACTCTGGATGAAGGATGCCACCAAGTCAGTACCACGGCCCAACGATTTCAGGCTGGTTGCGCCACGCAGATAGGCTTCCAGACCACGTGGGCCGAACACCCGCGCCGCCTCGCCCCAGGAGGCGCGCAGTACTTCGCCAGCGTGGTCACCGAGTTCGTCCAATATATCCTGATACTTTTCGAGTTCTATTGCCATCTTTCCGCTCCGGCAAGTTCCGTTGTATGACCCGTGTCTAGAAGAAAGTCGTCACTGCCGCATCGAGCGCATCGCGCATGTCGGGGTCGTCGGTGATCGGACGAATCAGCGCGACACGGCAAGCATTCCGGGGATCTACCCCCTTGGCGATCAGACTGCCCGCATACACCAGCATCCGGGTCGAAATTCCTTCGTCCAGACCGTGCCCCTTGAGGTTTCTCGCCCGCTCTGCAATCGAAACCAACTTGTCGGAAATCTCGTTGGGCACCCTCGTCTCGTGAGAAACGATCTCCACCTCGATCGCATGCTCAGGATAATTGAAGTCGAGTGCGCCGAAGCGTTGCTTGGTAGACTGCTTCAGATCCTTCATCAGGCTCTGATAGCCCGGATTGTAGGAAATCACGATCTGAAAATCGGGGTGGGCGTGCACCAACTCCCCTTTCTTTTCCAGGGGCAGCACCCTGCGATTGTCCGTCAGGGGATGAATGACCACGGTGGTATCCTGCCGGGCTTCCACCACCTCGTCGAGGTAACAGATTGCCCCAAACCGGGCGGCGATAGCGAGCGGCCCATCCTGCCAACGGGTGCCGTTGGCGTCCAGCAGAAAGCGTCCGACCAGGTCGGATGCGGTCATGTCTTCGTTGCAGGCCACGGTGATCAGGGGCTTGCCCAACTTCCACGCCATATATTCGACAAAACGAGTCTTTCCGCATCCTGTCGGCCCTTTGAGCATCATCGGCATGCGCACACCGTAGGCAGCCTCGTAAAGATCGACTTCGTCGGCAACGGTATGGTAGTAGGGCTCTTTTTCGATGCGGTACTGGTTGATCACATCGTTCATGGTGACTCCTTTTATTAGTGGGTAGGTGGGGGCCGTCATTGACATCGCCATGAATGTCACACTGCCCCACATCGCAAATTGCGGCACGATACAAAACAGATTCCGGCCGGGATACAAACCGCAATCTTGTCGGCAGGTCCTGCCATACCCATCGAACTACTCGCTCTCGTCCCTAAAAATGGAGCGAAACGGCAAAATCCTGCGTTTAGTCAGGCCAGATTCGATGCGGGTGCAATGCACCAGACTTGCTGACCTTGGCGGGTTCAGGTTTGGCTGCACTACGCACTGGTTTCGTTCTGGCAACCGGGATGGGGGGCAGCCCCACGTCCGGAGGCCCCTCATTCTGCCGGGCTTTGACCTGATGTACGCCTTGCGCAAGTTTTGTCCCCATCTTCTTCACAGACATAAAACCTCCTCGATGATCGCTTCGATATCCGCCACTGCGGTTTGCGCACGCTTGCCCATACCATAGACGCTCGTCCCTTCCACTGCGGCGCTGCGGTAGGCCGCACGCCGCTGCATGTCGGCGTCCAGAACGGGTATATCGAACGCCGCCACCGCTTCACGCATGGCGCGGGACAGGGTATTGCGAGTTTCCATCTGATTCAGGACCAGACGGGCTTGCAATGCCTGGTTTTTCTGCCGTGCCCGACTCACCAGTGCCCCCATGTCCACGCTCGCCCACAGGTCAAGAGGCGAAGGCAAAACCGGGATCAGCACAAGTTTGGCAGTAGCCATCACCGCATCGATGACCGGACCTTGCACAGTGGGCGGGCAATCCACCACCACGTAACGGTGGTTGCGCGCCAGTTTTGCCAGGGTGGCGACAGGGTCGCCACCCAGTACTGCCAACGGCAGGACGGCACGCCCGTCGCCCATCCCGACCCACTGGCTGACGGAGCGTTGGGGGTCGGCATCAACCAGATGGGTCGAGCCGCGCAACGCCAACCCCGCCGCCAGATTCAGCGCCAGAGTGGTCTTGCCAGTTCCACCCTTCTGGTTGATTATCGCAATGATCCCGTCAGCCATTGCCGCGCCAGCCCGCTAGATCTTGCCCGGTACAGCCAGTGCTTCCATCTCGCTGATAAAGGTGGATTCCCGGCTGGCCAGCGCAGCCCAGCCCACGGCATCGATGCTGACGATCACATAAGTTCTTCCAAAACTCAAATTCGGATAGTAGTCTTCTCGCTTGGACAATCCTGCCAGTTTATCCAGGAAGGACTTCGCCTCGGCATAACTGCCGAAATCAAAGCGCCGGTTCAACACCGGCTTGCGCGCCTCTGACGTGGTGATATCCGTGTCTGAATCCCTGGCTTGCATCATGGCCTTATTCTCCCTGTAACTCGGACAACTGCTGATCCAATTCCTTGAGATGACCCAACTCATCTTCCATGAGGGCGTGCATCAGCGCCTGCGTTTCCTCATCGTGGCGTCTGGCGCAATAGAGCATCGCTTCTTCGTAGAGCCTGACCGCCTCTATTTCCAGTTTGCGATCGATTTCCAGCATTTCCGCCAGCGTTCTGCCTGGGCGGATGGGGGGCAACTGGGTTGCATTACACGGAACCCCCAAGACCAACATGCGTTCCATCAAGCGCTCGGCATGCACCAGTTCCTCGTTCACATCCCTGCGGAATTGCGCGCTCTGTGCAGATAACCCCCACATGCCGGTCAACTTGGCCTGCATCAGATATTGCTGTACCGCCGCCAACTCGTGAGTGAGTGCGCGTGCCAAGTAGCCATTCAAACGCGGGTCCATATGCATATTCACGCCTTTATCCACTCGGGAAATAGCCTAACTGATATCCCCATCCCGTCCACCCTGGCCCGCATCGGGTGTCGTCGGCAGAATGTTCTCCACCTCGCTGTGCACGCGCGCAATGATGTGCGCCGCAACCAGACCATCCCCCACGCGCTCGCACGCATCCGCCCCAGCGCGCACCGCTGCATTCACCGCACCGGTTTCACCGCGCACCAGCACGG
>WJXM01000001.1 GCA_019456405.1 Ferrovum sp. | reverse complement strand
TCAAGGTCGAATCGAAAAAGGATCTGGCGAAGCGGGACATTAAAAGCCCGAATTTGGGAGACGCTTTTGTGATGCTGTTCGCTCCACAGAAATCGAGAGGTGTTTTCGGATGAGTTTACGCGAGTGGATTTTTGGGAAGGATCAAGCACCCAAAGACCCTCCAATCCGCACGTCCATATTTTCGACGCACGCCGATAGCGACTGGGAAGACGAGGACGGAGGACGTGTCTGGAAACTCTGGGGGAGATTGACTGGCCCTCTGCTCAGTCTGTTACCCAAACCCTCCCTGGTCGGCACCGGGATGGATGACGACACGACAAACTACTCTCAACTGAATCTCAACAATTCACTACCGAATATCTCTGACGTTCTGCTGATGTGGTACGGGACGCAGACGTTCATCGGTGCGCCGATGTGCGCTATTCTCGCACAGCATTGGCTGATCGAAAAAGCGTGTTCACTTCCGGCCAGAGATGCCATTCGGCAGGGATTTGAGATTGTGAGCATCGACGAGGAAGAACTCCCATCGGAAGTCCTGTTTGCGCTCAAAGAGGCCGACCGGCAAATGGGGTTGATGCGCCAGATCGTCGAGTATGTCCGGATGGGAAGGATATTCGGGGTCCGCGTGGCTATTTTCATGGTCGAGAGCACCGATCCAGAGTTTTACGAGAAACCGTTCAACATCGACGGGGTTCGTGCGGGGACCTATCGAGGAATCATCCAGGTAGATCCGTATTGGCTGGCCCCGATGCTCGATGGTGCAGCAGCATCCGATCCGATCAGCCCTCATTTTTATGAGCCGACTTGGTGGATGGTCAATGGCAAAAAATATCACCGTACCCACTTGATGGTATTCCGTAACGCCGAAGTGCCGGACATGCTCAAACCGGCCTATATCTATGGCGGAGTTCCAGTCCCCCAGCAGATCATGGAGCGGGTATACGCGGCGGAGAGGACGGCCAACGAAGGTCCGCTGCTGGCGATGACTAAGCGCACTACGGTCATGGGGACGAACATCGGCGAGGCCTATGCAAACAAGGAGCAGTTCGACAATCGTTTGCAGGCGTGGATTGCGATGCGCGATAACCTCCAGGTCAAGGTGTGCGACAAGGAGGCCGATGAGATCACGCAGTTCGACACCACGCTCACGGGACTCGATGAACTGATCATGACCCAATATCAGATTGTGGCCGCTGCTGCGCGCGTCCCGGCGACAAAACTGCTCGGGACAACTCCCAAAGGATTCAACGCGACAGGGGAGTATGAAGAGGCCAGTTATCACGAAGAACTGGAATCACTCCAGACCCACGACTTGACGCCCTTGATCGAGCGCCATCATCAACTGGTTGTCCGGTCCATCATCAAACCGAAATTTGGCATTGAGCCGATGATTGGAATCCAGTGGAATCCCCTCGACAGTCCGACAGCCGAGGAAGTGGCGCAGGCCAACCTCGTCAAAGCGCAGACGGGTGTGCAACTGGTCCAGTCTGGGGCGATAGACGGCATCGATGAACGCAATCGGATCATCAAGGACCCTCAGTCCGGGTATACGGGAATCGAGGAAGCCGAGCGCCAGGAAGGCGATGAGAACACTGAGGAAGAGTAAACCTCAGCGTCTGGCCGGAAACCTGATGGTGGTCCCGGTGAGCATCGGGGCACGGTTCTCGAAACGCATTGAAGCAGTCGTCAAGGAAATGACGGACGATGCCGGACGGTCGATCCGCGCGCTGTTTGAATCAGATGACTACGCCGGTGACTACGGGATGGACGCGAATGTGGGTTCCCAGGCCAGAATCCTTATTTCTGAGTTACAGGCGAAGTGGGAGAAGCGATTCAATGCTCTGGCACCAGAGAGCGTGGCGCAGATGCAGGCCCAGGCGGTTGCGGCCAG
>WJXM01000020.1 GCA_019456405.1 Ferrovum sp. | reverse complement strand
TCGCTGATTTCGGATGGATTCAACTGCATGCTCTCGATCTCCTGATGGGAATGCCGCACCTGCGGCACCCTTCTTAACTTAATGTTTTAGGGCTACCGCCATCTGTTCCAAACGGGCGCGCACCGAACCATCGATCACGCGATCACCTATGGTGATAGAGATTCCTCCCAAAAGGGCAGAATCTACGACCACATGAACTCTGACCTGTTTTCCATGGCTTCTCTCAAGGTGGTCCATCAGTTGCTGTACCTGTTCTTCATTCAAAGGATAGGCAGAAGCAATCTGGGCATCCAGTATCCCTTCATGCTCATGGCGCAACCCTTCATATTGCCGTGCAATCGCAGGTAGTGCCCCCAATCGATGATTTTCAGCCAAGACAGCCACCAGATTTTGTGCTTCACTATCCAACGGCACCTCACTCAAACCAAGAATGAAAGATACTAACTGCTCTCTAGTCAGACGCGGATCACTGATCACTCCGGCAAACTGTTCATTCTCGACCAGCGTGGCCAACCAGGCCAGATACTCGCTCCATTGGACGGCCTGGCCGGTTTCCTGGGCGCGACGGAATAAGGCTTCAGCGTAGGGTCGTGCGATGGTGGTAATTTCAGCCATGGCCCTTCCCTTACAACTCAGCCTGAATGGCTGTCAACAAGTCAGCATGGGCTTGTGCGTTGATTTCGCGACGCAGAATTTTTTCAGCCCCTGAAACGGCAAGGTCGGCCACTCGATCACGCAGGGAATCCCTCGCACGCATTACTTCCTGTTCCACTTCTGCCTGCGCTTGCGCCTTGACACGATTAGCTTCGATCACTGCTGAATCATGAGCTTGTTGCACGATAGCCTGTGCTTGTTTCTCTGACAGTGCAATGATCTCTGCAGCCCTGGTCCTTGCCTCGTTTAAAGCATCTTGAGAACGAAGTTCCGCCTTGGCAAAATCTTGTCTTCCACGCTCAGCAGCTTCCAGACCTTCTGCAATTTTCTTTGACCGATCATCCAGTGCCGCCACAACCGGCGGCCACACGAACTTCATCGTGAACCAGATCAGAATGGCAAATGTGATGGCCTGACCAAATAATGTGGCATTGATGTTCATGCCTGTACTCCCTTTGAATTGTCCGAATTAACCTTTCAACATCGGAACAAAGGGGTTGGCGAAGAGCAGGAACAGGCCGATCCCCACACCGATCATGGTTACGGCATCCAACAAGCCAGCCACGATGAACATCTTGACCTGCAAGGTTGGAATCATTTCTGGCTGACGAGCAGCACCTTCCAGAAAACGGCCGCCCAGAATGCCGAAGCCAATTGCGGTTCCCAGTGCACCACAGCCGATCAGAATGGATACAGCGATAGCGGTGCTGCCGAGCAGGGATGCGAGGTGTTCCATGTTATCTCCTTGAATGATTCTACTAAAATGACTGCCAGTGAATAAAAAGTACTACGAAATCAGTGACTAATGGCTTTCATGAGCCATACTCAGGTAAATGATGGTCAGGATCATGAAAATGAATGCTTGCAGTGTAATGATCAATATGTGGAAAATCGCCCAGGGTGCACCCAGTAGCCATTGCAGGTAAGGCGGCAAAAGAGCGATCAGGATAAACACCATCTCACCCGCGTACATATTCCCAAATAACCGCAAAGCCAAGGATACGGGCTTGGCCAAATCTTCGATGAGCCGAAACAGAAAATTGAACGGAGCCATTTTGGCGCCAAAGGGTACCGTAAATACTTCGCGCAAGAAGCCACCGCATTTCTTCACTTTAACATTATAGTAAAGGATCAAAAAGAACACGGTGATGGACATTGCAAAAGTCAGATTTGGGTCCGTGGTTGGTACGGCTTTCCAATGCTCTACCCCCACTGAACCCATCAGCAGGGAAACCAGATCTACCGGCAGAAGATCCATGGCATTCAGGCTAAAAACCCAAACGAAGATCGTCAGGGCAAGTGGCCCCACCATCCCGCTTTCACCATGGAAGGTATCCCGAACCTGGGTTTGAACCATTTCAAGAAGAATTTCCACTGCCGCTTGTGTTCGTCCCGGCACCCCAGAGGTTGCCTTACGAGCTACTGAAGCCATGAAACCAAAGACGATCAACCCAAGAACTGCGGAGGTCACCAGGGTATCAATATCGAAGGACCAAAAGCCATTTCCACTGACCAGATTGGTCAGATGGTGGTGTATATATTCACTCGAGGACGGTGCGGCACTTTCGGTCATGACGGTCTGAACACCCTGTAAATTATTTTTCCCACAACAAGGCCGTAAAATAAACGGTCAGTGTGGCCATATACCCCAATATAAACTCAAGCCAGTGCAATGATGGGTAACTCTTGGCAACTGCAACCATCAATATCACGGTCGTCATGAATTTAAAACGCTCACCGGCATATTGTGCCTGAACCCATTCTTCAGCCGTTTTCCCTTTCACGATGGAAGCTCGAATTGCATAGGCCAAACCTGCGATTGCACTGATACTGCCTCCTAATCCACCCGAGATTGCAGCTCCCCCCCCCCATCCAATACCGCAACCCAAAGCAAAAACCAGAGACACGATGAGTTGTATGAGGATGAACTTACGAATTTTCGGATGTATCATGCGGTTCATGGCAAACAGCGGGATTATAAAGGAACTCCTTGACCAGAGTCAATGTTCCTTTGTTCTACCAACCACACTTAATATGGCTTGGTTTTTGAATCGACTTTATTTTGGCATTCTCTATGGGTGTTGGCCCGTGGACTGAGTTACCCTATTGTTCAAAATTTCCTTTGTCAAATAGGTATTAAGAGACGTAATCAGTTCATTTTCGGCTTTATGTAAACTGGCTTTTAATTGGACTTCCTTGTCATTTTTTTCGTCATTGCTCAGGTTTTTTAACTCGTCACTATTATCTGTGACAAATGAACTATCCTTCCATATTGTTTGCTGGTTCGCAACCGATATCAACTTACCCTCCAAAGTTACCGGTGCATAATTTTTCCCCATAAACCAATCGAAACCATTCCAGGCCAGGTACTCCTGACCAAACCCCTCCATTGCCACAGCGAGGCCACTCCAGGTCAGGTACTCACGACCAAGTTCCCCCACCGCCACAAGGATGCCAAGCAACGGATCTTTGGTTGCAGAACCAACGACGACTCCTTGTGCGATCCCCTCAATCAATACGGAGCCAAAGAATATTTTTCTCCACCTTTCATTTAAATTCCCATAGCCACTCAAGGTAATGGACAAGTATAACGTATTTGGCTTGTGAGACAATGTCGTAACATCTTGGCAGGACGGCAATTTCTTGGTAACCATATAAGCTGATTTGACTATATTTGTATTCAAATAATTGTCAATATCTCCAAGTGATGCTGTTTGGACTTTTTCAAACCTTCTTTTATTTATTTCTTTGGTCAGTGTTTTATCCAATATACTCATTTGCGCCGTCGATTCCGTACAATAATAGACCAGTACAAGTTCATTTTGCTGCATGGTCAAAGGATCATGTACGGATACTGATGAACATCCTGAAAATATCAGTGAAACGATTGCTATAAGGATCGATTTGCCACGCACAACGAATTCCTTTGAATTTATTGATGCCCGCAATCTTTTCTGGTACAGGGAGGGAAACCGTAATGCATGGAATAGTGATCTCGTGTCCCCCTCTCTTCACAATTTCATTCCACCCAGTCGTCACAATAGCGCTTGCGCTATTCTTTGTCCAAACCGAAACGCATCAAAATCCCCTCCAATTGATCCAGGTTTGAGAACTTGATGGTCACGCTGCCTTGTCCTTTTGAACCGGATTTGAGCAAGACTTGGGTACCAAAATGATCCGCCAGATTTTCTTCCAGTTTAAGGATGTCACGGGGCCGTTCCAGTACTTTAGGCGTTTTATCCACCGCAGGCGGCGGGTTTTGAAGTGTCTTGACGCGCTGTTCCGTCTGTCGCACAGACAATTGTTTGTCCACGACTTCTAATGCCATTTCTTTTTGGAGTATTTCGGGTAGAGAAATTATGGCCCGAGCATGACCCATTTCAATCATCCCTTCCATCAAGAGAGATTGTACATTCTCAGACAACTGCAATAATCTCAAAAGGTTCGTTACTGCACTGCGAGACCGCCCAACTGCCTGTGCTGCTCCTTCATGGGTCATTCCGAATTCATCAATCAAACGTTCCAACCCCTGAGCCTCTTCCAAGGGATTGAGATTTTCTCGTTGTATATTTTCGATCAAGCCCACAGCCAGCGCAGTTTCGTCCGGAATATTCCGAATCATGACAGGGACTTCAGAAAGCCCAGCCATCCTGGAGGCACGCCAGCGCCGTTCCCCCGCGATGATTTCGTAGTTCCCGGTTTCTACTACTCGTACAAGAATTGGTTGAAGTAACCCCTGGGTTTCAATGGACTGCGCCAACTCTTCCAAGGAAGCTGCATCCATCTTTGTTCTGGGTTGATATTTTCCCGGTTGAAGTTGATTGATATCAATAAAAGTCAGTCGATCATTTTTATTTTGATCATCGGCACTGCCCCGATCCTCTCCCAGCAAAGCATCGAGCCCACGCCCCAATCCTTTGTTTTTTTTCATTTTCCCCTCTTTTTTTTCATCTGAGCGAAGTTGTTTCACGTGGAACGGCGCTATCAAAACGTTCCATCATCTCTTTAGCCAACTCCAGATAAGCCATTGCACCTTTGGAGGCAGGGTCGTAGTGGAGTACGGGTTTTCCATGACTGGGTGCCTCTGCCAATCGGATATTCCGTGGAATGGCTGTACGATATATTTTTCCCGAAAAATGTCTTTCTAACTGCGCAGACACTTGCTGCGCTAATGCGCTTCTTGGATCGAGCATGGTCCGCAATAACCCTTCAATGGCAATCTGCGGATTAAGGTGAGAGCGTACTCTTCGAATGGTCTGAAGAAGGTCAGTCAGTCCCTCGAGTGCATAATACTCACATTGCATCGGAATAAGTAGTCGCCAGGTGGCTGTCAATCCATTAAGAGTCAGTAAATTAAGTGCCGGAGGACAGTCAATCAGGACAACGTCGTAATTTGACCTGACATTTTCCAAACTGTTTTTGAGCCGAAATTCCCGGAATTCTACATCTACCAACTCAATTTCGGCACCTGCCAATGCTCGATTAGCGGGTAAAACATCATAGCCTGCAGTGGGAGAACGGTAAATTGCCGAATCGATGGATCGTTCCTGAGTCAAAACTTGGTAGACCGTATTTTTTAGTGAATTTTTATCCAACCCACTGCCCGTCGTGGCATTTCCTTGAGGATCCAGATCAATCAATAGCACCTTTTGACCCAAGGCAGTCAAACTTGCAGCAAGGTTAACCACTGTCGTGGTTTTACCTACCCCACCCTTCTGATTGGTGACTGCCAATATTTTCGCCATCAGATTGCGGAACGCAGATGAATTAAATGCCGTTCGGCCTTGAGACCCGGTATTTGAATGGGGGTAATGGTGGTTGATATCCCAGCAGGCAGGCGATTGATTTCATCATAAGGAATGGCTCCTTTCATGGCAATCCATTCCCCCCCTTTCTGAAGTAAATGATGCGTCGCACGGACAAATTCAGAAAGATCTGAAAAAGCTCTGCAAGTAATGGTATTAAACAATCTAGACGGGGTGCTCTGTTCAACACGCTCGCCAATGACCTCCAGATTGGATAGATTTAATTCTATTTTAGCCTGTTTCAAAAAGGCAACTTTCTTTTGATTGGATTCCATTAGGGTAATGGACAAATCAGGGCGAATCAGGGCAACAGGAATCCCCGGAAAGCCTCCCCCAGACCCAACATCCAATAACGAATCAGATTTCTTCAGAAATGGGGCCAGTGACCAACTATCCATCAAATGAAGGGTCAACATTCTGTTTCTTTCGCGAATGGCCGTCAAATTGATGGCACTATTCCACTTTTCCAATAGATCCAAATATTGAATGGCTTGGTCAAGGGTTTTTTCGGACACAGAAATATTTAATATTTCCAGACCATTGCGAAGGACCTGGACTTCTTCTGAGGTAATACAGTCATATTCATACATGATGTGTTCGCTTTACGTGGACCATAAGCAACGAAATGGCTGCTGGAGTAATCCCGGGTATCCGACTGGCTTGTCCTAAGGTTGTTGGACAGTGTTGCTGTAATTTTTCCTGAACTTCATGAGATAACCCCAAGACTTCAAAATAGTTCAGTTTCTGGGATAATTTTGTTTCTTCCTGGGTTCGTTGTCGTTCAACTTCCAGTTTTTGGCGCTCAATATAGCCGCTGTATTTTACCTGAACTTCTACTTGTTTTCTAACGGCCTGTAATTTTTCCGAATTCGGTTCCAAGATATCAAGAAGTTCAAGTTGTTCATAGCCAACCTCAGGCCTTCTGAGCAACTCAAGGTAGGTAACTTCCTTGTCCGGGTAGTTAGGTCCGAATATTGTGTTCAATTCATTTGTTGAGTAGTTTCCAGGATAAAATCGAACTTTTCCGATTCGCCGGGTTTCTTCTTCGATCATCTCTCTTTTCTCTGAAAAATCAGCCCATCGTTCCTCAGAAATCAGACCAAAGTTATGGGCATGTTCAGAAAGTCTTAGGTCAGCATTATCCTCACGCAATTGCAAACGGTATTCTGCTCTACTGGTAAACATTCGGTAAGGCTCAGTCACCCCTCGCGTCACCAAGTCATCCACCATGACGCCCAGGTAAGCTTCATGTCGCTGGGGAGCCCATCCATCCATGTCACGCGCAGCACATGCCGCATTGAGACCGGCAAGCAATCCTTGAGCCGCAGCTTCTTCAT
Organism: Ferrovum sp.; assembly: GCA_019456405.1. Classification (GTDB taxonomy): domain Bacteria; phylum Pseudomonadota; class Gammaproteobacteria; order Burkholderiales; family Ferrovaceae; genus Ferrovum. The sequence goes on along the minus strand of WJXM01000020.1, from coordinate 60,595 downwards.
ATCCCGTGGTCCCATTAATCTGTCCGGCAAGAAACAAACCTCGCAACGATTTGGATTCCAGGGTGGGAAATAAACCTCTAGGGTCTAGGTAATCATACTCGATGGCATATCCTGGTCTCGTTAAGTGCGCCTTCTCCAGTCCCGGAATCGAGTGCACCAAAGCCAGTTGAACGTCAAAGGGTAAACTGGTTGAAATTCCATTGGGATACACTTCGTGAGTCGTCAAGCCTTCAGGCTCCAGATAGATTTGGTGCGATGATTTATCTCCAAAACGTTGTATCTTGTCTTCTATGGAGGGACAGTAACGCGGTCCTACGCCCTCGATCACTCCCGTATAAAGAGGAGAGCGGTCCAAACCTTGACGGATGATGTCATGAGTCATTTCGGTGGTATGGGTAATCCAGCACGGCACTTGTCGAGGATGATTTTCCTCCCCCGACCAGAATGAAAACTTCGGTTTAGGCTCATCTCCAGGTTGGGCTAACGTTCTGGAATAGTCAATGGTCCTCCCATCGATTCGAGGAGGCGTTCCTGTTTTTAAGCGCCCTACAGGCAGGGATAAATCTTTCAATTGTTCTGCCAATGGAATGGCCGGAGCATCACCAGCCCGTCCTCCAGGCGTTTTATTCAGACCAATGTGCATCAATCCCGCCAAAAAAGTCCCGGTCGTTAGTACCACCGATCGACCGGAAAACCATACCCCTAATTGAGTCTCCACACCCATCACACGCCCGCCAATCACTTTGAGACCAGTCACGGCTTGCTGGAAAATAATCAGGTTCGGCTGGTTTTCCAAGCGCGTGCGAATGTATTGTCGATAAAGTTGTCGGTCAATTTGAGCACGGGTCGCCCGAACAGCAGGGCCTTTGCTGCTGTTCAATATTCTGAATTGAATACCCGCAGCATCAGCTGCCAATCCCATCACACCTCCCATGGCATCAATTTCCTTGACCAGATGCCCCTTGCCAATACCACCAATTGAAGGATTACAAGACATTTGACCCAATGTCTCGATATTGTGTGTCAACAAGAGAGTCATCATACCCGTGCGTGCTGAAGCCAATGCGGCTTCTGTACCGGCATGCCCTCCCCCTACAATGATTACCGCAAATTCCTGAGGATATTTCACGTGTTGTGCCCATCCTTTATACCCGTTGCCCCCCTGTGTTTCACGTGAAACACAGGGACTCGACCAACCATTATTACTTACCGATGCAAAACCTTGAAAAAATTTCCCCCAACAAGTCATCTGCCGCAAATTCTTTCCCTGAGATTTGTGCCAACTTGAGTTGGGTTTGACGTAATTCTTCAGCGACAAACTCTGATTCAAAGGTCTTCAAGGCTTCCTGCAGGTGGCCCATGGCCTGCACTAAAATTCCAATATGGCGTTCACGCGCCAGCAGCAATGGCGCCTCCGATGTACGACCGATATCCATGCCTGACAGCATTTCTTGCTTCAGCACATCCAATCCTTCCCTAGTCTGTGCAGATACCGGAATAATTGGCATCCACCCTGCAAGAGAGAACTTCAATTCAGAAACAGCATCGCATTCGGGTGTTAACAGATCTGTTTTATTCGCAACAATCAATTTTGGCTGGTCGGGTAGCAAACGTTCAATCAAGGAACGATCATCCTCCGTCAATCCTTTGCGAACATCAACCACGACCAAGGCCAAATCCGACTTGTTGGCTGCCAACCATGTGCGCTCAATTCCAGCAAGTTCAACGAGATCCTCTGTCTCCCGAATACCGGCAGTATCCACCAAATGTATCGGAATGCCTTGTAAAACCATATGACCACGAATCAAATCCCGTGTTGTCCCTGCAATGGGTGTAACCAGGGCATGATCTTCCTCGGTCAGCGCGTTGAGCAAACTTGACTTTCCTACATTGGGAGAGCCAATCAAAACAATCTGTTTACCTTCACGCAAGAGTGCCCCTTGCCGTGAATTTTCCACCAAATGTGTCAACCGCTCCAGGAGATTATTCAAGGAAGAGCGGAAGGAAATTTCATGAAAAACAGGGAGTTCCTCATCAGTAAAATCGAAATCACTTTCCAGTCTAACCCGAAGCGTTGTGAGATCGGAAATCATGGAGTGAATAACTTCGGAAAACCTTCCGGACAAAGCCATGGCTGCCGAACGAGCAGCTTGGGAAGATTCCGCATGAATTAAGTCAGCCACAGCCTCGGCCTGATTAAGGTCAATTTTATTATTGAGGTAAGCCCTTAGGGTAAATTCTCCCGGATTGGCCAATCTTGCTCCCCACTGGAGACAGTGCACTTGTAATTCCTGAAGAACGACTGGGCTACCGTGGGCGTGCAATTCAATGACATCTTCGCCTGTGTAGGAATGCGGTGCCGGAAAATACAGGATGAGCCCATGATCAATGACCTCCCCCGAACGGTTATAAAAGGAACGCAGAGAGGCCTGACGTGCCGCAGGATAACCTTTACCTGTCAAAGACCAGACCAATGCCTCCATGGATCGCCCAGAAACGCGCAATACCCCGATCCCTGAGGGAATCGGGGCTGTTGCTTGAGCAACGATAATATCAGGACTTGACTCCATCACCCATCATACGGGTAATCTGCCACTGCTGGGCAATGGACAAGAGATTATTGACAACCCAGTACAGAACCAGACCAGCCGGAAAGAAAAAGAACATGAAACTGAAAGCAAGGGGCATAAACTGCATCACCTTTGCTTGTACAGGATCCGCCGGCTTGGGACTCATGCGTTGTTGCAAAAACATGGAAGCGGTCATGATCAGCGGAAGGATATAGAAAGGATCGGGAGCAGATAAATCATGAATCCACGCAAAGAAAGGCGCATGACGCAATTCCACCGCCCCCAGCAACACCCAGTAAAGAGAAATGAAGACGGGAATCTGTACCACCATGGGTAAACACCCCCCCAATGGGTTTATTTTTTCTGTTTTATACAACTCCATCATGGCCTGATTCATGCGGCCCTTATCATCCGCATATTGTTGCCGGATTCTTTCCATTTTCGGCTGAACCACGCGCATTTTTGCCATGGATTTATAACTTGCCGCAGAAAGCGGGAAAAATACTAATTTAATGGTTACCGTCAGCAAGATGATGGCCACTCCCCAATTCCCTACCAACCCATGAATCCAGGAGAGGAATTGAAACATGGGCATGGCGATGATGGTCAACCAACCATAATCGATGGTCAAATCCAGACCCGGCGCAAGGGACTTGAGTTTTGCCCCCTCTTGAGGCCCTGCATAAAGCGGGACAGACACATCCGCACTTCCTTGCGGCTGGATCGTTCCCATGGGAAGAATGACCCCAGCGGTGTACAAATCATTCCCGACCTTACGGGTAAAGAACTCGCGCGGCACGCCACTTGGTGGTAGCCAGGCAGATACGAAATAGTGTTGAAGCATGGCAATCCAGCCATCATTGGCATTGACAGGATAGTCTTTTTTTCCTTTTTCGATATCAGAAAAAGAGATTTTTTGGAATTTTGTGGCTTGGGTATAAACTGCGGGGCCCGTATAGGTACTGACAAATCGAGGATCACCTGGTGGAGCCTTGGAAACCCGTAAAAACTGAAAGTAGGCTGAGGGGGACAAGGGGATTGAGGAGAGATTTTTTACCCTGGTTTCAACACCAATGACGTAACTTCCGCGCTTGAAATGGTAAATTTTCGTCACAGAAATCACACCTGGAACTTCCGTGGTCAGAGGAACAGAGAGGTCTTCCTGACCGGATTCCAGGGAATAATTCGTAACTACAGACTGATAAATCGAAGTATGGTTCGGCAGATGATCTCCCAGCAAGCCGCTCTGAGCAACATAGATCAAATTGGAGTGATCTTCGAACAGGTCGACCGGACGATGCTCGTTTTCAGCAGAGAGGTGATGGTTCAATTTCAAACTGCGCAAGTCTGCACCAACCGTATCAATATCTGCATCGAACAGATCGGTATGCACCAAAACTCTTTGTCCATGGGTCAAGTCTGAAGCAGCAACCACTTCTCCTGACGAAGAAACGGAAGGAGCAGCAGGTACGGAACTTGGGGGAGACGGCGCGTCAGAAGCCGATCCATGAGAAGCGCTGGGGGCAGAAATGGCACTTATCCCTGCGACCGACTTTTTTCCTTGAGAGGCTTGCCAAGCGTCCCACAGCATAAAACTGGATAGAGTGAAGATGATCAGAGGAATGATTCGTTGCAGTTTCATAGGACTCTCACGGAACGGGATCGTAGCCCCCAGGATGCCAGGGGTGACATTTACACAAACGTTTTGCCGCCAAGCCGATACCATGCATAGACCCATGCCGAAGAATGGCATCGTGGGCATATTGAGAGCAAGTTGGATAAAAACGACAAGAACGGCCCAGAAAAGGACTTAAGCAGAGTTGATACGTGCGGATGAGGAACTGCAAGAATCGCGACATTTATGGCTGAAATCCGTCAAGCATTTCAATTCCCCATAAAGAAGAGTTTGATCTTCACGGGTAAAGATTTTTCTATGAACCAAAACCACATCAAGACCGCTCAATTGCGTTAAATGCTTTCTCACCCACTCGCGGCAAAAGCGTCTCATATAGTTCCGCCCGACTGCTCGCCGACATACCTTACGACCCACGACTTGACCGAAGCGCAAGTCGTCACTTCCGTTAGGTTTGACAAGTACCCTGAAGTGGTGACTCGATCGGCTGAGTCTCAGGGAAAAAACAGCCTCAAAATCTGCACGTCCCGAAAGAGTAATCAACCGATTGATTTTTAACGACCCATTCAAACAGCCAATCGAGCACGACCCTGAGCACGACGTGCTCGAATGACTGCACGTCCTCCACGGGTTTTCATTCGTACAAGAAAACCATGAGTGCGTTTTCGTTTGGTAACGGATGGTTGATAAGTACGTTTCATGATATTTTCCTAGACTTCACTAATGAACCCACGATTACACCTCAAAACATGGGGTTATGTCAAGAAAAAAATATCCACACGAGCCTGTATCCAACGGTGAATAACTTCGTTTGGACTGGGGTAGAATGCTGGGTAAACAATCGTTTTCACTCTGCCCTCCGCTCGTAAGGTACCCCCCACTGTGTCTATTTTTCCCGCTTCAGAACGATGGCAACAAACTCTGCTCAATCTTCAGGCAGAATACACAGAATCTCAATTCAATACCTGGATCAAACCTCTCTCAGAGGTGATCGAAAACAATCAGGTTGTTCTGATTGCTCCCAATCGCTTCATCCTGCAGTGGGTCAAAGAACGATATTTTCAACGTATCGACGAACTGGCTCGAGAGCAAGGGTTAGACTCTGTAACACTGCAACAGAAGGAGAATAGCACGATTCTTCCCGAGAATTCTCCTCCTCCTGACACATATCAAGACACGATGGTCAGGACCGTTGTTCAACCCAATCAAGCCGAACGATCTCAACTCAACCCAACCTTCAACTTTGATAATTTTGTCTGCGGGAAAGCCAACCAACTGGCACGTGCGGCTGCCCTTCAGGTTGCCGAAAATCCAGGAAAAGCCTACAACCCTCTCTTCGTTTATGGGGGAGTAGGACTTGGCAAAACCCACCTGATTCAAGCGATTGGTAATAATATTCTGGAGCGGAATCCCCAAGCCAGGGTACGTTATATCCATGCGGAAAAATATGTCTCTGATGTCGTCCGCGCCTATCAACACAAATCCTTTGACAGTTTCAAACAGTATTACCACACCCTTGATCTTTTGATGATCGACGATATCCAGTTCTTTGGTAATAAAACTCGAACTCAAGAAGAGTTTTTCTTCGCATTCAATGCGTTGGTTGAATCACACCGACAAATAATCATCACGTGCGACAGCTTCCCCAAAGAAATATCGGGTATGGAGCCTCGACTCATCTCACGTTTTGGGTGGGGATTGACCGTTGCCATAGAACCTCCTGAACTCGAAATGAGGGTAGCCATCTTGATCAGTAAAGCGCAAAAGGAATCGATCATTCTTGAAGAATCCGTCGCTTTTTTCATCGCCAAGCACATTCGCTCAAATGTACGTGAACTGGAAGGCGCGTTAAAACGGGTAGTCGCTTATGCGCGTTTTCGTAATGAATCCATCAGCGTCATTTCCGCACGGGAAGCCCTGAAAGATGTTCTGGCATTGCAACATCGACAAATTTCCATTGAAAACATTCAGAAAACGGTTGCGGATTACTACAAAATCAAAGTCAGTGACATGTTTTCCAAAAAACGTACTCGTAATCTCGCCCGACCTCGACAGATGGCGATGGCCCTGGCCAAGGAAATTACCAGTCTCAGTCTGCCTGACATCGGAGAATCCTTTGGGGGACGAGACCACACGACGGTGCTCCATGCCTGTAGAAAAATACAGGAACTCTGTGGCAGCGATCAAACGACCCAACGAGATTTTGAAGCCTTGAACAGTATTCTCAATGGATAGCACAAAATAAGTACGGTATAACCCAGGAAAAACCTGTGGATGTTTTGTGGACAATCATGAAATTTTTTTTATTTTCCCAGTTATCCACAAAGCAATTCAGTAAAAAAATGGCTTATCAACATCCTTTGAAACACTTTATCATTATGTTTTTTATTACATTTTATGAGTTTTCCCGGAATTTACCCGACTCTTATCATTACCTATTAAAGAGGGATATATGACAACCATAGTGATAGTAAGAGAAAACCTTCTTACGTCTTTGCAGCCTTTGCTCAGTATTGTCGAGAGACGCCAAACCATGGCAATTCTGAATAATATCCTGATCGATACCTTCGAAAATCAGTTGCTGGTTCAAGGAACGGATCTCGAGATTCAGGTGAAAACCCATTCTCCTGTAGAACAGGTCAGCGAACCCCGTGCCATCCTGGTTTCTGCTCGAAAACTTCATGACATCGTGCGCAGCCTTCCTGAAAACAGTCTTCTGACGCTGGATCAAAGTGCGGGTAAAATGGTGATACGGTCAGGCAAAAGCCGGTTCAACCTGCTAACGCTGGAGGGGGGCGATTTTCCAGGTATGGCTCGTGCACTAGATGAAGGAAAGAGCATTACCTTGACCCAAAAACTTCTCAGAAGCCTTCTGGAGCGAGTACAATATGCGGTAGCTCAGCAGGATGTTCGTTTTTATTTGAACGGGACTTATCTGGCCATCGAAGGCAATCAGGTGACTGCCGTAGCTACCGATGGTCATCGGATGGCTTACACGACACATCGGGTGGATAAGAGTTTTGATAAAGTTGAAGCCATCCTGCCGCGTAGGTCTGTCAGTGAATTGATTAAATTGTTGCAACCCAACGATGACCCTGTAGAGTTGGTATTCCATCCAACGCAGGTGGAGTTCAGGTTTTCTCAAACAGAATTTCTTACCAAGGTCATTGAAGGCAAGTATCCTGATTATCAAAGGGTAATACCGACTACGCATCATCGGCATTTCACCATTTCGAGACTTTCCTTGTTGCAGGGATTGCAACGTGCCTCCATTCTGTCCAACGATAAGGTACGGGGGGTACGGTTCCTGCTGACACAAGGGAATTTGGCTATCATTTGTTCCAACAGTGAACAGGAAGAGGCCCATGAGGAACTTGAAGTAGAATACACTCAGGAGCCTTTGGATATAGGTTTTAATATCAATTACTTATTGGAAGTCCTCCAACACCTGAGCGTAGATCAGGTGACCTGCTCTTTCGGAGAAACGGGAAGCAGTATGTTGATTACGCTTCCTTCTGCCGAACTCCAGTTTAAATACGTTGTCATGCCCATGCGAATTTGAGTTCCTTTCAATCTTTTGACCTTCGACTGCAGGAAAATATACGTGGAACAGAAAACTCAGGAAAAAAACCAATACACTTCTGAAAATATCAAAGTGCTCAAGGGGTTAGAGGCCGTTCGCAAACGTCCTGGAATGTACATCGGAGATACGGCTGACGGATCCGGCCTTCATCATATGGTTTTTGAAGTTGTGGATAATGCCATCGATGAAGCGTTGGCAGGTCATTGTGACGAAATCCAGGTGATCATTCACATGGACAATTCCATTACGGTTACCGATAACGGGCGGGGAATTCCCACAGATATCCATCCTGAGGAAGGACGTTCCGCGGCCGAGGTCATCATGACGGTGCTGCATGCCGGTGGAAAGTTCGACAGCAACAGTTACAAAATCTCTGGCGGTTTGCATGGTGTCGGGGTGTCGGTTGTCAATGCATTGTCGACTTGGTTGAAATTAACCATTTATCGAGATGGAAAACGTCATTTCATGGAATTTCGGGAAGGTGATCCGGTGGCCCCTCTGGCGATGGTCGGCGACTCCCCGAAAAATGGAACGGAAATTCACTTTCTTCCCAGTCCTGAAACCTTTGGGGTCATCGAGTTCCATTACGACATACTGGCACGCCGCTTGCGGGAACTTTCCTTCCTCAATAACGGCGTTTCCATCCTTCTGAAGGATCTGCGTCATGGTCACGAAGAAAACTTTTCTTTCAGTGGCGGAGTACGGGGTTTTGTCGAGTATCTGAACCGTACCCGAACCGTGCTTCATCCTACCGTTTTTCATTCGGTCGGTGAAAAAGAGGGCATTGCCGTGGAAGTGGCCATGCAGTGGAATGAATCCTATCAGGAAAATGTGCTCTGTTTTACCAACAACATTCCACAGAGAGATGGGGGGACGCATCTGACTGCGCTGCGGGCGGCCATGACCCGCACCCTCAATCAGTTCATCGAGGAGAATGAACTGGCACGCAAGGCCAAGGTGGAAACCACGGGCGACGATATGCGGGAAGGGTTGACCTGTGTTTTGTCTGTCAAGGTACCTGACCCAAAGTTCTCTTCTCAAACCAAGGAAAAACTCGTTTCTTCGGAAGTTCGCCCTGCGGTTGAAGAAGTGGTATCAGAGCAAATGCGTAATTTTCTTCTCGAGAAACCTGTTGAAGCGCGCATCATCGTGGGAAAGATCATCGACGCTGCGCGTGCCCGGGAAGCTGCCCGGAAAGCTCGTGAATTGACCCGACGCAAGGGAGCACTGGACGGCCTTGGACTGCCAGGGAAACTGGCGGATTGCCAGGAAAAGGACCCGGCACAATGTGAAATCTATCTGGTCGAAGGGGACTCTGCCGGTGGGTCAGCCAAACAAGGAAGAGACCGACGCTTTCAGGCCATTCTTCCGCTCAAGGGTAAAATTTTGAATGTGGAACGCGCGCGCTTCGATAAGTTGGTGTCCTCTCAAGAAATCGTGACTTTGATCACGGCATTGGGGACAGGGATCGGAAAGGATGAATATTCTCCTGAAAAAGTGCGCTATCACCGCATCATCATCATGACCGATGCGGATGTGGATGGATCCCATATCCGCACTCTGTTGCTGACTTTTTTCTATCGCCAGATGCGCGAGTTGGTGGAACGTGGACATATTTACATTGCCCAACCGCCGCTGTACAAGGTCAAACAGGGAAAAACGGAACAATATTTGAAAGATGATCATGAATTGAATCAATACCTGCTTGGGTTGGCTCTGCAAGGCTCAGAGATCCGTTCTGGCGAATGCATAGTTAGTACCGAGGCCCTGGGTAGCATCGCACGCGAATACCTTCTGGCAGAGGCTGTAATCCGTCGTATTGCGCGGATCCTTCCCAAGGAGGTTCTGGAAGTTCTTCTCGAAATTCCTGATGTGACGGTAGCCACGGAACAGGACGCAGAAAGCGCGGCCCAGCGCTTGAATGCGATCCTTTTGTTGCGCCAGGAAGGAGAAAATCATGCGGCCATTACACTCCAGCATGAACGGGACGACCTGACCGGTAATTTTCGTCTTCGTATCCTCAAGACGGATCACGGAGTCGTACATGCGTCATTTCTGGATTCCGAGTTTCTGACTTCTGGAGATTATGAAAGGATCAAAGCGGTGGCTCATCTGTTTCAAGGGTTGGTCAAAGAGGGAGCGATGGTTCGGCGTGGGGAAAAAGGAATACCCATCAAAAGTTTTCCGGAAGCTCTTCGCTGGCTGTTGGAAGAAGCCCGGAAGGGAGTTGCTTTGCAACGCTACAAAGGGCTGGGCGAGATGAATCCAGACCAGTTATGGGAAACCACGATGAATCCGGAATCCCGCCGCTTGCTTCGGGTTCAGATCGAGGACGCCATTCGAGCTGATGAAATCTTTACTACGCTCATGGGCGATGAGGTGGAACCGCGTCGACAATTTATCGAAAATAATGCGCTGGGAGTCACCAATATCGATATTTGAGGGGTCAACCCAGGGATTTCAGCCAACTTCTTGCCCGGTCCAGGAAATACCCTGGACTGAGTGAGGGTTCGGGAAGGCGCGGCGTGGCGGCGGGTGATCCACGACGCAGGAAATGACGGTCAAAAGTAGATTGGGTCAGCCCCCATTTTTTGAGGAATTGCCTGCGCCCGTCATTTTTTTTAACTTTTCCCGTTGAGCGCGACATGAAGTGGTAAACCCGGGCAGTTCCGACTCCCAGGAATATGCGGCAACCGGCTTGCCACATTTTCATGGAGAAATCATTATCACTGCTCATGCCAGGGGAAAATTCCAAACTGTATCCCCCCACTTTTTTCCACCAGTTTCTATGAACGACTGTTGGGGGCCATGTTGCCCCATACCAATCCGGAATCACGAGTTGGGGAAGATCCCGAACGAGATCTTGAGCGCGAAAAGATTCGGGGTCCCGACCATAATCTGCCACGATGGCACAGGCATTACCGGAAGCCACCGGTTCGATCATCGTCCCGGAAAGCATGAAAGCCTCGGTATCGAGTGACTGAATACGGTGTTGAAGTTCCACATCCCACTGCGGCAGGCAAACCATATCATCGTTCAGATAGACCAGGTAGGGATAGTTTGCCAATTCCGCTATCTGGTTGATGGCCTGGCAGATTCCGATGTTTTCCGTGGAATGGGTATGGGCAATGCCCTGTTCTCTAACCCATTCCAGAGTTCCATCCTTGCCCTCGTTGATATGCAGGATCACTTCATAGGGAAACTGGGTGTATTTTTCCAAATACGCCAAGCACTGTTTCAATAGCGCCAGATTGTTCCAGGTGGGGATGAGAACCGACCACATGAAAATTATGCCGGGGTTTTACGCGGTGAGGCTTTTCGTATACGCGTGCTACGGGGATTTGCAGGCCCCTGAGATGCAGAAGGTGAACGGGGCTTTTTGTTGCCGGGTGGAGCTTTACTCCGTCGGTTGGGTTCTTTTGATGTAAAAGTCAGTAGATTTCCATTGACTGGGGGTTTTTCTGGCGCGTCCGGGGCATTGGCCAATTTGGCGGCAATCAGATCCAGGGCATCGTCCAGAGACAGTTGATCGATTGCCATGTCTGCTGGAACGGTCACGTTCAGTTTTCCATGTTTGACGTAGGGGCCATATTTGCCAGTAAAGAGTTCGATCGGCTGATGATCCTTGGGATGTTCACCCAGGGTGCGAAGCAATCCTCCTGAGGCGGCGGCCCGGGTCGGGGATTTCGGTTCGGCCAATAAGGCGGTGGCGCGTTCCAGGGTAATGTCGAACAGGGAGTCGGTTTTTGGAATAGAACGAAAATTGGCATCATTCTGGACATACGGACCGAAACGGCCAATATTGACGATCACCGGTTTCTCAGTGACGGGATGAATGCCTAGAGTACGAGGTAACTGAATGAGTTTGAGCGCAATGTCCGGAGTGACCTGAGCCGGCAGTAAACCTTTGGGAAGTGAAACCCGTTTGGGTTTTTTTCCTGCTTCTCCAGATTCTCCCAATTGTACGTAAGGCCCGTATGGGCCATTCATCAGTACGATGGGAAGTTGAGACTCCGGATCCATTCCCACGGGGGTCGGTGCCTCGATGGTGGGCGTTCCTTCCCGATTCCGGGTGAAATCGCAGTCGGGATAGCCACTACAACCGATGAATTTTCCCCGTTTTCCCAGACGTACGGTGAGCGGTTTCCCACATTTTGGACAAACTTCTTCCAGAAGTTCTTGCGTGATTTCTGCCCGGGATACGGAAGATTTTTCTTCCAATTGAGCAGAAAAATCCTTCCAGAATTGATCCAGTACAGGAATCCACTCCAACTGTCCTTCGGAGATTTGATCCAGTTGATCTTCGAGCCGAGCCGTGAAATCGTAGTCCACATAGCGCGAAAAATGTTCGGTCAGGAAACGATTGACGACTTCTCCCACATCTGTGGGCATGAAACGCTTTTTATCGAGAGTGACGTACTCGCGCTGTATCAACGTGCTGATGATGCTGGCATAGGTCGATGGCCGCCCAATGCCGAACTCTTCCAATGCTTTGACCAAACTGGCTTCTGTGTACCGTGGGGGGGGTTGGGTGTGGTGCTGCTCTCCCCACAACCGTTCCACGGGCAGCATTTCTCCTTCCACGAGAGGGGGGAGGCGACGATCGCTTTCATCACCCTCGGTGTGTGCGGTGGGGGCTTCATCCACATCTTCACGGTAGACCACGATGAATCCGGCAAAGGTCATGGTTTGCCCCGTGGCCCGGAACAGGGCCTGGGAGCCGACGGAAATATCCACACTGACCGTATCAAACTGGGCTGAGGTCATTTGACTGGCCACGGTACGCTTCCAGATCATTTCATAAAGGCGGAATTGGTCGGGAGCAAGATGTTCCCTCATGCTTTCCGGAGTCCGCGCAATGGAGGTCGGTCGAATGGCCTCATGGGCCTCTTGAGCATTTTTGGTTTTGTTGGCGTAGAAAACCGGTTTCCCCGGCAAAAATTCTGCTGCAAAATTTGCCTGGATATGGTTTCGAATGTCTGTGAGTGCTTCCTGAGACAGTTGCACCGAATCGGTTCTCATGTAAGAGATCAAACCGACGGCGCCACTTCCGATATCAATCCCTTCGTACAACTGCTGCGCCATTTTCATGGTGCGGTCGGTGGTGAAGCCCAACTTGCGCACCGATTCCTGTTGCAGGGTCGAGGTGGTGAAAGGGGCGGCTGGGTGACGTTGCCGTTGCTTCCGCTCCACGGTGCGGACCTGAGCCGGCTGATCTTTCAGGGAATCCAGCCAGGTACGTTGCTGGTCTTCCGAGGTGATGCTGAGCGTCTGCAACTTTTCTCCTGCCCATTGTACCAAACGAGCCTGAAATGTCTGCGCCTCTTTCAGGCTCTCCAGATGAAGGGTCCAGTATTCTTCCTGGCGAAATGCGGTGATTTGTTGTTCGCGTTCCACGATCAGGCGCAGGGCCGGGCTTTGTACGCGTCCTGCTGACAATCCACGGCGAATTTTCTTCCATAACAAGGGAGAAAGGTTGAAGCCTACCAGATAGTCCAGCGCACGGCGGGCCTGTTGTGCATTGACCAGGGGAAGGGACAGGGCGCGCGGATGAGCTACCGCATCCCTGATGGCATTTTGAGTGATTTCATAAAAGACGACCCGTTCAAAAGGCTTTCCTTCCAGCAAGGGTCGAAGAATTTCTACCAAATGCCAAGCTATGGCTTCTCCTTCACGGTCCGGGTCAGTGGCCAGAAAAACATGATCCGCCGACTTGACTGCCCGCATAATGGCGTCCACATGTTTTTTGTTTCTTTCGACCAACTGATATTTCATGGAAAAGTTGGTATTTGGGTCCACCGCACCAGATTTTGGAATGAGGTCGCGCACATGACCGTAGGAGGCGAGAATTTCAAAATCCGGACCCAGATATTTTTTTAGGGTCTTGGCTTTGGAGGGGGATTCAACGATCAGTAGTTTTTTTGACACGGTCAATCACTCAATGGACCAGGGATTCCTGGAAATAAATCAATTCTTCGATCAGCAGCGCATCCCAGGGACGACCCTGGCGCCACAGGACCATCAATGCCATCAACTTGAGACGATCCAAGTCGGGCTCTTCTTCATCCAGATCCAGCGCCATCAATCCTCCCAGAATCAGTTCGCGTTGGGTGGGTGACAATACTTTGGCGTTTTCCAGAAAGGCAAGAAAATCCCAACCTTCCTGTCCCAGACGCTCCAATTCATGTTCAACCAAAAAACGTTGAGCGGGGGTCGATCGCCACTCTGAGCCGAGGGTGGAGGAAGTCAGACCTGGGGAGACAACCTCGCCATTCTGCCCCAGGCTCTCTAGCCAAGCCAAGGTTCCACTCACTGCGTCTTTTTCAAAGCCGGCCGCATAAAGACGATTGACGAGCACGGAATGAGCAGGATAAATGCCGCTACCAAAGAAATTCTCATAAACAAATATCAGGATGTCCACCATAACGGTGCCCTCGCGTATAAACGCCCATCATCGGGTCGGTCAAGGAAAGCCTGGTGGGGATGAACCAAGCGCTGAACCCGCCCTCCAGAAAGCCAGACCGCATGGCCAGTCAATTCAAGTGAGGTTAGCATGAGCGCTACTTCACTCATCGTCAAGTTGGACTGTTTTGCCAACTGGTCGAGAGTCATCGGTAACTCCCCCATATTCTGCCACAAGCGCAGACATTCTACCGAGGGAAAAGGTGAAAGGGTGGGTTCGGGTGGAAAATTTTCTTGAGGGGATGCTGGATTCTCACCGGTTTTGCCACGGAGTACCGGTAATTCATCGAGGATATCAGCGATATTTTCCACCAGTTTGGCCCCTTCCCGAATCAGTTTATGACATCCCCGAGAGAGTGGATTGTGAATGGAGCCAGGGAGTGCAAAGACTTCTTTACCTTGTTCCAGAGCCAGTTGGGCGGTGATGAGAGAACCACTGTCCAGAGAGGCTTCCACCACCAGGCACCCCAGGGACAAAGTGGCAATCAGACGATTACGATGGGGAAAGTGCCAGGGACGGGCTGGGGTACCGAAGTCAAACTCGCTCAAGATCAATCCCTGTTCGGCAATTTTCTGTGCCAGTGACCGATTTTCCGGGGGATAGAGACGGTCTATGCCGGTACCCATCACGGCGACGGTTTTGCCGCACCCTTGCAGTCCGCCCCTATGGGCCGCTGCGTCGATGCCGGTTGCCAGACCGCTGATGATGGTCAAGCCCTCTTGAGACAAGGCTCGGGCAAAGGAGGTGGCATTCAAGATTCCCTGTGCACTGGCATGGCGGCTGCCAACGATGGCCAGCATGGGGCATTGAAGCAGCGACAGATGTCCGATCAGATAGAGATGGACGGGTGCGGGATGGATTTCCTTCAGCGTTGCGGGGAACCCATGATCCTCTGGCCTGAGATAATGATGATGTTCCTGGTCCAGCCAAGATTTCAGGGGGTCAGACGGTGAGTCAGGGAGTAGAACCATGGCAAGAGGGCACCATCGAGAGCAGATGCCCGTTATAATAAGGTGTTACAAAATTTTAAACTGATCTTATACTTCTCTTTCATGGCCCTTCTCCCCATTCTTCGCTATCCGGATACCCGTCTATACAAAAAGGCCAAGCCTGTGCGTGAGATTGACGAGTATATACGCCGTTTGGTACAGGATATGATCGAAACCATGAAGGCTGCCGTGGGTATTGGTTTGGCGGCCACACAAGTGGATGTCCATCTGCGTATCATCGTGCTGGATATTTCCAAGGAACAAGATGATCCCGAAGTGTTCATCAATCCTCGTCTGATGCAGCAGAAGGGACAGCGCGAACACGAGGAAGGATGCCTGTCGGTGCCGGGTATTTATGACAAGGTGACGCGGGCGGACCGTGTGGTCGTGGAAGCATGGGATCTGGAAGGAAACACTTTTGTGGTGGAAGCGGAAGGTTTGATGGCTACCTGCCTGCAGCACGAGATGGACCATCTGGAGGGAAGGGTTTTTGTGGATTATCTGTCTCAACTCAAGCAGAATCGGATCAAGTCGAAATTGCGAAAACGTCTTCGAGAAACGCTCTGATGCGCCTCATTTTTGCTGGAACTCCTGATTTTTCTGCCGCTTCCCTGGAGGCGCTTTTATCTTCTGATCATCAGGTACTGGCGGTGTTGACTCAACCGGATCGACCCGCCGGACGAGGACAGAAGGTACGGGAAAGTCCGGTCAAACAGTGTGCCAGGGACGCTCGGCTCCCGTTGTTGCAACCGCATTCTCTGAACGATCCGGATCTCATGGCTTCTTTGGCGAAATGGCCGGCCGAGGTATGGGTGGTGGTGGCCTACGGAAAGATACTCCCCCCTGCCCTGCTCACTTTGGCACCCTTTGGCGCGGTCAATGTTCACGCCTCCCTCTTGCCTCGCTGGCGTGGCGCAGCGCCCATTCAGCGCGCATTGCTGGCGGGAGACCGGGAAACGGGGATCAGTCTCATGCAGATGGAGGCGGGATTGGATACAGGCCCCATTCTTTTGCAGCATTCCTGCCCCATCGAGAGTCGGGAAACGGGCCAGTCTCTCCATGATCGATTGGCGAAGTTGGGAGCCAACACGTTGATCGAGGGACTGGATCAACTGGAATATCTGCAGCGCCATGCACAACCCCAGCCTATCTTTGGGGTGACTTATGCCGACAAGATTCGCAAGGAAGAGGCAGAGATTCGCTGGGAATCTTCGGCCATGGAAATTGACGGAAAAATCCGTACATTGGTTACGGGACCCGTAGCCAGAACCTGGTCCGGCGCGGGAATGTTGCATCTATGGGAAGCTGAAATCGAAGAAAAGCCTCTCTCCTCAGTGAATGATCAGCCCGGTACTCTGTGTCACCTCGATCACAGCGGCATCACGGTGGTTTGTGGAGAAGGTCTGTTGCGCGTGACGCGTCTGCAACGAGCCGGGGGAAAGATTCTATCCGTACAGGAATTTTTGTGCGGCAATGCCATGGAAGTCGGTCAGAAATGGGGTAAAGCATGATTGAAATTCAACGACTTTCCATTTTTGCCTTGAGTCAGGTACTGGCCGGGAAGAATCTCGATCATGCCTTGACCGAGGCGCGCAAAGTTGCCAAAGGGGTATTGACGGACCACCAGCGGGCATCGTTGCAAGACTGCGCCTACGGGGTCTTGCGTTTCAAGACGGAACTGGAGTTGATGCTGGCCCCCTTGTTTCAAAGGGGGGAACCGGAGGAGACAGCGCGCTTGTTGCTGATGGTGGCAGCCTATCAATTGCTGCATACGCGCACGGCACCCCATGCGGTGGTCAGTCATGCGGTTGAAACGGCAGGGGTATTGGGTTTGACAGCGGCACGGGGCTTTGTCAATGGGGTACTGAGGAATCTGTTGCGCCAGAAGGACGTATTGATGGCAGAAGCCCATGAATCGCTGGAAGGCCGCTATTCTCATCCTGACTGGTGGATTACACGCCTGCAGTTGGATCACCCGGCGCATTGGGAAACCTTATTGCAGCAAGCACAACAGCGTCCTCCTATGACGCTGCGGGTCAATCGTCGATTCAACAGTGTTGCCCAATATCAGGCGCGTTTGCAGGGAGTTGGCATGGCTTCTCAACCCATCGGTCAGGAAGGGTTGGTTCTCGAAGCCCCGCAAGCCGTGACCCAATTACCGGGGTTCGAACAGGGGGCGGTTTCCGTTCAGGATGCCGGAGCACAATGGGCAGCACATCTCATGGGGCTGCACTCCGGACAACGGGTACTGGATGCCTGTGCGGCACCTGGGGGCAAGACGGCCCATATGCTGGAAAGAGGAAATGGATTGAGTGGTTTATTGGCCCTGGATATCGAACCGGGTCGTGTCAAAAAAATGCAGGCTGACTTACAACGTCTGCACCTGACGGCCGACGTCCGGTGCGCAGATGCGACCCGAACCGATCTGTGGTGGGATGGACAACTTTTCGACCGCATTTTGCTCGATGCTCCCTGCAGTGGTTCGGGGGTCGTCAGACGCCATCCGGACATCAAATGGTTGCGACGCGAAGAAGACATCTCTGCGTTGGCCCAACGTCAGTTGAATTTGTTGACCCAATTGTGGCCCACCCTGAAAAAAGGAGGGCGCCTGCTCTATGTCACCTGTTCCCTGTTCCGGGAAGAAAATGGAGCAGTGATTCAGCGTTTTCTCGAGGGGGCGGAAGGGGTCAAGGAAGGGACTGTGAGACAAAATAACGAGGTGATGTGCAAAATAGGCGAATCTGGGTCCGTCCCTCGCTGGGAAAATGGACAACTGCTGCCAGACGACATTCATGATGGTTTTTTCTATGCTGTTCTACAGAAGTTTTAGGCGGTTTTTAGCATTTTCTTCGCTTCTATGGGTTTTTTTGGCCCACGCCGAAGGTATCGATATCCAGAATACAGAGGTGCAGTGGATCGATTTGGCAAACGTCTCCTTGACGACAACCTTTACGGTCAATTTGACTGCGTCTCTGAAAGAAGCCGTGGAAAGAGGGATTCCTCTGACCTTCAGCATCGATTTCAGTCTGATCCAGCCCCGTTGGTACTGGTTCAACCGTCAGGTACTGACTTGGCACCAGGAACGGCGTTTGAGTTACAACCCGTTGACCCGAGTGTATCGTTATTCCATCGGCGGTCTCTACCTGAATTTTTCCTCGTTGGACGAGGCTCTGCAAGCTCTGGAAACCGTCAAGGCCGTTCCCGTGCCCAGCCAGATGTCACTTGGCAAAGGAGAACAGTATCAGGCACGACTTCACATCGAACTGGATACTTCGCATTTGCCTAAACCTTTTCAATTGGATGCATTATATTCCGGCGATTGGACCTTGACCTCACCGCACCGTGAATGGATGTTCACCCCTTGAAGCGGATCCCTGCCCTTCTGGGAATGCGTTCTCTGTGGTTTCTACTGCCGATCTTTGGTGGGGCGACAACCTTTCTGGTCATTCTGTCCGTAGCAACTGCGAATACCACCCTGTTTGCGGCAGATTACCCCAGGCTGCTCATGGGGGGCGCCACCGTGGCCTTGCTGTTGATGGGGCTGATTGCCTATCAATTGGTCATGCTCTATCGCAAGTGGCGGCAACAGGTCTTCGGCTCGAAACTGACTTTCAAACTGGTATTGTTGTTGGTGGGCATGGCCGTACTGCCCGGAACGTTGGTTTATGGCGTATCCGTCCGTTTTCTGTCGAGCAGTATTGAATCCTGGTTTGATGTGAATGTGGATAAAGCATTGACGGCCGGTTTGGGTTTGGGACGCACGGCCTTCGACAGCCTTCTGGATGATCTGGTCCACAAAGCGACGACGATGTCCTCGGTGCTGGCCGACGCGACGGCCTTGGATGAATTTTCTCTCCTGCAGCAGTTGCGCGAGCAATTTGGTGTCCAGGAGGCCACCTTGCTCTCGAAAAATGGGACAGTACTGGCCTTTTCCAGCGCTCGCAATGATGCCTTGATTCCTGAGGGGTTGACCCTGACAGGGAACATCAGCCATCAGATTCGTGCACAGCGCCCTTATCGAATGGTGGAGAACTTACCCGGCAAGGGGGTTTATCTGCGTGTATTGGTCCCGGTCAACCGGATTTCCTTTACTGAAGATTTCAGGGTGTTGCAATTACTGCAACCCGTTTCCAAAGA
The DNA here is from genome assembly GCA_019456405.1 of Ferrovum sp. Taxonomy (GTDB): domain Bacteria; phylum Pseudomonadota; class Gammaproteobacteria; order Burkholderiales; family Ferrovaceae; genus Ferrovum. Next base: position 41,220 of record WJXM01000020.1, on the reverse strand, counting down.
GTTGGCGAGCAATGCAGATCAGGTGGAAGCTGCCTGGCGAGGGTATCAGGAACTTCTATTGGCGCGCCATGGTTTGAAAAACTTGTACCGACTGAATCTTTCTCTGGTCTTGCTGTTGACCCTATTGACAGCCATCGTCCTGGCTTTTGTGGTTTCCGAACGGTTTGGGGCACCTCTCAATGCACTGGCAGCCAGCACACGGGCGGTGGGTGCGGGGGATTTCAGCATCATGACCCCGGTCAGCAGCAACGATGAACTGGGAGTATTGACGGCATCCTTCAATACCATGACCCACCAGTTACGGGAGGCGTCACAGGCCAGACAGCGCTATCAGCAGGGGTTGACCGAGGCCAAGATCTACCAGGAAAGCATCCTCTCGAACCTCTCTGCGGGCGTGCTGGTGCTGGATCTCAACCTACATCTCAAAAGTGCCAATTTCAGTGCCCAGCAGATGTTGGGATTGTCCGGATTGGAGGGTATCACTTTAACTGAATGGGGCTACCGAACGCCCGCGCTACTGCCCATCATCGACTTTCTGGAAAAGAATTTTTCCAATTCCTTTGCCCAGGGATGGGAAGGGGATGCCGAGTATGATGGCGAACAGGGACACCGCAAACTTCATTTCAAGGGATCCCGTTTGCCAGAAGGTTTGGGAGGCGATTGGGTCCTGGTATTTGACGACATCACTCAGATGGTTCAAGCCCAACGTTACGCGGCTTGGGGAGAAGTGGCGCGCCGTCTGGCCCACGAAATAAAAAATCCTTTGACTCCCATTCAACTGGCTGCGGAGCGACTGGAGCACCGTTTGCAGGATCGTCTGAGTGAAGGAGATGCCAATTTGTTGAAACGCTCTACCCGCACCATCATCAATCAGGTAGACGCTCTCAAAAACATGGTCAATGATTTTAGTGAATACGCCAAAGTTTCGCGTCTGGTGGAGGAGAGTTTTTCTCTCAACGAGTTGATTAGGGAGGTGTTGGTATTGTATGAGAATGCAGGAGAGCATATCATCCTCCAACTGGATCCAGACCTTCCGAAAATTCAGGGAGATACCATACGATTACGACAGGTCATCCATAACTTGTTGCAGAATGCGCTGGATGAAGGACGGGATCAAAATGACTTCAGAGTGCAGGTGATCACCGGTCAGGAAGAGGAATGGGCCAAACTGAGCATATCGGACAATGGACAAGGATTTTCCGAGCAAGTGATCGCCCGGGTGTTTGAACCTTATATCACGACCAAATCCAAGGGGACTGGCTTGGGATTGCCCATCGTCAAGAAGATTGTGGAAGAGCATCATGGCCATATTCGAGCTTTCAACAGTGTTGCGGGAGGGGCAACCATCGAGATCAGGTTGCCTAAGGGAAAGGGGAATCGGGGATGAGCAATTTGATCTTGATCGTAGACGATGAAATTGGCATTCGGGAATTACTCTCGGAAATTTTGCGGGATGAGGGCTATGAAGTACAGTTGGCGGCGACTGCCAGCGAAGCCCGCGAACTTCGGCAGCGCCAGCGTCCTGATATGGTGTTGCTCGATATCTGGATGCCCCTGGAAGATGGGGTGACATTGTTGCGTGAATGGGCCAGCACGGGACAATTGACCATGCCGGTGGTGATGATGTCGGGACATGCGACAGTGGATATGGCCGTGGAGGCAACCCGGATGGGAGCCTACGGTTTTTTGGAGAAACCCATCGCCCTGCCTAAACTCCTGTCTACCGTGGTTCGTGCCATGCAGGCCGGAAAAGAGGTACGTCAACAGACTTTATCCAGTCATCAACTGGGTCGTTCTGCCGTGATGAACGAGTTACGGCAACGTCTCGATCAAATTGCTTCCCAGGCGGTACCGCTCTTTTTGATGGGGGAGCCGGGGTGCGGTATCGAATTGATCGCCCGTCACCTACTCAAACCCAATGCGCTCTGGTATGCCCCCGAGGATATGCATTGGCTGGAGGAAAATCCTTTTCAGCCCCTGCAGGATTACCAGGGGGGGATCATCTTCATTGCCGAGTTGGCGCACTTGAAAGCCGCAGAGCAGCAAGGCTTGATGCAGTTGATATCCAAGTTGTCACGCTATCACCTGCGCTTGATTTGTGGCAGTATTCATCCCTTGGGAGAATTGATTCGCAATGGGCACCTGGCTGCCGCATTTTTGGCCCAGATGGGTGGAGTATCCCTGGTTGTTCCTGCTTTGCGTGAACATGCGGAAGACATTCCGGAAATCGCACTCACTTTTCTCAATCGCATGATCGAATCCGGTGAAATCCCTGTTCGAACCCTGACCAGCGGGGCGCTCAACCTCCTGCGCCAGCAACGCTGGCCAGGTAATTTGCCCATGCTGGCCAGCGCAGTACGGACTCTGGCATTGACGGCTTCCGGGTTTGAAATCACCTTTGAGGATGCCCAGCGATTTATCACGGATTATGAAGGTGAGCCCGGCGAAGAACCCGATACGGTCGATGAAATTCAACGCGCCGGATTGATTCGGGATTTGGTAGCCTTGTACGAGAAACCCCTGCGTGAGGCACGGGACGAGTTTGAGAAGGGCTATTTTGAATTCCATCTCAGAGATGCTAGAGGCAATATCTCTCGGGTCGCTGAACGGGTTGGGCTGGAACGGACGCATCTTTACCGAAAATTGAAACAACTGGGAATTCATGGTGTTCTTTACCGCAACGACAGCGAGAAGGGATAGGGTGACTTTTCCTTCGGCACAACCCTTCTTCCCCCTTGATAAGGCATGACGATACCACCGACACGCCGCTGGTTGATTCTCTCCCACGGGTTCAACATGGATGGAAGGGCAGCCAGTCTGACCATCACGGACAAGATTCCTCACCTCAGGGAGGTAGGCATTGAACCTATCGTACTCAGCGCGGTGACCGGAGTCAGGGATTCGCGTTTCATCCATGAACAATTACTTCCCTGGGGGCCTTCCGGGTTTCGTTTTGACCTGCGTCACTCACTGGCTTTGAAATGGGGACGAGATTGGCGTTATCGCGTGGTCACAGGGGTGACTTCGTTGCTTTTGGCCCCATTCATCATCCTGGAACGATTGGTCATGGGGCTGCAAAGTCAGTGGTCCTGGACTCCGGCAGCCATTTATCGGGGATGGAAAATGATTCGGCGCTATCAACCAGAACTCATCTATTCCACAGGTGGGGCCTATTCGGCCCATTGGGCGGGATACTGGTTGAAAAAATTGACAAAAGTTCGCTGGATTGCCGAGGTCCATGATCCCATGGTTTTTCCAGGAACGACCCCGGCCACCCGAAATCTCAAGTTTTGGGCTCGTCTGGAAGGGATGATCTGCACTGAGGCGGATATGGCTTGGTGGTTTACCGAGCAGGCTCTGTCCAGTGCATTGAAACGTCATCCGCAATTGGGCAAGCGCGGTTTTGCGATATTGCCAGGGGCGGAACCCCCCCAGGTCAAGGCACCCTATCAAAAAGGCTCCCATTTGCGTTTGGGGCACTTTGGTTCTCTCTCGGAGGTGCGTACGTTGCGTCCTTTTGTGGAAGCCTTTGCGCATTTTGCCCAATCCTGCCCGGAACAGGCAGGGGACATGGAGATTCATTGCTATGGAGGAAGCATCGATGGGGCAGGTCGAGAGGCCATTCAGCGGTTGGAAATGCAAAAATATTTCTTCGAACACGGGCGCCTGGAACGTGATCCCATCTCGGGGCTATCCGGTCGGGAACGTATTCAGCAGGAAATGCACCGGATGGATGGGCTATTGCTGATCCATGGTCATACGGCCGATTGTGCCGAGTATATCCCTTCCAAATTTTATGATTACCTATGGGCAGGCCGCCCGGTGATCGGCCTCGTCCATCTGAACCCCCAGTTGATGGATTTGATCGAAAAGCATGGGGGCTATGCCATCGAGGTGGATCGGAGTGGTGCTTTGGAAGCATTACTGTGCCGTTTGCAGCGGGACTGGGTACAGGACAGGATGCCTCGTTCCGCCCTACCCCCTTTGGGAACCCGCCAGGCAGTCGACGTTATCCTGCAAAGAAATGCTGAAACGGGGGGAATGGCATGATGTTTCGTCAAGAAGGTTTCTCATGTGTCTCGGGGTATTCAGAGTGAAACGATTTTCTTTCGCTTCACCCATTCGCTGGTGTGTCTATGGAATGCTGGCATCTCTTCCCTTCGCGGTGGGTGGAGTCAATTTTTTTGGCTACCTCGTCCTGTTGATGGCTCTTCTTTCCAGGGAATGGTGGCGGGCGGTTCCACAGTTATTGCGACACCCCATGTCACTGACGGCATTGACCATGCTCGTGATCGTCGGGTTGGGGACAGTGCACTCCTTGGGACCTCATCATGAGGCTCTCAATGTACTCAATCGTTACCATAAACTCTTATTCATTCCCTTGTTGATACCTTTTTTCCAGGAAGAAAAAGACCGGGTTCGAGGACTGAACGTATTGTGTGGGGCATTGCTGATCAATGTATTCCTGTCATGGACTGAGTACCTGAGGTTGACGCATATCAGTGACCCGATCTATGTGGCCGGTATGCCTAGTCCAGGGGATGCGGTTTTTCGCCAGCACATTACCCAGGGTTTGTTGTTTTGCATCCTGGTCGTCATTGCCAGTGCTTTGGGTTGGCAAGCAAGAGGAAAGAGACGGTTTTTATATTGGGGAATGGCTCTGCTTGCTGCCGGTAATGTGGCTTTCGTGATGGTGGGGAGAACCGGTAAGGCGATGCTTCCCGTGATTGCCCTGTGGTTGTTGGGTGAATGGTGGTTTACACGAGACAGGAAGGCTGTGAGGCCGGAGCGGTTGGTCTTCAATAGCCATTCTCATTTTGGACAAAGAGCAAAGTTTCAAGAGCGTTGGGTGCTGATGCTCATCATCGGGATTGTGCTGGGCAGTACCCTGTGGAGTCTGATGAACCCTTCAACGATGCTGGGAACCGTGCTTCAGGAGGTCCGGCAATCCCATCAAACTGGCGCAGATACGTCGCAAGGGGAGCGGGTGGAGTTCTGGCATAAAGGGGTTCTTTTATTTCTGAAGCATCCCTGGCTGGGGTCGGGAACCGGATCGGTTCTGACCTTAACCCAAGAATTGGCCAAAAATGAGACCACCCCGGTCAACCGATTGGCGACTGCCAATTTTCATGATGAGTACCTGATGTGGGCCGTTCAGTTTGGCATACCTGGTTTGCTGGCTATCTTGGCTTTCTTCATATTTTATCTGCGCGCCGGCCGCCAACCCGGACTATCCGGACAAGTATTGCGTGGCGTTGGGATCCTCTTTGCTTTTGGCTGTCTTTATAATTCATTTTTAGTTGATTTCACAGAGGGGTACAGCATCGTTTTGTTAGGAGGTCTATTGATTTCGCTATGAAACTGATTGAGTATCCAAACATGATGAGGATGCAGGAGATTCATCTTCCAACATCCCTGGCTTTTTGTAATCCTTCCGTTGTGGCTGGGGAGGAGGGTTGGTGGGTGCTGGTGCGAGCCCTTGATCCCCTACCTTATCATGGAACTCAAGAGGAATGCCTGAGCAGTGAAAACTGGTTGCTTCACTATGCGGATGATTTTACGCTGAAATCCACCCATAAACTGGATGACCGAAAAATCCGGCAAACTTGTCCCTCTGCCAGGAATGGTCTGGAAGATGGACGTCTCTTTCTTTGGAAGGGAGAATTATGGGGCCTGTTCAGTGGATTTCGGCGGGACAACGAAAGTTTTTATAACACCATGATCCTGGCAAGGATCAGAGAGGGTGAATGGGTAGACCCGGTGGTACTTCCCTCACCGCATTCCCATAACCGAGAAAAAAACTGGATGCCCTGCGTTCGGGAGGATGAACTCTACTTGTTCTACTCGACTCAGCCCCTGGAGGTTTACGTTTATTCAGGAGGTGAACTTCGTCCGGCGGCGGAAAAGTTGGGGGTGGACCCCAAGTCCCGGATTGCGCCGATTCGAGGCTCCATTGTGTCAGGGTCTTCCCAAGTTATTCCTTGGGGAGCCGGCTGGATTGCCGTGACGCATCACCGCAGAAAAGCCCCCATTCTTAAAAAACTGCTGATGAAGCACGTCACCCGCGATTCAGACTATCAACTCAAGAAAGTTCTGTTTGACCACTATCTGTTGCGTTTCGACGAGAGTTTTAATTTGCTGCAACGCTCAGAGGCTTTTCAGTTCGAAGTGAAGGGAGTGGAGTTTTGTGCTGGGATCGCCACCAAAGGTCAGAGGGTTGTGATTTCTTATGGGGTTCGAGACCGAATTTCACGGCTTCTGGAAACTCGGGTGGATACGCTGAATTCCTTGGTCATGGAATCGTCCTTTTGATCAAGACGCAAGTGCCAAGGTCTGGATGACGTCCAGAACGGCGTTGACCGGCAAGGTTTCCAGGCACAGGCTTTTGCTGTGGGCATGGCGGTCACATCCCTCTTGATGGCAGGGCACGCAAGGCCCTGATCCCTGAATGATCCAGACGTTCCCTTGATGTTGGCTTCCCTGGTGGTGCCAGGGTTGCTGTGCACAGTTCTGGGTTGTGGGCCAGGGGCCCCACTTGACCGGATTGGTGGGGCCGAAGAGAGTCAGAGTGGGGATGCCTGTCGCAGCGGCCAGGTGTGTGATCCCTGTATCTGGCCCCACAAAAAATTGTGCCTTTTTGATGAGATCGGCGGTTGCCGCCAGGGATAGGGTCCCTGACAAATCGAGAGCGGTGGTGAGTCGTGCAATTTCCCGAACCACCGCCTTCTCATCTGGAGCGTGGCTGCCTGTGAGTACGACGAGCATGGATGTCTTCTGAATTTCTCGGACCAATTGGACCCAGTTCTCAAGAGGCCAGGATTTGTAAGTAAATTTTGGATAGGGATGGACTACAGCGTACTTTTTTTCGCTCAGTTGGACGGGGATGGATCCCCCGGCGGTGGGGGGCACCACGGTGCCATCGGGAGGAATACCCAAGGGTTCCAATAATCTCAGATTATGAGGGACAGTGTGCAGTGTTTCGTCATCGAACAAAAGCGCATGGGTGAGCAAACGGCGGGAAAAGGATGAGGTATGGGCATTGATGAAGCCCAGACGAAAAGGGGCCGCCAAAAAGGCATAGAACCGCGCCCGATCTGAAGAGACCGGGCTCAAGGCATAGGTATAGCGACGCCAGAGCCCATGCCATTCCTTGAGGCGGTTCCACAGGGTGGTTCGGTGTGGACTTTCGATGATTTCATCGATATCCGGGTTGCCTTCCAGTACGTTGGCCATGCCCTTCAAGACCAGTACGCCGATTCGACTGTCCGGGTACGCTTTACGCAGGGATCGTATAAGCGGTGTCGTGAGTAGAACGTCTCCGATGCGCAGGGTACAGAGGATCAAGAATCTTTTGTTTGGGAGATCAGAGGTCATGGGGGGGAAGCGCGAGAGGAAGTCCCGAATCAGGGTCTAGAAAAAGAGGGAGAAGCGACGTTGGACGGGTAAAATCGAAGAGAGGCATCAGGTTTCCCGCATCCTTGTCGAAAGAACCATGGCCCAAGCGTGTCTCGTGCAACCAATTGTCTTCGATGAAGCGAAGAAGGGATGTCTGGGTCAAGGGCGTATGGTCTACCCAGTTGGTCCTTGCCCAAGGGGACAGGACCAGCAAGGGAATGCGCGGACCAGGACCACAGCGACCATTGACGGGGTGCCCATCGATGCCGAGGGGTGTGCCTCCGGATGACCCACACTGCCCCACACTGCTCAGGGTGTCGGCTTGGGGATCGTGGGAAGAATGAAGAATGGGTGAGAATGCATGGTCATACCATCCGTCGGAATCGTCATAGGTCAGGATGACGGCGGTCTCTTTCCATTCGGGACGACTTTGAAGGAAATTGAGCACGCGCACGATGAAATGTTGTTCATCCAAAGGGTTGGAGTAACCGGCATGACCATCTTGAAAGGCCGGGGCTTTGAGAAAACTGATGGCCGGAAAATTTCCTGCCTTGACTGCATCAAAGAAATCTTCCAGGTCATACTGATGATGCGCCGGTTCCGGTGTCACGCCGTCCAGCAGGGTTGCATGACCAATAGTGGACAGAGAAGCCGGGCGGGTGTGAAAGGGGTTGGCCGTGGAGGGGTAGTACTGAAATCCATTGTGATGAGGCAGATAATCGCGCACCACAGAACCGGTGATCGTGGTACTGGTTCGGGTACAGCCCGAACTGCCATTCGGGTTGACACGCTTCAGGTCGAAGCCCCCCATGAAGTTTCCCCAGGAAATATTTCGCTTGTCCAGCAATTCGCCGATATTGGGACCCGCCATGCGGATTCTGAGCGGTGAGCGCGAACAAATATCCTCATCCGGATCGGCATCGCCAATCAGGGTGAACATACCTCGACCATCCGGCAAGAGAATGCTGGTGGGTAACGAAGAGAAGGGTTGGGAAAAAACAGGGATTGTGCCGTGGGTTTGCCCTGCCACCAATTCCAGAGCGCCAGGGGTGGAGGGTCCGAAGGTATCCGTGAAGGTGGTATCACTCAATGCATAGTGCTGTGCATAGTTCCACAGGGCGGTAACGGTATTGCCATCGTAATAGCCCATCACTGTGGTGGGACTACCTAGCACGCCGGTGGTATGGGACAGTCCGTTTCCCGTGGATTCGATAAAGTGATCCATGTGCCCGTGATGGAAGGCTTCCTGTTCGTCCGTATAGGCATGGGACTGGTCGGCTGTAACCGCCTGACTCCGATCCAGACGAAAGGGGTGCAGACTGGGGTTGGGTGTCAGGGAATCGAAGCCGTTGACCTTGGGCGTACGGGGTTTGGCAAGGAAGGGAGGTGAGCCCTGAGGATTGAGTGCCTTGGGGTAAGCGCCAAAATAGTGATCGAAGGAAATGTTTTCGTCGTAAAGAATTACCAGATGATGGATCGGGGTCAGGGTGGGAGGCGATACGGGCGCGGGGGGCAGTTCCTCTGCTCTGACGGGATCAATCCAGAGACAAAGCAGACCCAAGGGTATAATGAAGCGGTGTAGTATCCTGCTCAAGGGATCAAACTCCACAAAAAACGGATGCGATGGATTGGGATGTTAAAATAATTCGTATCCGATATGTACAATATTTGCTTTCTAACTTCCCCGAATCTTTACTAGCATCTAAACCCTGATTTTAACCCGGACACAGGAAAGATATTACCGTGAATACTCCCTCCCCTTCTTCTCAGTCTCAACAGGTCGCCGTACTGGGTATGGGTGCCATGGGCTCACGCATGGCTGCTTCGCTGATTGCCGCAGGTTATTCTGTGACAGTCTGGAATATTGAAGCGTCTGCCTGCCTGCCACTCGTGAAATTGGGCGCCCGGCAAGCCGCAACTCCAGCGGAGGCCGTGACCCATGCTGAATTCGTCATCACCATGGTATGGGATGATGCCGCTTCTGCTGGTGTGTGGCTCGATCCTCAAACCGGTGCTCTTCCCTACATGAAGGTGGGTTCCATTGCTTTGGAATGCGCCACCTTGACTTTGGGGCATGAAAAGAAATTGGCCGATGCGTGCGCGGCTCGGGGTATTGAATTCGTTTCTGCGCCCATGTCTGGATCTCTGCCCGAAGCTGACAATCGTACGCTGATCTTCACCGTGGGAGCGTCGGATGCTGCAATGGTCAGGATTCAGCCGCTGTTGCTGGCCATGGGCAGTAAAATCAATCATGCGGGGGGGCCTCTCGACGGGATTTCTGAAAAGTTGATGATCAATGGCAAGTTGGGTATCGAATACATCGCTGCGGCCGAGATGGTGGCCTTGATGAAAGTCGGTCATATGGATGTGGAGCGACGGCTGGCTATCAAGGCCACCACGGCGCCTTTTGCCCCAAGGGGATTGCGTGAAGCCCGTTTCATGATCGATGGCGACTATACAGTGCGCGTCAAGGTCAATCAGATGATCAAGGACCTGTCTTACGAAATCGATCAGTTTGAAAGTCATGGCGTTCCTTGTCACCTTCATAAAGCCGCGCGGAGCGCATTCGAATGGGCGCGTGACAAAGGCCATGGGGAAGAGGATTCCACCATTTTGGCCAAACTTTATGAAGAAGAAGCGCTTCAGCGCAGTGCGGCAAGATAACCTTGTCAATGATCACCGGGTTGATGAGGGGTGCCGCATGGCCTGAGCAGAGGTGCGAATGTCAGATTTGAATGATCCCCGTGTTTTTTTTGCGGCTGAACGCACGCTTCTGTCGTGGAATCGTACCAGTTTGACACTCATGGGGTTTGGGTTCATGATTGAAAGGTTCGGTTTATTCATGCGACTTCTGGTGGTGCAGCATGTGCCCGTTCGCCCGGTGAGCGCTTCCCACTGGGTGGGAATTGCATTCATTCTGCTGGGTTCTCTGACGGCGCTGGTGGCTATTGTGCAGTACCGAAAAGTGTTGATCACATTGAAGCCAGTGGAAGTTCCCAAAGGTTACGCGGTCAACACCGGCGTTTATCTGAATGCCCTGATTGCAGTCATGGGGTTGGTATTGAGTTTCGCGGTGCCGGAAAACTGAGCATATTCCGAGTCAGTGCCGCAGAGGGTTTGGCAATCCAGCCAAAATGCTTCAATTCAGCCCATGTTTGATCTGCCAGCACCTGATAGCCTGCCGGTGTGGGGTGAATGTCGTCGGCAAATAACCAGGAAGGAAGATTTTGGATCGTTGCTCCTGCCGTTTCATTGGGTGTGTCAAGATTGCACAAAAGGGATGAAGGGACTGTGCGGGCACACCAGGGAGTGGTGACATGCGTAAAGCCATGGGTTTCCGGATGAGTGAGGAGTTCTTTGAATAAGTGATGACTGTCGAATATCTTGACAGGTTTGCCCTGTAGATCGTCAAGGAGGCGCTGGTTGAATCGATTCACCAGCAGGGACAAAATGTTGCACGGAGACAGTGCCTCCGAGGGGCGACAGACATATCCGGCCGGTGGGGGTTGGGGAAATCCTTTCAAGGTGTAAGGAAGGCCGCGCCCAAATGGGGTATCGGCAGCGTCGGGGAGTGTATAGACCAGCACATACTGGGCACCGTGTTCGATAATCCGCTGGGTGATCCTGGTCAGATCATCGGCCGCTTGATCTATTTGATGCTGGGCATGGACGAGAGCCGTTTGATATTCTTGGCCCAGAGCCTGAGTCGCGATCTCCTGCTGACGAACCGGACCCATGGCTTGATCGCTCTGCTTTGCACTGGCCACCCTTTGCTGGACGCTTTCCGTGATATTACCCAGGAATTGGGTGAAGGCCAGCAGCACGTCATTATTTCCACCAAACACGGTGACCAACTGATCGGGCCGAAAGCGTTGGAACTGATGCAGATACTGGGAGACCTGTTGCGTCAGCGGCAAGGTCAAGGCCCCCTGGTCGTGATCAATTCCCGTGGGGTTGCTGACCATGGCCCCTCCTTCAGCAAAGTCCAAACAAAAAGCCGAACGGTGTTCTGCCTGGAAACCAAACGGGCAAAATACCGGCGTGCGGGAAAATCCGCCCCTGGGTGTGAGGTATCGACTGCCGGGAGCCCCGCCGTAACCAATCAGATTTGGAGTAATTTCGAGATTGAGCCGTTGAGCCAAGTCACCCACCCAATTTCCCGTAACTGCGCCATTAACGGTAAATTGTCCCCCTGCCGGGTAGGGTAGACCGGTGAACGGAATATGGAAAGATGTTCCCAGACCATAGGTTCGTTCGGCCAGGACAGTATAAGTTCCCATGTCGGAGAGGCTGTCTCCGAAGGAAACCAGCGCAGAAAATCCGTGGTTGGGCGGGAGATGAGGCGCAGGAGACCGTGTATTGAAGACAGGGGGGGTGATCGTTCCGTTTTGTGCGTGTGACGGAAGTTCTGGAGAGCAACCCTGGAGACAGAGGATGGACAGGGCGCAGAACCACCGCGATCCGGTGTGTCGCAGTAAAATCAGGAGTGAGGTCATAGGGAAGATGCGTTTACCAAGGATCCAACCCATGAAATTACCAGATATTGACTTTGGGGGCTAGCGTTTGGGAAAAAAGGTGAAATTTTCAACGGCCGGGAGGACTGCACAAGACCATGGAATTTACCGAACTGGGGGAATGGATTATCACATCGTCACGATTCAACTGTATCGGTAGGGGTAGAATGAGCGTGGAAAGCATCGAGGAGGATTCGTGATGAAGAGGCTTGTGATTGGGGTAATATTTTTGACTGCGGGGATGCTGGGGGGATGTTCTGACCGTTCAGTATCTTCTGCGGCACAACAAAGCGAGGCCGCTGTGGAAGCGCGCATCAAACCGGTAGGGGAAGTGGCCATGGCCCTTCCGCCCCCCACCTCCACACCTGCAAACGGGAATCCGTCTTCCAGCGTCGTGACGCCGTCCGCACCCACTCCATGAGCGTGTATGTGATCGGGGACCTTCAAGGGTGTTTGGAGCCCTTGGAACGCTTGCTTTCCACTTTGCCACTGAGAAAACGGGATCAGTTGTGGTTTGTGGGCGACGTGGTCAATCGTGGTCCCCATTCGCTCGAGTCGCTACGACTGATCAAATCCTTGGGAGACCGAGCGACGGTCGTGATGGGCAACCACGACCTGCATTTGCTGTGCGTGGCGGAAGGCGCAACCCACCTGCGTCCTGGAGACACACTCAATGCCATTCTCGAAGCTCCTGACCGTGAGGAATTATTACATTGGATACGCTGCCGTCCTTTGCTTCATCAAGATCAGGGGGTGACCCTGATTCATGCGGGGTTGCTCCCGCAGTGGACTGTGGAACAGGCTGCATCCCTGGCCAGGGAAGTGGAAGAGGTTTTGCAAGGGGCGCAATATGGTGATTTTCTGAAGGTGATGTACGGCAATACCCCGACGGGTTGGCATGATACGCTTACGGGAGTAGAACGTTGGCGCACGATCATCAACGGCATGACCCGGTTACGCATCTGTTCCTGCGAAGGGGTGATGGAGTTTGGTTACAAAGGCACGTTGAAGGGGATTCCCTCCGGTTTTCTGCCTTGGTTTGCCGTACCCCGGCGGCGTAGCGCAGGGCAGCGCCTGCTCTGTGGTCATTGGTCGGCGTTGGGACTGCATTGCAGTGCCGATGTGCAGGGATTGGATACGGGGTGTTTGTGGGGTGGGCCGTTGACCGCGCTCAGACTGGAAGATGGGGTGATTTTTCAGGTGGCGGGTATGCCCGTTCGCCCGTTACACTGACTCATGAAGTCGTTGGGTGAGTGCATGCAACTGCACCGCTAGTTGACGTCGGTCGGTACCCAGTTCGACGGCCTTGTGGGGGGGGCCCAGAAACAGAGTGACCTGACTGGGCGGACTCTTCAAAACCCGCACCAGAGATTCCATGAAGGTCATCTCTCCAATGAATGGGTACGCGGATTCACTGTGTCCCTGGGGCACTGAATAGCGCAGGGCGACGGGTAATAGAGTAGCCTGATAATCCAGGGGAGACTGTAGAAGAGAAGTTTTGAAGGGAAGGATGGTCGTGCCGTCACTGGTGGTAGATTCGGGGAAAAGTCCGAGATCATCGCCCGCTTGCAAGACCTGAATCATTGCTTTTCCTATTTCCAGTGTTTGTCGGCGGGAAGTCCGGCTCAGGAACAGTGTCCCAGTACGGGCAGCCAACCACCCAAAAATAGGCCAATGTCGTACTTCAGATTTGGAAATGAAGCGTACGGGATGGACGGAGTGAATGACGAAGATGTCTGCCCAGGAGATATGATTCGAGGTCAGCAGATAGGGGCCTGGGCCATCAGGCCAAGTTCCCCGTATCTGAACGGTTAGACGCAAATACTGGAGCAGCGTACGGGACCACTGGCGGATGAGATGATGGCGTCGGGCTCGGGAACACCAGGGTAGAATCAGGGCCGTGGTCAGTACGCCGCGCAGGATATGTCCGAGTAATCCCAGAATGCGCAGGGGCAAGTTCATGAATCAAGGGAAAAGCCAAATTTCTCCTGAAGTTTTTCATCGAGTTGGGCGCGTGTGACCGTGTGGTTCTGACCACCCCGACAGGCGATCTTCAAGGAACCCAGCAAGGAAGCCAGACGTCCCGTGCGATCCCAATCCCAGCGATGACGCAATCCATACATCAGCCCCGCCCGGTAGGCGTCTCCGCACCCTGTGGGGTCCAGTACCTGATCCGTCGGGATGGCGGGGATGGGGATGATTTCGTTTCCGGCAAAGATGCGCGATCCTTGAGACCCTTGGGTCATGATGGCGGCATCCACGCGGGTGGCCAACTGTTCGAAGGGAAGCCCGGTTTTGTTGGCCATCAACTGTGCCTCATAGTCGTTGACCGCCAGCCAGGTGGCCTGTTCCAGAAACTCGAGCAGTTCCGGTCCGCTGAAGAGCGGGAGCCCCTGGCCGGGATCGAACAGAAAAGGGATTCGGGCTTCATGGAATTGTCGGGCATGCTGGAGCATGCCTTCTCGTCCATCGGGTGAAATAACGCCCATCGTGATGTCGGGGACCGTATCGATGGTGTGGATGTGAGAATCGCTCATGGCCCCGGGATGAAAAGCGGTGATCTGGTTGTCGTCCAGGTCCGTGGTGATGAAGGCCTGTGCCGTATAACTGCCGGGAATGAGTCGAATCCCCCGCAGATCAAATCCAAGATGTTCGAGACGGGTTTGATAGGGAAGGAAGTCTTCGCCCACGGTGGCCAAGATGGAAGGGATTTCTCCCAGGAGACGCAGGTTGTAAGCGATATTCCCTGCGGTACCTCCAAATTCCCGGCGCATTTCCGGCACCAGGAAGGCAACGCTCAACTGATGGATGCGATCTGGCAGGATATGGTTCTTGAAATGATCAGGGAATACCATGATGGTGTCATAGGCCAATGAACCGCAGAGAAGAATACTCATGGACGCTCAGTTCAGGGAAGCCAAGGCGGCGCTGTAGTTGGGTTCGTCCTTGATGTCAGCGACCAGTTCGGTATGCAGAACCCGATTTTTTTCATCCAGAACCACCACGGCCCGAGCGGTTAGACCGCGCAGCGGGCCATCAGTGATGTCCACGCCATAAGTCGGATGAAAATGATGGTTACGGAAAGTGGAAAGGATCTCGACATTCTTGATGCCTTCGGCAGCACAAAACCGCGCCATGGCAAAGGGCAAATCTGCAGAGATGACCAGGATGACCGTATTGTCCAAAGTGGCCGCCTTCTCATTGAATTTGCGCGTCGAGGTGGCGCAGGTGGGGGTGTCGAGGCTGGGGACGATATTGAGAATCTTGCGTTTGCCTGCATAGTCATTCAAGGTGCGATCGCTCAGATCCTGTGCGGCCAATGAAAAATCGGGGGCGGTCTGTCCCGCCAGAGGTAACTGGCCTGCAACGGTGACGGGGAGCCCGCCTAGAGTTACGGTGGTCATGGGATTCTCCTTTTGTGGGTGGGGTAATGGGAAATGATAGCGTAAATCGAGTTACATGCTGTTTTGATAACCCTCCGCCGTCAGCAGTCGGGTGTAATCCTCCGCATGGTGGGGCGTGATTTTTACCAGCCAATGGTCATAGGGTTCGACATTAAGAACTTCGGGGTGTTCCTTCAGGGCATCATTGACCGCATGCACAGTACCGCTGACAGGGGATGCCACGTCGGAAGCGGTTTTGACGGATTCGAGAGTTGCACAGGATTCACCGGCCTTCAGGATACGCCCCACGCTTGCAAGTTCCACGAACATCAGGTCCCCCAGTTGGTCCTGAGCAAAATCCGTGATCCCGATGGCCAGAGTTCCTTCAGGGGTGGGTTGGGCCCATTGATGGGTAGCGCTATAGCGACGGTCATTGGGGGGTAGCATGGGCACTCCAGGGGAATTCAGAGAGACGTCAGTATACCTGCTTCACACCGCCGAGACAGACCCACCCTTCCCGTTCTCCTGTGATCGAAAGGAGACAATCCGGTGCATAGGCATGCTGTACCCGTTCCACTTGAGAAGATAGAATACCGGACAGGGTCAACCAACCGCCTGCTTTGAGTTGGTTCAGGAGCAACGGGGCCAGAACTACCAATGGATTGGTCAGAATGTTGGCGATCAGCCCATCGAAGGGTGGGCAATCCGGAAAGGAGTCCGGTTCGTAAAAAGACGCGCTCACTCCATTCAAAGTCGCATTGTCACGGGCAGTTTGTACGGCGATAGGGTCGATATCCACGCCAACGGGATAAGACGCACCCAGCAACGCTGCTGCAATGGTCAGAATTCCCGAACCGCAGCCGTAGTCCAACACCCGTTGCATGCGCGGTGGGTGGGCGGTCAGCCATTCCAGACACAGGCGGGTAGTGGGGTGACTGCCCGTCCCAAAAGCTTGTCCGGGGTCGAGGCGCAGGTTGAGGGCGCTGGGGTCGGGAGGTTCATGCCAGGTAGGTACGATCCATAGCCCGGGCGCGGCTGGGATGGGGTCGAACTGATTTTGGGTGAGGCGTACCCAGTCCTGATCTGCCACGACCTCGCTGTGGTGGGGGGGGATGGTTTGGGCGAGGGAGGTACTGACCTGTTCCAGCCAGGAGGTAGCATCCCACTCTATGGGCAGAAGTACCTCGATCTGGCAGTGGGGCCAAAGGGCCATTTCTGGACAGCCCGGTTCCCCAAATACGGGAACTTCTTCAGTGCCGGTGGCCTGGGAGGACAAGGTCACGGCCAGTGCACCCTGCGCACTGAGCGCATCGGACCAGAGTTCAGCATGATCCCGGTCGGTATGGAGGGTCAGACAAGTCCAACTCATGATCCTTACCCTTGTTTTTCCCGAGACAACTTTTCTTCCAGGTAATGAATGCTGGTTCCCCCTAGCAGGAAGGCTTCATCTTGAAGCAATCTTTGATGCAAGGGAATATTGGTCTTGATGCCTTCTACCACCATTTCGGATAAAGCGATACGCATTCGCGCCAAGGCCTGGTCGCGGGTGGCGCCGTGGGTCAGTACTTTGCCAATCAATGAATCGTAGTACGGAGGGACGAAGTAATTCTGGTAGATATGGGAATCCACGCGCACCCCGGGGCCGCCGGGCGCATGGTATTGCGTAATGCGTCCGGGGGAAGGGATGAAGGTGAAGGGATCTTCGGCATTGATTCGGCATTCGATGGCATGGCCGCGTAAATGGAGGTCTTTTTGCTTCCAGGTCAACTTTTCACCGGCGGCAATGCGAATCTGTTCTTGCACGATATCAATGCCTGTGATCAACTCGGTGACCGGGTGTTCCACCTGAACCCGGGTATTCATTTCAATGAAATAAAACTCGCCATTCTCATAAAGAAATTCGAAAGTACCTGCCCCCAGGTAGTGGATACGTCGGCAGGCTGCAGCACAACTTTCCCCTATTTTTTGGCGCAGAGCGGCAGGAATACCGGGCGCAGGGGCTTCTTCAATGATCTTCTGGTGACGGCGTTGCATGGAGCAGTCCCGTTCTCCCAGATAAAAAGCATTGCCGAACTTGTCGGACAAGACTTGAATTTCCACATGCCGAGGTTGGGACAGGTATTTTTCCATGTAGACCATGTCGTTGCCAAAGGCGGTGCGTGCTTCGTTGCGCGTCAGGTCGAGGAAGCCGAGCAGGTCTTCCTCA
Organism: Ferrovum sp.; assembly: GCA_019456405.1. GTDB lineage: Bacteria > Pseudomonadota > Gammaproteobacteria > Burkholderiales > Ferrovaceae > Ferrovum. The sequence continues at coordinate 23,722 of WJXM01000020.1, read as the reverse complement.
CGCTCCACCACGCGCATGCCGCGCCCTCCCCCCCCTGCCGAAGCCTTGATCAGGACCGGATACCCAATCGATGCGGCCAGCGTCTTGAGTTCCTTGGGGTCGGTGGGCAATTGTCCTTCCGAACCCGGGACTACAGGGACTCCTGCGGCTTTCATGGTGGCTTTGGCACTGATTTTGTCACCCATCAAGCGAATGGTTTCCGCTTTAGGACCGATAAACACAAAGCCGCTGTTTTCCACACGTTCGGCAAAGTCCGCATTTTCTGACAGAAATCCGTATCCGGGGTGAATGGCTTCGGCACCGGTGACTTCAGCCGCAGCGATGATGGCCGGGATGTTGAGATAACTGAGTTGGGAGGATGCGGGGCCAATGCAAACCGATTCATCGGCCAACACCACTGCTTTGGCATCGGCATCGGCTTCCGAATGAACGGCGACGGTTTTGATGCCCAATTCGCGGCAGGCCCTCAATACGCGCAGGGCAATCTCGCCGCGATTGGCGATCAGGATCTTTTCAAACATGGGGGTCTTCCTTTCAGGCCGTAGCGATGACGAAGAGAGGCTGTCCGTATTCGATGGGTTGTCCGTTTTCCACAAGAATATGCTTGACGAAGCCCGTGACATCCGACTCGATTTCATTCAGCAATTTCATGGCTTCAATGATGCACAGGGTTTGTCCTTCGTTGATGCTTTGACCGATTTCGGCAAATACTGGAGCCCCTGGGGAAGGAGAGCGGTAGAAGGTTCCGACCATGGGCGATTTCACCACATGGCCTTCGCTCTCGGGAGCAACTGAGATAACGGGAGCAAGCACGGTTTCGACCGGGGTATGGGAGACAGGGGGGGGGGCATACGATGGGGGGAAGGCGTATTGGGGAGCCGAACTGCCAAATTTGGCGATGCGGACTTTTTCCTCTCCTTCGGTGATCTCCAGTTCGCTGATGCCAGACTCTTCTACCAAATCAATCAGTTTCTTTAATTTTCTCAGGTCCATGGTGTTACGCCTTGTTCATGAAATAGTCGAGGGCCAGTTCATATCCCCGTATCCCCAAGCCGCAGATGACTCCCACCGCGATAGCCGACAGGTAGGAGTGGTGGCGAAAAGATTCACGGGCATGAATGTTCGACAGGTGTACTTCGATAAAAGGGAGGTCCACAGCAGTCAGCGCGTCGCGCAAAGATACGCTGGTGTGGGTCAACCCCCCAGGATTGATGAGAATGGCTTGAGTACCATCGACTCGGGCATCATGGATACGGTCGATCAGCGCACCTTCCCAGTTGCTTTGAAAACAGTCTACAGATATTCCTCGTGCGCTTCCCAGGGTGCGCAGACGGGCATCCAGATCGGCCAAGGTCAAACTGCCGTAAACCGCGGGTTCGCGGGTTCCCAGCGCATTAAGGTTTGGACCGTGTACGACGAGAATTTTTTTCATTTCGCGATTTTGCCTCGAAATCACAGAAAATGTCCAGAAATTTAACGAAAATCGCTACTCATTTCAAAAATGAGCGTACATTGGGATAACGCCAGTTCAGGTGTAATTCTTGCTTGATACGCTGGTTGTGAATACGTCGAGATTCCTTCAAAAAACTGAGGTTGAAGGGGTCGAGAATCTTTTCCAATTCACTGAGAGGGAGAAAAGTGGGGAGCGGTAGGTGATGGTGTTGAGCCAAGCATCGATAAAAGTCTCCCACCGGGAGGGGTTGATCGTCCACCACATTGTACACGCGTTGCGCTTTTCCCAAGGTACAGGCAGCAACCACGGAACGTGCCAGGTCCAGTTCATGGATGTGGTTGGTCCAAGGGTTTTCCAGGGGTAATGGAACGCCATTCTGAAGTCGTTCAAGAGGTAAACGATGTTCGCCATAGATGCCGGGCGCGCGCAGGATGACCACGCGGCAACCTGTGCGGCGACCGAAGGCGCGCAGTTGGCTTTCGGCATCGACCCGACGCCGGGCACGGGCGGTATGGGGGCTGACCGGGCTGGTCTCATCCAGCCAGGCCCCTGCTGAAGAACCGTAGACACCTGTGGTGCTGATGTAGATAAGCCGCTGTGGTAGACTGGTACCCCGTCCGAGTGCGGCTAGCAGGTGCCGGGTGCGTGCGTCTTTCCGTCCTGTGGACCCGGGTGGGGCGAAGTGGAGTATGGTGCGTGCCAGTCCTGTGAGTCGTTGCAGGGTATGAGGGTGATCCAGGTCGCCCAGGATCGGTACGGCGCCCAGTGTACGCCACTGGGGAAACGCCTCCGTTCTTCGGCATAGGGTAAACACAGGGCCGTGCCCCTTCAATAGGGGAAGGACGCGACGCGCTACGTTACCCGCGCCGATGATCAGGCAAGAATTCATCAAGTCATTGTAACGTCATTTACGCGAGAACGGTCATGTCATTCCAAGTCACAGTCCAACCCAGCGGTCGCCAGTTTCAGGTGAACGATGAAGAAACCTTGTTGCAGGCTGCCCTGCGTGAAGGTGTTGGTTTACCCTACGGGTGCCGCAGTGGTGCCTGTGGCAGTTGCAAGGGAAAGGTTCTGGAGGGACAAGTGGACTATGGCGACTATCAGTCCAGCGCTTTGAGCGAGGAGGACAAGGTACACGGAAAGGCGCTCTTCTGTTGTGCGCGTCCCACCGGGGATGTGGTCATCGAGGCGCGTGAAGTGAGTGGTTTTGCAGATATGCAAATCAAGAAGTTGCCTTGCCGGGTGGAAGCCATTGAACGTCCCAACCATGATGTGGTGGTGCTCAAACTCAAGTTGCCCGCCAATGAAAAATTCGAATTCATGGCGGGTCAATATATCGATTTTTTACTCAAGGATGGAAAACGGCGCAGTTTTTCCCTGGCTAATTCGCCCCATGACGCTGCCTTGCTGGAGTTGCATATCCGCCATTATCCAGGGGGAAACTTTTCCGGGTTCGTATTCAACGAATTGAAGGAACGGGGCATCTTGCGTTTCGAAGGACCCCTGGGGGCCTTCGTCTTGCGTGAGGATTCGGAAAAGCCGATCATTTTCATGGCGGGCGCCACGGGTTTCGCGCCCATCAAGGGGATGATCGAGTACGCGCGCCATAAAGGCATGACTCGCCCCATGGTGCTGTACTGGGGGGTGCAAAGCGCCGTTGACTTGTATCAACGGGACATTGTGCGCACATGGGAGGAGGAACTTCCTCACTTCACTTTCGTTCCGGTATTGTCTGCACCTTTGCCGGAAGATCAGTGGACTGGGCGGACTGGGTTTGTCCATCAGGCCATTCTGGATGATTTTCCGGATCTGTCTTGCTATCAAGTCTATGCTTGTGGCGCATCGCGCATGGTGGAGGCAGGATTCAAAGCATTTACCGAAAGCCGTGCCTTACCGGAAAACGAGTTTTATTCTGATCCTTTCGTGCCCTCAGGGACTTGAAGAATCTTTGACATTCGTCGGGAGCCCCATTCTGGAACGGATTGATGCAAGCATGGACAGGATTTCCGGGCCCTCTTCCTGCGCCAGACCCAGGTAACGATCCCTGGCTTCGAAGTGGTGTGCTTCATGGGCGGATAAAGCGGCCAGCATCAGGCATAGAGATCGTGCCTCCTTGCCTTTGAGGGCGACCGTGGCCATTTTTTCGGCTCTCTCCGGGTAACCCGAGAAATAGGCGGTCAACCCTTGATACAGGGCGCCGCGTGCGCGCGTTCTCGAGCGGCGAAGACGGTAGTTGTGGATCTGTTTGGGAAGTTGCCAGATTTTGAAGAACATGTGGCCTCCCAGATTGAGTACCAGAAGGAGCAGTACCAGACCCAGGACAAATACCGACAGGGAAATCTCGATGCGCCATGGGGCCTGAACGATCAACACATAGCCTGCCGTGATGTTGAAGGACAGGGCAAGAAGCGTGGCGAGCGTGAAAAGAAGGAGAAAGCCGATCAGCAACCTCATGGATTTCCCCCTCTTGCGGCATGTACTGCAGCCAGTGTGGCGCTGATATCGGGTAGAGGGACACTGACTGGTGCCGTGGTCAGGAGTTGGATATTGGACTGAAAATTTTTGACCGCAGGGTTCGATGTATCGAAGTAGCGTTGAAGCCAATGCTGAGCCTCGGAAAGTTCGCTACGAAAGCGTACCTCATTGCGGGCCAGCACATCGATGCGCGCGGCGAAGAGACGTAATTTCAGATTTTCACGCAGAAAATAGGTTTGTTCGGGCGTGAGCAAGGGGAGTTCAGGCGTATCCATGCGGCGAATCCGGATGGCATTGTTCAATTCCAGCAGCATGTCCTGGGTCAGTCGTTCCACCCAACTGGTCCGCGCATCCTTCGGAAGTGGCGGGGGTTTGGGCCGGGTATCCGAAGCCAGTGCCAAACCATCGACCTGCTGGATCAGTGAATCGAGACGCAGGGTGATCCCGTTGGTATCCACATAAGGGAGCGCACGCAGATGATCCATGTCCTGTTTCAGGTTTTCCCTGAGATGGGTCAGGGCAGGTTTATCCAGACGCTGGAGGCGCAAGTCGGCGGCTTCCAGCGCGGCCAGGGCCGATTGGACATTACCCGTCAATTCCAGTTGCTGGTTGGCGATGATGACCAGTTGTTCCACCTCGGCCAGAATCCAGTCGTCGCGGTGACGCATGAGGTCCTGATAGAGCGCTGCCAGTTCCACCTGTTGGTTTTGCGTGTCGGAAAATCGTGACTCGAGCACGGCCAGGCGGGTGCTGGTTTCACGACTGGTTTCGTTGGCTTGTTGAGCAAGACTTTGCACTTGCTGAGACAAATGATCCGTTTGGGACAATCTTTTGCTTAGATCCTGACGCAGATCCAGCAACTGGTCGCGTTGATAGAAGACCAGCCCTGCCAGTCCCAGAAGGATGATCAAGAGGGTCAAGCGTCCGGGTAGGTGGGACTTTTGGGGGGTGGGCTGTTCGTTAACCATGGGAATGCCCCTTTTGCTGGTAATGGGCAATCAATGCATCGTCCCCGGGAGAGAGTACCACGGGGTGGGGTAGCCCGAGCGCGCGTAGCGCTGTGGCGATGCGTGGATGACTGACGATGAAGGGCCGGGTTGCCAGGACTTCCCGTTGCGCTGGCGAGGCCATGGCCCACAGATTGTGGAGGGATTCAGTGCTTTGCACCGAGATGGAAGCCCCGGCCTGTAAAGCCTCATCCAATGTTTCGGGGTTGCTTTGGGGTACTTGGCGGACGTAGCATTCGATGTAGCCTACCTGGGCGCCCCTCTGTTCCAGAGTCTCTCTCAGCCATTCCCGTCCTCCCCGTCCCCGTATGATGGCGATTTTCCGGTGGTCCATCCTTTGGAACAGGGGGAGCGCCAGCAAAGCTTCGCTATCGGAGCCTTGCTCCGGGCAGAGTACAGGGGTTCCGCTGGCTTCCTGCAGGCGCTGTGCTGTGGCCAGACCGACCGCGGCCAAACGAAGAGTTGCTGTGTGGAGCGGCGCAAGAAAGGCCCAGCCTGCATGCACGGCATTGGCACTGACAAAAATCCATAGTTCTGCCTGGGCGGCCCAGGTTAGGGATTCTGCCGTGGGCGTCAGGGGGGTGATGTCGATGGTTGGATAAACCCAGGAGCGAATCCCAAGCGAATTCAGACGTCCTGCCAGGCGAGTGGCTTCGGCGCGGGGGCGGGTAATCAGCAACCCGGTCGGCATGGTTTCAGGCGCGACAGGCGTTCAAAATGTCCGCCGCTCCCTGATCGAGCAGGTCGTTGGCTACCGCTTCTCCGAGCGTTTTGTACAGGGATAGCGGGGCACTTTGGCAGGCACGGACGATGCGCGTGCCTGCCGGATTGCCCACGAAGGCGCGCAGGGTCAGGATATCGCCTTTTGCCTCGGCAAAGGCACCTAGCGGGATATCGCAACTGCCTGCCAGACGGCAGGAGACGGTGCGTTCGGCAAAGACACAGGCTTCGGTGGCCGGATCTACCATGGCGTCGATCCAGTTTGCCAGGGTTGGATGGTCGGCTCGAAATTCCAGGCCCAGTGCGCCCTGCCCCACGGCAGGAAGACTGTCTGCCGTGTCGATGAGCGAGCGAATACGTTCCGCCAAACCCAGGCGGCACAGACCGGCCGCCGCTAATATGATGGCTTGGTACTGACCCTGGTCGAGTTTGCGCAGGCGGGTGTCCAGATTGCCGCGCAGCGGGCGGATGTCGAGGTGAGGGAAGCGGGCACGGATCTGGCATTCGCGCCGCAGGCTGGCGGTCCCCACGATGGCACCGGCCGGTAAGGCGGCGAGGTTTTCATGATGGTTGGAGACAAAGGCATCGCGCGGATCTGCGCGCGGTCCGGCCACCCGCAGGACGAGTTCATCGGGACGGTTCATCGGGACGTCTTTCATGGAATGCACGGCCATGTGGGCTCGTCCCTCCAGCATGGCCAATTCCAATTCCTTGACGAAAAGCCCTTTTCCTCCTACGGCAGAGAGGGTACGATCGAGGATTTGATCCCCCGTGGTGGTCATTCCCAGCAACGAGAAATGCGCAAGGGGATATAATCCTGCCATTTGTTGCTGGATATGTTCGGCCTGCCACAGGGCTAACCGGCTTTCACGAGTGGCGATGATGATTTCTGGAGAGGGCATGATGAAGAACACAATGAGTGCATCCGAGATGTGGAATTCTAGCATGAAGGATGCCTTGAACGGAGGTCGGGCATGACTTCTTCCTCCAGTTTGGACAAGGACTTGCCTCTGCGCGACGATATTCGCTTTCTGGGTAGAATTTTGGGCGACACCTTGCGCCATCAGGAAGGCGAAGTCATTTTCCAGTTGATCGAGGGAATCCGCCAGACCGCCATTCGCTATCGGCGTACCGGAGACGACAGGGCGCGGATCCAACTGGAACACGGTCTGGATGGGTTGAGCCCGGAGGACACCATTGCAGTGGTGCGTGCTTTCAGTTATTTCTCTCATCTGTGCAACATTGCGGAAGACCTGCACCATAACCGGCGCCGCATGGCCTATTCCCAAGCCGGCGCTCCGCCCCGCGAGGGCAGCATCGCACTGGCTTTGCAACGTCTCAAGCGGGCCAATGTGGATGCGACCACGGTGAGAAGGTTTTTTGAGCGGGCCATCATTTCCCCCGTCCTGACAGCGCATCCCACGGAAGTACAACGCAAGAGCGTGCTCGATTGCCATCTGTTGATCGCCAACCGACTGGAAGAACGAACCCGCATCGCTCTGACCCCTGAAGAAAAGGAAGCCAATGATACTGCCCTGCGCCGGGCAGTTTTGACCTTGTGGCAAACCAATGAATTGCGCACCTTCAAGTTGCGCGTCCATGACGAAATCGAGAATGGACTGTCTTATTACCGCTACACTTTCTTGCGCGAGGTGCCGCGTCTCGAGTCCCAAGTGGCTGCAGCCCTGGAAAAAGATCCGGAATACGCCAGCATTGCACAGGACTTTCCCTCCTTTTTGCGCATGGGCAGTTGGATTGGAGGGGATCGCGATGGAAATCCCTTCGTGACTGCAGAAGTCACCCAACACGCCATGTGTCGTCATAGCGCCGTGGTCATGGAATTTTACCTGACCCAGTTGGTGACCCTGCGCGGTGAGTTATCTCTTTCCTTTCGTCTGGTTCAGGTGTCGCCGGAAGTCATGGCATTGGCCGAGCGTTCACCGGAACGTACCGACAGCCGTCTCGAAGAACCCTATCGACGTGCCCTCACGCATATTCATGCGCGCCTGTTCCAGACTGCCTTGCGTCTGGGGTGTTTCAGTCAGAACGAAGAGGTGGACGAGGCAGATCCCTACGAATCGGTGGAAGAATTTTCTGCGGACCTGAAACTGCTGAAAACTTCGCTGGTGGGCCATGGTTCCGGTTTGCTGGCCGATGGGCGCTTGAGTTTGTTGATTCGCGCCATTTCATCCTTCGGGTTTCATCTGGCCCCTCTGGATTTGCGCCAGCATTCCGAGTTTCACGCCCACACGGTGGCAGAATTGCTGACGCAGGGAGGCGTGGGCGTGGACTATCTCGCGCTGAGCGAATCCGAACGGATGGATGTGCTGGTGCGCGAACTGGAAAGTCCCCGTCTGCTACGTTCCCACGTTTCCCGGTTTGGCGAAGCGGTGCAACGTGAACTGGATGTTTTTGACGTGACTCGCGAAATTCATCGTTCGCTTGGTCCGCAGGCCTTGCCCAACTACATCATCTCGAAAACCGACAGCGTCAGCGATCTGCTCGAGGTGGCCTTGATTCTCAAGGAGGCGGGCTTGCTGTTGCCTGGAGAGAACCCTCGATTGGGCATGAACATCATTCCGCTGTTTGAGACCATTTCCGATTTGCGCGGCTGTGGCGAAATCATGGAGCGGTTATTTTCCTTGCCTGTCTATCAGAAGTTGCTGGACAGTCGTCAGCGTACCCAGGAAGTCATGCTGGGATACTCCGACAGCAACAAGGATGGCGGATTTCTGACGGCCAACTGGGAACTCTACAAGGCAGAAAAGGTATTGGTAGAAATTTTTTCCCGTCATGGGATCGAGTTGCGTTTGTTCCATGGACGGGGGGGCTCGGTGGGACGCGGCGGGGGGCCCAGTTATTATGCGATTCTGGCGCAACCCGCTGGCAGCGTGAATGCCCAGATTCGTCTGACGGAACAAGGAGAAGTCATTGCCAGCAAGTATTCTGATCCCGGCATCGGACGACGCAATCTCGAAACCCTGGTGGCGGCCACGCTGGAAGCCACCTTGCTGGATCGGGATCGAGACCTGCAAGGACGGGAGCAGTTCTATACGCTGATGGAAGAATTGTCGGTCTATGCCTTTGAACGCTATCGTGCCTTGGTGTATGAGACGCCGGGGTTCGAAAGTTTTTTCCGGGAGGCGACACCTGTCAGTGAAATTGCCGAACTCAATATCGGAAGTCGTCCGGCAGCACGTCGCAAGACCCAGAAAATCGAGGATTTGCGCGCCATTCCCTGGGTATTCAGTTGGGCTCAGTCGCGCATGATTCTACCGGGATGGTATGGGTTTGGCAGTGCGGTGGCGCGTTTTTGTGCGGCTCATTCCGAGGGATGGGAATACCTGCGCCGTATGTACCGTACCTGGCCATTCCTGCAAGCCCTGCTTTCCAACATGGACATGGTCCTGGCCAAGACTGATCTGGTCATTGCCCAACGCTATGCCCGTCTGGTCAGCGACGAAGCGTTGCGCGATGCAGTTTTTCACGAGATTCGCACGGAGTTTGAATTGACGACCCATGCCTTGCGCGAAATCACCGGACAGAAAGAGTTTCTGGAGTCGAATCCAACACTGGCCCGGAGTATCCGCGAACGGCGCCCCTACATGGATCCGCTCAACCACCTTCAGGTAGATCTGCTGCGTTCTTTCCGTGCGGGAGAGGAAGGAGAAGACGTGAAACGAGCCATTTATTTGACCATCAATGGGGTGGCTGCCGGATTGCGCAACAGTGGTTGATTCATCTGTATGTGGCGATTCCCTTGCCATTGCCGTGTTGACGGGGGGCGTGAGTGCCGAACGCGATATTTCCATTGCCAGCGCCGTGCAGGTGGTGGAAGCATTGCGGTGTCGGGGGCAGCGGGTCCGGGTGGTGGACACGGCTCAAGGTTGGCTGACGCCGTCGCAAGAAAAGGAATTATTGGCTCAACGGGTTGGTACCCGTCACTCCGGGGAACGGACACTGTCGCGGGGTATTCCCTCCTGGCTGACACTGCCGGAGGATTTTTTCCCGGATCTATGGTTTTTGGCACTTCATGGGGGCGCTGGGGAGGACGGGCGGATGCAGGGGTTGCTGGAAATGACCGGCATTCCTTATACCGGCAGCGGCGTGTTGGGGAGTGCGCTGGCCATGGACAAGGACGTGAGTAAGCGCTTGCTTCGTGAGGCTGGAGTCCCTACGCCGGACTGGTTGATGGCGCCTGTGGCGCCTGATGAGATCGAAGGGGTGCTGGGCTGGCCGGTCGTGGTCAAACCCAGCAAGCAAGGTTCGACGGTGGGCTTGTCGGTCGTATACACGCCGGAAGAATTGCCAGGAGCATTGGCACTGGCATTTCAGCATGATGACGAAGTCATGGTGGAACGTTTCGTTCCAGGGCGGGAACTGACCGGACCGGTGTTGGGCAGTCAGGCATTGACGGTGGGAGAGATCGTCCTGCAAAAGGGAAACATTTTTGACTACGAGGCCAAGTACCAGCCGGGAGGTGCGCGGGAAGTTTTTCCTGCCGACCTCTCGCCAGCCAAGACGACCGAGGTCCAGCGCCTGTCTCTTCTGGCTCACCGCACACTCAAGCTACAGGGTTACAGTCGGTCAGACTTTCGTCTCGATGCGGAGGGTCGGTTATGGTGCCTGGAAGTCAATACCTTGCCGGGCCTGACTGCAATGAGTCTGGTTCCGCAAGCGGCAGCGGCGCAGGGAATTTCCTTCGGCAGCCTAGTGGATCAACTCTGTCGGCAGGCTCTTTCCAGGGCCTCGATGACTCGCAGTGCACCGTCAAAGCCGGTTTGATCCCGGATTTCACGGAAGCAGGTGGGACTGGTGAGATTGATTTCGGTCAGATGGGTACCGATGATGTCGAGACCCGCCAATAATACCCCGGTTTTGCGCAAAAAGGGTCCCACTTCTTCGGCAATGCGCTGATCCGAGGGGTCGAGCGGCTGGGCCACCCCTCGTCCGCCTGCCGCCAGATTGCCCCGGGTTTCTCCCTGGGCGGGCAGACGGGCAAGGCAATAGGGCAAGGGTTCCCCTTGCACCATCAGGATGCGCTTGTCGCCTTCCTGAATGGCGGGAAGAAATTTCTGGGCCATGATGGTGCGCGTTTCGTTGCGGGTCAGGGTTTCCAGAATGACGGCCACATTGGGGTCCTGCTCTTTCACACGAAAGATCTCACGTCCGCCCATGCCGTCCAGGGGTTTCAAGATGATGTCCCGGTGGCGTTTCAAAAAGATCCGAAAAGCGTCCTGGGTGCGGGCCACCAGCGTGGGAGGGCAGAGATGGGGAAAAAGAGACGTGGCTAACTTCTCGTTGTAATCGCGCAGGGCCTGAGGCCGGTTGAAAACCCGTGCACCCTGCCCCTCCGCTATGTCCAGAAGATGGGTGGCAAACAGGTATTCGGAATCCACCGGGGGATCCTTGCGCATCAGTACCGCCGAAAAATCGCACAGTTTACGAAAAGAAGTTGCGCCGTGCCGTGAGACCTGGATTCCTTGAGAGGCCACATAGTCAAGAGGAAGGGCACAACCCTGAACCCAACCCTGATCGAGTTGCAGTCCGGTGGGTTCGATGGCAAAGAGGCGGTGTCCCCGTTGGTCGGCGGCACGCATGATTTCAATGCTCGAATCCTTTTCGGGCTTGAGTTGGTCCAGGGGGTCGATGATAAAGGCCAGATCCATGGGGCAAGGTCCGTGCGTGAAGTCAGGAGGAGAAGCGGGGCGCCATCATTTCCAACTCGCGCGCTGCAGCCAACAGTGCCAGACGGGCGACGACTCCATAGGTATAGAAACGGTTATGCGGGGCGTCCGGTTGATGGGTACAGTCCGCAGACATGGCTGGCGTCTGGAAAGCCAGGGGAACGAAATGGGCTCCAGGGGCATTGAGGTTTTCATCGATACCTCGTTCGGTATGGACCCGATAGAAGCCCCCCACCACGAAATGGTCTATCGTGTAAACCACGGGTTCCGCGACGGCATCTTCGACGGTTTCGAAGGTGGGCACCCCTTCCTGCAGCAACACTTCATGGACTTCCTGGCCTTCCTTGATGACGGACATTTTGTTGCGTTGGCGCCGATTGAGTTTATTCAATTCGTTGGGGTCCTTGATGGTCATGACTCCCATCCCATAGGTTCCCGCATCTGCCTTGAGAATCACGAAAGGATTTTCCTGGATGCCATATTCCTGGTATTTCTGACGAATTTTTTGGAGCAGGTCGGCAACCTGGGACTGGACTTCTTCCAGACCGATCCCTTGCGAGAAATCCACTCCGGCGCGATGGTCGAAATAGGGGTCGATGAACCACGGGTCGATTTGAATCAAACGGCAAAATTCTTCGGCAACCTGGCGGTAGGCGGTAAAGTGAAGGGATTTGCGGCGCGTGCTCCAACCTGCCCAAGGCGGCGGAACTACGGCTTGCGAAAGGTTCTGGAGCAGGTCGGGAACGCCGCCGGACAGATCATTGTTGAGCAGAATGGCGCAGGGGTCAAAGTTTTCCAGAACCAGACGGGTGCCTTGGCGCCGGACGGGTTCCAGCAGCAGGAAGCCTCCCTGGGGCAAAGGCACTTCGGTGGGTTGGGTCAGTTCGGGCAGCAGGCTGCCAATACGCACCATGAACCCTGCACGCTGAAGAATCGATTTCAAGGACGAGACATTTTGCAGGTAATAGGGATTGCGCGTGTGATTTTCCGGAATGAGCAGGAACTGTCGGGTATCTGGGCAGATTTTTTCTACTGCGCTCATGGCGGCCTGGACGCATAGGGCATCAAATGACTTATTCAGGTTGTTGAAGCCGGCAGGAAACAGGTTGGTATCCACAGGGGCCAGTTTATACCCGGCATTGCGCAGATCCACGGAGGCATAAAAAGGGGCAGAGTGTTCCTGCCATTGGTGCCTGAACCAATGTTCGATGAGCGGCATTGCATCGAGAATCTGTTTTTCCAGAGTCAGCAGGGGGCCCGTGAGGGCAGTCGTCAAATGGGGCACCATGAACTCATTCCTAAGGTTTAGCCAGCCCATTCTATCAGTGCGCCTGGGATAGTGCATCAGATTGGCCAAAGGAAAGGAAAAGTCTGCAGGATCGAAACTCCGGGAAAATTGTTCGTAAATCAAGGAGAAAGTTCTGTAGGTTGCATGAGGGCGTAAAGAGTACTATAATAGTACTGTATGCACGAGTTACTTTTAGTCTAATCGGGGCAACAGTATGATTCGCATCGGTAAACTGACGGACTATGGCATTCTCATTCTGACCCACATGGCGCAGGATGAGGTGCGCTTGTTTACGGCCCAGGAAGTTTCCCTGGCCGTGGGCGTACCTTTGCCCACCACCACCAAATTGCTCAAAACCTTGGTAAACGGCAATCTGCTCGATTCACAGCGCGGAACCAAGGGCGGGTATCTGCTGGCGCGTCGTCCCGACCAGATCTCCATGGTCGATGTAGTGACCGCTCTGGAAGGTCCGGTTGGATTGACCGACTGCGGAACCGCACAGCAACCAGGCGATTGTCAGCGTTCCATCTCCTGTGCCATCAAGACCAACTGGCAGCGCATCAACCAAGCCGTGCATGATGCCCTGGCGCAGGTGACTCTGGCGGAAATGCGTCTGCCCGCCGTTCATCCCATTCATTTACCGGCATCCCGAGCCGATTTACGGAGAGTCTGAATCATGAACTCCATTCCCGATACCTTGGAAGGCCTGATTTCACTGGAATACCGACATGGATTTGAAACCTCCATCGAATCGGATGAAATACCCAAAGGGTTGTCCGAGGACACCGTACGCCTGATCTCTGCGCGCAAGAACGAACCGGAATTTCTTCTGGAGTGGCGTCTCGAGGCCTATCGTCGCTGGCTCAAAATGACTCCGCCCACCTGGGCCAGTGTCCATTATCCTCCCATCGATTACCAGGACATCATCTACTACTCTGCCCCCAAGTCGCAGAAGGATGGACCTAAAAGCCTGGACGAAGTGGACCCCGAATTGCTCAAGACCTACGAAAAATTGGGAATCCCTCTGCATGAGCGGGCCATTTTGGCAGGGGTGGCGGTGGATGCGGTATTCGACAGTGTTTCGGTGGCGACCACCTTCAAGGACAAGTTGGCGGAAGTCGGGATTATCTTCTGCTCTTTTTCCGAAGCGGTGCAGCATCATCCAGAATTGATCAAACAGTATCTGGGCACGGTGGTGCCCGTTCAGGATAACTTTTATGCGGCCTTGAATTCGGCGGTGTTCAGTGACGGTTCCTTTGTCTACATCCCACCGGGCGTGCGGTGTCCCATGGAATTGTCTACCTATTTCCGCATCAATGCCAAAAATACCGGGCAGTTTGAACGCACCCTGATCATTGCGGATCGAGGTGCTTCCGTGAGTTATCTGGAAGGCTGTACTGCCCCCATGCGTGATGAAAACCAGTTGCATGCCGCGGTGGTGGAACTGGTGGCGCTGGAAGATGCAAAAATCAAGTACTCCACGGTACAGAACTGGTATCCGGGAGACAAGGAGGGGCGTGGAGGAATCTACAACTTCGTCACCAAACGCGGTGATTGTCGGGGGGCGCGTTCCCATATTTCCTGGACACAGGTGGAGACCGGATCGGCCATTACCTGGAAATATCCCAGCGTGATTTTGCGTGGCGAGGATTCCGTGGGTGAGTTCTATTCCGTGGCCTTGACCAATCATCGCCAGCAGGCAGATACGGGGACCAAGATGATCCACGTCGGCAGGAACACCCGCAGTACCATCGTGTCCAAGGGGATTTCCGCAGGGTTTGGACAACAGGCATACCGCGGATTGGTGCGCATGGCCCGATCGGCCACGGGCGCGCGTAACCACACGCAATGTGATTCCCTGCTTTTGGGAGATCGTTGCCAAGCCCATACTTTCCCCTATATCGAAGTCAAGAACAATACGGCAACGGTCGAGCATGAGGCTTCCACGTCACGGATCGGTGAAGATCAACTGTTTTTTTGCCGGCAGCGCGGCCTGTCGGCCGAAGATGCCGTATCCATGATCGTCAACGGGTTTTGCAAGGAAGTCTTCAAGGAATTGCCCATGGAATTCGCGGTGGAGGCACAGAAATTGCTCGGGGTCAGTCTCGAGGGCAGCGTGGGCTGAGATTTGCTCCAGGGACTCAGGCCAAATTCAATAATTTCGGAACGATGGAAACGCTATGTTAAGCATCAAGAATCTACAGGCATCGGTCGGCGACAAGCCGATTTTGAAGGGAATCAACCTGGACGTGAAGGCGGGTGAAGTGCACGCCCTCATGGGACCGAACGGTTCAGGGAAGAGTACCCTGTCCAATGTGCTGGCGGGACGGGAGAATGCGACCGTCACGGGCGGCAGTGTGACCTATCAGGGCAAGGATTTGCTGGCACTGGCGGTGGAAGAACGGGCACGGGAAGGAATCTTTCTGGCTTTTCAGTATCCCGTGGAAATCCCCGGAGTGGGCAATGTCTATTTGCTCAAGGCTGCGCTCAATGCCCAGCGCAAGCATCGCGGGTTGCCTGAATTGGATGCCATGGATTTTCTGGCTCTGGTCAAGGACAAGATGAAGTTGATGGAGATGAACGAGTCGATGCTCTATCGCGCCGTCAATGAAGGTTTTTCCGGTGGTGAGAAAAAGCGTAACGAAATTCTCCAGATGGTGGTTTTGGAACCCAATTTGGCAATTCTCGACGAAACCGATTCAGGTTTGGACATCGATGCCTTGAAAGTCGTGTCCCATGGGGTCAACAGTTTGCGGAGTCCCGATCGCGCCATGATTCTGGTGACGCACTACCAGCGCCTGCTGGATTACATCAAACCGGACTTCGTGCATGTGTTGTCCGATGGACGCATCCAGCGTTCCGGTGGTCCCGAATTGGCTTTGGAACTGGAACGGGAAGGTTATGCCTGGGTCGGGGACGCGACGAACGAGGGAGTGGTTGCCCCATGAACCCATTCCTTGCCCAATGCCGCGCCAGTTTTGAGGCGCAAGCGACTCTGGAGGCGGGAGTGGCCGAGCGGGGCCAGCGTCAGGCCGAGTGGACCCGATTTGAAGCACTGGGGTGGCCGACGACCCGTCTCGAAGATTGGAAGTACACCACATTGTCGGGATTGGAGAAGTTATCCCTGCAAAATTCAGTCGAACCCAGGGAAGAGGTAAAGGGGGTTCCGCCGAGTTTGCCTCTGGAGGGGATACCTGCGAACCGCCTGGTTTTTGTGGATGGTGCATTTCAACCGAATCAATCCATGATCGACAGACTTCCCGAGGGAGTTCGTCTGCGTTTTTGGTCTGATCTCGATGCGCAGGAACGGGAACGGTTTACGCATAAAATGGCACCGGCCCGTGCGCTGACGGCTTTTGGCGCACTCAACGGCGCTCTTTTCACGGAAGGCGTGTGGATTACGGTGGACGCAGGGTGTGCGCTGGAGGCTCCTCTGCATCTGGTGAAAGTGAGTCGGACGGGGCAACGCATGAGCCATGGAGCCGTGTTGCTCGAGTTGGGAGAAAACAGCGGGTTGACCCTGCGGGAACATTGTGTGGGGAACACCGATCAGCCGACCCACAGCAATTGGGTGACGGCCATCGAACTGGCGCCTCGGGCGCGTTTGACGCTGGTGAAGGTGCAACAGGAAGGTCTCCTGTCATACCATACGGCCGCGTTGCATGCGCTTCAGCGCGCCGGTAGTCACCTTCAAGTTTTCTCCTTTGCCTTGTCTGGCGCGCTGGGACGCAACGACATTACCCTGCGCTTGATCGAGCCCCACGCCGAATGTGTTCTCAAAGGCGTGTATCGGGTGGCGGACCGTGCTCTGCAGGATTTCCATACCAGTATCGAACATGATTCCCCGCACTGTACCAGCGACGAGTGTTTCAAGGGCGTGCTGGAGGGCTCGGGCAAAGCCGTGTTCAATGGACGGGTACGGGTGGCACTGGATGCCCAGAAAACATCCTCACGCCAGTCGAATCACAACTTGTTGCTGTCGGACAAGGCCGAAGTCAACACCAAACCTCAGTTGGAAATATTTGCCGATGACGTGAAATGCAGTCATGGCACCACCGTGGGACAACTGGACGAGGAGCAGTGGTTCTACCTGCGCGCGCGCGGGATTGCCGCAGATTTGGCCCGCACCCTTTTGATTCAAGCCTTTACCCTGGAAATTGCAGAAGCTATTCCCCACGTCGGCGTGCGCGAAGAGGTTCGGCACTTGTTGAGTGGCACGGTTGAGGAGAATGACCATGTTTGATCCTCATCTCTGGCGTCGCCAATTTCCCATTCTGGAGCGGAAAGTCCACGGGAAACCTTTGGTATACCTGGATAACGCCGCCACGACTCAAAAGCCTCTCGCGGTGCTGGATGCGGAACGATATTATTTCGAACATTTCAATGCCAATATTCACCGCGGCGTGCATGCGCTCAGTCAGGAAGCGAGTGAGGCTTTTGAAGGCGCTCGCGAAAAGATTCGCGCATTTCTGGGGGCAGCGCATGTCGAAGAGATTATCTTCACTCGTGGGGCAACGGAGGCCATCAATCTGGTGGCTCAGACGTGGGGCCGTACCCATCTCGAGGCCGGAGATGAAATCCTGATCAGTGCGATGGAGCACCATGCCAATATCGTGCCTTGGCAAATGCTGTGCGAAATGACGGGGGCGCGACTCAAGGTCATCCCCATGGATGAGCGTGGGGTTTTGTTGATGGATCAGGTGGATCGCTTGCTCACGGAGCGTACCCGTTTGGTGGGTGTCACCTTGGTGTCCAATGCGTTGGGGACCGTGAATCCTGTGACCGAGATCATTCGCAAGGCCCATGCAGTGGGTGCCAGGGTGCTGGTGGATGGAGCTCAGGCGGTGGCCCATGTGGCCGTGAACATGGTGACCTTGGGGTGTGATTTCTTTGTGTTTTCCGGGCACAAGTTGTACGGTCCCACGGGGATCGGTGTCCTGTACGGAAAAAAAGACCTGCTCACGGCGATGCCTCCCTATCAGGGCGGGGGGGACATGATCTTGCAGGTTACCTTCGAGAAAACCACTTACAACCAGATACCTTACAAGTTCGAGGCCGGGACGCCCCATATTTCTGGAGCCATCGGACTGGGGGCAGCCATCGATTTTGTTCGATCCGTGGGACTGGAGAACATTGCGGCCCATGAAGACCGGTTGCTTCAGGAAGCAACGGAGCGCGCTCAACGGGTCAAGGGCCTGCGGATCATCGGAACAGCACCGGGCAAGGCCAGCATCCTTTCTTTCGTGCTTGAAGGAATCCATCCCCACGATATTGGAACCATCCTGGACAACGAAGGGGTGGCCATTCGCAGCGGCCATCATTGCGCCATGCCGGTGATGGATTTTTTCAGCCTGCCTGCCACGGCACGGGCATCCTTTGCCTTGTATAACACCCTGGAGGAAGTCGAACGCCTGTTCCAGGCGATTGAACGGGTGCAAAAACTGTTCCTGAGTTGAGAGGGTCCCATGAGTGATTTGCGTGATCTATATCAGGAAGTGATCTTTGATCATAACCGCCATCCCCGTAATTTTGGTCCTTTGCCGGGGGCCAATCGTCATGCCGATGGTTTTAATGCGTTGTGCGGGGACAAGTTGTCCCTCAACCTGAAAGTCGAGGGCGGCATCATCCAGGAAGCCCGTTTCGAAGGCTCTGGTTGTGCCATTTCCACGGCTTCCGCCTCCCTCATGACCGAGGCACTCAAGGGACGTCGCGAAGCCGAGGTGGCAGACTTGTTCGAAGGTTTTCACCGCATGGTCAAAGGGGAACCTTATACCGTGGAGATGGGCAAATTAGCCGTTCTGGCGGGGGTGAGCGAATTTCCGGCACGAGTGAAATGTGCCACCTTGGCTTGGCATACCCTGAATGCAGCGCTGCATCAGGCCGATCAACCGGTTTCGACGGAGTAGATCAACATGTCAGCGATTGAATGGTTAAATCAGAAAGAGCCTCAACCTCAACCCGCGCTGTCCGAAGGGACAGCCAGGCGTTATATTTCCGTCGGCCGCCAACCTTCTCCCGAACCCCCGCTCATCCCAGTGGAAGAGGCTATTGCGGCGGGTTTTCCGGGGATGGATGCCAGTGACGTGCCCAAACCTGCACCGGCTCCCGAATTTTCTCGGGACGAGTTGGAGGAAATGGTCATTGCCGCTTTGCGTACCGTCTTCGATCCAGAAATTCCCGTCAACATTTACGATCTGGGGTTGATTTATGGTTTGACCATTGATCCCCAACAGGCGCATGTGGATGTCCGGATGACCTTGACCGCGCCGGGTTGTCCCGTTGCTCAAACCTTTCCGGGAGAGGTGGAGCAACGGATGAGGGAGGTACCGGGCATCGATTCGGCCCACGTGGAATTGGTATGGGACCCTCCCTGGACACGGGAACGGATGAGTGAGTCCGTATTGCTCACGCTGGGCATGCTCTGAGAGGCTGATTCTCTATTCCCGGGAATCGGGTTTTGGCTGACCAGCAGAAGAGGCGGACCGTCTCGCGCTTTTTGAAAGCGAGATGTACGACGTCATGGGGCATCATGATCCTTTCTAAAGGGCGATCATGGCTTTTACCTGCGTCTACAGTCGGGCCTTGTGGGGCGCAGAAACCCCGCTGGTGAGGGTGGAAGTCCATCTGTCTGGTGGATTACCTCAGTTTAACCTGGTGGGTTTGCCCGAGGCAGAGGTGCGCGAGAGCCGGGATCGCGTGCGCGCTGCTTTGAACCACTGCGGTTTCGGTTTTCCTCTTCAGAGGGTGACGGTCAACTTGGCTCCTGCCGAACTTCCCAAGCATTCCAGCCGTTACGATTTGCCCATCGCCATAGGGATTCTGGCCGCTTCCCATCACTTGCCTCATGCTTTGCTTGAAAACTGGGAATTTGCCGGAGAGTTGGGATTGAACGGCGACCTGTGCGCCATTCATGGAGCTTTACCCATGGCAGTGGCGGTGGCGCAGGCAGGACATTGGTTGATGGTGGCACGAGCTTCGGCTCCAGAGGCGGTGCATGGCTATCCTGCTGGGGTATATGGCGCTACCCACTTGCGTGAAGCATGGGATCATTTGACCGGCTCTTCCCTATTGCCGCCTGTCCATCTGGTGCCCCAGGAAATGCCTGCTGTGGTCATGCCAGAAATCGATCTGGCTCAGATTCGCGGACAGAGTCAGGCAAAAAGAGTGTTGGAAATTGCCGCAGGAGGGCGTCACCACCTGTTATTGGTGGGGCCTCCGGGAGTCGGGAAATCTCTATTGGCACGTTGTCTGCCGGGCATTTGTACCCCCATGACAGAAACAGAAGCATTAGCACTGGCCGCCATTCGGGCCGCACATCGTGAAACCGTCGATCCCTCTCTTTGGCGCGTCCGTCCCTTCCGTCATCCCCATCATTCCGTGACGACGGCTGCGTTGATGGGGGGAGGACACGGGACTCACCTCCATCCTGGGGAAGTTTCCCTGGCTCATGGGGGGACATTGCACCTGGATGAGTTAGGTTAGTTCTAATATTGACAGTATTGGTTACAGTGTTGGCTGGTAATCTCATAACACACTGAATATACTATCATATTAAGGTTTATGATGTTGAATCAAACTCACCCATATAATCTTATTTTCATCGACCAAGGTGATATTCGAGTTATAGTACCCACTGGTAATCCTGTGATTGTTCAACAACATAGCCAGTTCTTGCATCCCCCGTACAACAAAAACTATTTATTCACCATAGTTGCATCCGATTCATTCATCATGTATGATAGCAGTCATAGATGAATAAAACTCACCCACAATATTGGAATTACCACTTTAGTCCGTTGCGTATATTTACAAAATGACCCGAGCCAAAATACATTACTTGTCCGCCTCACAGCAGGTTGCTCCGGCAAACCTCTTGCCAGAGAATGACGAGGCCTTGTTTTCGGAGATGCTGGACAAGTGGGCAACGCGACGGACGGGATCGCTCCGGCAAAAAGTAAAATCGGTCATGGGTGACATTACGGTTGTCCGTGAAATGACCGCATTCGTGGGTAGTGCCCCGTGGTACTGGTCCGAGGATGACTTTGACCGTTGGTGTGAGGTCATCGGTGTTCAGCGTGATCTGGCGGTGGCCACCCAGCGTAAGTACCAGTCCGCGATCCGCAATTTTCTTGCTTACATTGTTGACAATGTAAAGTTCAAGAACGAGGTTCGGCGGCAATACGGGATCGATCTCCGGCAAATATGTACCTCCGAGAACTGCATCCCGCATGTGCATGAGCGCGAACTCTCTGTCGAGCGTGGTTCCTTCACCCATGACGAAATTACCCTGTTCTTTGAGGCATACGACCGTGCCATACAGGAGGCCGCAAAGTTTCGTGCCAAGGATTTACGCCCCTTGCAGCGGGACAAGGCGCTGTTCTTTCTTCTCTACGCCTGTGGGTTGCGAATTTCAGAGGCGTTGGCTCTGGATATCACTTCGTTTTCACCCAACCCGGAGTTTCCGGAGTTCGGTCATTACGGGTTTGTATCTGTGTGGGGCAAGGGTTCACGGGGTAGCGGCAAGAAATTCCGGTCAGTTCCCGTTACCCATCACCTTCTCCCACCGTTGCTCGACTGGTACATCAAATCGGTGCGTCCAAAGTTCTTGCTGGGGGCCGATGCCAATGAACAGGCCCTTTTCCTGTCAGAACGGGGAAAGCGGCTGGTAGTGAGTTCCCTTGAGGCCAGATTCAAACATGGTCTGGAACTCGCCGGGTTATTCGAAAAGAATTTGACGCCCCACAGCATGAGGCATTCATCAGTCACCCATGAATCGCGCAGGTTCAGTCTTGAAGCAGTTCGGCGGAAGCATGGCCATGTCTATTTGGCAACCACCCAAGGGTATATGCATGTCGACGATGAGATGGTCAGTGAGGAAATCAGCAGGGTCATCGCAAGTCAGATTGACCGCATTAAATCGAAGTGAGGGGGACTATGGAAGCAAAACTCAAGAAACGATTGTCCTGGAGGCTACGGGTCATGCTGGCCGAGCGGAACATCACCACGGCCACCGAACTGAAGCGCCGACTGGAATCCTACGGGTACGAGATTACCAGTTCTCAACTGACCCGGATCATCCGGGAAAGGCCGGAGCGGATCAGCACCGATCTGCTGGATCACCTGTTGGCTATCCTGCGCTGTGAAGTCACCGACCTGTTGCGACTCGATCCGATTGAGCAGGATCAGGGGGATGATGGCCAACCAGCATTCGTGGTGGAAAAGTTGGAACAACCCCAAAAGAAGCGGATTCGCAGGGTGCCGGATAGTGAAGACGAGAGTGGTGACCTCACCGGACCCAAAATAACCCCGTTCCCCATTCCTCCGCGCAAGTAGGTTTGCCCAATGGGTATGGTCACAAAACCGGCAGACGCAAAATACCAGCCTTGTGGTACTTGCGGTGGGCGCACCAAATACCGGGATAATTCCGGCAAGGCACTCTGTCGTCCCTGCGCCATCAAGGGCCGGAAGTGTCTCCGCTGCCAGAAACCATTACCCAGGGCGAGTTACACCGTTGAAAATGGCGCTCTTTGCTGGCCTTGTTCCCTCCATTACCGTGAGCCAAAGGGCTGTCCCGTTTGTGGACAACAAAGCCTCCGGTTGGCACGCGACAAAAAACGCGGTTTCGACGAGCCCGTTTGTGACCGATGCAGAAGCAAGGGGATGGTCAACTGCAAGGTATGTGGAAAACATCGACGACCGGCGGGAACCCTGTCAGATGGCCGTGTGGTGTGTCAGCGTTGTCTGGAGCGCGGTGATAGCCCATTTGTGTGCGGGACCTGTGGAAAAGAAGGGAAGCCCCACAGCAAGACTGTCTGCACGGTCTGTTACTTCAAAAATCTGGCTTACAAGCGTTTCAGGAGCGCATTGACGATGCTGACTCACCTCTGGGTGAAAGATGCCTTCAAGGGGTTCTATGAAGAACTGATCGAACACCAGGCACCCAACAAGGTTGCCAGCGCGAGCCTGGAGCGGTACTTTATTTTCTTTGCCAAACTGGACGCCATGTTTCCCGATCCGTCAAAAATTACGGCCACAGGAATCATGGAGGCATTTGGAGTGGAGGGGCTTCGGGTTCAGGCCATCCCCTATGGATATTTGGTGAAGGCAGGGATCATCCCTGAAATCCAGCAGGCGGAACTGGAAAATGCGGGTCAGTTACAGAGGCAAGCCTTCATGATGGAAATGGTTCATGGTTGCTGGTATGAGTCGTTGATGGACCGGTTCAGGAACCATCTGGACTCGATCAGGATCAGGTACGAGGACCGGGGATGGCGGGGCAAGAGAGCGCGGTTCACCCAGCGGACGGTAACGGCCAGCCTGCTGGCAGCCAAGACTTTTCTGAAGGATCTGGATACCACCCAAGGGGTGAAATCCTTGCAGGGAATCCAGCAACACCATCTTGAGCGTTTTTTGTTGACGCACAAGGGCTACTCGGCGGCTATTCGAGCATTTATCCGGTACATCAACGGCAACGAAAAGATGTTCAAGAAAGTCAAAATGGAATCGGTGACAAGGAACTTGGCGGAAAACAGCTTCATCCCCACCGTGCGGTATGAAGAGTTGGTTCGTGGCTGGCTGAATCCGGAACCCGGAAAAGTGAAGGAATCTCTGATCTGTCTCTTGATGATCCTGTACGCGCAAACCGCCAGAAAAATCGTTGGGATTCAACTGTCAGACATTTCCCGTGGAAGGGATGGACGGTACAGGCTATTGTTCGGACGAACAGAAATCAGTCTGGAAGTCCATGTCAGCGAATTGTTTGATCGGTACATGAACGAGAGAAATGCGCTGGCAACCCTCGAAACCACAGACCACAACGAGTACCTGTTCCCAGGGCAGAAGTACGGGAGTCACTTGTCTGAGGCAACCGTGTCACAATACCTGAAAGGCTACGGGGTGACGGCCAGCAGGATGTTTTCCACGGCACTCTACAATGCCTATGTTCACAATCTGGTGAGTGTGATCAACGGATTTGATGGTCTGATTTTCAGGTTGGATGATGGGTTGACGGCTTGATCATCGCGAGGCTTGATAAATTCGCGCCCGGTTCCAACTTTCAGCCAGTTGGATCGCGAATGGCATTGGGATAATA
>WJXM01000019.1 GCA_019456405.1 Ferrovum sp. | reverse complement strand
TCCTGGCCCTGATGCCCTACACTGACCTGCATTAAGGAGAGGAAAGATAATGGAAATCATCCTCATGGAAAAAGTGGTCAACCTCGGCCAACTGGGCGATATCGTCAAGGTCAAGGAAGGCTATGCACGTAATTTTCTGATCCCCACGGGCAAGGCCAAGCGCGCCACGACCCATAACAAGGAAGCCTTCGAGGCACGCCGTGCGGAACTGGAAAGGGTACAGACCGAATTGTTGGCCCAGGCCCAGGCCCGAGTTGAAAAAATGACCGGACTGCGGGTGCAGATCACCCAGAAAGCCGGGGTCGATGGACGTCTGTTTGGTTCCGTCACCAATCAGGACATTGCCACTGCCCTGCAGGCTCAAGGCTTTGACACCCATAAGTCGGAAGTTCGGTTACCCAATGGTCCTCTCAAGATGATCGGGGATCATGCCGTTGTTTTGGCCCTGCACAGCGATGTGACAGCGGACATTACGGTGGTGGTCGTGGCCGAGTAATTCTCCATTCATGGACAGCGTGCTCGATTCCCTGCGGGTTCCGCCTCATAGCATCGAGGCGGAGCAGGCAGTGTTGGGCGGGCTGCTTCTGGATAATCAGGCGTGGGACAAGATCGGCGATTTGATCGCCGATTCCGATTTTTATCGCGAGGACCATCGGCGCATTTACCGTGCCATTCTGCTGCTACTGGAGCAGAATCGACCTGCGGATCTGTTGACACTGTCCGACTTGCTGGGCCAACGCCAGGAACTGGAAGGCGTGGGCGGCATGGCCTATCTGGCGGCCATGGCCCAGAATACGCCCAGTGCCGCCAATATTCGACGCTATGCCGAAATCGTGCGGGAACGTGCCTTGATGCGTAGTCTGGTGCAGGCGGGGACAGAAATCACCGAAAGTGCTTTTACCCCTACGGGACGCTCCGCTCGTGCCCTGCTGGATGAAGCCGAAGCCAGAATCTTCCATATTGCCGAACACGGTTCCCGAGGCGCTCAGGGGTTTCGCCCCCTGAGCACCTCTCTGGCAGAAACCGTCACCCGTATCGATGAACTCTATCGGGCAGGGAACCATGACCCGGTGACCGGGGTTCCTACGGGGTTTGTGGATCTGGATAAAATGACAGCCGGTTTGCAGGCCGGGGATCTGGTTATCATCGCCGGACGTCCCTCCATGGGGAAAACTGCCCTGGCACTGAACATGGCAGCGCATGTTGCCCTGGGCCCCAAATTGCCCGTGGGGATTTTCAGTATGGAAATGTCGGCAGGACAGTTGGCCCTGCGTTTGTTGAGCCTGCATGGGCGCATCGATCAGCAAAGTTTGCGTACCGGGCGCATGCAACCCGAGGATTTCAGTCGTTTGACACGGGCCCTGGGGGATTTGAGTCAGGCGCCTCTGGAAATTGACGAATCCGCCGCGTTGAATCCCCTGGATCTGCGGGCAAGGGCACGCCGCTTGCACCGTCAATATGGAGGATTGGGGTTGTTGGTCATCGATTACCTGCAATTGATGTCCAGTTCGGGGGCGGGGGAGAATCGCGCCACGGAAATTTCGGAAATATCCCGCTCCCTCAAAGCCCTGGCCAAGGAACTCAAGGTTCCGGTGATTGCGCTGTCGCAGTTGAATCGCAGTCTGGAACAGCGACCCAACAAGCGTCCGGTCATGTCAGACCTGCGCGAATCCGGCGCCATCGAGCAGGATGCCGATGTGATCCTGTTCATCTATCGGGATGAGGTCTACAACGAGAACAGCCCGGACAAGGGATCGGCGGAAGTCATCATCGGCAAGCAACGCAATGGTCCCATCGGGACGGTGCGTCTGACCTTCCTGAATCATTACACCCGCTTCGAAAACTTCGCCCAGACGTACTCGGGCCGCCCGTTCTGAGCTGGCAATGGCCCGCGCCAAAAGTGTCTTCGTCTGTCGGGAATGCGGCGGGGAATCCCCGCGCTGGCAGGGTCAATGCCCCCATTGTCAGGCCTGGAATGCCTTGGCCGAGTTTCGGACCGGAGAAGGAAAGGGGGGGGCACAGCGCTCTTCCCTGACGCCTCCTTCCGTTGTTCAGCCCCTCCATCAGGTCAAGGCCGAATCCCTGCAGCGTTTGTCTTCTGGACTCCCGGAATTCGATCGGGTTCTGGGCGGCGGGTTTGTGCCGGGGGGGGTGGTGTTGCTGGGCGGGGATCCGGGGATCGGCAAGTCCACCCTCTTGTTGCAATCCCTGGCTCAGGTAGGAAAACAGCACGGCGTGCTGTATGTGACCGGGGAAGAATCCGCAGAACAGGTGGCAGAGCGTGCGCGTCGTCTGCACCTGTCGGGGGCTGCGGTGGACCTGTTGGCCGAAACGCACCTGCAGGCAGTGGAAGCGGTGATTCGGCAGCGTCAGCCGCAACTGGTGGTCATCGACTCCATACAGACCATGTACAGTGATGCGCTGGATGCCGCGCCGGGTTCGGTGTCCCAGGTGCGCGACTGTGCGGCCCAACTGACCCGCCTGGCCAAGAGTGGCGGCCCGGTCATGATCCTGGTGGGGCATGTCACCAAGGAGGGCACCCTGGCCGGCCCACGCATCCTCGAGCATATGGTGGACACGGTGCTGTATTTCGAGGGCGATGGCAGTTCCAGTTACCGTTTGATTCGCGCGATCAAGAACCGTTTCGGGGCGGTGAATGAGTTGGGGGTCTTTGGGATGACCGAGACGGGTTTGCGCGAAGTCAGCAATCCCTCCGCCCTGTTCATGTCCCGTCATGCCCAACCGGTGCCCGGTTCTTGCGCCACGGTGACCCTGGAAGGCACACGCCCCCTGGTGGTGGAGATTCAGGCGCTACTGGATGAAAGCCGACTGGGCATTCCTCGCCGACTCACGGTGGGGTTGGAGCAAAACCGACTGGCTCTGCTTCTGGCGGTGCTGCATCGCCATGCCGGGGTGTCCTGTGGGGATCAGGATGTTTTTGTCAATGCGGTAGCCGGGGTGCGCATCGGCGAACCTGCCGCAGATCTGGCCATCTTGCTGGCCATCGTCTCCAGTTTGCGCAGCCGACCCCTGCCTCCGGGCTGGGTGGTGTTTGGTGAAGTGGGGCTGGCGGGGGAGGTGCGACCCGTTCAGCGTGGCCTGGAGCGCTTGCGGGAAGCTGCAAAATTGGGCTTTGCGGTGGCTCTGATGGCGCGCGCCAATGTCCCACGGCAGGTACCGGACGGGATTCGTCTCATTGCGGTGGAACGGGTAGAAGAAGCGGTTCAGGCTTTTCGGGAGGGATCGTAGTCACTCTCGCACCGGATGATTTCGCCGCTTCGTCCGCGACTGTCCGGACCCAACCAGTATTGGTAATGGGGCATGAGGGATGAAATGTTCGGCAGACATTCCGGCAATTCGCCGGGATGGGTGCGGTGGCGCATCGGGGATGCGATGGGGCCTGGAATCAGGACATTGAAGCGCAGGTTGGGGTCATCCCGGTGCTCCTCGGCAAAGAGTCGCGCCAAAGCGATCAGGCTGGCCTGGCTCAAGCCAAATCCGCCCCAATAAATCTCCGGGGACAAGCCATGCTGTTCGGCGGTAAACAGAACTGCACCATCCGGCGCCGCTTCCAGCAGAGGCAGACAGGCGCGCGTGAGCGCGAAGGGCGCGAACAGATTGGTGGTGAAAGCCTTTTCCCAATGATTCAGTCTTTGCTGGGAAAGTTTGCTTAACTTTACGAATTGACTGGCACTGTGCAAAATTCCATCGAGTCTGCCAAAGGCCTGTTCCAAGGTGGCCGCCAGGGCGTCGAAGCGAGCATCGTCGGCCTTGGCCAGGTCGAAGGGAAGAATTACCGGTTGGGGGTGTCCGGCGGCGACGATATCGTCGTATACCCCATCGAGGCGGGATTCATTTCGGCCAAGCAGGACCGTGGTGGCCCCCGCGGCCGCCAGTGCGCGTGCGGCATGACGTCCCAGTCCGGAACTGGCGCCAGTGATCAGAATGATCCGATCGTTCAATTTCATGGTTGAAACCCCTCTCCAATATTTTCTATCGCTGCCATTGTAATCCAGTGGGGGGGTTCGTATTTGACGGTCAGTCAGGAACGGGAGTAAGGTTGCCACAGTACAGGGGGTACCGGGAAGGGTTTTCTGTTACAATCAAATATTATTAAAAACAAATTTAATTTACAAAATCCATGGAAAATCGTACGGCTCGTTTGAGCATCCTCATCGATCCCGTCAAGAAAGAAATTTTTGAGGAGATCTGTCGTTTGCATGATCTGACTCCCTCTCAGGTGGTGCGTCAGATGATCCGGGAATTCATTCACAGCCGGGGTTCCCCCGACCAAATGGCACGCATGCCGCGCAGCCGCCTGTCGCAGGACTGACCCTCATGTCCTTGCGGCCTCTCGATCTCGTTGGTCTGATCCTGATAGGGTGGGGCGGGCTGGGACTGTTGGGACTGGTGGTGCCCGCCCGCTGGGGGCGGTGTCTGCTGTTTCCTCTGATCACGGGGTTATCCGTCCTGATGGCGGGGGCGGGGCTTTGGGCCTTGCAGGGAGGCGCACAGACTTTGGTCTTGCCCATGGGTTTGCCGGGCATGCCGTTTCATCTGCGGCTCGACGTTCTGTCGGCATTTTTTCTGACCCTGTTGGGTCTGGCAGGCAGTGGGATCAGTGCTTATGCGACGGGGTATTTTCGACACATGGCAGAAACTCGAGCAGGGGATTTTCAGCGCCTGATCTTGCTCTATGCGCTTTTTCTCGCCAGCATGGGGATGGTTCTGGTGGCGGATGATGCCTATTTCTTCATGGTAGCCTGGGAAGGCATGGCGCTTTCCTCCTATTTTCTGGTGACTACTGACCATGAGATCCCGGCGATTCGCGAGGCAGGTTTTCTATATCTCTTGATGGCGCATCTGGGCGCCATCGCCTTGCTGTTGTGTTTTGGCCTGTTACAAAGCGGCGCAGGCGGCGATTATGCTTTTGCCACACTCCGGCACCATTCCTTGACGGGTTTCTGGTCGAGCATGACGTTTCTTCTGGCGCTGATCGGGTTTGGCGCCAAGGCAGGCCTGCTGCCCCTCCACTCCTGGTTGCCCGAAGCCCATCCCGCAGCGCCTTCTCCAGTGTCGGCGCTGATGAGCGGGATCATGCTCAAAATGGCCCTGTACGGCTTGCTGCGGGTACTTTTCGATCTGCTCGGACAGCCCTTGTGGTGGTGGGGCGCGCTCCTGGTGGGATTGGGTTCCTTGACGGCACTCTTCGGCGTGCTCTTTGCTGCCGTCCAATCCGATATCAAGCGTCTGTTGGCCTGGTCTTCCGTGGAAAACATGGGGCTGATTCTGAGTGGGTTGGGTTTGACTTTGCTGTTCCATGGGGCCGGGCAAGAAACGGTGGCTGCCCTGGCCCTGGCAGCGGTGTTGTATCACGCCCTCAACCATGCTTTTTTCAAGGGATTGTTGTTTTTGGGCGCAGGATCGGTATTGCATGCCACGACGGAACGGAACATGGCCAAATTGGGGGGGCTGATCCGTGTCATGCCCTGGGTGGCGGGATTGAGTTTGATAGGCATCCTGTCACTGGCCGGATTGCCGCCTTTCAACGGCTTCGTCTCGGAATGGCTGTTGTTGCAAGCCTACTTGCTGCGTCCGGACCTGCCGCAACCCTGGCTCAATATGGTATTGCCCTTGGGGGCTGCAGTGCTGGCATTGGTCGGGGCCCTGGCAGGTTTTGCCATGGTCAAGTTTTACGGTATCGTTTTTTTGGGGCAGGCGCGGGGTCTGGTGCTTGGCGAGGTACACGATATCGGTCTTTGGGAGCGTTTCGGGATGGGGTGGATGGCCTTGGGGTGTGTGCTGTTGGGGCTGTTTCCCAGTTCGGTCATCCTGCAACTGGATACGGTGACCCATGCGCTGGTGGGACAGGGATTGGGCGCCAGTGCTGCCCGACACGGTTGGTTATGGGTCACCCCGGTTGCGGCCAGCCGGGCGAGTTACAGTCCGCTGATCCTGTTTGCCGTCATCATGGTGAGTGTGGGATTGACCTTTCTGGGGGTGCGCCGATTTTTCCATGGCCGTTGGCGTCGAGCACCGGCCTGGGACTGCGGCTATCCTTTCCAGACTGCGCGCATGCAGGACAGTGCCGATGGGTTCGGTCAACCGATCAAGCAGATTTTTGAGTCTTTCTTTGGTTTGTCACGAGAGATTCCCAGCCCCTTCGATCCTCATCCGCACTACCACAGCGAGGTGCGCGACCCTCTTTG
Source organism: Ferrovum sp. (assembly GCA_019456405.1). Lineage (GTDB taxonomy): Bacteria > Pseudomonadota > Gammaproteobacteria > Burkholderiales > Ferrovaceae > Ferrovum. Next base: position 51,233 of record WJXM01000019.1, on the reverse strand, counting down.
GGCCCTCTGCTATCTGCCGCTGGTGCGGGGCGTGGCCCGCTTGGTGAAAGTGGTGGGGGTGTTGCAACAAGGGCGCATCTCCAACTATCTGCTGTTCAGTTTTACTACCCTGCTGGCCTTGTTGGCACTCGTGACGGGGACCCGGCCATGACACTGGTAAACTGGTTGCTCCAGGGAGGGCAAGAAATTCTGGGTATTCTGCTGGCGCCGCTGCTGATGGGCTGGGTAGGGATCTGGCGGGCCTGGTTGCAAAACAGACAGGCTCCTCCCTTGATACAGCCTTATCGACAGTTATTCAAGTTGTTTCACAAAGAAGTGGTGATTGCGGAAACGGCCTCTCCTCTATTGCGCGTGACTCCTTATCTTCTGTTCGGGTGTATGGGATTGACCGCCAGTTTGATTCCCATGGTTATCACCGATCTCCCCTTGGCCGGCGCGGTGGACGTGATCGCTCTGGTGGGGTTGCTGTCCCTGGCCAGGGTATTTCTGGCACTGGCGGCCATGGATGTGGGGACGGCTTTCGGCTCGCTGGGGGCGCGTCGTGAAATGTTGGTGTCCTTTCTGGCAGAGCCGGCACTCCTCATGGTCTTTTTTACCGTCGCGTCCCTCAATGCCAGTACCTCCCTGCGTTTTATGGTGACCGGATTTGCTGCGCGCGGATTTTACCTCTATCCCAGTCTGGCTTTTGCCGGGGTTGCTTTCCTGATGGTGCTACTGGCAGAGAATGGACGGATCCCGGTGGACAACCCGGAGACGCATCTGGAGTTGACGATGATCCATGAAGCCATGATCCTGGAATATTCGGGGCGTCATCTGGCCCTCATCGAATGGGCCAATGCCCTGAAACTGCTGATCTATTTCAGCCTTGGTTTTGCCCTGTTCCTGCCCTTTGGTCTGACGGACAGTCTGCAGGGATGGGAGATCCTGAGGGCATTGATCCTGTTTCTGCTGAAATTGACGGTGATGGGCGCGGGCTTGGCCGTGCTGGAAACCATTTCGGCCAAACAGCGTTTATTTCGCGTCCCGGAATATCTGGGAACGGCTTTTCTGTTGGCGGTATTGGCCATTCTGTTGCATTACCTGCTGGGTTCGTGAGAATGAGTCACTGGAACCCGGCGCCCTTCGCACAGCAACTACTCGATCTGTTTGCATCGTTGTTGCTTCTGATTGCCTTTGCCATGCTGTCCCAGCGTCGCATTCTAACCTTGATCCACCTCTTTGCCTGGCAAGGTTTGATCCTGACCTTGTCCATTGCGGATAGTGCCTGGCTGACACATCAACCCCATTTGTATTATTCGGCGGTCTTGACCCTGATCATCAAGGTCCTGATCCTTCCTCTGCTGTTGCATCGCCTGATTCGCCGTCTCGACGTGGTATGGGATGTGGAAACCTTGATCAACATTCCCACCACGATGCTGGTCGGGATTGGTCTGGTGGTTTTCTCCTTCAATCTGGCTTTGCCCATCGCGCACTTTTCCAGCACCATCCTGCGCAATACCCTGGGCATTGCCCTGGCCAGCGTGTTGCTGTCCTTCATGATGATGATCACGCGACGCAAGGCGGTGCCCCAGGTAATTGGTTTTCTGGCCCTGGAAAATGGCCTGTTCCTGGCGGCCACCTCAGCCACTTATGGCATGCCCATGGTGGTGGAACTGGGGGTAGCCCTCGACGTGCTGGTGGGAATGTTTATTTTTGGGATCTTCTTTTTTCAAATTCGTGAAACCTTCGACAGTCTGGATATTCGGCACATGGAAAAACTCAAGGAAGAATGACATGGAGATTTGGGTACTGTTGAGTTTTCCGTTGTTGGGAGGGCTTTGGTTGGGCGCAACGGGTCAGCGGGCGCAGGCACCGCTGGTCAATCTACTGGTCAGCATTGCCACGCTGGGGGCTGCAGGGTTCCTGGCGGCGCGGGTGCTGCAGGAGGGCCGGGTGAGTGCTTGGGATGAACAGTTTGTGGTCGACCCTTTCAATGTCTTTCTGGTGGGGTTGACGGCTTTTGTGGGCACGACGACGGCATGGTTCTCACGCCCCTACGTGCGGAATGAAGTGCAGCATGGGCGCCTATCGGCGAGTCGTTTGCGCCTTTATCACGGCATGTACCAGGCCTTCCTGTTTACGTTATTGGTGGCATTGACCACCAATAATCTGGGACTGCTGTGGGTGGCTATGGAGGCGGCGACCTTGACCACGGTATTGTTGGTGTCTTTGTATCGAACTCCAGCCAGTCTGGAAGCGGCTTGGAAATATTTTATTCTGTGCGGGGTCGGTATCGCCCAAGCCCTCTTTGGCACCATATTGCTCTATTTTGCGGCGGAAAAAGTTCTGGGAGAAGGGGGGAATGCCTTGCTCTGGACCCATCTGGCTCAGGTCAAGGGACAACTGGAGCCCACCATCGTTTCTTTGGCCTTCGTATTTTTGCTGGTTGGGTATGGTACCAAGGTGGGACTTGCCCCACTCCATAACTGGCTACCTGATGCTCATGCCGAAGGTCCAACGCCCATTTCGGCCGTACTGTCCGGTTTGTTGCTCAATGTGGCCCTGTATGCGGTATTACGCACCAAAGTACTGGTGGATGGAGCGCTGCACCAACCTTTTGCCGGGCATCTGATGATGGGTTTTGGAGTTTTCAGCGTGGCCGTGGCAGCACTTTTCCTGATGCGACAGAAGGACATCAAGCGCCTTTTTGCTTATTCTTCCATCGAGCACATGGGGTTGATGACGTTTGCCTTCGGGATGGGAGGCGCGGTGGCCAATTTTGCCGGACTGCTGCACATGACGATGCATTCCCTCACCAAATCCGCCATTTTTTTTGCGGTGGGACATGCCAGCCAGAAAAGCGGGACACAACTCATGGCGCAGATTCGGGGCTTGATCCGTACCAGTCCCACCATCGGTTGGGGGTTGTTGCTGGGTGCGCTGGCCATCCTTGGCATGCCCCCTTTCGGCGTCTTTGCCAGCGAATTTCTGATCCTGACCACGGCCATGCATGAGCAACCCTGGGCCACCCCCATTTTGCTGGGGGCCTTGGGAGTGGCCTTTGCGGCGATTTTTGGCAAGGTTCAACCCATGGTTTTCGGTCCGGCAACCGGACAGCGCCTGCCCCATCCTCCGGCCATCCTGCCGGTATTCCTGCATTTGACCCTGGTCTTGATCCTGGGTCTTTATCTGCCCCCGGCTTTGGCGATCTGGTATCGTCAGGCGGCCGCGTTGCTGGGTTAGGACCATGACGACCTCGATGCCCCTCGTACGGACCTTGTCTGGCGTCGTGCCAGCCTGGCAGGAAACGGTATCCCGGGAGGATCTGCGGACTCTCTGTCTGACACAAAAGGAACGCGGAGCGCGCCTGGTTTCCCTATGGGGTAGTGATGAAGGCGAAGAAAATTTTGACCTGCATCTGGCCCTGGCGGTACAGGGAGGACTGCGCTGGTTGCGTGTACCTCTTCCCCCCCATGACCCCAGCTATCCGGCACTGGACGATGTGTTTGCCAATGCCAATCGTCTGCAACGCGCTACCCATGATCTGCTGGGCCTGCTTGCCCAGGGTGCCGCAGAGGGGCGTCCCTGGCTGCGCCACGGCGCTTGGCCCGTCGACCGTTTCCCTTTGCGGAAAGGAGAAGATGGACAGGCTTACCCACTTTTGGAACAGGAACCTTATCCCTTTGTTACGGTGAGCGGGCAAGGGGTGCACGAGATTCCCGTGGGACCGGTGCATGCCGGCATCATCGAGCCTGGGCATTTTCGTTTTTCCGTGGTGGGAGAACGGGTACTGCGTCTCGATACTCAACTGGGGTATACCCACAAGGGGATCGAAAAACGGGCTGAATCCCTTGCGCCCACCGAGTTGATCCACCTGGCCGGCAGGGTATCCGGCGACAGTACGGTGGCTGGTGCTTGGGCGACGGCGCAAGCGGTGGAATCCATTCTGGGACGGCAGGTTCCGGAACGGGCCGAGTGGCTGCGCGCCCTTTGGCTGGAGCGGGAGCGTCTGGTCAATCATTTGGGAGATTTGGGATATCTATGCAACGACGTGGGGTTGAGTGCCGGTTTTTCCCTGTTCTGGGCGCTCAAGGAAACCGCTTTGCGTACCCACGAAAGTCTGGTGGGGCATCGTTATCTGTATGACCAGATTCTGTTGGGAGGCGTGGCCCAAGGATTGACGGTCAGAGACTGTCAATCCCTGCAGGCGGAATGTGCGACTCTGGAGCGGGAAGTTCATCGTTTGCAGGATCTCTTGCAGGAGCACGCGGGGGTGCAGGACCGCTATTTGAACACGGGGCGGGTGACCCCGGAGTTGGCTGCCCGCCTGGGTCTGGTGGGGCTGGCGGGACGGGCTTCGGCCCAGGCTTGGGATCTGCGCGTGTCCTGTCCCACGGTACCTTATGCGCAGGCTGAAGTACGCATGGCGACCCGCGCTCAGGGCGATGTGGCCGCAAGGGTAGCCGTGCGCTTCGATGAGGTTTTTGAATCCTTGCGCCTGATCCGTTATTTCATCGAGCATTTGCCGTCCGGACCGAGCCTTTGGGACGCCTTTCCCCCACTGCGTGCAGGGGTCGGGGTGGGTTGGGTGGAGGGATGGCGCGGCGAGGTATTCGTGGCTCTGGAACTGGGGGCGCAGGGACAAGTACGGCGCTGGCACCCGGAAGACGTATCGATGAGTAACTGGCCCATTCTGGAACATGCGGTGCAGGGCAACATCGTGCCGGATTTTCCTTTGATCAACAAGTCCTTCAACTTGAGTTACAGCGGGCAGGATGGATGATGGCCAATATTTTGAACGAGATTTTACGCCATGGAGTGCGCAGTGAATCTTTTTCCTGGCCGCAGGCCGACCTGGAAACCTGGCAACAGGCTTTGTGGCGGCGCTTTGGACGGGCATTGGTGATTCGGCATGTGGATGCAGGGTCGTGCAATGGGTGTGAATTGGAAATCCATGCGCTCAATGCGCCTCAGTACAACTTGACAGGGCTGGGCCTGCGCTTTTCTGCCAGTCCGCGCCATGCCGATCTGCTGTTGGTGACCGGCCCCGTCTCCCGTCACATGGAGGAGGCCCTGCGCCGTACCTACGCGGCGCTACCGGAACCCCGCTGGGTGGTGGCGGTAGGGGACTGCGGGCGTGATGGAGGGGTGTTTGGCAAATCTTATGCCTGTCTGGGTGGGGTCAGTCAGGTCATTCCAGTGGACGTGGTGGTGGGGGGGTGTCCCCCGACCCCTCTGCAACTGCTGGAAGGGATCTGGCGGGCAGTGACGAGCGCCAGAGGCTCGATCCTACCCCAGCCAGAATGACGACCCCAATCCCGAGCCAGGTTGTCGGGGCGGGATGTTCGGTAAAAAAAACCATCCCCAGCAGAGTGGAGAAGACGATGGTGCCATAAGCCAGATTGGCCACTACCAGGGTTACTCCGGTGCGGTAGGCGCGCGTCATGGTCAGTTGTCCGAGTGTGGCAAACAGCCCCAGTCCGGCCAGGATGCCCAGGGAATGAAGGGACCAGGCATGGGCCGGTTGAAAGGGCAGGGCCAGACCAGTGACCACGGTGGAGAGGGTGGTGAAATAAAACACCACCCGCCAGTCCGGTTCACCCAGATGGGCCATGCTGCGAATCTGGGCGTAGGAGAGTCCCGCACCCATGCCCGATAGAAGACCAATTCCCGCATAACTCCACTGTTGTGGCGTCAGATGGGGTTGCAACAACAGTATCACGCCACCGAATCCCAGTCCCAGAAGACCCAGCAATCCAGGGCGGGAATCGTGCGGGTGGGTGAAGCGCAGAATGGCCGCCAGAAAGAGGGGAGAGGTATAGTTGAGGGTGACGGCAGTGGCCAGGGGCAAATGGGCCAAGGCCAGGAAATACAGCCAGAGAGAAATCAGTCCGGACAAACTGCGTCCCAGATGGCGCAGCCAATGTACTGTGGCATAGGCCCCGAGGGGCTGGCGAGCCACGATCAGCAGGAACAGCATGCCAAACAGCGAACGATAGAACACCAGTTCCGAAGCGCTGAAATCCTGAGCGCCCCACTTGACAAAGACGCCCATCAGAGCGAAGTTCAGGCCCGCTACCAACATCCAGAGAGAGCCTGAAAGGGTGGGGGGCTGTGCAGGCATCAAGGTCACGGTAAGGTCGGTCAATGAAGGTAAGGAAGCATTATAGGCGGAGATCTTCTTGCGTACTGTAACCGTCTCGTCTTGGGAAGTCTAATTCTGACTTAAGACCAAGGGTTCATGATGTTCCATTTTTCCCGAAAGAACCTCAACCGGGAAGAACCATTTGTTACAATCGTAAGGGTACCCGTTGGTATAATTGACTGGTACAAATTACCACTCATACAGGATCCGTTCATGAGAATTTCCGATTATGACATTGGTCCGGATCATCCCCCGTTTGTCATCGCCGAGGTCGCTCAAAGTCATGAAGGCAGTTTGGGGCAGGCCATGGCTTTTATCGAAGTAGCCGCTGAGTGTGGAGTGCAGGCCGTCAAATTTCAAACTCATTTGGCAGCAGAAGAAAGTACGATACACGAACCTTGGCGCGTTCCGTTCAGTCAACAGGATCATTCCCGTTATGAATACTGGCAGCGTATGGAATTTACGCTCGAGCAGTGGAAGATTCTCAAACATCATGCGGAACGTCATGGCCTGGTGTTTTTGAGTAGTCCCTTTTCCGTTCGTGCCTGTGAATGGCTCGATGCTCTGGGCATGGTCGCCTGGAAAATCGCCTCTGGCGAGGTCCATAACCCGGAATTACTGGAATGGGTGGGACGTACCGGCAAACCTCTCCTGCTCTCCAGTGGCTTGATGGCGCCCGAACATTTACTGGCATTGGCGCAGGAATTTCAGGACCATGGTTCACCTGTGGCGTTGATGCACTGTACCAGTCGTTATCCCACGCCCCCGCAGGAAGTGGGCCTCAATCTGCTGGAAGCCTTGCTCGAAGCGGAGCCTTCCTTTCCGGTCGGATTGTCAGACCATTCGGCCTCTCCTGTTCCAGGTATTGTGGCGACCTATCTGGGTGCTTCACTGCTGGAAGTCCATCTCACGTTGCATGAACGCATGTTCGGACCGGATGTTCCGGCTTCACTCACGCCCTCTGGACTCAAAGCACTGGTGGACGGTGCACTCTTTGCGTGGAGCATGCGTACCTCGCCCGTTTCTAAGTCGGTGCAATTGGAACGATTGGGTTTTGATCCCGCCATTTTTGGCAGGTCCTGGGTGACTACCCGAAACCTGCCGGCCGGACATTCCTTGACACGTCCGGATCTGGCGTTCAAGAAACCCGGAGGCGGATTGGGTTACGAAAAGTTACCTCATCTTCTCGGTCAGGTGCTGACCCGTGCCCTTCCCAAAGATCATCTCATGGAAATCAATGATGTCTGTTGCCCGTAAAATCCTTGTCGCCATCACCGCTCGTCCCAGTTATTCCCGTATCCGCAGCACCTTGCAAGCCTTGAATCAATTGGAATGCGTCGATTTACGCTGTCTTTGCTCCGGTTCCGCACTCTCGGACCGGCATGGTCGAGTGGCCGACCTGATCCGTGAAGACGGATTCCATGTGGCAGCGGAAGGGGAGACTCTGGTTCTGGGGAATGAGCCTGGACGTATGGCAGAAACTACGGCACAGACCATTTTGTTTACGACGCGCCATCTGGAGGCCCATCGTCCGGATTGGGTCATCACCATCGCTGACCGCTATGAAACTCTGGGTACGGCGGTGGCCACTTCCTATTTGGGGATTCCTCTGATCCATGTGCAAGGCGGAGAAATCACAGGAAATATCGATGAGCGGGTACGACATGCCGTGACCAAGTTGTCCGATATTCATCTGGTGGCCAATGCCCAGGCGGCGGCGCGCCTCATGCGCATGGGGGAACACCCGGACAGCATCTATGTGACCGGGTGTCCTTCCATCGATCTGGCACGGGAGGCTTGCCAGATCTCTCTGGATGATCTGGCGCTGGCGTTGGTCGGACAGGAGGGGCTGGATCATTTTGATCTCGAGAGCGAATTCATCATGGTACTGCAGCATGCGGATACCACGGAGCATGAGTCCAGTTATCGTCACATGATGATGACCCTGCATGTGGTCAATGCCAGCGGTTTGCCTTTTGTGGTCTTCAATCCCAACAGCGATGCGGGATCGGAAGCCACCTCCCGAGCGGTGACCGATTTTCGACTCGATCACCCTCATGCGCCCATGGGAATGATCACCAATCTGGAGGGGCGTCTGTTCTTGCGTCTGTTGCGTCAAGCGCGCTGTTTGATCGGTAATTCCAGTGTGGGGATTCGGGAATGCGCCTTTCTGGGTACGCCGGTGGTGAATCTGGGCGAGCGTCAGAATGGGCGGGAACGTGCCAGTAATGTGCGCGACAGCCCTTGGAAACCTCAGGCCATGACACAGGCCCTGACCTACCAGTTGCAACAGAGTTATGCCGGGAGCCAGATCTATGGATCAGGTCACTCGGGAGAGTTGATGGCCGACATCGTCGCCCATCTGCCTCTTCCGCGTAAAAAGCGCTTTCACGATCCCGCCTGATTCGGCGGGGTGATGGTTCAGTCGTTCAGATGCCAGATATTCCTGGCATATTCCTGAATACACCGGTCGCTGGAGAAAACGCCCATGTGGGCGACATTGAGAATGGAACGCCGCGTCCATTCCGTGGGATTGCGGTAGACATCATCCACCCGTTCCTGGGCAGCAATGTAGGCTTCGTAATCCGCCAGAAGGAAGAAGCGGTCGCGGGTGGTGAGTTCTTCCACGATGGGGGCGAAGCGATTGGGCTGATCCGGCGAAAAAAATCCTTGGGCGATCATGTCCAGTACCTGACGCAACTCCTCGTGGGTATGGACTAATTCCTGCGGGTGGTAACCGCTTTTTTGAAGTTGGGCGATCTGTTCGGCAGTTTCACCGAACACGAAGAAGTTGTCCCATCCTACGGCTTGTCCAATCTCGATATTGGCTCCGTCCAGGGTCCCCAGGGTGAGCGCGCCATTGAGGGCCAGTTTCATGTTGCCCGTTCCCGAGGCTTCGGTACCGGCGGTGGAAATCTGTTCCGACAGTTCGGCCGCAGGAATGAGACGCAGGGCGATGGTGACGTTGTAGTTGGGAATGAAGACGACCTTGAGCCGGTCATGGACCAGAGGGTCGTTATTGATGACTTCGGCCACGGCATGGATCAGGGCGATGATGCGCTTGGCTGCGGCGTAGCCGGGGGCTGCCTTGCCGCTGAAGATGACGGTGCGGGGAACCATGTGATCAGCCTGTCCCGAACGCAAGCGGTTATAGCGGGTGATGACCCCCAGTACATTGAGCAGTTGTCGTTTGTATTCGTGAATTCGTTTGACTTGTACGTCAAACAGGGTATCCGGATCGAGTGTCATGCCATGGCGCTGAAGCAGATACGCAGCCAGGGCCTGCTTATTGGCTTGTTTCACCGTGCGAAAACGACGCTGGAATGTTTCATCGTCGGCCCGGTGGGACAGAGCCGAAAGTTTGGACAGATCGTTTTTCCAGGCTTCTCCCAGAGTTTCCGAAAGCAGGGATGAAAGACGGAAATTGGCTTCATTGAGCCAGCGCCGTGGGGTGATCCCATTGGTGACATTGAGAATCTTGCCCGGATAGAGGGCATCGAATTCGGCAAAGGTTGTGGTCTTGAGTAACTGGGTGTGTAATTGAGCGACTCCGTTGACATGATGGCTTCCGACGATGGAGAGATGGGCCATGCGAATACGCCGTCCGCCAGTTTCATCGATGAGCGAAAGACGTTGCAGCACACTGGGGTCGCCGGGGTGACGGTGGCGTACCTCTTCGAGCAGGCGGTGGTTGATTTCGTAAACCAGTTGCAGATGGCGAGGCAGTAACTTTTCCATCAAGTCGACGCTCCATGTTTCCAGCGCTTCGGGCATGATGGTGTGGTTGGTATAGGAAAACAGGCGGGTCGTGAGGCTCCAGGCCGAATCCCAATCCCAGTGATGCACGTCCAGCAACAGACGCATCAGTTCCGGGATGCACAAACTGGGGTGGGTATCGTTGAGTTGGATGGCTACCTTGTCAGCCAGTCCGCTCAGGTCTGGATGATGGTTCAAATGACGCTGCACGATGTCCTGCAGGGAGGCACTGACAAAAAAGTATTGTTGCTTGAGACGCAACATACGCCCTTCCATGCTGGAATCATCGGGATACAAGACCATGGAAAGATTTTCGGAGTCGTTTTTGTTGGCGACGGCCTCCATGTAATCGCCTTCATTGAAATAGCGCAGATCGAATTCATGGGTACCTTTGGCTGACCACAAGCGCAAACTGTTGGTGGTCGGGGTGGCGTGTCCGGGTACGGGAATATCATAGGCCAGGGCGAGGACGACCTCGGTGTCTACCCAATGATAGCGGGCGATACCGTCTTCTTCGCGGTAATGGGTGACCGTTCCGCCGAAGTGAATTTCATAACTCACTTCGGGGCGGCGGAATTCCCAGGGGTTGCCAAAACGCAACCAACTGTCCGGACGCTCGATCTGCTCACCATTTTCGATGTCCTGATGGAACATGCCATATTCATAGCGAATGCCATAACCACAGGCCGAATAGTTCAGAGTGGCCAGAGAATCCATGAAACAGGCGGCCAGACGTCCCAACCCCCCATTGCCCAAGCCCGCGTCCTCTTCCACGGCGCGGATCGATTCGAAGTCCACCCCCAGATCGGACAGGGATTCCCGACAGGTGTCGAGCAGCCCCAGATTGTAGAGGCTATTGACCAACATCCGGCCGAGGAGAAACTCGAGGGAGAGATAATAGACCCGTTTCCCTTCGTGCTGGTGAAACCGCTCCTGGGTTTGAATCCAGTTTTCTGTCATGCAGTCGCGAACGGTATGAGCAACGGCCATGAACCAATCATGGGGAGAAGCTTTGTCCCGGGTCTTGCCGACGGTAAAGAGCAAGTGGTTGGAAATGCTGCGCTGGAGCGATACTTTGTCCAGTCCGGGTCGATCATGGGGAAGGGGCGGAGTCGAAGCACGTTTTGCCATGGAACACCTCTTGTCGATAGGGGGAGCGGCCCTCATGGTAATCCTGACACTTCAGCAGAAGTGTTTCATTCTGTGACAGATTTGACGGGACTCCTCACCGGAAGGCGGTTCCGGGCGCATGATGCTCAAGAGCCCCGGAACAGGGGGGTCGAATCCAGCACCAGCATGAAGTTGAGGATCATGATGGCCAGAATCGAAAACAGAAAATGACCCCGAGCCCAGGATTTCAGGTGGGGGTGATGACGGGTTTTCCAGGTGAGTCCCAGCCAACCTCCTCCCACCGTCAGCATTACGAGCAGATAGGTGGGTCCAGACAGCCCGTAGAAAAAGGGCAGCAGGGAAGCCAGCAGGAAGGCCCCGATGTAATAGGGCATGCGTTGGCGCACCACTTTTTCCCCATGCGTGAGGGGCAAGAGACGGAGTCCGGCCCGGCGATAATCTTCGAGGTGCAGGAGAGCGATGGCATGAGCGTGGGGAATTTGCCACAGGAAGAAGATCAGAAACAGGCACCAGGCCCCCGGCCCCAAGTGGTGGGTGACCGCCGTGTAGCCCATCAAGGGAGGAATGGCGCCAGCGATGCTGCCGACCCAGACCCCCAGCCAGGAATGACGTTTGAAATACAGGCTGTACAAACCGACGTAGACGAAAATGCCGGTCAGAGAAACGGCCAGGGTCAGGAGGTTGGTATGGCATCCCAACACCCAGGTACCGCTACCCAACAACAGGGTGCCCCAGGCCAGGGCTTGAGTGGGGGTGATTCGCCCCTGCGCCAGAGGACGCCGTCGGGTACGTTGCATGAAGGAGTCGATATCCCGGTCGACGAGGTTGTTGAAGACGCAGCCAGCGCTGAGGATCAGGGCAGCACCCCAGAGAGTGGCATCGAGCAGGGACCAGGCGACTTGTCCTCGAGCGGCCAAACCAAATCCCCCGGCTACGGAAACCAGGTTGGCCAGCACGATGCCTGGTTTGATCAGGGACAAGAGATCCCGGCTGGATGGGGAAACTTTGAACGCGAGGGTGTTCATCCCTAGGGGTCCATCCCCGACATCATGTGCAGATTGGCGTTATGCATGATCCACAGCGTGCCGCCCACCAGCAGGATGACGATGAGGAGGGTATAGAGGAGGGGAAGAAGGTGCCAGAGTTGTTCGGAGGAGGTATCGACATGCAGGAAAAAATAAATCTGCACGATGATCTGGAGAATAGCCAGGAGCGCGAGCATTCCGAACAGGAACGAAGGTTCCAGGGGGGGGCCATAGAGAACCAGCCCGAAAGAGGCCAGGGTCAGGAACAGAGAGGAGGCAAATCCCCCAAGATAGGAGCGCAGGGAGCCGTGATGGGCGGCGGAAGTTTTCAAGAGCGTACTCCCATGAGATAAACGAGGGTAAAGACACCAATCCAGATCAGGTCAAGAAAATGCCAGAACAGGCTGAGGCGGATCAGGCGTGACTGGATTGGAAAAGTGATTCCCCGGAATCCTATTTGCAGGATCATGTTGGTCATCCAGATCAGACCGACGGTGACGTGCAGTCCATGGGTCCCCACCAGAGTGAAGAAAGCAGACAGAAAGGCGCTGCGCTGAGGACCATTCCCTGCGTTTACGAGGCGGATGAATTCATGGAGTTCCATTCCGATGAAACCCATGCCCAACAGAACGGTCAACCCCAACCAGTAAAGCAGGCGAGTACGATCCAGGCGTTGCATGGCCAACAGAGCCAAGCCGGCAGAAGTGCTGGACAGGAGCAGGCATAGGGTTTCGACAAAGACATAGGGAATATCGAATAGATCCTTGCCGGTTGGCCCACCGGCAAAATTCTGATGGAGTACGGCATAGGTGGCAAAGAGTGCGGCAAAGAGCACGCAGTCCGTCATCAGGTAAAGCCAAAAGCCGAAGGTCGCAAGACCCACCGAATCATGGTCCTGTTCCCGCTCGATATTTGCGAGTTCAAGGGGAGGCTGGGCAGTGGTCATGGCAGGGGAGATCTCTCAAAAGTGAGGTTTTGGACGGGCGGAGGTTTTCCTGCGAAGGAGACAGAGGCACCAGGATGGCGCAAAGAGGTCTCGATGGCGCAGACCTCCTGCGCAGAGAGTTCCTCCTCGGTATGTTCGTCCCAGGAGCGGGCAACGACGCAGCCAATCAAGCCCGCCAGGGCAAGGATGGCCGACCACCACAGGTACCAGACCAGGGAGAAGCCCAGAACGAAGGTCAATCCTCCCATGAACGGTCCCAGGCTGGAAGAACGGGGCAGGAGGATGGCTTCATAATCGACCACTTCGGTGCGGTGTGCCTGCTTTTTCATGGAGAGGAAAGCATCCCGCGTGTGGATTTGGGGAATCCGGGCAAAATTATAGGCAGGCGGAGGGGAGGGAATGGACCACTCCAGGGTACGCCCATCCCAGGGATCCCCGGTTTCGTCGCGCAACTGGGCGCGGTTGCGAATGCTGAGAGTGAGTTGCAGGATTTGGCACAGAATTCCCCCAAAGATGATCAAGGTTCCGCTCAGGGCCACCACCAGATACGGTTGCCAGTGAGAATTGTCATAATGGATGAGGCGGCGGGGCATGCCCATGAAGCCCAAGGCGTACAGAGGCATGAAAGCGAGGTAGAAACCGACGATCCAAAGCCAGAAGGCCCGTTTGCCCCATGTTTCATCCAGTTTGAAGCCGAAAACCTTGGGGAACCAGTAGGCATAACCGGCAAAATAGCCGAACAGGGCACCCGGAATCAGCATGTTATGGAAGTGGGCAATGAGAAATTCGGAATTGTGCAATTCGAAATCGGCACCGGGTACCGCCAGCAAGACACCGGTCATGCCACCGATACAAAAAGTGACGATGAAGCCCAGGGTCCACAGCACGGGCGTAGTGAATTCGATTCGCCCCCGGTAGAAAGTGAAGAGCCAGTTGAATACCTTGACCCCCGTGGGAATGGCGATGACCATGGTGGCAATGCCAAAGAAGGCGTTGACGTTGGCTCCTGCCCCCATGGTGAAGAAATGGTGCAACCAGACCATGAAGGAAAGCGTGGCAATGGCGACGGAAGCATAGACCATGGAGGTATAACCAAAGAGCCGCTTTTTGGAAAAGGTGGCGACCACTTCCGAATAGATGCCAAAGGCAGGCAGGATCACGATGTACACTTCAGGATGTCCCCAGATCCAGAACAGATTGGTGAACATCATCAAGTTTCCTCCCCCATGGTTGGTGAAGAAATGCATTCCCGTGTAGCGGTCCAGGGCCAGCAGGGCAAGAACCACCGTAAGGGCAGGGAAGGCCAGCATGATGAGTACATTGGTGACCAGGATGGTCCAGGAGAAGATCGGCATTTTCATGAGTGTCATGCCGGGTGCGCGCAGGCGCAGGATCGTCACAAAGAAGTTGATGCCGGTCATGAGGGTTCCCACCCCTCCCAGTTGCAAGCCCCAGATCCAGTAGTCCACGCCCGGTCCCGGACTATAATTTTTTTCCGAGAGGGGCGGGTATCCTGACCAGCCCGCGTGAGAAAAATTGCCCAGTCCCAGGGAGAGCATGACCAGAGCCGCGCTGGAGGCAGTCAACCAGAAACTCACCGAGTTGAGGAACGGATAGGCTACGTCCCGGGCTCCGATCTGCAATGGGACGATGATATTCATCAGGCCAATGAAAAAAGGCATGGCGACGAAAATGATCATGATCGTTCCATGGGCGCTGAAGATCTGGTTGTAATGGTCCGGGGGCAGATAGCCCTGTGCACTGCCTTCGGCCAGGGCCTGCTGGGTACGCATCAGAAGCGCATCGGCAAAACCACGCAGGAGCATGACCAGGGCCAGTACGACATACATGATGCCAATCCGTTTATGGTCGACGCTGGTGAACCATTCCTTCCACAAGTAGGACCATTTGCCGTGGTACCAGATCAGGAATGCAATGCACAACAGGAGCATGGTGGACCCGCCCAGAGTTGCCATGATGATGGGGTTGTCATAGGGGATTTCACGCAGGGTCAGACGACCGAAAATGAGTTCTTCCACGGGGTTAGTCCTCGATGGCTGTCATGGGGACAGGGGAATGAGACGTCATCGTCCTGAGTGTGGTGTCATTGGACAGGATGCTGTCGAAAAGGTCCGGTAGCGCCAGGGAATAGAGGCGGGGTGCCTCGTTGATGGAGGGTTTTTCCAGGGTGGCGAAGGTGGCGCGATCGAGTACTTGACCTCCGGTTTCGACCTGATGAACCCATTGACGAAAAGCCTCTCCGGAAGTTGCCACGGTTTCAAATGTCATACCGGAAAAACCCTGCCCACTGAACTGGGTGTTGTAACCCTGAAAGACGCCGGGTCGGTCAGCGATCAGATGCAGGTGAGTTTTCATTCCGGCCATGGCATAGATCTGTCCGCCCAGTTGCGGGATGAAAAAAGAACTCATCACCGCATTGGACGTCAGGCTGAAATGGACGGGAACGCCGGCGGGAATGACCAGTCGATTGACGGTGGCAATATGCCACTCGGGGTAAATGAATAACCATTTCCAGTCCATGGCCACCACTTGCACTTCGAGCGGGGGTTGGCTTGAAGCAATGGGTCGATAGGGGCTCAAGGTATGAGAGGAGGTCCAGACGAGGTATCCCAGCACGGCAACGATCAAGGTCGGGATGGTCCAGACCACCCACTCGATGAGGGTGGAATGATCCCAGTCAGGATCGTAGTCCGCCCGTGGGTTGGACGCGCGGTATTTCCAGGCAAACATGAAGGTCATGAGAATGACGGGAACCACCACCAGCAGCATCAGACCCAGGGCTGTCAAAATCAGGGTTTTTTCCTGGCCGGCAATCGTGCCGCGCGGGGTCAACACCGCCCATTGATCCCCACAATTCCCGGTACAAGCCCATAACCAGGAAGGACAGAGCAACAGCGCACCCGTCCATGGAATGATCCATTTCTTCATCTATTTCTCCCCAAATAATCACCTGCCATGATCGCAGAATCCGAGTGCGCCAGTTGTATCAAATCCTTCGAAAGTCACGAAGTTCCTGGTGAATGGTTTATACTGTACGCATTGATACAGGTGCCCCTGTGCGCGCTTGTCGCGCTCAGGGGTGAAACGGGAAGTTCGGTGAATGCGGGTAGCCTCGCATGATTCCGGCGTAGCCCCCGCTGCTGTGATCCTGAGAAGTCCCCGAGAGCCACTGCGTCGTTGAAGGCGTGGGAAGGTGGGCGCTTCGTTGAAGGTAAGCCAGAAGACCGGCCTGTATCCATAGAAGTGTTGTAGCCACGGGGTGTGGGCGGTAACGGGCCGGGCGGAGGCTGGGTTCTCTGCGAAGGCTTGAAGATCGGGTGTTCCCGGTTGTGTGATATTCCTGCCCACTCCCTTACTGTCTTGATCATAAAGGGATCCGTCATGCATATCGAACCAGGTTATATTTCTTCTGCCAAAATCGCTGTGGCGAATGTGACTGCGCTTGGCATTTTGGGGAGCCAGAGTCTTGCTCTGCTACGCCAGCCTTCGCTGGTGATTCGTACCGCCATCGCTACAGTTTTTTTCACCCTGTTCATGCAGATGTATCACCTTCCGGTCGGACCGTCGGAGTTACATTTCGTCGGGGCCATGCCCATCTACCTCATTTTTGGCTTCGTGCCGACTTTATTGGGCTTCGGTCTGGGTCTGCTGCTGCAGGGGCTTCTGTTCGTTCCCACGGATCTCGTGCATTTGGGGGTGAATACCCTATCGCTGGCCATACCTCTGGTACTGTTGCATGGTACGGTGGGACATCGTTTGAAAACAGCCGACATCAAAACCATCCTCAAACTTGATGCATTTTATTACAGTGGCGTGACCTTGATGGTCGGGTTTTGGCTATCACTCAGCGAGATTCCTACGCCACTTTCGGCCTGGGCTACCTTTGCGGCCTCGTACCTGGTGTTGGTCATGATCGAACCGGTATTTACCTGGACACTGTTGGTTGCTTTCAAAGGCCATCGGGACTCCCCACTTGCCCGCCACTGTCTCGAGTACCGTGTTGAAGCCCTCGTACGCTGAGTATTGGGCATTGTCCGGATCATTGAATCATTTCAGGCAAGGTCAGGGATCCCAAGGTGGGTAAGGTATGGTTCGTTGGTGCGGGTCCTGGGGATCCAGAGCTTCTGACCGTCAGGGGTGTGAAGTTGCTACAGCAGGCAGGCGCCATCCTGTATGCAGGATCTTTGGTGGATAGAGCAGCCACCTGTCATGCGCCCAGTTACTGTGAAATTCTGGACTCCAAGGACATGACTCTGGAGGAAATCACGGCCTGGTTGATCGAACGGGCGGCTCGCCATGCCACCGTGATTCGCCTTCAGACGGGAGACCCTGGGCTCTATGGCGCATTGGTGGAGATGGTGCGGGCGTTGGACGAAGCCCAGGTCGAGTGGTCGGTGGTGCCCGGTGTTTCTTCTGCGTTGGCTGCCGCAGCTGCGGCAGGGGAGACCTTGACATTGCCGGAGGTGACCCAGACCGTGATTTTGACCCGGGTGGCGGGGCGTACGCCGATGCCTCCCGGAGAAGACCTGGAGTCCCTGGCCGCGCATCATTGTACCTTATGCCTCTTTCTTTCCATCACGCTTTTCCCCGAGATCCAGCGTGCCTTGCGCGCAGCGGGATGGGCGGAAGACAGTCCGGTGCTGGTGGTACAAAAAGCCAGTTGGCCGGGTGAAGAAAAGATCGTGCGGGGGACACTGGCTGACATTCGTGAGCGGTGCCGGCGGGAAAAAATCGGTAGTCAGGCCATGATCATCGTCAGTCCCACCCTGGGTGCCCGGGGGTGGGCCGAGATCAAACGTTCTAAACTGTACGACGGTACGTTTTCCCACCGTTATCGCAAGGCAAACAAGGAACCCGGAGACCTTTCATGAAGAATGAAACCATTTTACTGGTGGGACATGGTTCCCGAGAACAAAGAGGTAATCAGGAAATCGAGTTCTTTGCGGAACAATGGCGCAGCCGTCAACCCCAGTTGAACATCGAGGTCTGTTTCATCGAATTTGCGGAGACCCTGGTCGAGGAGGGATTGAGCAAAGCGGCCCAGCGCGGTGGGCGGGTCGTGGTCGTTCCCCTCATTCTGAATGCGGCAGGTCATGTCAAAATGGAGATTCCGGAGCACCTCGAGCAGGCACGCCTGCGTTATCCGGCGGTAGAGTTTGTCTACTGCCCGCATCTGGGGGCCAATACCCAAATTCTGGCGATTCTCAAACGCAATCTGGCGCATGCTTTGGTCCAATTGGATATGCCGGATCCCCACAATACGGGGATCGTTCTCCTGGGACGGGGTTCTTCGGACCGTGTGGCCAATGGCGAGGTGGCAAAAATGGCACGCTGGCTTTATGAAGAGGGAGAGCATCCCTGGGTTGACATCGCTTTTACGGGGATTACCTATCCGCGCCTGGAATCGGTGGTCCAACGGCAGGTCAAACTGGAGGTGCGACAAATCGTCGTGTTGCCTTTCTACCTGTTCACCGGTACCCTGATCGAGCGCATTCGTCGTCAGGTCCATGCGCTTGAAATACAATATCCGCAGGTGCGTTTTGCCTTGTCCGGTTATTTTGGGTTCGAGGAGGAGATCTATGCCCTGCTGGAGCAACGAATCCGGGAGGCGACGGACCCGACTGCCCATCGCATGATGGAATGCGATGGCTGCAAGTACCGAGAATTTTCCGCTGAGCATGGACAGGGAGGGCATGTGCATGATCATGATCATCCTCCTGTAGTTGCTTCCGTACAGTAGATCCGGCCCATGAAAACTCCGATCATCACCGAACAACTCACGGATGCAGGACGACGCATTGAACACGACTCCTTTGCCATCGTGGATCGTGAGGCAGGCCCCCATACTTATTCCGACGCCCAATGGCAGGTGGTGCGACGCATGATTCACGCATCGGCGGATTTTGACTTCAATGGGTTGACCCGTTTCCATCCCCAGGCCATCAGTGCGGGGCTGCAAGCCATCCAAAGCGGGGCAACCATCGTTGCCGATGTGGAAATGATCTGTGTGGGATTGTCCAAACCGCGTCTGGAACACTATGGCATGCACCCCTATCAGTTCATTTCTGACGAGGATGTGATCGCCCAGGCCCAAATCCGGCATACGACCCGCGCGGTCCAAGCCATGCGCAAAGCTCAGGCACAACAGTTGCTGGAAGGAAGTATCGTGGCCATTGGGAATGCGCCCACCGCGTTGCTCGAGATTTTACGGATGGTGCGGGAAGAGCGGGTTCGGCCAGCTCTGATCATCGGGATGCCTGTGGGTTTCGTCTCTGCGGCCGAATCAAAAAACTTGTTGAGCCAGTGCACGGAGTGCCCCTGGATGCTCATCGATGGCCGAAAAGGAGGATCCACCCTGGTGGTGGCCGCCCTCCATGCCTTGTTGGCCCTGGCTGAAGTCCACGCCGATCCTCTTTGAACTGTGTCCATGGAAAAAAAGCCAAAGGGCACGCGCAAGGGATTCACCACCGGCGCCTGTTCCGCTGCAGCCGCCCGGGCAGCGGTACTCGGTCTGATCCAGGGTTTGGTTCCGGAAGTGGTGGAATGTGATTTGCCCAATGGGGAACGGGTCCGGTTTTCCGTGTCCGAAGGGCAGTCCGATGGTTCTTTGGCTCATGCGGTCGTGATCAAGGATGCGGGAGATGATCCAGACGTGACGGATAAGGCTGCCTTGACCGCAGACGTCCGGTGGTTGCCGGATGCTCCCGGTGCCGTACACCTGAAGGGAGGCGCAGGGGTGGGTACAGTGACCATGCCCGGTCTTGGATTGGAAGTGGGAGGGCCGGCCATCAATCCAGTGCCGCGCCGAAATATCGAGGCCAATGTGCGTCAGGTGGCTAGGGAGGCTCTGGAGCGGCAAGGGTTGGAGGTCTGCATCTCTGTGCCGGGCGGCGAGATCCTGGCCAAACGGACGTTGAACTCTCGTTTGGGTATCATGGGGGGAATTTCCATTCTGGGGACGACGGGCATCGTGCATCCTTACTCGACAGCGGCATTTCGTGCCAGCGTCATCCAGGGAATCGAGGTGGCTGCCAACCAGGGACAGGACACGGTGGTGCTGACCACCGGGGGGAGAACCGAGAAATTTGTCATGGGCGCCTTGCCTCATCTGGCTCAATCCTGTTTCGTGCAGATGGGAGATTTTTTGAAATATGCGCTCGATACTGTGGTGAAGTGCGGTATTGCACGGGTCATTATCGGCGGGATGGTGGGTAAATTGACCAAGATCGCCCAGGGAGAAACCATCACCCATGCGCACCGCAACCCGGTGGATACGGATCTGCTGGCAGAGATTGCGGCCTCGGTAGGAGCTCCTCCAGACGTATGCGGTGCCATTCGGCAATCAGAGATGGCGCGCTATGCCAGTGAACGAATGGAGGAGTTGGGGTTGATCACGGAATTTTATGAGGCCTTGGGTCAACGGGTAATACAGACTTTGTATGGCCGTTATCCGGGGAAATTTGCTCTGCAGGTGATGATGTGCGATTTCGACGGACAATCATTGGCACAGGTTTCTGGAGAGAACTGGTATGGTTGAGCCTTGTCTGATCGTCGGGGTACTGGACAACGGGGCGGAGAGTTTGTCCCCCGACGCTCTTGAAAGCGTGCAGGCGGCAGATCTGATCATTGGAGGGCGACGGACCCTGGATTTATTCCATGCGGTGATTCGGGCCGATGCCGAGTGCAAGGATTTGACGGGGTGTTTGTCCCAGGTCCCCCAGTGGGTCGTCGGAGCCCAACAGGGACATCGACGGGTGGTCATTCTGGCCAGCGGAGACCCCCTTTTCCATGGGATCGGGGGATATCTGGTCGAGAAACTGGGCCGCTCGGCTGTCCGTTTTCTGCCCAATCTTTCCTTGATCCAGGTGGCCTGTGCCCGTTTGAAGCAACCTTGGCAGGCATTACGGATTGCTTCCGTGCATAGCCATGATGCAGGTGAATGGCACGTGGAGGCAGGTCCCGAGCATGGGCTTCATGAGTTGTTGCAAGTGCTCGTCCGGGAAAAATTGGTGGGGGTTTTCACCAGTCCGGAGAATACGCCCGGGCGGATTGCCCGGATGTTAGTGACGGAAGGGCTGGCGGGGGACTTTGAGATGGCGGTGGCGGAATGTCTATTGCAGGACAGGGAATGCATTCATGACTGGATGGACGCTGCGGCAGTATCCCAATGTGTCTTCGCTGAGCCGAATGTGGTGCTGGTGCGGCGTTGTAACGTTCCGAAGGATGCCTTGTTTGGTTTGGAAGATGCGCGCTTTGATCAACGCAAACCCGACAAGGGGTTGATTACCAAGCGTGAAGTGCGCGCGGTTTCCCTGGCCAGGATGGCTTTGCAGCGGGACAGCGTGGTCTGGGACATCGGGGCGGGGTCGGGGTCGGTGGGGTTGGAAGCAGCCCGGCTATGTGCTCAGGGGCATGTTTATGCCATTGAGAAAAATGCGGACGATGGTACCATCATCCTTAGAAACCGGGCCAGTTTGCAGGTGACCAATTACACCCTGGTGCAAGGGAAAGCCCCGGTGGGCCTGGAAGAATGGCCCGATCCCGATGCCGTTTTCATTGGCGGTTCGGGAGGTGAACTGCGCGAATTGATCCAAATCTGTCTGGCAAGACTGCGTCCGGGCGGACACTTGGTCATGAACTTTGCCACCCTGGAAAATCTGGGCACGGCCCTGACCTGTCTTGCCGCTTCGGACACCCTGTGGGATGTCACTCAATTACAGGCGGCGCGGAGTCGTCCCATTCTGGAGATGCACCGCTTGCAAGCAGAAAATCCGGTCTGGATTCTCTGTGCCGAAAAGCCGGCATCCGCGGCAGGTGGCGCATGAGCGCGCGCACTTACGGTCGGCTGTATGGGGCTTCCCTGGGGCCGGGGGATCCGGGTTTGATCACCCGGCAGGTTTGGGCATTGCTGCAACGGGAGGACCTCTACTGGACCTATCCGGTGCGTCGCAAGGGAGCAGACAGTCATGCGCTCGGCATCGTCCAGCGTGCCGGACGGGAATTGCCCAGCACGGGTTGTCCGCTGATTTTCCCCATGACCCACGATCCGGAAATTCTGGCTGGTTATTGGTTGCGGGCGGCGGAAGCGGTGCTCGAGCGGTTATGGACGGGACAGGATGTCATGTTTTTGGTCGAGGGAGATGCCTCGACCTACTCCACCTTTGGATATTTGTCCCGGACCGTGCGGGCGCTGGAGGCAGAAGTGCGCATCGAAACTCTGCCTGGAGTTTCCTCCTACCATGCTGCTGCGGCCACCGTGGGCATGCCGCTGGCCGAGACGGATGAAACCATTGCCATCATTCCGGCCAGTTATGGGATCGAGATGATCGAACGCCTATTGCCGGATTTCGATACACTGGTTTTGCTCAAGGTCAAGCCCTTGCTGGACGACATTCTGGATCTTCTCGAACGACGTGGCTTGTTAGCCCATGCGGCGTTCATCGAAAAGTTGGGCACCCCGCTGGAACGGGTGGAACGTGCGCTCACTCGCTTGCGCGGGCATAAGGTCAACTATCTGTCCTTGATGCTGGTGCGTAACCCGGAGCGGGTGCGCGGGACGATCCTGCGCGGCTGCCGAAAAAAATCTTCCTCCCCGGATATGACTTGCCCATGAATCCTATGACTGTTCCCCAGGTCGCTCTCGTTGCGATTACCAAACATGGTCTGGCCCGCGCCCTTGCCCTGCTTTCCCTATTGCCCGAAGCTCATCTGGTCGTGATGGAGAAATTTGCTCCGGATCTTCCGCCTGCATTGCCCAATCCGGTCAAGATCCTGTCCGGGGCGTTGAGTGGTCATATGGCAGACCTGTTTTCTTGCTACGATCAACTGGTCCTGTTCATTTCTCTGGGGGCTGTGGTGCGTTTGATGGCCCCCCATCTCAAGTCCAAGGATGAAGACCCTGGGGTGGTGGTGATCGACGATGCGGCTCGCTATGTGATTCCTGTCCTGTCCGGGCATGTGGGAGGAGCCAATGCCTTTGCCTTGCATCTGGCTGAACTGCTGGGTGCCGAAGCCGTCCTGACGACGGCCTCCGATGTGGGGAAAACCCTCCCCGTGGATATTTTGGGGCGCGAATTGGGCTGGCAGGTGGAGGCTCCCAAGATCAACATCACGCGGGTCTCGGCCCATGTGGTCAATGGAGAACCCATCGCTTTCGTGCAGGAAGTCGGGAGTCGGCAATGGTGGACCCGTCCTACTCCCCTCCCTTCCAATATCCACCTGTTCGAAGAATTCGAGCAGGTGGATCTGCGCTCGTTCAAAGCCGTACTCTGGGTGACTCGGCGTGAAATTTCAGCATCGGTCTGGGAGCAGTTGAAAGAGCGACTGGTCGTGTATCGCCCCCCTCTGGAGTAGGAGGATGAAAGTCATGGTGGGCGTGGGGTGCGATCGGAATGTTGCCTTTTCTACCCTGAACGAAAGCGTGCTTTTGGGCCTCCAGCGGGTGGGGTTGACGGAAAGCGCTGTCGTTGGCTTGGCGACCATCGACAAAAAGAATGACGAGGCGGCTGTGCTGGAACTGGCCGAGGTGAGAGGCTGGCCACTGTTTTTTTTTGATGCGGCACAACTGTCTCAAGTCCCGGTTCCCAATCCTTCGGAGACGGTGCGCCGGTACATGGGGACTCCGGCGGTGTCTGAAGCCGCCGCATTATTGGCGGCGGGCGTTGGGCTGGAAGGTCTGATTCTGGAAAAATTCAAATACCGTGGCGCGGACTGGAAACATGCCACGGTGTCCATTGCACTCATGAAAGAGAATTGAATGAAAACAGGAAAAATTTTGATGGTGGGTTTTGGCCCAGGAGCCACGGAACATATGACCTATCGTGCGCGCGCAGCCATCGCCGAGGCGGATGTAGTCATCGGATATTCCACTTATATCAAGTTGGTGCAGGATCTCCTGGTCGGCAAGGAAATCATCCGCAAGGGAATGACGGAAGAGATCGATCGCTGCGTCGAAGCCTATGAACAGGCATGCCAAGGAAAAACGGTCGCTCTGATTTCTTCTGGGGATATTGGCATTTACGGGATGGCAGGTCCCACCTATGAGGTGTTGCTCCAGGCTGGCTGGACACCGGAGAGCGAGATCAGGGTGGAGGTGATCCCCGGCGCCAGCGCCTTGAACGCCTGTGCATCCCTGGTGGGGGCTCCTTTGACTCACGACTTTTGTTCCATCTCCCTGTCTGACCTCTTGACGCCCTGGCCGGTGATCGCCCAACGTTTGCGGGCAGCTGCGCGCGGAGATTTCGTCATCGCCCTCTACAACCCAAAAAGTGGGCGGCGTACCCAGCAGATCGTGGAAGCCCAGCGTCTGCTGCTGGAATACCGGGACCCTCGGACGCCTGTGGCGGTGGTCAAATCCGCCTATCGCCGCCGCCAGAACATTCAACTCGTCACCCTGGAAACCATGGCGGACCAGGATATCGGCATGCTGACCACGGTGTTGATCGGGAATAGCAGCACCTTCGTACGCGCCGGATTGATGGTGACGCCTCGAGGGTATACCAATAAATACGAAGGATTGACGGGGGATACAAAGCCCGGAGAACAGGCTGGGCGTTCTCTGACTCTGGGGTTGGAAGGGTGGCATGAGTTCGTTCGAACTCACCTGCAAAACCACCCAGACCACTCTTTGCGGCAGGTGGCGGACCATTTTGATGCGCCGCTCGCACAGATTATGGAAGCTGTGGCAGGATCCTTGGAAGATGCTGCCCTTGATGGCATTGTGGTGCGGCACTTTGCCCCGGAGGGATTGGGGCATCTTCTGCAGGAAATGCGCCAATGGGGGAAGTTGCGCGCAGTGGTACGCCATGGTGGGACCGTTGCGGAACTCTTGTTTCATGCACGGGATTTGACCCTGAAGTCAGGTCGACTGAATCTGATTCATGAGCATTTCCATTTACACGTGGAGGTATCTTCCCTGGCTCATGGCTGGTTTGTCTCTCAGAGGGCACGTCAGGCTGGACTCTATTTTACGGATTCGCACGGAGAGTTTGCGGTGTCCTTTCTCTTGACCAAGAATGGAGAAGGGCAGTGGTCGGCGGAAGAATGGAAAAGTTTTTACGGTGCGTTGACGACGATGGGGACGGGGAACGAAGATGTTCAGGTCAATGGAAACAGAGGGGAAGGCGCATGAGTGAGGGCGCGGATCATTTTCCGATCAAACCCACCATCGGGAACTATAAACGTCACGTCTTGGTATGCACAGGCCCGCGCTGTACCCTGCAGGGGGAGTCACAAACCCTCTTTGACAGCCTAGGAGAAAAATTCAAGGCGGCGGGGCTCGATAAGGGAGTTCTGCGTGTCAAGCGTACCCGGGCGGCATGTTTTGCGGCTTGTAAGGGTGGGCCCATTCTTTGCGTGCAACCGGATGGGGTGTGGTATTACAACGTCACTTCAGAGAATCTCGAGCGGATTGTTCAGCAACATCTGGTGGAAGGAATGCCCGTGGAGGATCTGATTTTTCATCAGCAGATAAAGGAGTGATTCCGGGTCGGCTTGGTTCTTCAAAGGCGCGGTGCCTTGAAATTCCACTTGGCGGGGTCTTCGACATTCAGAATGACGTCACCGCATTTGTTCAAGTCGAGCATGATCGGTTCGATGAAAATGTTTTGTCGGGTTGAATAGAATGCCTTGACCAAAGGAGTCATCAGACTGCTTGGGTGTTGTTCCACGACATAAGCCAAGCGTCCAGACTTTAACTGGACGAGCGTTCCCGACGGATAGAGTCCCACCGTTCGGACGAAGGCGTGAAAGACGGTGCGGTTGAATTGGCCTTCCTGCCATTCCGCCATTTTTCGGATGGCTTGTCCCAATGCCCACTCTGTCTGGTAACTGCGTTCCGAAGTGATGGCATCATAAACGTCGCAGCAGGTGCCCATATTGGCATAGATCGAAATTTTTTCTCCGGGTAGCCAATCCGGGTAACCCTTTCCGTCCATTCTTTCGTGGTGATGGGCACAAACATCGAGGATGATTTCATCGTCGATACCCATATTCTGCAAGAGATG
The DNA here is from genome assembly GCA_019456405.1 of Ferrovum sp. Lineage (GTDB taxonomy): Bacteria > Pseudomonadota > Gammaproteobacteria > Burkholderiales > Ferrovaceae > Ferrovum. Next base: position 25,226 of record WJXM01000019.1, on the reverse strand, counting down.
GTACCCCAGCAGAGGATGGGATTTCATCATCTCGAATTCCTCCTCAGTCAAGCGAGCCTGTTTGTTGAGGAGGTTCAGAGGAAGCAGGGTTTTTCCGATATCGAGTAACAGTCCGGCCATGCCCAGTCGTTTCAACAGACTGTTGTCAAACCCCATCTGTTTTCCCAAGGCAATCATCAAAGCACACACGGCTACTGCATGGAGATAGGGATAAGTTTTTTTGGTCTTGGCATGAAGAAGACTGATGAGTGCTTCTGAATTACGCAGTACGGAATTGCAAATATCCTCGACGAGGTGGTGAGCGGCCGTCAGATTGACCGGGAGATCCATGCGGGCTTCAGTTAAGAGACTATGGACAATGCCGCGAGATCTTGCATGAATGCCCCGTGCAAGAACCAATTCATCCTCAAAACTGGTTTTTTGCGTGGCAATCTTGAGTGCCCTGGCTTCTTTAATCGTGTCCATCAATGATGACGGAACCAGAGAGGAGGAAACGACCGGAGCAGAAGGGTCCGTGTCTCTCCCTTTGTCGGGATCGATCCATACCTCTCGAATACTGCTTTTTTGGAGTGCGATCAAGTCATTTCGGTCACTGATCACAAACGAGGAAACCCAAAAGGGGTGATCCATCCAACTCCCACAGATTTCGTGGACAAACATTCCGATTCTCAGATCGTCGACGGATATCTTTTTCATGAGAGTTTGACAAAACCCGTGTAATGCCGTGATTTTTTATTAGTGTGATTGCGTAACAAGCCATTTCCGCTCCGGTTGAGGGCGCGCCTGAAATTTCCTCTATGGTACAGGATTTTAGGAGAGGAAAGCAGTCAGTGGAAGAGGGGGGGCTGGAATAGGTCCGATGAGGTAACCTGGGGAAGGGTCACTTGAAAATTTGACGAAATTCTTCAATCAGATGGGTGGAAAAAACGGGCGTAAATCCATCCAGGGAGAGAACGATCAGATAACCGATCAGGAAGGGTTGCACCAGGAAAAAACTGCTGACCCCGAGAATTTCCAGAACTAGTCGAAACCGATTTCTATTCTGACGGAATTTTGCCCAGCGCCCACGAATTGCGGCCACACGGGAACGCAGGGCCGCCACTTGACCCACGATGAGAAAAAGGGAAATGACGCTTCCGCTCAGCATGGCAATATACAGTTCGATGTCAACATCAGGGCGCATGGGAGAAACCTTGTTTTCTTGTGTATCATTGGTCTTGACAAGTGGGCGCGCTTTGAGTTCCACTTGTCCGGGTAGGTGAAGTCGTAAACGTAAGGATATATAACCACCCACAGGAGATGATCATGAATAGAACAGGAAAAGGGATATATGGCATGTTGCTTGCGGCACTCTGCGCTTTGCCGTTGGGGTCCTATGCCGCAGGTGGCGCAAGTATTGAAATATTGTCACCCAAGGAAGGGGAAATCTGGACGGCGGGGGCCCATGTGGTGAAGTATCAGGTGCATCCCAGTCCCAATGGAAATCACTTGCATGTCTATGTGGACCAACAGGATGAGCCCATCATCAGCCACCAAATGAGCCATTGTCCTTGTTCCGAACAGTTGCCTGATCTGGGACCAGGGACACACCGGGTCACAATCAAGGAAGCCACCGCGAGTCACAGTTTGACTGGGGTAGAGAGCAGCGTTTCCTTTACTGTGAAATGAGAATGATGCATGGGCACCCTGCTCGAATATGCCCTCATTCAAGTATTTCATAATTTTGGAGCCTTGCTGGTCGTTGGATTGAGTGGCTACGGATTCCAGGTTGCCCTGCGTCACCAGACTCCCCGAACGCTTGCGCTATTTGTCATGCTGGCATGGCTGGCGCAAGGGTTGACGGGAGCCACTTTTGGCTGGGTAACGTATCGTTCCGATCATCGGCTTCCAGACATCCATGGGATCGCTCTGGGTGCGCTCATGATCAAGATTTCCTGTGTGTGTGGGGGAGTGGGACTGATGGCTGCTTTCCTGCGCTGGGGGACCTCCTGGTCGGCCTCTCGTCGGATGGCGATTTGGACGGGTTCTACTGTGTTGGCCTGTCTGGCGTTGACGGCCGCCGCATTTCTGCGTTGGTTTTCATAAAGGAGAATTTCGGGAATGGAGCTTTTGTGAAAAAAATGATTCTGTATGTGGTGCTGGCACTGGTCCTGGCTTCCTGCGAGAAAAGCAACCCGCTCCTTGGAAAGTGGAAATCAGAGGCCATTCTTGGCGCTTCCAGTATGGTGGAATTCAAGCGAGACTCTGTAATCACGACATCTACTGCTTTTGGTGTCGATGAGAGCCGAGAGGAAAAGGTGAGTGACTACCAAATTGAAAAAGAGGGGAACGGTCAGGAAAAAGTCGGGGTCTCCGTCAAAAAAGGCAATGAGACCGAAACAGTTTGGTACAAAGTCTTGAATAAGGATACCCTACAATTTGATGCGGGTTTGGTCAGCATGACTTATCATCGTTTAGACAATCAGTGAACGGTAGAGGAGATGCGGAGAACAGAACAGTTCCCTGCTCTTCCAACGATTCACCCTCATTCATAAATCAGGAGTTTCTTGATGACTGTAGAAACACTGCTCGATCAGTTGAAGTCCATGACGGCCATTGTTGCCGATACCGGTGACATCGAAGCGATTCGGCATCACCACCCGGAAGATGCGACGACGAACCCTTCCCTTTTGTTGAAAGCGGTCGCATTGCCTGAATACGGTCCGCTGATCGATGATGCGATCGTTTGGGCAAAGTCGCAGGGCAACCAGGCAGAACAGCAGATTCATGACGCCACGGACAAGTTGGCCGTAGATGTCGGTCTGGAAGTTCTCAAAATTGTGCCAGGACGTGTCTCAACAGAAGTGGACGCGCGTCTTTCGTTTGATACGCAAGCCACGCTGGCGCGGGCAAGAAAACTGATCCGCCTGTACCACGAGGCAGGGATCGGCAATGAGCGGGTTCTGATCAAGATCGCTTCAACTTGGGAAGGAATCAAGGCGGGAGAAATTCTTGAGCACGAGGGCATTCATTGCAATCTGACCTTGATGTTTGGTTTTTCTCAGGCACGTGCGGCTGCTGAGGCGGGTGTGACGCTGGTCTCGCCCTTTGTGGGACGCATCATGGATTGGTACAAGGCCAAGGGCGATGTTTTTACGCCAGAGAAAGACCCCGGGGTACTGTCTGTTCAGAAAATTTATCAATACTTCAAGGAGCACGGTTATCCCACCACAGTCATGGGGGCTTCTTTCAGAAACGTCGGCGAGATTCTGGAACTGGCTGGATGTGACCGACTGACGATCGGTCCCAATTTTCTGGAAGAGCTGAAGAACACACGGAGTGTGCTGGTGCGTCGCTTGAAGCCTGTGGGAGAAATCAAGCCCCGTCCCCCTTCGATGACGGAAGCCGAATTCAGGTGGGAAATGAATGAGGACGCCATGGCCACGGAAAAACTGGCGGAAGGCATTCGCGGGTTTACGGTGGACCAGATAAAGTTGGAAAAATTGTTGGCCAACCGACTGTAAATTTTAGAATTTGTGCAGGTAACGAGGATTCCGAGGACATCGGAGGGAGATGAGAGATGCAAATTATTCTTACCCGCCATGGTCAGGTTGAAGGCATCGATCCTCCGCGTTTTAGAGGACGCATGGAGTTGGAGTTGACCGCTGTTGGACGGCAACAGGCCGCTGCCCTGGCCAAAGCGGTGGCTAGGCAATTTCAACCGGATGTGGTCGTTACGAGTCCCCGAAAACGCTGTCAAGCCACAGGGTCAGAGGTTGCACAGGAATGTGGGGTTCTGACTCAAGTACAGGAGGGGTTCGACGACTTCGACTATGGTCAATGGCAGTGGAAAACCCATGCGGAGGTGGAGGCAGAATTTCCTGAGGAGTCGGAACGTTGGCAGCGTTCTCCCCAATGGATGCAATTTCCGGAGGGCGAGTCATTACAAGCCGTCGCCTTGCGCACCACAGATGCTTTGCGTGCCTTGTTTGCCCGGCATAGGGGCCGGACGGTGGTACTGGTGGCCCATGACAGCGTCAATCGGGTCATTTTGATGCAGGCCCTCGATCTGCCCCTGTCTGCCTACTGGCGAATCCAGCAAGAGCCCTGTTGTATCAACCTGCTGACTTTTGATGGTGATATGCAAATGAGGGTGCTTCGGCTCAATGATGTCGCGCATTTGCATGATCTGAACCGCGCTCAGTGAGTCATCGAAGGAACACATAATCCTCGATAAATCCCTCGCCTGAGGGCGAGGGCTGTTAACTGTTGGTGGGCCTCCTCGGAGTCGAACCGAGCACCAACGGATTATGAGACCTTTGTAATCAATAACTTACAACACTTCCCAACATTCAAGAACAATTGAATCAAGCGGTTGGTATTTTCACTTGATTATCACTTATTGTCATTTATCCCCATGTTTTTTCCCTGATCGCCCCACTAGCGCCCCTTGGGACAGTTGCCCCATGAGATTGCGTTGTGGGACAGTTCACTGGCTTGAATCGCCCGTCAGTTATTGGACCTTATGATTGATCCGTCCGAAGTTGTATTTATCATTTTGAATTGAAAGGGATTGAAACGGATTTTCTCTCTCCGTTGTTGTTTGGGGTGGTTTTTTGTATTTTATACCATAGGAAAACCGCCACAAAAGCCACAGAAGGGGGGGCTCGGCTCCCTCTGAATTTTGTCACTGTGACGAAATAGCATTCAGGGTGCTGGGCGTTTTAACGTGCTGGCCCCATAAAATCCGATCAAGTACCCCGAGGGGCACTTGAATAGTGACCACAAAAGCCACAGAAGGGGGTCATAGTCTGTTGCTCAGGATGATCCCGACGATCCATTATCGTGACTGGTCGGAAATCTGTTGCGAAACGTCCAGATTGTCAAAAGTTGTTTCAGCGTATGCTATTGTTTTCGCTAGAGATTTGTGGTTAATAATGTGTTGCGAAATTCGGATACTCACGGGCGACTTGCCAACCTTCACCGGAGGCATCTGACGCCAGGGCAGCAAGCCGCAATTGTGGCAAGCGCACAAGATTGGGCGCAAGCACAAAGTAAGGGAAACCCCCTATTCCGCCACGTGGCGGGTTTGGTCACCTCTAAAGATCGAGCGAAGCAATCAAACGCTTTCGAGTAGGTTGGCGAATGCCTCGCGGTACCCTGCAAGAGAAACCGCGCATGGGGTGGCCTCTTCGCTCATCACATAAAACCGTTCACCCGCCATATCTCGCATCAGGGCACTGTCCAGGCCATGACCCGCGCATACCTCGTCAAACGCCTGCTCAAGGGCCAGCAAGTCCCCCTCGGCTTTTCTGAAACATTCAGTCACCCGGATAAATTCCTCGTCCGTGAAGTCCGGGCTTCTAGCCATGGCCGATCCCCCGCCCATCAAACTTAAGCAAAAAGCGACTTTCCGCCAGTATTCGACCCCATAAAAAAGGGAGAGGTGGATCAGATCCCCAACCATGCGCCGGTAGTCGTGGGGCAACCCGATGAAATAATGCTGGTCGCTCATGGTGCTGGTGATCCTCGCTACCTCGAGGGCATCTTTCTTGATCGAGTAACCGAAAGCCAGTTTGCCGCGCTCGAGGTCGGTCAGTCCTGCGTACATTTTCACAAGTGGATCAGTCATTTTATTTTCCTCACTTTCAAGGTGTGTTCAATCAATTCCAAACGGGCCTCGAGTTGGCCAGTCTCGATCATCTTGGCCAGTTGCCCCAAGACATAGGCAAACTTTGTGCCGTCTGCCGTTTCAATCTTCCCCTGCCTCATGTCGCGGTAGACCCTCGCCATCTCCAAGCGCACATCATCAGCAGTCTTGAGGTGAATTACCGGGGGGGTAGGGTCCGGCTTCCCGGTCCGCCCATCAATGGTTAGGGCCTCGTTGTCTTGCATGGCTACCTCTACCTGCCCACGCCACGCATAACGCCGCTGGGGGCATCCAAAGCCGTCAGAGCGTCAACATATTCAGGCCGTGCGATATGCAACAGTGCCAGGTGCGTAACTTGTCTGGTCACTGGCAACAGCGGATCAAACGCTGCCCACTCGGATAAAGTTTTATCCAGCCATGCCCTGACTGTGCCGTGATCCGCCATCAAGCCATTTTCCCCAAGCGATGCCGCCAGCAGACCGGATAAGGTTTTATCCATGCTTACCGTGGTTCTGGTGGTGGTGCCGTTTCGGGTGATCCTGATATGGAAGCGGGTAGACATGGGGCACCTGTGCGTCTCATTGAATGGATAACATTATATCCAATCAGGGGGCAGGCTGTCCGTGAATGGATAACCAAATATCCAATGACAAGCCAGCACCACCCGGTAGCGCGGGAGATAGGATGGCGCTGGTCCGTCAGTTATGCTCAATACGACGCTTCTCTGTGAAAGCCAGGGGGTTAACCTCGTAAATTTTGCTTGGTCGGTGGGATACCTTCTCCATGCGCCTCCGTATATACCCGCGCTCCTCAAGCACATTCATGGCGGGTTCAAGATCCTCGGCACGCTTGAAACGGGTCTTGTGGGCATAGTGGCAATTCCTGAAGGTAAACTCCGGCATCTGTTCCCTTTGAATCCACTTGAGGACCCTCCGGGCATCATCCAGGGCCGGTTCTGCGCCCATCATGTCGAACACAATCAAGGCATGACTGGTCAGGCATTTGGCAAGCCTCAAGGCTGCCTCCATGTCCTCGATGCCAATTTCAAGAGGTGTGGGGTCTACCTCGGCAAAACGGGCACAGTGCAAGACTGCCGCAATTCTGGCCGTGGCTCCCATCAGTTTGCCGCCCCAATCTCGAATATCGGCAAGCAATCCACCATCTGCCAGCATGAGTTCTACCACTTTTTCCTGTTTGCGCCATGCCCCCCAAGCACCGGGAGACAATTTCAGCACATGGGCCACCTTGTTTCCGTCGTCATCATTCGCTGTGGCTTTGGCCAGAATCGCGGTAACGATGCGCTCCCAGCGTTCGCTCAGACGAACAGGCAGGAATGGGGTGTCTCCCGTGCGTTCCCCAATGAGTGACCTCGGCACAGTGAACAGAAACCTTGCAAGCAGGCCGCGCCCTCGAAAGCCGGGATTATTTGAAAGGCTTCGGATAACATCGGGTTGCGGGGTCAGTCCCACAGTCAAGCAGGGGTGATTCATACTCACCGGGGGGCGACTCCCTCGATTTACCCGGACCGGGCTCCCAGCGTGTCCCTGCAAGAATAAATCAAGGTTCGGGACCCCTCCACTATACCGCCCGGCTATCGTGTCGAAAATACCGCCCTCATCGCTCAGAATGGCCATACGCTGCTCGTTCTCAGCCATGATAGTCCCCAAGTGTTCGGGGGTAACGTCTGCCGCCCATAGTTGAGGGTAGGTCGGAATCTCTGGTAGGGTTTGCTCCGTGTCACGAATTTCCCGCTTGAGTTTATCAAACTCCTCCCCCTTGGCTTTTTTGGCCTCGGCTCTCAGATGCTTGATTCTTTCCGTGATGGTCGCGTGTTCACTTTCGGCCTCGGCAATCTTTGAAGCCAGTTGCTCCTTTTGCCAGGTCTCCCATTTCGATAACGGGCTTGTCGCCTTCGTGAAAATTTCGCTCTTGCGGTTGCCAGGCTCGAGAACACAGGCTGGCCACAGTTGCAACGGTTCGAAATAATCAGGCTTGATACGAACCCTATAACGCCCTTGGCAGACGGTCGCCAGCACCGCCAGCGCCACCATTCCCGCCAGTTCCGGGGGCGTTTCTGTTGATTCGCTCAAGGCTGTTACGTAGTTCTGAACATCACCCGGAAACACTGAATCAGGCCATGACGGGGTAGGGGCTGCCTCGATGCCTGCGGGGGTTTCCCACGCGCTTTCTTTGGCTTCGTCCGACCAGTCGTCAGGAACAGGCTTGACAGAGGTTCGTATGACCGCCTCAAGAGCCTCCTTCATGTCGTTGGCTGTCGGTGCTGGTGAATACCCGTCCCAGTCCGGAAAATCCCTGCCAATCCAGTCCACCACATCGCCAGCCGGGGGCAGGTCAGGCAGTCGCACCACTTGAACGGTTGGCGCTGGGTTCAAACGGCCCAGAAGCCGGGCAACATCCCGCGCGTAATTTTCGCCCGGCTCGTCATTGTCTGGCAGGATGAAAACCTGTCGCCCTCGTAACGGCTCCCAGTCGGTCTTACCGGCCGCCATCGCCCCGCCTTGGGAAGCCACCGCAACGAAACCAAGCGACTGCATGGCGCTGGCGCATTTTTCGCCTTCAAGGATGAATACCGCGCGCCCAGGGCTGGCCGCCAGCAAGTCTCCACCATAGAGCGGACGGGATTCGGTTGGGCCGCCTATATCGAAGCCTCCCTGAGCGGGTCTGAAGAAAGGAACCACAGTTTTTCCGGAAGAATCCTCGAACCGGGCAACATGCCCCAACAGGGAACCATCCGGGCCCAGGTAATCCCAGGTGTGAATCAGGCGCTTGCCTTGGTATAGGTTCGGGATCATGCCAAACCCCACTCTTCAGCGATGCGTTTCACGGCGTCAACGAACCGAAGGCCATCCCTGCTCATCACAAAATCAATTGGGGCTCGTCCACGCGCTCCACAAGCAAAGCAGTTGAAACTGCCAGTAGTCAGGTTGACCCGAAAACTGCCCTTCTGGTGGTCTTCGTGGAAGGGGCATAGGCCACCATCAACCCACCCGGTTTGGCGCTTTTTGGAAGGCATTCCCGAAAGTTCGGCCCGGAAAAAATCGCTGGGGGGAATCATTTTGACTTTTTCGGCCATGGTTTTCATGATTTCCGCCCTTTTGCCAGTTTGGTCAGAACATAACGGGCAATAGCAGGATGGGGTCTCCCCTCATCATCAGGTGCTCTCTCTCGAATCGTGAGGATGGTATGACCATCTTTTCTGAGGGCCAAAATCCGAGCCGCCAAATGGCAGACATTCAATTCCTTGTCCGCTTGAAAGCGATTGACACCCGCCGGGCCTGCATCAATGAGTCGTGCCAGCAGACGTGCGCGCTGGGCTCCACAGGAAGTATTCAGAAGTGGATTAGCCATAGTAGGCCCCCGTCAGCAAGACGATGATGGCGACGAACCAGATCAGGGCAAAAAGAGTGTCAAGGGTTTGGTTATTGCATGTAAAATGAGATTTGCCTTTCCCGGCTTGCCCCGTCATTTTATTTTCTGAAGTGGCGGGGTTCTTCATTTTGCCCCCCGCTCGACCCATTCAAAAAACTTCGCTTCGTTTATCAGGATCTTCCGGCCAATTCGGACCAGAGCGATATCCATTCCGTTTCCAGGGATAACGGATCTTCCGTGCTTGCGCGCTTTCGATGCAAAGATCATGGCGCGCAACGCATTACAGGTGAAAGCGGGGTGTGATTCCGAAAATTGATTGACCGTTAGCAGAGTTGGGATGGCAGACATGAACGAATCTCCTTAGTTGTCCGATGGCGCGGGTTGCGCTCGGTTAAGGAGATTATTTGTCAACAGTTGGTTATCTCAAAATAATCAGCAGGTTTGGTGATAAAGTGGTGATAAAGTGGCGATAAAGTGGTGAATTGATAGCCATTGCCTGGCGATAAAGTGGTGAATTGTCATTCCTCCTTGTTTGTTTCGAATAAGTACCGTTCATCTTGGCTTCTTAGCGGAAGATTGTTTCGAAGTTTCCCTCTGACATGGGACTCGGTCGTATGGCCCTTAGCCACGAGCCATTTTCCAACATCCAGCGGGTTATATTTGTTGCGCGCTTGCTTTGCTTTTGAAAGGCCGTTCCTGCTCGCACGGTTAAACGACTCCTTCCATTTTGCTTCAGTGAGAATTTGTTCAAACAACTTCATAATACCAGCGCGACTCAGCGGGTCGAAAAGCGCCGCATTATCATCCGGTAATGCGCTGTCATCGGTTATCTCAGGGCGACGCGTTCGCTCTTCAATAAGTGCTTCCGTCCCATCACTTTCCTTCTCGTCCTGCGCTATCTCGGGTTGTGGAATTGCCTTAATATTACCGGGTTCTTTAGCGTGTCTGATAAACTCCTGAATTGCGGTGGTGCTCACTACAAACCCGCCTTCAACCATCTTTCCTTCAGTGGTTTTACTTTGTAGGTAGCCTGTTTCCTCGTTGTATGAAACCTTTTGAACCATAAATACGGTACCGTAGCAAACATAGTATTTATCGGCACTCTCACTATATTGCGATTGTGGCGAATTGACTGCCAAATCTCCTTCATCAGGTAATGGCCGTGTAGGTACACCAATCAATTTTTTGTAAATATAGTCAACGATTCCACGCCCAATGTGACAGTAAGTCAGTTCCAATTCAAGTGCCTCACTACTCGTCCACCCATTACGTTGGTAATCACTAGGCTTAAATCTGGTCATTCCAAGAAGCCCGTTCCATGTTGTATGGTAATAGCCATGAATTCCAGTGATCGAACCGGCAAAATTTACAGATAGCATTAATTTATGATTCAACGCATAACTGAATACGTCGGCTTCATTGATTTCATATTTAAGTTCCCTTGATAGTATCTTGGCCGTTTCCTGCACTGTCCGCCACGTCCGAAGAGTAAGTAAGTTGTCCATGCGTTGCCCTCAACCAAAAATCTTGTTATTCATGCTGGCCACCACGCCATGTGTGTGTTCCCGGCTCAGGTGGGCGTAACGCTTCACCATCTGCAAGGTTTTATGACCCAGGATCTCCGCAATCTCGGCCAGTGATGCGCCATTCATGACCAGGTAACTTGCCGCGCTGTGTCTCAGATCGTGAAACCGGAAGTCGTGAATCTCTGCCACCTTCAGCGCGGTATCCCATGGGGAGCGTAGGTCCATGGGTTTCTGTGGGCTTTGACGGGCAGGGAACAATAACTTGCTGTCGATCCTGCGGACCCGGTTTAACTCCTTCAGTAATTCCAGCACATGACCTGTAACGGGTACGCCACGCCGCTCCCCGTTCTTTGTCTCATCCAGTATTGCCCGGCCACTACTCAGATCCACCCGGTCCCAAGTCAGACCCATGATTTCCCCGCTCCGCATTCCGGTTGACAGGGCCAGCACCACCACCGGATAGAGATAGGGGTTACTCGATTCCTTGCAGGCCTTCAGCAGTCCGGCGCGCTCGTCTTCTGACAGGAAGCGGACCCGGCCACGCGATTCCGTAGGCTTCCGAACCTTCCGCATGGGGGTATCGTCCAGAAGTTCCCATTCTTTCACGGCAATGGTCATGCAATGGCTTAGGGCGCTCAGGTAGCGGTTCACTGTGGCAGGATTGCGCCGGGTTCCTCTGACAGTAACTTCCTCTCCAAGAATGTCCCTATGCTCGGCTATGACCTTTGGGGTTATGTCGGCAATGGGCTGGCTCCCGAGTTTTGCTTTCCACCAATTGAGTTGAACCGTCTGGCCTTGGCTCCACGCCTTCTTCTTCGGGATCACTTCCTTGATGTATCGGTCCACCAGTTGCCCCAAGGTGTAACGCTTCCCTATCGTGGTCCTGAAGTGTCTCCCTTCCCTGATTGCGGATTCTGTGGCCGCTACCCACTTCCGGGCATCTGTCAGGCGTTCAAAGGTTGCGGATTCCGGGTCATGGCCTTTCAGCCGAACCTTGACCCGGTAAGTCGTTTTTCCGTCCTGACTGGTGCGCTTTTCGATACTGGCCATGGTATTCCCCAAGTGAATAAACACTGTGGGAAAGTCTACTACAAACCACAATAAATTACAACAAAGGATTGACTATCATACTGTACATGGCAAATAACACATATTTATCAAAACATTGTGTCTTTTTAATCTTCACATAGGGCAGTCATGGGGCAATTAGGAAAAAAAGAGGGGGCTTTTGTGGCTTTTGTGGTGTTGTCCCTATAGAGCCATTTTTGAGTAATTTCTTTCTTTCTTTTTTAAGGGGGGGTTACTGAGCAGCAGGCAGAAATACATGGCGAGTCATGACCATGCCGGGGGTTGGGTCATGGCACTGTGGGGAGTGGTTAAAATATGCTGAGTTATGCTGGTCTGATGGGGTATTTTTTTTGAGGGTGTCCCACCAGTGCCCTACAAAGAAAAAAGACTTAGGCGGTTATGCGATAAGTCTTTGATTTTATGGTGGGCCTCCTCGGAGTCGAACCGAGCACCAACGGATTATGAGTCCGCTGCTCTAACCAAGCATGAGCTAGAGGCCCGGTTAACTCAACTTTCTGAATTTTCGATGAAACTGCGCAGTCGTTCCGAACGGGAAGGATGGCGTAGTTTACGCAGGGCCTTGGCTTCAATTTGACGAATGCGTTCTCGGGTCACATCAAATTGCTTGCCCACTTCTTCCAGGGTATGGTCCGTACTCATCTCGATGCCAAAACGCATTCTCAGCACCTTGGCCTCCCGTTGCGTCAGAGAGTCCAGCACGTCTTTGGTGGCATCACGCAAGCTGGCATACAACGCAGAGTCGGCTGGAGCAACGGTCGCATTGTCTTCGATGAAGTCGCCTAGATGGGAATCGTCATCGTCGCCAATGGGCGTTTCCATGGAAATGGGTTCTTTGGAAATTTTGAGGATCTTGCGAATCTTGTCCTCTGGCATCTCCATTTTTCGTGCCAACTCCGACGCATCCGGTTCCAAACCGGTTTCCTGCAAAATCTGGCGGGAGATGCGGTTCATCTTGTTGATGGTTTCAATCATGTGCACCGGGATTCGGATGGTTCGGGCCTGATCGGCGATGGATCGGGTAATGGCCTGGCGGATCCACCAGGTGGCGTAAGTAGAGAACTTATAACCACGCCGGTATTCAAATTTGTCCACGGCCTTCATCAGACCGATATTTCCTTCCTGAATCAGGTCAAGGAATTGCAAGCCGCGATTGGTGTATTTCTTGGCAATGGAGATGACCAAGCGCAGGTTGGCCTCGATCATTTCACGCTTGGCACGGCGTGCACGAGCCTCTCCCGTGGACATCTGGCGCGCTATCTCTTTGAGGTCGCGGATGGGGATGCCTACTTCTCTTTGTAGTGCAAGGATTCGTTCTTGTTCTTCAACAATCGCATACTTGAAACGTTCCAAGGCCGCGCTATGACTCCGCTTGGCGCTGATTTCATCACTCAACCAGTGCAGATTGACCTCATTTCCCGGAAAAGCTTTGATGAAGTAGTTCCGCGGCATTCCCGCCGAACTGACACAGAGGTGCATGATGTTGCGCTCGTGAGCCCGGACCCTATCCACCAACCGACGCAGGCTGCTGCATAAAAATTCTACCTGTTTGGCCGTGAAACGAATGGCCATGAGTTCTGTCGAGACGGATTGTTGCAACGACTTGTACTCTTCGCTGGCATGGCCTACATTGGCGAGGGTCTGCTGCAATTGCCGGTTGAGTTCACGAACTCTGGAAAAGCGAACCAAGGCTTCGTTTCTGAGATGTTCGAGATTGGCATTGGACGCGTTATCGTCTTCACTCTCCTCTTCGTCTTCATCTTGAGAGAGGTCGATTTCGGCGCCTTCGGTCAGTTCTTCGTCAGAGAGGAGTGCGCCATCGCTGTCGATCAACCCATCGATGACTTCGTCGATTCGCAAAGTTCCCGCATCCACGGAGTCCACCAAGGTCAGAATTTCATCGATGGTGGAAGGACAGGACGAGATGGCCTGAATCATGTGCTTGAGGCCATCTTCGATGCGTTTGGCGATCTCGATTTCCCCCTCGCGGGTCAGCAATTCGACCGAGCCCATTTCGCGCATGTACATCCGTACTGGATCCGTGGTCCGACCAAAATCCGAATCTACCGTGGACAATGCGGCCTCGGCCTCTTCCACCACGTCCTCATCGGCCATGGGGGGGGGCGCTTCCGACATGAGCAATTGCTCGCTATCCGGTGCTTCGTCATACACCGCAATGCCCATATCGTTGATCATGCCGATGACGGACTCGATTTGATCCGAGTCGAGCATTTCATCGGGGAGATGATCATTGATTTCAGCGTAGGTGAGAAACCCTCTGTCTTTTCCCAGTACGATGAGATTTTTAAGCCGGGTGCGTTGCGCGTCGACGTCGGACTGTCGCGTCTCGGGTTTATCTGCAGCCATAGGCGGGCGTACTCCTGTCAGGCAGAATCGTTAAAATAACAGAGGATTATAACTTATTATCGAGAACTCTTCCAGTCACTGCGTCAGACGATTGAGTGTCAGCCATTGTAAACGTTCTTTTTCCTGTTGATTCAGAGGGCGGCTCTGCGCCAACTGGAGCAGTACCTTGGCCTCTTGTTGACGCCCCAGACTCTGCCAGCGCTTTAAACCATCTTGATAGACAACACCCAATTCCTCCGTTGGAGTATCCTGAAGGGTCAAAAATTCCCTTTTCAGAACTGCTTCTATCAATTTTTCTTCATTCTGGGCACGGAAATGCTCGAGAATGTGAGACAGATTGGGAATGGGATCCTGATGCCGCAGATAACTGGCCAAATGGTGCAGGGCCAATACTTCAGGAAGGGGTGAGGTCTGGGTATCCGGTTCGGGAATGCCGACTTGCTGGGCAAGGGCGGGTTCGACCAGCAGACAGGCTATCAATTGATGGGCGATGGAACTGGGGGCCTGGCGCGGACGAAGAGTGGGACGTGACCGTGGTTGTGGCGGTTGAACCAGGGGGGCAGCGGTCGTTCCGAGAAATGAATTTAATTGGTCTGGAGTGATTTCCAGCCAGGCGGCCATCAGTCGTTTCAGTGAGAAGGTGAGCCAGGGGGAAGTCAGCGTCGTCAGAAGTTCCCGTGCTTGACGCAGAAATTGACCCTGATGTTCGGGTTGGCTGCGTATCAGTCCTTGCGTCAGCCGTTCCATGACAAAGTTGGAGAGTGGGAGGGCCGTGGTGATTTTTGCACGCAATGCGGCGGGGCCATGCTGGCGCACGAAACTGTCGGGGTCTTCTCCTTCTGGAAAAAACAGAAAACCGATTTCCTTGCCCTCTTCAAAAAGAGGAAGAATCAGGTGCAGGGCACGTTCGGCGGCTTTGCGTCCGGCCTTGTCCCCATCAAAGGCAAAGAGAATCTGGTCTGTACTGCGCAATAAACGTTTCGCCTGATCGGAAGTGGTGGCTGTTCCCAAGGTGGCGACCACATTGCTGATTCCTGCCTGGGACAGGCTGACGACATCCATATATCCCTCGACCACGAGAATCTGGTTATTCTGACGCAGCGTCTGACGAGCCTGGGGCCAGCCGTACAACTCCTTGCCTTTTTCAAATAGTTCGGTTTCAGGCGAATTCAGATACTTGGGTTCCCCGGAATCGAGGACTCGTCCACCAAAGCCAATGGCCTGCCCTTTATGGTCATGGATGGGGAACATGAGACGGTCGCGAAAACGGTCGTAACACTTGCCGTTCTCATTGCGGACCATCATCCCCAGGGTCAGCCAGATATCGACGGTGACCTGGGGAAATTTTTCTTCCAGTTCGTGCCATGCATCGGGGGCATAGCCCAGACCGAAATGTTGTGCAGTCTCCGGTGTTACCCCTCGTTTCTTGAGATACTCTTGGGCATGGGGGGTTTGAGCCAGTTTTTCCTGGTAATGGATGGCAACTTGTCGTAATAGGTCGAGACCGCTTCTGGAGGGGGCCTGACGGGCCGGTTCTGTGCTCGAGGGGACCGTCAGGCCGGCCTGATCTGCCAGATGCTGGACTGCTTCCACAAAACCGGCGCCGGTATGTTGCATGACGAAACCCAGAGCATTGCCACTGGCACCACAACCGAAGCAGTGAAAAAACTGACGTTGAGGATTGACAGAAAAGGAGGGGGTTTTTTCTTGATGGAAGGGACAACGGGCAACGTAATTGATGCCCGACTTTTTGAGCGGAACCGATTGCCCGATCAGATCGACGATATCCGTACGATCTAACAGGGTCTGAATGAAATCGTTGGGGATCATTCGATTCCCTGTCACCCCATCCCGTGTGCGAGATGGGGAAATCCAAAGGGTAGAGAGTCCTTTAATACAGTTTGGGAGGTAACATTTGGCTGCGCAGGCGCTTGTAACGACGCTTGATGGCAGCGGCCAATTTTCGTTTGCGTTCGGCAGTGGGTTTTTCGTAGAACTCTCGGGCACGCAACTCAGTCAACAGACCGGTTTTTTCAACGGCGCGCTTGAAACGGCGCATGGCAACATCGAAAGGTTCGTTTTCCTTGACGCGGATGTTCGGCATTCAGACCTCGTATTCAATCAGTTAGGGTTATCAATCTTTCAAGTATAGCAGTTTTTATGAGATATGGCGCAGAAAACGCTATTTTTTCAGAGGAAACGGTGAAACGTAGGGGGTGAGGGGACGGACAGGATTTTTTTCTTCGAGTTGGGCCAAAGCCCGCTCAAATTCTGCCGGGAGCCGTACCTTCAGTTCCAGGCCCTGAGGATGATAGTAGTGGACTTCAAACTGAACGGGGGATTGAAGGTCCAGACGGTCCTGTGGACGGAAGTGAATCCAGCGTAGAAGAGCGCGCTGTTTGTTATCCTGATGGAGAAAGGTGATTTCATGGTGTTCGAGAATGGCCAATACCTGCAGGGAACGGATGGGCAGAAACAGGGGTGAATCCGCACGATGGACCAAACCATGAAATGAGCGGTAAGTAGCCGCAGGCATCCCGCGCATTTCGCTCAGGATGGGGGTGCCATATTCGACAGTCAATTTCATCATTACTCGTGTTTTGTATGGTCCGGTCCATTCTGTTTTTCTGGATGAACAGCAAAGGAAGAAGAGTGGGAGAAAAACTCGGGATGGCACAAATACTCGGGGTAAGTGAATTCTCCTATGGGGCGATGCTCGGAAAAACGGGCAAAGTCCGCGATGTTCTGGTCTTCCAGGGCAATATGCCGGAGGATCCATTCATTCATGAAATAGAGTAGATCGTCAGGCATTTCTCTTTTCTTGCTCACGCGTCCGATCATGACTTCCAGTTGTGCCAACAAGGCCGAATGGATTGCCTCATGGGCCTCGGTCCCGGAATAGCCTATCTCATGCATCAGATTCTCTTCGCTGGTGAAGTGAAAGTCTGCAAATTTCTTGATCTCGAACAGGATGCGCATGAGGGTGGCTTCGGATTCTGCAGATTTTATCGCCACGTCCAGTTTGCGAAAGAGCATGATCAAGAGACGATGCTCCGTATCGATCAGAGGGTTTCCAATTTCGTAGGACTTATCCCAGTGGATATACATGGCTCAAGGTATTTGACACAAACAGTGCGTGAGGGGAATGAAAGGGGCAGTCCCTTTCAGCAACGGGCTGATCAGGACGCCCAGATCAGTCTGCATTTGGGAAGATGAGGCGACTGTCAGCGCCGGGTTCAGCGCGAGTGTCCCCTGAGATAACCAGGTGACCAGGGGATTGGGCAACAAACTTTGTCCAATCAGGTTGAGCCAACGTTGCCAGGGGCTGGGGTTGGGATCGTAATAGTGAACAGGGGAATTTTCCGCCAGATGTGCACGTCTGCGTGCACTCTTCAGTGCATCCTGAAACAGACCGAGATGATCGATCAGATGGTAATTCAAAGCCTGGGATCCGGTCCATACCCGACCTTGAGCGACCGTATCGACGGCTTGAGGAGAAAGCCGGCGGGCGGTGGCTGTACGCTGAATGAAGTCCTGGTAGAGATGATTCACACTGCTTTGCAGGATCTGGGTGAAGCGAGGATTCAAGGGGCGCAACAGATTGTCGGCATCGCTCAGCCAGGTTGTGGTGACCCCCCCGGTATGAATGCCTGCCTTGTTCATGAGACCATCAGCGGTGGGAATCAATGCAAACACGCCGATGGAACCCGTTACCGTATCCGGGTCGGCAATGACTTCATCTGCAGATAAGGAAAGCCAGTATCCTCCGGAGGCCGCCAGATTGCCCATGGATACCACCACAGGCTTCCCCGCCGCCTGGGTGAGGGCCAACTCGCGCCGAATCAGTTCCGAAGCATGGGCACTGCCCCCGGGCGAATCGACGCGCAGCACCAAGGCCTTGACCTGATCGTCTTCCCGTGCTGCCCGAACCAGGTCTGCGGTGGTGGTTCCCCCAATCGTCCCGGCTGGTGCATCCCCGTCCTGTATTTCCCCCTCGGCGACGATCACGGCAACGCCATCATCGCTTTTGGGATCGGGAAGACGGGAAACATAGTCATCCAGAGAAATTTGGCGAAAATCCTTGGCCTTTCCATCCTCATGGCCATTTTTTTTCAATAAGTTGGTCAGTTCGTCGGGGGTGACCAGAGCATCGACCCAACGCTGGGAAAGAGCGAGTTTGGCGGCATTGCCTTGCAGTGCGGCGAGATCCTGGGGAAGGTGATCGATGGACTGGTCGATCATGCCGGCGGGTTGGTGGCGTGCGTTTTCTATGGACTGATCAAAATCTGCCCAAAGTGCGTGGTAGAGGGTTTGATCCGCTTCCAAAGCGGCGGGCGAGGGGCCGTTGGCGACGTAAGATTCGCCGAAACTCTTGTAGGTGCCCACCCGAATCAGGTTGACCTTGATTCCCAAACGATCGAGGGCGTCACGGTAATAATTGCGATAATGCCCAAATCCTTGAAAGAGTACCTGCCCCAAAGGGTCGAGATAGAGACGATCTGCATGAGCTGCCAGAAAATATTGGCGCTGATCATAATGGTCAGCCCAGGCGATGACAGGTTTCCCGGTTTTTTTGAAGTGGTCCAACGCGTGGGCGACTTCGTGCAGGATGGCGATTCCCGAAACTTGCAGACCATCGGTCTTGAGTAGCACACGATCGATGGCGGGATCCTGAGCCGCTGCATCCAGAGCTGCCAGAACATCGCGCAACTCGATATCTCCGGAATCCGTTTGATGTAACAGGCTTGCACTCAGAAGATTATCGGTACGAGGGGCCGCCTGTTCCACCAGATGAGCGTTCAAATCAATGACCAGAGTGGTTTTTGGCTTGGGGGCCGGAATACGGTTACTCAGGTAAGTTGTCAGGCTTGCGGCCAAAAGCAACACAAATGCAAGACTGACAGCCAGTTGACCAAAGCCCATCAACCCACGCCAGATCCAGTACAGGGAACGCCCCAGCCAACGAAACAGGGATGCCATGTTCACTCCTGGGGAGGGGGGAAAAAGAGGGAAGCAACCCGGGTACCCACCAGAACGGCAATAAGCAGACTCAGCGCCAGAATGTCGCGCCATTCCAGGCTGTGGCTGTAGAGTCCAATGAACACATCACGCAGCACAAAGACGATGGCGACTTCGGAAATGACACGCAAGCGCAAGCGGTGAAATTCCAAATAATCGGTGAAACTGCGAAACAGTTCGATCAGGACGAAGACGGACAGAATCGACTCGACCAGAGTTTGGATGGCAATTTCGTGCCGCAAATTACGCAATGCATCATAAAGATCCACCAGAACGCTGAATAGCGCTACGCCCAAGGTGATCAGCATCACCATGATCAGGAACACGACAATGAGGTCGATCATGGAACCGTAAATTCTCAGGATGCGACCCTTGAAACCAAGAATATTTTTGAAGCGCATGGGACACGGATCCGGTAAGGATGAAAAACACGTTCGAAGAGTTCATGATAAGCGTTCAGGATAGCAGAAAACGAGGAAAATCTGTCCTGATCAGGCACTGATTCTAAAAAGACCATGCTAGAATCCTCTGGGACTGTAACGCTTGCCCTCCCGGACCTTTCATGCCGACCAGAGATTGATTCATGAAAAACAAGTTATCGCCCACTCAAGTAGAAAAAGTCATGCGTGATAATGACTTTATTGTTTCGATGACTGATGTCAAGGGCCGTATTACCTACGGGAATCGCATCTTTATCGAGTTTTCAGGCTATACCTGGCAGGAATTGGTTGGGGTGCAACACAATATCATTCGTCATCCCGATATGCCCCGATGCGTGTTCAAACTACTCTGGGATGTCATTTCCGGGGGGGATGAGTGTCATGCCTATGTTAAAAACCTGGCCAAGGATGGAAGTTTTTACTGGGTCTTTGCCAATGTTACTCCGCTCTTTGATCTGTCGGGTCAAATCGAGGGTTATTTTTCCGTACGGCGCAAACCCAGAGCCGAGGGGGTCAAGGTGATGACGGGCCTGTACCAGGCACTGCTGGAAATCGAGAAAAAAGCAGGGGCACGGGATGCCATCGAAGCTTCCACTCAAGTGCTGTTGAAGATATTGGCGGATAAGGGAATGGGTTATGACGAGTTTATCCTCTCGATCTGATCCATTAGGGGCACTCCAACTATTTATTTGAGGATATCTCGGACCATGACCCACTCCTTGATTGGCAGAATGACCTTGATTTGCTTGATACAGGCTGTCTGGGTGAGCCTGATGGTGGGATTGACGGCAGGTTTTGGGATGGTTTCCCCCTGGTTATGGGGGGGGGTGCTTCCCGCATTGTTTTTGCCTTGGCTTTCGTTGCGCATTTTGACCCGATGGATGAACCCGCTCGATAAACTCAATACGGTGGTGCGTGAGGTCGCCCAAGGACGTTTCAACAGCCGTATCCTGGGTGTCGATGATACGGGGGAACTGGGAGAACTGTGTTGGAACGTCAATGATATGCTTGACCAGTTGGGGGCCTTTTTTCGTGAACAAGAAACCACCTTCCGAGCCAATCTTGAAGGAAGATACTATCGTACGACCCTTTCCGCCGGGTTGCACGGAGGATTTCGAAAGGGGTTGGAAAACCAGAATATTTTGCTGGCTGCCATGGCAGATCAGAAGCGCAAATCGATTTATCATGGACTCATTTCACGGGCTCATGATCTTAATACGCGTAATTTGCTGCCCAATCTGGCTTCCACCCAAGAGGACATGTATCTGATCACGGAGCGTATGCGCGCAGTCACGGATCAGGCCACTCAAACGTGCACTGATGCGGATGTCGGGAAGTCGCTCGTGGCGGAAGTCGTTCAGCGCCTGGATGATATTGCCCGTCGGGTGGATTCTGCCAACCAGACTTTGTTGCAATTGAATTCGCGCAGTACAGACATTCGTCAGGCCGTCGCACTCATTACTTCCATTGCCGATCAAACCAACCTGCTGGCACTCAATGCGGCGATCGAGGCGGCTCGAGCGGGAGAGGCAGGAAGGGGCTTTGCCGTGGTAGCGGATGAAGTGAGAAAGTTAGCTGAGAATACCAAGCATGCTTCGAGGTCCATCGGCCAGATCATGGAAACCTTGCAGCAGGAAACGCGGGAGATGCAGGCGGATTCTGAAGAAATGCGCCTGAATGCGGTGCAATCGCTACACGTCATCGGTCAGATGGCCGAACGCTTCGCCTCCTTCAATGATTCTGCCAATAAAACGTTGAGCGATGCAACTTATGCCCATGATTTGAGTTTCACCTCCCTGATCAAGGTGGATCACCTCATCTACAAACAACAGGCCTACGTCATGCTCAATCGGGTGGAAGATCAAGCAGCAGTTCAGGCGGTGGCGGTGGATCATCACCACTGTCGGTTGGGGCAGTGGTATGACGGCGTGGGTCGGCAAGATTTTGGCTCTCTCCAGGCTTTTCGATTGCTGGAAACCCCTCATGCCAAGGTTCATGACAATATTCATGAGGTTTCTCATCTGATGGTGGGTAAATGGCTGGAAGACCCCGATACCCATGACCGCATCATTCTGTTCATGGAAAAAGCCGAACAAGCCAGTCTGGAAGTGATGAAATTTCTGGCCCAGATGGTGCGTGACAAGCATCCCCATATGTAGGGAGAGTTGATCGGAGTTTTGGAGATGAGTATGACGGAGACACCAAAGGTTTGGCGTTTTTTTCGGGCCGGTGGATTTGACCAGGTCAAGATTGAGACCGCATCAGACTTGCTTGAACTCAAGCAGTTGAATCAAAAATTGTGGGTTGCTTTGTCCTGTCCGGTCAAGGGGCTACAATTTGACGAACGCACGCTGAGTTTGATCGATACGGACCAGGACGGACATGTGCGGGCCCCTGAACTTTTGGCGGCCATCGACTGGGTGGTGAATCGATTGACCGATCCGGAAATTCTGGTTCAACCCCAGGAGTGCCTGAGGGTGAGCCATCTGCGCGATGATGAGGCAGGACGTGCACTGGCTGAACAGGCCCGTCAGTTGTTGGCAGATTTGGGCAAGACCGAGTTCGATCCGTTGACTGTTGCTGATGTTGAACAGGCACAGACGCGTTTCATGGCTCGCCTCCACACCGCCTGGGAAGATGCCCGCCCTGCAAATTTGCCCTTGGGGGAAAAAACTCCTGATGGGTATCTGACCTTGCAAAAGGTGGCGGGTAAACTGGATGACTATTACTTGCGCTGTCGTATTCTGGCCTTTGAAGGGAGAGAATGTGCCGAAGTCGTCACGGAGGCGCAACATCAAGCCGTATTCTCTTCTTCCAGCGTTGCCCAGGAAGCGCTGCTGGAGTGGCCTTTAGCCCTTGTTGACCCCATGGGACGCCTCCCTCTGACCGAAGGGCTCAACCCTGCCTGGGCGGGAGCCATGGCTTCTTTTCGGACTCAGGTCGTCGTTCCGCTTTTGGGAGAGTGCACCACACTGGGCGAGAGTGAATGGACACAACTCAAGGACGCTTTTGCAGAATTCTCGGCCTGGCAAGGGGCCAGTCCTGCAGATACGGAAAACGAAACGGTTCGGGATTTGGAAAAATTGGTTCGACTGGTGCGAGATCTTCTGGTTCTGGCGAATAATTTCGTTTCGTTCAAGGCATTTTATACGCGCACGGGTCAAGCCATTTTTCAGGCGGGAACCCTTTATCTGGATAGTCGTTCCTGTGAACTGTGTATCACGGTGAACGACCCGGCCAGGCATGCGCTGTTGGCAAATTTGTCAAATATTTGTCTGGTTTATTGCGATTGCGTGCGCGCTGGGCAGAAGACCATCATTGCGGCTGCCTTTACCGATGGAGATTCCGACCAGTTGCGGGTGGGACGAAACGGTGTGTTCTATGATGCCAAAGGGCAGGATTGGGATGCCACGATTACCCGTATCATCGAGCAACCCATCAGTCTACGCCAAGCTTTCTGGTCACCCTACAAGAAGATGGTCCGTGCCATCAGCGAGCAGTTCGAGAAATTTGCCTCCAGTAGGGCCAAGGCCATGGATGACAAATTGGTCAGTTCTGCGACTCTGACCCCTAAAAATGCTGCCGGGGGTACTCCCCCCATGGCGCAACAGGCCTTTGATGTGGGCAAGTTTGCGGGCATTTTTGCGGCCATCGGCATGGCTGTGGGGGCCATCGGTACTGCTCTGGCATCGGTGGCAGTCGGATTGTTTTCTTTGGCGCTCTGGCAAATCCCGTTTGTTTTTTTGGGCGTTTTGCTCCTGATTTCCGGACCATCACTCCTGTTGGCTTGGTTCAAGTTGCATTCACGCACCTTGGGTCCGATCCTCGACGCCAACGGGTGGGCGATCAATGCCCGGGCAAAAATCAACTTACCTTTTGGAGCTTCCCTGACTCAACTGGCCCAACTTCCACCGAATGCTGAACGGACATTGACCGATCCTTTTGCCGAGACAGAACGCTCCTCTTGGGTTTATGTGGTCTGGGGCGCGGTGGCTGTGATGGTTGTGGTCATGCTCTGGGTCATGCGAATGGGACCGCATTGAATCCACGGCGGTCTGTTTGACCTCCCCCCGAGGGCAAGCTTCGAGGGGGAGTGCGGTTACTGTTTGATGGCTTCGACGGAAACCGTGATGGTGACGTCATCACCCACATAGGGAACATATTTGCTCATGCCAAAGTCGGAACGTTTGACATGCGTTTCCGCATCACCCCCACAGGCTTCCTTGAGTACCATGGGATGGAGTTTGCATGTGAACGAGGTGATCTTGAGTGCTACGGGATGGCTGATGCCTTTCAGAGTCAGAATCCCATCGATTTCGGTGGGCGTATCCCCGGTAAATTTGACGGAATCTCCCTTGAAAGTGGCAGTAGGGAATTTCTCGGTGTCCAGAAAATCGGCTTCCTGAATATGCTCATTGAAATGGTCAGAACCGGTACTCACGGAACGGGTATCGATCGTGATATCGGCGGCCCCTTTTTTGGCCGCCGTATCCAGCATGATCGTTCCGGATACCTTGTCGAAGCGGCTCAACTGAGTGCTGAATCCGAGGTGGTTATAGGAGAAACGGGCAAAGGTATGATGGGGGTCGGTGGCATAGGTATCCATGGCTGCGTGAGCCGATGCGGAAAGGGGTGCGAGCAAGGCGAGAATGAGTCGTGCTTTTTTCATGAAGGGTCTCCTGGGTAAATAGTACGAATGCGTACAATATAAGGGTTTGCGCCCGTCGATGCAAGAGTTTTTTGTGGAAAATCAAGTTGGCATCAGCGACAGGGTGGCACAAAAGCTTTCCCTTTCAAGAAGAGGGAAGGGTACAATGACACAGGTCAAACCCGATGGTATTTTATTAATCATTTTCGGATCAGGCATCATATCCCCATTATGAATCTTCATGACTTGAAATCGGTATGCGGTAGTTGCACCATCCGTGAATTATGTCTTCCCGCCGGGTTGAGCGACGAGGAGGTTCACCTGCTCGATCAGCACATGGAGCATCGTCAAGTTGTGTCCAAGGGAGACTATCTTTACCGTGTCGGTGACCCTTTTCGTTCGCTCTTTGCCATCAGTTCCGGGTTTTTCAAGACGGTGCTGCTTCATGAGGATGGTCGGGGGCAGATCACCGGGTTTCAGATGATGGGGGAATTACTGGGTCTGGAAGCCATTCACAGCGATCATCATGTGTGTGATGCCGTGGCTCTGGAAGACAGCGCCGTGTGCACCATTCCTTTTGACCAGTTTGAACAACTGGGACAGGTCATGGTCAACCTTCAGCATCGGTTCAACAAAAATTTGTCGCGGGAAATCGTCCGTGAACACAATGTCATGATGTTGCTCGGGAGCATGCGTTCGGAGGAGCGACTGGCCAATTTTCTCATCGATTTGGCGAATCGCCATGCTCACCGCCACCAGTCTTCTGTAGAAATGACCCTGCGCATGACGCGGGAGGATATAGGCAGTTACCTGGGACTTAAACTGGAAACCGTCAGCCGTCTTCTTTCGCGTTTCCATGATGAAGGGTTACTTGAAGTACGGGGACGCCGGGTGAAAATTCTCGATCGAAATGCCTTGGCATTGCGCAGGACCGAAGCACAACATTAGCGGGTCAGAAGACCTCAGTGTCTGCGTTTTCATTTATCAAATAGTGCTGTTTGCGTGAAAACCCCTCCGTTCACGAGGGGGATGAAGCAGCACTGTCAACGCAGCGGGCTCAATGCCCGTAAGTTGACAGTTTTGTGGTGTGGAAGCCCCTTCCTTTCCGCGTAGCGGCGACG
>WJXM01000018.1 GCA_019456405.1 Ferrovum sp. | reverse complement strand
TGGACCCACCCCTTCCCATCCCGAACAGGGACGTGAAACGAGATAGCGCCGATGATAGTGTGGATTACCCATGCGAAAGTAGGTCACCGCCAGACACCCATTCAAAAAAAAGCACAGTCCATACGGACTGTGCTTTTTTTTGGCTCACCCCTTCGTTCAATCTGGAGAATCAGTGGGGGTTTTGGCTCAAAGGGGATCCTCCCAAGGCCACAAACAAACGGGTGACATCGAGATACTGCTGGGCCAACGCTTCCTCGAGTTTCAATTGCGTCTGTGCCAGTGTGCGGTGGGCTGTTTCAATCTCCAGATCGGAAGTATTGCCTGCAGCGCGACTTTTGATGGAGAGGTCCAGCGCAGATTGGCCCGTGTCCACGACGGATTTCATCGCCCTGACCGCATCGGCGTCATTGGCCAATGCGGTCAGGGCATCGGCCACCTGGCTGAAGGCTTGAACGACGGTCTGGTGATATTCTGCCAAGGATGCCTGATATGCATGGAAGGCCCCCTGTTTGGCTGCCTCGAGCATGCCTCCATCGAATAGGGGCATAGAGACCCCTCCCGCCAAAGCCCACGCATTTCCTGCCCCCAGAAACAAGTTTGAGGGGGTCAATGCTTCCTGAAACATGTTGGCCGTCAGCGTGAGCGCGGGATATTGGTTAGCCGTGGCTACGCCCAAGGATGCGCTGGCCACTTGTAAACTCGCTTCTGCCGCCAGAATGTCCGGTCGTTTGCGTAGCAACGCCGAAGGCAGAGCCACCGGCAATGATGCGGGTATTTTCAGGTCATCAAAAACCAGGGCGGGGGGTTGCCAGTCTGCGGGCGCCTTACCCACCAACACCGATAGCGTATGCAGATTCGAACTATACTGTTGTTTGAGCGGTGGCAATAGCCCACTATCCACTGCCAAACGATTCCGGGCATCCAGAATATCGGCTTGTGTGGCCATCCCTGACCTGTAGGACGATTGAATCAGGCGCAGAGTTTTTTCATCTGCGTTTACCATGCGCTGGACCGTGCCAATTTCCGCCTTCATGGCGGCTATCAGGACCGATTGTGCGACCACATTGGCCGTCAGTTCCACATATAGGGCATCGAGTTGGCGATGCTGGTAGGTGGCCAGGGCTTGCTGACGTTCAACGCTGCGTTTTCCTCCACCAAAAAAATCCGGACTCCAACTCAAGGACGGACCGACTTCATAGTAACTGAAGGGAGGAATCACGAAATTGGAGGGGCCAAACAATGCGACCCCATATTTTTGTCGGCCAGCCAGGGCGTTCATGGCACCTTGTGGCATCAGGCTACCCTGCTGCGCCTTGACTGCCTCTTCTGCCTGAGCCAGAGTTTCCCGGGCTGCAGTCAGATCGTAGTTGTCTTCAAGGGCACGATGGATCAGGGCACTGAGCGGCGGATAGGAAAATACAGTCTCCCACTCGGATTCGACCTGTTTGCCGAGGATCCTGTCTGGTTGCGGTTCTACCCGCTCTGCGGGGGAAGTATAGTGATCGGCCGGAGTGAGTTTGGGCGGGATGAAATCCGGCCCTACGGTGCAGGCGGATAAGCCGACGGTCAGGATCAAAGTGAGCCGGTGGACAGGGAATTTCATGGATTCATTCAACGATGACCCGTTCGCTGCTCTGCGGTGCTCTGGAGGCTGGGCGCAACAGAAGTAACAGAGGAATGACGGCAAGTGTCACGATCATCATCAGTTCGAAATCATCGTTGTAGGCAATCATGGCGGCCTGGCGGGTAATGAGACCATTGAGGGCCGGAATACCTGGATCCTGTGCCCCGAAAACCGCTGAATGCAGCGTATACGGTGTGATGTGTTGAGCCAATGTGGCATGGTTGATCTGCGTATTCCGGGTCAATAGGGTTTGTACGATGGAAATTCCAATGGAACTTCCAATATTGCGCAGCAGGTTGAAAAAAGCCGTTCCCTCATTGCGCAGAGTCTGGGGTAAGGAACTGAACGCTACCGTGGATAAGGGAATGTAGGACAGACCGACGCCAAATCCTTGCAATAGCCCGGTATAAATGATGGAGGTTTCATCCATCAGCAGGTCGAAGTGCGTCATTTGCCACAGTGAGAGAACGGTCATTCCCAATCCGATCGCCATGATCAGCCGGACGTCATATTTTCCGATCAATCTTCCCACCACCATCATGGACATCATGGTTCCCATACCCCGAGGTGCTGTCACGAACCCGGTGAGCATGACGGGGTAGTTCATTTCATTCTGGAGCAGGGGAGGAATCAGCGCCAGGGTGGCAAACAAGATGACGCCAATGATGAAGATGAAGATATTGGAGGTGAGAAAGTTTTTATCCTTGAACAGGGCAAGGCTCAGGAAAGGCCGGTCGGCCGTGAAGGTATGGACTATGAACAGGTAGAATGAAATACCGATGGTCAAGGCGTACAAGGCAATTTCCCGGGAATGGAACCAATCTTTCAATTCTCCCCGATCCAGGAACAACTGTAAGGCGCCGATCCCCAGACTCAGAGTCAGAAATCCAAAAAAATCGAAGGACCCTGCAATTTTTTTAGTATTGGGCATGAAACTCGACAGGCCCAGATAGGCCAGGATGCCGATGGGCACGTTGATGTAGAACACCCAGCGCCAACTGTACTGATCTGTCAGCCATCCTCCTAATGCCGGCCCTAGAATGGGACCCATGGTGACGCCTACGCCCCAGATAGCCATGGCTCTGCCATGATTTTCTCGGGGATTGATATCAAACAGGACGGCCTGGGACAGCGGTACCAGGGCCGCGCCCGATATCCCTTGCAATAATCGAAAGAAAACCATTTCAGGCAGGGTAGTGGCAAGCCCACAGAGCGCTGAAGCAAGGGTAAACCCGGTCACTGAAATCAGAAATACGGGCTTGCGTCCAAATCGCTGGGCCAGCCAACCCGTCAGGGGGATCATGATGGCTGCTGCCACGATGTAGGAGGTCAGTACCCAGGCCATCGCGTCCTGGGTGGCCGCCAGAGTCCCTTGCATTTTCGGCAGCGCTACATTGGCAATGGTGGAGTCCAGAGCCTGCATGATGGTGGCGGCCATCACCGAGGCCGTAATCAACGGCCGATTGAGCGGCGGTGTATCAATGGCCATGACGGGTGTCCACCACCACGACAGCGCTCAGACCAGCCTGAAGTGGCTGATCTGAGTCCGGGTTTTCAATGCTGATGCGAACGGGCAACCGTTGTACGACCTTGACCCAGTTTCCCGTGGCATTTTCTGGAGGCAGCAATGAAAAACTGGACCCCGTGCCTGGGCTTAGACTTTGAACGCGCCCATGAAGGATCCGGCCGGGAAATGCATCGATTTCCACTGTTCCAGGTTGACCCGGATGCAGGTCAGCCAAGTCCGTTTCCTTGAAATTGGCCTCGACCCACAGGTTTTGTCTGGAAACCAGAGCGAACAGTGGGGTTGCTCCCTTCACATAGTCGCCTACCTGCAACTGTTCCACCTTGGTAACGATTCCCGCCTGAGGAGCTTTTACCACTGTGTAAGACAGATCGAGCAGAGCCCGCTCCAGCACTGCTTGTGCTTGTCGTACTGCCGGGTGATCATCGATATCCTGGCTGGGATGATGGTTCAGGGCGGACAGAACGCTCTCCAGTTCCTGTTGAGTCCCTTGCAATTTTTGTGCGGCCTGGATGCAGGCATGTCGGGCCTGATCCAATTGCGCTTGAGAAGAAACCCCTTGGGCGACCAGACGCTTTTGCCGGTCAAGTTCATTTTCCTGATAAGCCAGGGTTTCCTTTGCGGCCATGACTTCTGCCTGATGTTGTCGATAGGAGGCCTTCAACGAACTGACCTGAAGTTTTGCACTGGCCAGCCGCGCTCTGGCATCTGCCACGTTCAGCGCAAAATCCCGTTCGTCGAGTTTGAACAAAATTTCCCCAGCCTGCACAAACTGATTATCCTTGACCAGAACCTCGACTACCCGACCAGCCACATTGGCGCTGATGTCCGTACGCGCAGCAACGACATAAGCATCGTCCGTGGAAACCCGATTCAGGTTTTTGAAATACAGGAACCCGGCAATCGCCAGGAGAAGCAAGGGTCCTGCCGCCAATAAGGGTCTTCTGTACCGCTTGAGCCTGTTCTGGCCCACACTGTTATCGTTCATGTCCTGGATTCTGCTTTTATGCGGGGGGCGACAACCGTCCGCTATGGGCCTTCATCCAGCTCCTGAAAGATCGTCTTCGTGGATAGGGCTTCTCCGGGCACGGGGCGTTGTGTTCGGAGTTATCCGTTTTTTTCTGCCTGTAGGGCCGCTTGAACGGCAGGTCGAGACTGAATCCGCGCCATATAGGCTTGGAGTTCAGGCCAGCGTTCCAGAGAAATGCCCATGGGATGGGCCCATCTCAGAACGGTGAACAGGTAGGCATCGGCGACAGTAAATCCACCGGGCATGAGGTACTCCTGGGTTTTCAGGGTGTCGACGAGTTGATCGAAGCGCAGCGCCAAACGCTCTTTT
Source organism: Ferrovum sp. (assembly GCA_019456405.1). GTDB lineage: Bacteria > Pseudomonadota > Gammaproteobacteria > Burkholderiales > Ferrovaceae > Ferrovum. The sequence goes on along the minus strand of WJXM01000018.1, from coordinate 23,380 downwards.
TGGAAGTCCTTGACAGTGTCAGGGAATGTAGGGTTGAAAAGCGGGCTGAATTGCTTGTGCAATTCCGTGGAAATGAAGTTGAGCCAGGACTGCAGTTGGTAGCGCGGCAAGGTTCCATTGGCGGGGGACAGACCCGATTCGGGCTTGAGGTCCGCCAGATATTGAACGATGGCCGGACCTTCGGTGAGTTTTGTTCCATCGCCGAGAATCAGCAGCGGAACGTAGCCCTTGGGGTTGATCGCGCAGAAATCAGAACCATCACTCAGTTGCTTGGAGCGCAGGTCGACCTTGACCAGGTCGAAGGGCACGCCGAGTTCGCACAACACGATATGCGGGGAAAGAGAACAGGCCCCGGGACTAAAGTAGAGTTTCATGGATCATCCTTGTGAGATAGGAGTAAAATAGGGGGTGTAGGGTGCATTGTATGCGTTCGTACGAATTTGACAAGCCCCCTGCAGGGTTCCTCAGTGCGATGGCGTGCGTGATGCGTATGAGGGGGAACTTTTCGGTATCCATCGAGTCCACTTGGCGTGTGGCCTTTGGGTTTATTGGGAGAGATTCCATGATGAGTTTGAAACCGGTACGAATGATTCTTCTGGGATTGGGAGTCTGGGGTGCCTTGGTGGCGGTACCTGCACAGGCAGATCGGGGTTGGGGCTGGGGTTGGGGAATGATGGGGTTGGCAACAGGGGCTCTGGTAGGGGCGGAGTTGGCCAATCCCTACCGTGTTTATCCATCATATCCCTACTATCCTGCGCCGGTGGTCTATGCAAACCCACCTGTGGTGGTTCAGCAGCAACCGGTGGTTTATTCCTCGCCCCCTCAGGCGCAGCCACCCCGCCAGCAACTTTCCCAGTCCATGGCACCGCCGCCCCCTGAGCAGAGTCAGCAGCATACTGCCGCCAACAGTTGGTTTTACTGCGCTTCTGCCAAGGGTTACTACCCCTATGTGCAGAACTGTCCTGAGCCATGGCGCACTGTGCCCGCCGCGCCGCCAGGGGCTCCGCACTGAGACGGAAAGAGATCCGGGTCTTTCTGCTCAGGAGGGAGTGAACTGATAGTGGTTGGCGTGGGCTTGAAACCACTGTTCCAGCATGAGGAGGATCCACACCATTTCCCCGTAAAACCCTGGATGGTCGGGTAAGTGTTGCTGGAACAGTCGATCCACGAAGGCATGTCGAATCAGTCCGCGTTCGGCCAGTTGATGCAGGGAAGATTCGGCCAGTTGATGCAGGGGGGGGTGGCGAAGTACCCATACCCCGAAGGGGAGACCGAAGCCATGTTTTTGCTTGGTGATGATTTCGTCCGGCAGAAAACCTCGTAGCGCTTCCTTGAAAAACCAACGCAGTTTGAGGCCGTTGACCTTGTAATGGATCGGGAGTTTCAGGGAAAAATCCACCAATCGCTCGTCCAGCAAGGGGAAACCGACCTCGATGCCTGCCAGGGCTGAGGTCCCGCAGACCTTGGGTAAATCATTTTCAGCCAGAGTAAAGCGCCAGTCATAGGCCAGCATCTGATTGACAAAATCCGCTCCATCGGCTGCATGCCAAACCGTTTGTTCCAGTGTGCGGGAAGCCATCGGTGAAAACAAAGAGAAAATCCGTTCAGGAAAAATGTTCTCCGTCCCGATGTGTTCCAGCAATCCGTAGGCGGTGATCCGGTCCGGCATGGGGATCTTGGCCTGGTCGATATAACTGCCCAGTTTGCGCACCAGAGGGAGTCGGTTGAAAAGAGGTGCCAGAGGTTCGAGAAGCCCTTGCCGCAGGACGGAAGGCAAGCGGGTATAGGCATGAAACAACTTTTGCTTGGCGTAGCGGCTGTTTCCGCCAAACAATTCGTCTCCGCCATCTCCTGCCAGCAATCGTTGTACCCCGTCCTGTTGGGCTCGTTGGGCGCAGTAGAAGCCGGGCAGGGCAGAAGAATTGCCAAAAGGTTGGTCGTAGTAAGCCGCGACGCGCGGAATTCCCTGAACCAGATCCTCTGGGGTGACATAGTATTCGTGGTGTCCGGTTTTGAAATGGCGGGCAGCGAGGCGTGCGTACTCCATTTCATCATAGCCTTCCGCATCGAAGCCGATGGAGTAGGTGGGCACGCCTTCTCCGAGGTGCCGGCTCAATACCCCGGCAACGGTGGAACTGTCGGTCCCCCCGCTGAGAAAACAGCCGGTTTGTTCGCCTTCATGACACTGGCTTTGAACCGAACTTCGCAGAATGTCCAGAAACTCTTCCTTCAAGGAAGAATATTCGGATGGGCCGGAGGAGGTGAATCGGGGTGTCCAGTACGGGGCAACGGTGAGTTTCCCCTCGAGGAACAGTCCATAATGCGCTGCAGGGAGACGCAACACATGCTGAAAGATGGTGCGCGGCGCGGGAATGACGTGAAAATGAAAGTAGTCATAAATGGCCTGCATATCGATCGACGCAGGGGATGCCGTGACTTCATCGGCGCGTGCGGCCACGTGGAGGGTCGAGGAATTCTCGATTCGATAACATAACGAACGGCGCGCGAAGCGATCCACGGCCATGAAAGTCTTGCCCGGCTCCGGCGAAAAGGCCACGGCAAAGTCTCCCTGAACATGATTGGGGGCTTGAGGGCCATGACGACGAAAAGCTTCGCGCCATGCACTCTCTATCCCCTGGGTGCGGGAAATTTCGGTCAGGTCTCGTTCCTGAAAGCGTGGATGGCCTAAAAATAGTGCCAACGCGATCATGGCGATACGTCTCCGATCAATGCTTCACGGGCCGGGGGGTGCCCCAGAAAAGCTGCAGGGCTGGCGCTCGGGCCATAGGCCCCGGACTGATAGATCACCACCAGGTCACCTACTTCGGCACAGGGCAGGATCATTTTGTCGGCCAGGAGGTCGAGTGGGGTGCACAGAGGGCCCACCACCGAGACTTCTTCCAGGGGAGGGGATTTTTTGCGGGTGACGATGGCCACCGGATAATTCTTGCGGATGACCTGCCCAAAATTGCCGGATGCCGCCAAGTGGTGGTGGAGTCCCCCGTCGGTGATGAGGAATGTCTGACCCCGGGAAATTTTGCGGTCGATGATGCGGCATACATACACGCCCGCTTCACCGACGAGGTAGCGGCCCAACTCGATGACGGGTTGGGTATCGGGCAACTGCTGGCGCAGATGAGGGAGCAGGTGCTGCAAGGCTTCTCCCACGCGCTCGACTTCCAGAGGAGATTCGCCAGGAAAATAAGGAATTCCGAAGCCTCCCCCCAAGTTCAGAGTGGGAAGGGGACACCCGGTTTCCTGAACCAGTCGGATGGCCAGATCCACAGTATTTTTCTGGGCCTCGATGAGGGCATCCGCCTTGAGACTCTGTGACCCGCTGAAAATATGGAAGCCCTGAAAAATCAGGTCAGAGGCCAAGATGCGGCGGACCATGGCAGGAACCCGTTCCACATCGACTCCAAAGGGTTTGGCTCCTCCACCCATGCGCATACCGGAACCCCGTAATTCAAAATCCGGGTTGACCCGAATGGCCACTTTGGGGCGGTAGCCATGGCGTTCGCTCAAGGAGCAAACCGTCGTCAGTTCCCCTTCGGATTCCAGATTGAGCACGACGCCTGCGGCCATGGCCATCAGAAGATCACGGGGGGATTTTCCGGGGCCGGCAAAACTGATATGGGCGCGCGGGGTCGGGGTGTCCAATGCTACGCCTAATTCTCCTCCAGAAGCCACATCCAGGCCGTCCACCTGGGTGGCGAGAAACTGGACCACGGCCGGCATGGGATTGGCCTTGATGGCATAGTGCAGGTGAATTCCTTTAGGCAGTACGGAACGTAGGTGCCGGATACGGCCAAAGATGCGTGTGCGGTCATAGGCAAAGAAGGGAGTTTGGCCGATTTGATCGGCCAGGCGTGGAAGATCTACCCCGCCGATGGACGAGGGATCGCCCGATCCCATAACGAAACAGGCAGGGTGATGGATCGGTTTATTCATGATGGGTTTGTAGAAACGAACTCACAGATTGTGCGTGTACCAGTCCGCGGCCTTTTCCAATCCTTCCTTGACCGAGAAACGGGGCTCGTAACCCAGGAGTCGTCGGGCCTTGTGAATGTCCGCCAGGGAATGGCGAACATCTCCTGCCCGAAAATCCCGGTAACGGGGGCTGGGTATCTCCCAGGAAGGAGAGCGCTGCTTCAGTTGAGCGCAGATCAGGGCGTACAACTGGTTGAGGGTGGTGGATTCCGAGTAGGCGATGTTATAGACCTGTCCCAGAGCCTCTGGCTGTTCCGTACAAGCCGCCAGAATATTGGCTTGTACGACATTGTCGATATAACAGAAATCACGGCTGGTTTCACCATCGCCATTGATATCGATCGGATGCCCTTTCAATAATCCGCCAAACCATCGGGGAATGACAGCGGCGTAGGCTCCTTCCGGATTTTGGCGGGGGCCGAAGACATTGAAATAGCGCAGACCGGTGGCCTTGAATTGATAGACCCGGTCAAAGACCTGCGCGTAGAGTTCATTGACCAGTTTCGTGACCGCATAGGGTGAGAGGGGGTTACCGATGATTTCTTCTTTTTTGGGAAGTCCGGGGTGGTCCCCATAGGTGGAACTCGACGCGGCATAGATGAAGCGTTCGATTCCCATGAGTTGCGCCGTCCTCAGCATGTTGAGGAATCCGTCGATATTGCTGGCATGGGTGGTCAGAGGGTCCTCGATGGATCGGGGAACACTGCCCAGAGCCGCTTGATGCAACACGATATCCGCCCTGTCACAAACCCGTTGACAATCGTCGAGGTTGCGGATGTCTCCTTTGAAAAAAGTGAAGTTTTTCCAACGGGACTCTCCGACCAACTTCTGGACCTGCTTCAGGTTACGGTCATCGATGGTTGAAAAATTATCCAACCCCACGACAGTCTGATCCAGTCGAAGCAGGGTCTCGAGCAGATTGGAACCGATGAACCCCGCCACCCCGGTAATGGCCCAACGTCGCGGCGTTGCCCGGATCTCGTTTTGAATGCGGTCGTAGTGCGGGGTCATAGCCGCCAGAGACGCAGGGTGGAATGAGAGAAATCGTCGCGGGAAAAAAGACCCTTGACATCGATCAGAACAGGACAATCACCCATCAGGGCCAATATTCCTGTGGCCTGGAGAGTTCGATATTCGTCATGGGCCACGGCCAGAATAACGGCTGCCGCAGGTTTCAGGGCAGCGGTGGGGGTGATGGAAACGCCGTATTCCTCTTCGGCCTCGTGGGGGTCTGCCAGAGGGTCGTGGATCTGCACCTCGATGCCATAATCCTGTAATTCATGAATGATATCGATGACCTTGGAATTCCGCAGGTCCGGGCAGTTTTCCTTGAAGGTGAGGCCGAGGACGGTGACGCGACTGCCCGAGATGACATGTCCAGCATGGACCATTTCCTTGACGCACCGCTGTGCCACAAACTTGCCCATGCCATTGTTGATGCGTCGCCCGGAAAGGATGACCTGGGGAATGTATCCCAATTTTTCGGCTTTATGGGTGAGATAATAGGGATCCACCCCGATGCAGTGACCGCCGACCAGGCCTGGTTTGAACTTGAGAAAGTTCCATTTGGTTCCGGCGGCTTCCAGTACGGCATTGGTATCGATATTCATCAGATCGAAAATCAGGGCCAGTTCATTCATCAAGGCGATATTCAGGTCTCGTTGCGTGTTCTCGATGACCTTGGCGGCCTCGGCCACCTTGATGGAAGGGGCGCGGTGAACGCCTGCCGTGACCACGGATTCATAGACCCGAGCGACGATCTCGCAGGTTTCGGCATCCTGACCTGACACCACTTTCTTGATCTTGGTAAAGGTGTGTTCCTTATCTCCAGGGTTGATGCGTTCAGGACTGTAGCCCACCTTGAAATCGATTCCACATTTCAGGCCGGATTTTGCTTCCAGAATGGGGACGCATTCCTCTTCTGTGACCCCGGGGTAGACTGTGGATTCATATACGACGATGTCCCCCTTCTTCAAGGCGCTTCCCACGGTTCCCGAGGCTTTCAACATGGGGCTGAGGTCAGGTTGATTGGCGTCGTTGACGGGGGTCGGGACGGCGACGATATGGAAATTGGCCAACTGGAGTTCGCTGATCTGGTCGGTATACAGAATATCCGCTTTGTCGAGATCCCCTTCTTCGACTTCTCCGGTCCTGTCATGACCGGCGCGCAACTCCCGGATTCGCACCGGATTGATGTCAAAGCCGATGGTTCGGCGCACTTTGCCAAAGGCTACGGCCACGGGCAATCCCACATAACCCAAACCGACTACGGAAATGATCCTCTCTTCGCCCACCACGGACATGATGCCTCCTGAACAGTGATTCATCGATTAAGCCGTGAGGATAACCCATACGAGGATATTTGCGCTACCCAAAATTTGGAACAGATTGGGAGAAATGGCCGCTGCGTAGTGAGGCGTTCTCATTCCCTGCCCACTTTGTGTTAACGTGGCACTTTGGCATTTCGGGATGATCGGTGGGATCGTGCCCGAATTTCAATGATTGCATGTGATACGGAGACCTGTTTGAATGGCGGCTTCCCCGACGGGTGCGTTTTTCCCCCCCCGCAATTTTCGTGGAGATCTGATCAGCCCGTGGTGGGTGGCCGTGACCGTGGCTTTGACGACCTTTATGGAGGTCCTCGATATTTCCATTGCCAATGTGGCGTTGCGCCACATTGCCGGGGATTTGTCCGTGAGCGAAGACGAAGCCGTGTGGGTGTTGACTTCTTATATGGTGGCCAACGCTATCGTCTTGCCCATGAGTGGTTGGCTATCCATGCTCTTCGGGCGCCGCCGTTTTTACCTGTTCTGCGTGGCCATGTTCTCCGTCAGTTCGTTGCTGTGTGGTCTGGCTCCTAACCTGACTGTCCTGATCCTGTGTCGTACCCTGCAAGGCATCGGCGGCGGGGGACTGCAACCCAGTTCTCAAGCCATCCTGACGGACAGTTTTCCCCTCTCGAAGCGGGGCATGGCCTTTGCGGTCTATGGCATCACTACCGTTTTGGCCCCGGCCATCGGTCCGACCATCGGCGGGTGGATCACGGATACCTTTTCCTGGCGCTGGATATTCCTGATCAACGTTCCCGTGGGGTTTCTGTCCTTGTATCTGTCACGACGGCTATTGTCGGATCCTCCTGCATTGGTTGAACAGAGCGCCCAGTTTCGGCGTCAGGGAATCAAAGTCGACTGGAAGGGGTTCATATTGTTGTCGGTGGGGTTTGGTTGTTTGCAGGTCGTGTTGGACCGGGGGCAACAAGACGACTGGTTTTCATCGCCCTTCATCATGCTGATGTCAGCGCTGTCGACATTGGCCTTGCTTATTCTGCCCTTTTGGGAAACCCGTCAACAGTACCCGATGGTGGATTTCAACCTGCTCAAGGAAAGAAACTTTCTGTTCAGTAATATCTTGATGTTTCTGGTGGGATTTGTCCTGTTTGGCAGTACGGTGCTCCTGCCTATGTGGGTCCAGAGCCTGATGGGGTATTCGGCCACTCAGGCGGGAATGTTGTTGTCTCCTGGCGCATTGACCGTGTTGTTGGTATTGCCCTTCGTGGGATGGGCCATCAACAAGGTGGATGTTCGCCACATGATTGCTTTTGGGTTGTTGTGTAATGGGGTGGCTCTGTATCTTTTTTCCCATATGAATTTGCAGGCAGATTACTGGTCTTTGGCGACGTTGAGAATCCTGCAGGGGATCGGGTTGGGGTTCCTCTTTGTTCCGGTCAATGCGGCGGCCTACTCGTGGGTACCCCCGGACAAAAGTAGCAATGCTTCGGCCATCATCAATTTATCGCGCAATCTGGGGGGGAGTTTTGGTATATCCCTGGTTCAAACCTGGCTGACACGCGGGACGCAACGCCATCAGAGCGTTCTGACGGCTCGTTTGACTGATTCCTCTACGGCGACCCAGGCATGGCTGGCCGGCATGATCCACCAATTGACAGGGGTCAGCAGTCATGCGGCCGCGGTGGCACATGCTCTGTTGTATGTCACCGTCCAAAGACAGGCCAGTTTGCTTTCCTTCATGGATGACTTCCGCCTGCTGGGCACCCTGGCCCTGGTATTCATCCCCGTGGTATACGCTCTGAAACGACCGGTTCGAGAGAAACATTGAAACTCAGGAATGGGTCCATACGTTTTGACTGAGGCGCAGGGAGAAACGCAGGAGTGAACGATCCCAAGGGGTGAAACGCGGCAAATGAAATGGATCGCTTTCCCGCCGGGCGATGCCCGGTTCGGTGGAGAGCGCCGCCGAGTACCCCATTTCTCGCACCATGTCGGCATGTTCCTGACGGTAGTCCTGGCCGAATTTCCCATTGGGATAGGCAAACAAGGCTGGAGGCTCGCCCAGCAACCGGGTCAGGTAGGTGCGGTTCTGCTCGATTTCCCGGCGGGCAACGGTGGGAGAAAGAGAAGTCAAAATGGGGTGATTGACCGTATGTCCCCCAATACTCATCCCCGCCTGATACAGAGACAAAACCTGGGCATCATCCATCATGAGATCGGAGGGTGGGGTGAACCCTAATTGCGTTTCGAGATGGAGGAGATGGTCACAACGCACTTCCGGTGCTTCGTATTTGAGGCGTCGTAGCAAGGTTTGAAGGGCGGTTTTCCGTTCTGCCAGGGTCGTCAGGGGGAGTGACCCCAATTCGAGAAAGCGAAGATCGATGGATTCTGCAGGGTGATGACGGACCAGCTCGATGGCACGATCATTAAACATGCACCCCCCGTTCAAATAGCCCGAAGCCACGAAAAAAGTGGCGCAGGCCCCATGCTTTTTCAGCAGAGGGAGAGCGATGGATGCGTTGTCGGCATACCCATCGTCGAAGGTAAGGCAGGCAGCGCGCGGGGGCAAGGCATGGTTTTTCAGCCTGTCCACCGCTTCGGGTAAGGGAAGGAGGTGAAAAACATTCTTGAGCAGGTTCAATTGTGCGTCAAAACGTAGGGCATCCACCTCATCCGGAAAGAGAGGGTCGGGTTTGGGTAGTACGCGGTGGTAGATCAGGATGGATAAGGAGCCAGCATTGCCTCCAGGGGAGAGCCAGGAATTCAGATGGCGGAATAAAGGATAAGTACTGGAAGAGAGGTCCATGAGGGGCTGAGGGCTCAGTCGACCTTCATGGGCAGGATCACCATGGTCATCCCCTGAAGATGAAGGATCCGTTGCATCTGCAGGGCGGTTTGATTATGCAGGATGCGCGTCAGCCAGTTATCGTGGACGAAGATCAACTTGCTGGCAAAAAAGATGCTGTTGGGAAACTCTTCATGGACCTGCTCGGACAAGCGGGTGAGTTCGGCGATCCGGTCCGTGCCATAGGCTTCGTAGGATTTGGCGGCGAAGCCATTCTGATGGCAGAAGTTGACATAGTAGTCGCAGGCGGAATGAACGGAGGCCTTGAGTCCCTCGATCGATCCTTCTCCGCCATAGCTTTGGGTATCCACGGCACCCACACTGAGAAACACGAAATTGCGGTAGACGTGTGGAAAGAGGCGCTGGACCCACAGGATGGTATGCATGCCTGCTCCCTTGGACCGACTGATCAGAAAGACGGCAGTGGTCGCATCGGGATCGAGGGTAGGGGGAATGGCTACCGGGGTGGCCGGGAGTTGGGACAGCAGATGATCGGCCTTGGCCATCTGGGTGGCTGTTTCACGGTAATGTTGGCGAATCAACAGACACACGCCGATGACTGCGCTGGTGATGAGGAGGGTCATCCACCCGCCTTCGAAAAACTTTTCCGCCAGGGTGACGACGAGGATGCTCGAAGTTACTATCAATCCCACCACGGAGACACCGAGGCGGAAGGCCCATTGGGGATGTTCGCGGTGCTTCCACCAGTACAGGGTCAGTCCCGTGAGCGAGAGACTGAAGGTGAGAAAGACGTTGATGCTATAGAGCACCGCCAGCAAGTCGACGATACCACCACTCCAGAGCAGGATGAAAAGGGCTGCTATGCCCATCAGGAGGATTCCGTACTTGGTGACCAGTCGGCTGGACAGGGAACTGAACTGGGAAGGTGTCCAACCGTCGTTAGCCATGTTGGCCAGCACGGCGGGGCCGCCCAGCAGGCCAGTATTGGCGGCCACATATAGAAGTGCGCCCTCGAGGACCAGGACGGTGGTGAGGAGCGTAAAGGAGAGTCCGGGGCTGAGTCCAAGGGACGCGATGACCGAACGGAAAGCGACGGCATTCAAGGTTTCGCCATTGCTGGAGGGCACGGCATTCCACAACAGGTAGAGCAGGATGATGCCCCCTGCCGTGAAGGCCAGGGAAGTGGCCATGTAGAACATGGTCAGTTTTCCGGTATGCACACGGGGTTCCTGGAGCACATTGACATTGTTGGATACCGCTTCGATCCCCGTATAGGTTCCGCCCCCCATGGAATAGGCGCGCAGGAACAGGGAGGCCACGAAGACCCAACCCAACTGGCCCGCCAGAGAAGAGGTTTCGTGCAGCGTCTGATGGACGATGGAGGGAATCTCGTTTCCACGGATGGCCACCCCATACACGATGATCAGCACATGGGTGATGACGAAGCCCATGAAGATGGGGGTCAGGATCTTGATGCTCTCCTTCATGCCGCGCAGGTTCAGGAACATCAGAAACAGGGTGAGGAACAGTTCGACGGTCAGTTTGTGACTTTGCCAGGTCGTGGGCAGGGAACTGAAAACAGCATCCACCCCACTGGCCACGGAAATGGCGATGGTCAGGACATAATCCACGATCAATGCGGCTCCACTGATCAGTCCGGCGTGAGGCCCGATCAGTTGGGTGGCAACCTTATACCCTCCGCCGCCCGTGGGAAACAGTTCGATGACCTGGTTATAGGCAGTGGAAATGAGGAAAACCGTGAAGGCGGTGGCAATGGCCAGGTAAAGGCTGAGGTGGACATGGGTTCCCAGGGCCTTGAAGGCTTCTTCCGGTCCATAGGCTGAGGAGGACAGACCATCGGCACCCAGTCCCACCCACGCGAAAAAGGCCATGAGGGCGATGTGTTGACGCGTTTCCGGCGCAAAGGGATCGCGTGCCGGGCCAAAAAGCAATTCCTTGATCTGTTTTAACAAGCCACTCTTTTGTGCCATGGGGTCAGACCTTCAGTGGATTCGGTTTGGCGGGGTCTAGGGCGTATTTTCGTTGCGCTTCGGCAACTTGGGACAAGGGGATCACGCCCTCGTCGGCCAGGGCATGAAGTGCGGCTTCCACCACATAGTAACGGTCCACTTCGAAAAAATGGCGCAATTGAGCACGCGTGTCGGAACGACCAAATCCATCGGTCCCCAGGGTCACGAAACGACGGGGCACGAAGGCGCGGATTTGTTCGGTGAATGTTTTGATATAGTCGGTGGCCGCAATCACCGGTCCACGGGTATCCTTCAGACACTGGGTGACGTAAGGGACCTGTGCCGGTTCTGCGGGGTGATGACGATTGTGGCGCAGGACATTCTGACCTTCTCTGGCCAATTCGTTGAAACTGGGGCAACTCCACACGTTGCTCGATACGCCCCAGTCTGCGTGCAACAGTTGGGCCGCTGCCTCCACTTCGCGCAGGATGGTGCCCGATCCCAGCAACTGGACGCAGGGGCCATCGGGAGTAGCCTGTTCATGGAGCAGATACATGCCTTTGAGGATGCCTTCCCGCGCTCCGTCAGGGAGCGCGGGGTGGGCATAGTTTTCATTCATGGTGGTGAGGTAGTAAAAGATATTTTCCTGAGCATGGAACATGCGCTGCAGGCCGTCTTGAATGATGACGGCCAGTTCATAGGCATAGGTGGGGTCGTAGGATATACAGTTGGGAATGAAAGAGGCATGAACCTGACTGTGTCCGTCCTGGTGCTGCAACCCTTCGCCGTTCAGGGTGGTCCGTCCTGCCGTTCCGCCGATGAGGAAGCCGCGACACTGCATGTCGCCTGCTGCCCAAGCCAGATCGCCGACGCGCTGGAAACCGAACATGGAATAAAAAATATAGAACGGGAGGGTGGTGACGCCATGAGTGGAATACGACGTGGCGGCGGCGATCCAGGAGGAGAAGGCGCCCGCTTCATTGATCCCTTCCTGGAGGATTTGACCGTTCACGCTTTCGCGGTAGTACATCAGTTGATCATGATCCTGCGGTTCGTATAATTGCCCCACGGAAGAATAGATGCCCAGACTACGGAACATGCCTTCCATCCCGAAGGTGCGCGACTCGTCAGGAACGATGGGGACGATGCGCTGACTCAGGGTCTTGTCGCGGATGAGCAGATTGAGGAGGCGCACGAAAGCCATGGTGGTGGAGAGATGACGTTCGCCGCTGGCTTCCAGCAAGGGAGAGAAATACTCCAGCGGCGGGATATCCAGCGGCACACTGGCGCTGTGCCGCACCGGCAGGTAACCGCCCAGAGCCTGCCGTCGTTCCTGCAGATAGCGGATCTCCGGGCTGTCGTCGGCAGGGCGGTAGAAGGGGGCGGCAGCGATCACGGCATCGTCGATGGGGATCTTGAAACGGTTGCGAAACTGCTTGAGGGCGCTTTCGCCCATTTTCTTTTGTTGGTGGGTGATGTTTTGCCCTTCTCCTGCTTCGCCCATGCCATAGCCTTTGATGGTTTTGGCCAGGATCACCGTGGGTTGCCCGCTGTGACGTACCGCCGCCCGATAGGCGTTATAGACCTTGAAGGCATCGTGTCCGCCGCGCGACAGGTGCCAGATCTCGTCATCGGACATGTTGGCCACCAGGCGCAGCAACTCGGGGTACTTGCCGAAGAAGTACTGACGCACATAGGCGCCGTCGCGTGCCTTGAAACTTTGGTATTCGCCATCCACGGCTTCCATCATGCGCTGCAGGAGCAAGCCGCTCGTGTCCTTGGCGATGAGTGCATCCCAGGGGCTTCCCCAGATCACCTTGATGACATTCCAGCCGGCACCGCGGAAATCGGCTTCCAGTTCCTGAATGATCTTTCCGTTGCCGCGCACGGGGCCATCGAGACGCTGCAGGTTGCAATTCACCACGAAGATCAGGTTGTCGAGGTTTTCCCGGGCTGCCAGGGAAATGGCGCCCAGAGATTCGGGTTCGTCCATCTCTCCATCGCCCATGAAAGCCCACACCTTACGCCCTTCGGTCTGGGCTAACCCGCGGTTTTGCAGGTATTTCATGAAACGGGCCTGATAAATGGACATGAGGGGACCGAGTCCCATGGAGACGGTGGGCATTTGCCAGAAATCGGGCATGAGCCAGGGATGAGGGTAACTGGACAATCCTTTGCCCCCCACTTCACGACGGAAGTGAGCCAGTTGCTCTTCGCTCAAGCGTCCTTCCAGAAAGGCACGCGCATAGATGCCGGGGGCTGAGTGACCCTGGGTATAGAGCACGTCCCCTCCATGTTCCGGGGTGGGCGCGCGAAAAAAGTAGTCGAAACCCACATCGTACAGGGTGGCTGCCGACTGAAAACTGGCAATATGTCCGCCCAGTTCTTCCCCGCCCTTGTTGGCTCGTACTACCATGGCCAAGGCATTCCAGCGAATCAGGGAACGAATGCGGTATTCCATTTCCGGGTCCCCGGGCATGGGTTCCTCGAGTGCCGGGGGAATGGTGTTGAGGTAGGCCGTATTGGCGCTGTAGGGCAGGAAGGCACCTGAACGACGGGCCTTGTCCACCAATCGTTCAAGCAGGAAATGGGCCCGTTCCGGTCCTTCCGCACAGAGCACACCCTCCAGAGCATCCAGCCATTCCTGAGTTTCCTGAGGGTCTGAATCGTGTTCTTTGGGGGGGGATGCCATCATGCTCAAGCCTCGTTTTTACTCAAAAGTCGCTAGATTCTATAGCGAAACTGGTTCGAGCGAAACCCGTAGCCGGGACTTCAAACAGAAAAGTACGCGTATGACACAGCGCCGGTTCCATGCTTCTTGATAGAATGGCGGACTATCAGGTTCAGGGGACATCATGCTCTTCAGTCGGCTCTTACGCAAGGAGTTTGCGCGCACGGCATTGATGACCATGATCATTTTGCTGGCCATCCTGCTGACCGTCAGTCTGGTCAAGTTGCTGGGATTGGCCGCTGGAGGCACGCTGTCGGGCAGTGCAGTGATGGCCATGTTGGCCTTCGGTTCCCTGACCTACCTGCCCGTGTTGTTATCTGCCTCCATTTTTACTGCCCTGCTGCTGGCCTTGACCCGTTTTTACCGTGACTCGGAAATGATCATCTGGCAGAGTGCCGGGGTCAGCCTGAACCGTTTTCTTGGTCCGGTACTGCGTTTCACGGTGCCCATGGCCCTGGTGGTGGCTCTCCTCAGCCTGGTCATTGCGCCCTGGGCCATTGGACAGAAGGCCCAATATCAGAAACAATTGGACGTTCAGGACGACACTTCCCAGATCACGCCCGGCGTGTTCCGTGAGTCGCATCAATCGGATCAGGTGTTCTTTGTGGATGCCCTGTCCCAAAGCAAGGAGAAGGTTTCCAATGTCTTTGTCCAGTCCGTTCAGGGACACCAGGTGGGCGTGATCGCGGCGGACAGTGGTTACATTGCAACGGAGCCCAGCGGGGATCGTTTCGTAGTGTTGCAACGTGGACGTCGTTATGAGGGGGAACCGGGCACGCTCAATTATCGTCTGGTGGATTTTGAGCAGGCGCGCCTGCTCATCGATCAGCACGGGGTGACGGCGGCAACCCTTTCGGTCAAGTCCATGCCGGCTCAGGACTTGATTCGCAAGCCTACTCTGGAAGGGTGGGGGGAATTGCACTGGCGGCTGGGGTTGCCGTTGAGCCTGCTGGTGCTGTCCGTGTTTTCTGTACCCTTGTCCTACATTAACGTGCGAGGCGGGCGTTCTACCAACATGATCTTTGCCCTGCTAGCCTATATGGTGTATTACAACTGCATGAGTATTGCTCAGGCCTGGGTGGCGCAAGGCAAACTGCCCTTCTGGGTCGGCCTATGGCCCGTGCACCTGCTCTTTTTGGTCGTGGCATGGATCTGGTTGCAGCAACGCCAGCGCGTCTGGTCCTGGCGCTGGTGGGTGGGCCAACGTCGCTCCCGGGAGTTCAGGGAGCGAAAGGAAACCCCGTGAGTTCGGTTGGGGCAGGTAGAAACTCCGGCCCTGTTTTTTGACTTCAATCCGGGATGGCGGGATAATCTCCCGCTTTATCTCAGGTCATGACCCTTAGGGAGAAACCCCGTGGAATTTACACTCAAAGTAGCGCATCCGGCTTCAACCAAGACCGCCTGTGTCGTCATTCCGGTGACGGGAGGCCGCTGTCTGTCGCCCAGTGCTCTGGCCCTCGACCAGGCGAGCGAGGGTCAGTTGACGCAGATTCTCAAACGGGGCGACCTGGCCGCAGAGGCAGGAAAAACTCTCCTGTTGTCCGGACTCAAGGGGGTGATGGCGAGCCGCGTGCTGCTGGTTGAAATGGGCAGCGACCCTCTCAAGGACAGTACTTACCGCACTCTGGTGCGTTGCATGGAGCAGGCTTTGGCGAGTACCGCCGTCAAGGAGGTACTCTGTACCCTGACCGAGTTGGACGTGCCGGGACGAGACAACGCCTGGGTGCTGGAGCAGACCGTTCTGACCCTGAGGGAACAGCGCTACCGTATCCAAAAACAGACCCAGACTCCGGAACCACCTTCCCACTGGAAAAAGACTACCCTATTGGTGCCTTCCTCCCTGTCGCTCAAAAAAGCTCAGGGTTTTGTGGAACAAACCCAGGCAGTGGCCAACGGAACCGATCTGACGCGTGATCTGGGTAATTTGCCGCCCAATCTGTGTACGCCCACCTATTTGGCGGAAACGGCGCAGGCCATGGGCAAGGATTGGGGGCTCAAAGTGCGAGTGCTGGACCGTACCGATATGGAAAAGTTGGGCATGGGCGCATTGCTGGCTGTGACGGCGGGCAGCCATCGTCCTCCCCAGTTCATTATCATGGAATACGCCGGGGGCAAGGCCAAGGCCAAGCCGGTGGTGCTGGTCGGCAAGGGCATCACCTTCGACACGGGCGGGATATCCTTGAAGCCCGCGCCAGAGATGGATGAGATGAAATTTGACATGTGTGGCGCAGCCAGTGTTCTGGGGACGATGCGTGCTCTGGCTGAAATGAAATTGCCCTTGAATGTCGTGGCGCTCATTCCTACCTGCGAGAACATGCCGGGGGGGGGGGCTACCCGTCCTGGCGACGTGGTCAAGAGTTTGTCAGGTCAAACCATCGAGATTCTCAACACCGATGCGGAAGGGCGTTTGATCCTGTGCGATGCCCTGACCTATGCCGAACGTTTCGAACCTGCCGTGGTGGTGGATGTGGCGACTTTGACAGGAGCCTGTGTCATTGCTCTGGGGCATGAAGCCGCAGGGTTGATGGCGAATGACGAGGTTCTGCGCAATGAATTGCAAGCGGCAGGTGATTACAGTGGCGATCGTGCCTGGCCTTTGCCTCTGTGGGAAGAGTACCAGGAAGGGTTGAAGAGTAACTTTGCGGATATGGCCAATATAGCAGGTCGCCCCGCCGGGACCATCACGGCGGCGAGTTTTTTGGCGAATTACACCAAACGCTACCGTTGGGCTCACCTGGATATCGCTGGCGTGGCATGGCGCAGTGGCAAGGAAAAGGGGGCCACGGGCCGTCCTGTCCGGTTATTTTGCCGCTTCCTGCAACAGCGCTGCCAGGGGTAAGGGTGACCCGCATCGACTTTTACACCCATGTGGCAGACAAGGTGCCGGTGGCCGTGCAGTTGACCTGCAAGGCATGGGCGCAAGGATTGCCCGTGTGGTTGCGGGTACCGGATGAAGCCATGGCCCAGCAGTTGGACCAGAGGCTGTGGACTCATCCGCAGGCCGAATTTGTGCCCCATTGCCGGTCTGATCATGCATTGGTGGCCGAAACCCCGATCGTCATCGATGCCCTGGAAATGGAACCGCGCTCGCACCGGGTGTTGATCAACCTGCGTTCAGACCCGCCACTGTACTTTGCCCGGTTCGAACGTCTGGCAGAAATCGTCAGTCAGGTCGATCAGGATGCAGCGCTGGCACGGGAGCGCTTCCGTTTCTATCGTCAGCGGGGTTTTGAAGTGCAGGCCCATAATCTGGCGAACCATCGTTTTTGAGCTTTGAGTCCCACCCTTAATTACTGGATCGTTCCCATGAGTCTTGCCAAAAGTTTTGATCCTCAGGCCATCGAGGCGCGCTGGTACCCCATTTGGGAAGCGCGCGGTGATTTCAAACCTTCCCTCGATCCACAGTCTCCGGCTTACTGCATCCTGTTGCCACCGCCCAACGTGACGGGGACGCTGCATATGGGGCACGCTTTTCAACATACGCTCATGGATGCCCTGATTCGCTATCATCGAATGAAGGGCGAGAACGTGCTGTGGCAGGCAGGGACAGATCATGCCGGGATCGCCACCCAGATGCTGGTGGAACGTCAACTGGAAGCCAAGGGCGAAGGACGCGCCACCTTGGGGCGAGAAGCCTTTTTGGAGAGGGTCTGGCAATGGAAGGAACAGTCCGGTTCCACCATCACCCGGCAGATGCGACGCTTGGGCAGTTCCTGTGACTGGACCCGCGAGCGTTTCACCCTGGATGAGGACCTCAATCGGGCCGTCACCCAGGTATTTGTCCGCCTCCATCGGGAAGGATTGATCTACCGCGGTCAGCGTCTGGTCAATTGGGATCCCCACCTGCAGACGGCGGTGTCCGACCTTGAAGTGGAGGCTCACGAAGAATCGGGGCATCTTTGGCATATCCGCTATCCTCGCGTGGATGGTCAGGGCTATCTGGTCGTGGCCACCACCCGTCCCGAAACCCTGTTGGGCGATGTGGCAGTGGCGGTGCATCCTGCCGACGAGCGTTATCGCGATCTCATCGGACAGGCGCTTTATTTGCCCCTGACTGACCGCACCATTCCGGTGATTGCCGATGAGGCAGTGGACCCCGCTTTCGGCACGGGGTGTGTCAAGATCACCCCGGCTCATGATTTCAATGACTATCTGATGGGTAAGCGGCATGGATTGACGCCCCTCAACATCTTTACCCCGGATGCCCACTTGAACGATCAAGTGCCCCCTGAATACCGTGGGCTGGAGCGTTTTCGCGCCCGCCAGCGCCTCATCGACGACTTGGCGGCCCGGAACCTTCTGGCCGAAGTGAAACCCCATACCTTGATGATTCCGCGCGGTGACCGCAGTGGTGCAGTGATCGAACCCATGCTTTCGGACCAATGGTTTCTCGATACCGAGCGCATGGGCCAGGAAGCCTTGCGTGTGGTGCATGATGGACAGATCCGGTTCGTGCCAGGGAATTGGGTTCACACCTACGAGCATTGGCTGGGCAATTTGCAACATTGGTGCATTTCCCGGCAATTGTGGTGGGGTCACAGGATTCCCGCCTGGTACGACGATGCAGGACAAGTCTATGTGGCCGAGAGTCAGCAGGAGGCGGAACGACAGGCCGGGAAACCTCTGCGCCAGGACGACGATGTGCTCGATACCTGGTTTTCCTCGGCGCTTTGGCCTTTTTCTACTCTGGGCTGGCCGGAGGACACCCCGGAACTGCGCCAGTTCCTGCCCAGCAGCGTGTTGGTGACGGGCTTCGACATCATTTTCTTCTGGGTGGCACGCATGGTCATGATGACCACCCATTTCACCGGACAGGTGCCTTTCCGGGAGGTTTTTGTCACGGGTCTGGTGCGCGATGCCCAGGGTCACAAAATGAGCAAGTCCCGTGGCAACGTGCTGGATCCCCTGGATCTGATCGATGGGATCGATCTGGAATCCCTGGTCGCCAAGCGTACTGCCCATCTCATGGATCCTCGTCAGGCAGAAAAGATCGAGAAAACCACACGTGCCGAATTTCCCCAGGGTATTCCGGCCTTCGGTACCGATGCCCTGCGTTTTACCTTTGCCAGTCTCGCCACTCATGGAAGGGATATCAAATTTGATCTGCAACGTTGTGATGGCTATCGCAATTTCTGCAACAAGTTGTGGAATGCCACGCGTTTCGTTCTGATGCAGGAGATTCCGGAGGGACCGGCTCGGGCGGCGACGGTGGCGGACCGTTGGATTGGACAGCGCCTCGATGCCACCATTCGGACGGTCCACGAGCATTTTGCTCAGTACCGGTTTGATTTGGTAGCGCGTACCCTGTATGAATTCATCTGGGAAGATTTCTGTGACTGGTATGTGGAACTGGCCAAGACCCAATTGGCCCACCCCGACACGGCGGTCACTACCCATGCCACGTTACGCTCAGTCCTGGAGGCGGCTCTGCGCCTGACCCACCCCCTGATGCCCTTCATCACCGAGGAGTTGTGGCAGCAGGTGGCCCCCCAGGACGCCCTGGGTTCCAGCATTGCCCTGCAGTCGTTTCCGCAACCTGTATTGGCCCCCGATCCGGTCGCCATCGAGGCCATGGAACGTCTCAAGGCGTGGGTCAACGGCTGCCGTACCTTGCGTGGAGAAATGAACATCAGTCCGGCGGAACGACTGCCCCTCAAAGTGGCGGGAGCAACGCAGGCGCTCCTTGGCATGGAGCATTATCTGATGCATCTGGCACGCCTCACGAGGGTGGACGCCAGTGCTACGCCCCTGCTGTCGGTGGAGGCTCCGGTGGTGACGGTGGATCATCTTCAGATGCAATTGCAGGTGCAGGTGGACATTCCTGCGGAAATCGAACGTCTGACCAAACAACGGGACAAGACCAAAATAGAAGTGGAGCGCTGTGACGCCAAACTGGGCAACCCCGGTTTCGTGGATCGTGCGCCTGCCGCCGTGGTTGCCCAGGAACGCGAACGTTTGGCCCGCTTCCGTCACTCTCTGGCCGAGGTGGAAATTCAATTGGCGCGTCTGGCCGCCCTCTGAAGCAGGAGGATAGGTCATACGCCCAAGGGTTTCCGCGAAAATTGCCTTGGGTAAGGTATGATGAGCACCATCATGAAACGATGGTTCCTTTTTCTTTGCGCCAGCATGCTGCCCGTGCATCTGGCGGCCTACGAGTTGCCTGATCTGGGCGACAGTTCTTCCATGACTCTGTCGAGCAAGGACGAAATGGCTCTGGGACGCCAAGTGATGCAGGAAATTCGCGCCGATCCCTCCTATTTCAACGATCCGGAGAGCGTGGATTTTGTCAGTTCGGTGGGTCACCGCCTCCTGGCCGTGAGCGATGATCTGGGGGATCAGCATCATTTCGAATTTTTTATTCTGGAAGATCCCACCCTCAATGCCTTCGCCTTGCCTGGTGGGTTCATCGGGGTACATACGGCACTGATCGAGGCAGCGGACAATGAGTCTGAACTGGCCTCGGTACTGGCCCACGAAATCTCCCACGTCACCCAGCATCACATTGCCCGTGCCATGGAGGACCAGAACAAGAATTTGCCTCTGTCTCTGGCAGCCATGGCGGCGGCCATTCTGGCGGCACGCAGCAGCCCCGATGGAGCCATGGGTGGAGTGGTGGGCGCGCAGGCCGGCATGGTTCAGGCCCAACTGAACTTTTCTCGGGGAAATGAACGGGAAGCCGATCGACTGGGCATTCGTCGCCTTCTCAAGACCGACTATGATCCCCGCGCCATGGCGACTTTTTTTACCAAGTTGGGGCGTTATGGCCGCTTCTATGAAGGGGCGCCGGCTTTCCTCCAGACTCACCCCTTGACTACCGAGCGTTTGGCGGAAATACAGGACAGGCTGCAGAACGTTCCTTACCGGCAAGTTCAGGACGGCCCTGATTTCGCTCTCATCAAGGCCCGTATCCAGGCTCTGGTGGGAACCCCTCATGAAGCACTGGAGAGTTTTCAGAACCATGACTACGATGTCCATCGACCGGAGGAAGTCCCTCTGCTCTATGGCAAGGCGGTTGCGCTCTGGCGGAATCGCGATTATGAAGAGGCTCAGTCCCTGCTTGAACAGGTGCGTGCCGTTTCTCCTCCCAATGCCTTGTTTGACAGTTTGCGCGCTCAGATCACCCTGGACTCGGGGCATGTGCATCAGGCCATTCTCCAGTTTCAACATGGACTGCAACGCTTTCCCGATGAGCGTGCGCTGAATTACGGTTATATTTCAGCGTTGTTGATTGCGGGGTTGCCTGAACAGGCGCTCAAGATCATCAACGAGCGAATCGCACTCACCAGCAGCGATGAGCAGTTGTACGAATTCCAGTCCCAGGCCTATGCTGCGCTGAACCAGCAGATGATGAGTCACGAAGCCCTGGCCCAGGCCTATCTATTGCTGGACAATCCCAGTGCGGCCATGGATCAACTTCAGATTTCCCTGGGGGCAGGCGATGGAGACTTTTATCAAAAGTCTCAGGTGGAAGCCACGATGCGTGAAATCAAGGCGGAACTGGCGGCGCGCAAGGGCAAAAAAAAGTAACCTGAAATCACCTACATGAAAATACTTCTTACGGGTTGCGCCGGATTCATCGGCATGCAAGTTTCCCAACGTCTCCTGGAGCGTGGGGACGAGGTGGTCGGGGTGGATAATCTCAATGATTACTATGATGTTTCCCTCAAGGAAGCGCGTCTGGCCCGTCTTACGTCCCATGGAAACTTCACTTTTCATCGACTCGATATCGCCGATGGGGCAGCGATTCAAGCACTCTTCGCCTGTGAAAGACCCCAGAGGGTCGTGAACCTGGCTGCCCAGGCGGGGGTGCGCTACTCACTGCAGAATCCCCAGGCGTATATCGATGCCAATATCCAGGGTTTCCTGAACATTTTGGAAGGTTGTCGCCACCATGCCGTCGAACATCTGGTCTATGCCAGCAGTTCCAGTGTCTATGGCGGCAATACCCAACTGCCCTTTTCCGAGCACCATGCCGTCGATCATCCCGTCAGCCTGTATGCCGCCACTAAAAAATCCAATGAATTGATGGCCCATACCTACAGTCATCTGTTCGGTCTGCCGACCACGGGTCTCCGTTTCTTCACCGTCTATGGTCCCTGGGGGCGCCCGGACATGGCCTTGTTCAAATTCACCCAGGCCATCCTGGCAGGATCCCCGATCGATGTTTACAACGAGGGAAAGATGGTGCGAGACTTTACCTACATCGATGACATCGTGGAGGGATCCGTGAGGGTTCTGGACAAACCCGCTACCCCCAACGAACTTTTTCAGAAGGAGTATCCTGACCCCGCCACCAGTTGGGCACCCTACCGCATCTTCAATCTGGGCAACCAGCATCCCACCCCTTTGATGGATTATATTCATGCCATCGAAGTTGCTACAGGAAGAAAAGCTATTCTAAACCTTCTTCCCATGCAGCCAGGCGATGTGATGGCTACGGCGGCCAATACCGAAGAACTGGAAAAATACTGCCACTTCACTTCCTACACGCCGGTGGAGGAGGGCGTGAAACGGTTCGTTGATTGGTATCGAACGTATGCCGCGCCCAAGGGATAAGGTCGCGGATGCCCTCATGGTATCACCAAGGATCTGAAACACCCCCAGACCCCCACAATCCATGGTCTTGGCAGTTTGCCAGAAATCAGCCTAAATCTCTAATGAATAATTTGGGTTCAAATGAAATGGGAGATATCTTCAGCAACTCGACATTGTTTGAAAATCCGAAGCCAGTTGGATTGCTCGAATACATAATTGAGCTTGGATCTTCATCCGATGGGATTATCGTCGACTTTTTTGTTGGTGCATCAACTACTGCCCACGCAGTAATGAAGAAAAACGCGGAAGATGGCGGCAAACGCCGTTTCGTCATGGTGCAGTTGCCCGAACAGTGCGCGACTGAATCCGAAGCGTTCAAGGCCGGATACAAAACCATTGCAGAGGTTAGCAAGGAACGCATCCGACGTGCTGGCAAGCAGGTCAAGCAGAACAACCCGGAAGTAGACACTGGCTTCCGCGTCCTGAAGGTCGACACATCCAATATGGCCGACATCTACTACGCCCCTGATGCTTTCGATAGGACCAAACTCGACCTGTTCGTCGACAACATCAAGCCCGATCGCACGCCGGAAGACCTGCTATTCCAGGTGATGCTGGATTGGGGCGTCGATCTGGCCCTGCCCATTACCAAGCAGTCGATTCAAGGTAAAGATGTATTCTTTGTCGATGGCAATGTGCTGGCCGCCTGCTTTGACGCGCACAGCGGCATCGATGAAACCTTCGTAAAGGAACTGGCCAAGCGCCAGCCGCTGCGCGTGGTGTTCCGCGATGCCGGATTCAGGGACAGTGCCGTGAAGATTAATGTGGAGCAGATTTTCAAGCTGTTGTCTCCCACCACCGAAGTGAAGACTATTTGAGGGGGCCCGAATGGATCAGGCTAGCCCGTCTTTAACGAAATAGACGAAAACATCTCCAATTTTTCCGAAGTAATTTCTATAACATATTGATTATAATGTGTTCATGTTTTTTGTTCTCAGGAAATTCCTTGTGTAGTGCCATAATATTTCAATGGATTAGATAAAAACCCTTGCTTTTCTGG
>WJXM01000017.1 GCA_019456405.1 Ferrovum sp. | reverse complement strand
GTTCCCGTTCCACGAAATCCAGACGGGTGTCGTTTTCCGAGATCACCAGAATGTGCTGTTCCTTCCAGCCATCGCGCTTGATCGCTTCGACATCCATGGGTTCCTGCTGGAATCGGCCCCGAGGTGATGGGTACTGTGATGCAGGAATTTTCATGTCACACCTCCTGCGTATCGATAGCCCAGTGCAACAATGCCAAGGCGTCGGCCTCGTTGTCATCGGTCACTGGGTGGCCCTTGGCCTGCATGGCAGCGATCACCTCGCCCTTTCCGGCATTACCTTTGCCCGTGGCATGTTTCTTGATGGTTCCCACCGGCACGCTCTGATACGGAATGTTGTGGTGCTCGCACCAGGCAGTGAGGGTGGCCATCAATCCGCCATAGACATGGGCTGCGTCAACTCCGACATGCCTGCGCACTTCCTCGAAGTACAGGGCGTGAATATCGCCAGCGATGCCTTTGATTTCAGTCAGCCAGCGTTTGAACCGGAGGTAGCGCATGCCACCACCCTCGAAGCGTTGTGGTCGAAACGAGGTATAGCCGTGGGAGATTTGCCCTTCACGGTCTCGTAGTGCCCAGCCAGTAATGGTTCCAAGGTCCAGGGTCAGCAATATCAAGCCATTCATTTCATCGATCCTCTCGTGGTGAGTGTTGCTCCCCCGACGCAGATGGCGCAGTATCCGGTTATCCTCCATATGACGCGTGTACGCGCGTGTATAGGGGTAAATAGGGAACTGAGTCGGCTGCGTCGGGCTCCAGTAAAATCAACAGGTTAAAATTTTCAGTTTTCGGTGAAAGGGGTGAAGCGATCTTTCACTGGCTCCTTCAGCCCGAGGCCGCGAAACCCTCTGACCCCGGCGGGATTGCGCCATTTTTCCAACCCTCGCGTGATCAGCAAGTCAGAGAAGCGCCGTTGGGAACCCACAAACTCGCCTGAGGCTTCGGCCCACTGTTTCCAGTCATTGAACAGTTCTGCGGTCAGTGAATTGGCATGAACCGCCATCACACAGCGTTCATCAAGCCAACGGCCAACGGAATCTTCCGATTCAAAATATTCATCGGTGGCGGAAACCACAGGGTCTGGTCGGGGAATTCCTTCCTTCTGCCAGACGAGACACCCTTCCAGCATCCAGGCCAGAATGCCGTCCTGTTCCTTGAGCAGTTTTTCCGTGAGTTTTCCGTCACGACGCTCGGGTGGAATGGTCACCGTGAAAGGAATCAGGTGAAGACGGCGTTTCATGGCCTCATCGATGTTACGGATGGCGGGTTTGTGGTTGCCTGCAACCACCAGTTTGAATTGCGGAAAAAACTCGAAGAAGTCCTGGCGCATGAATCGGGCAGAAACCTTGTCGCCGCCGGTGATCCCTTTGACCTTGGATTCGTTCCAGCGCCGACCCTGTTCGGTTTCAATGGAGGAGACGAAACGGGCGCCCCGTAACCCGGCCAGATCCGTGGGGTGGTGATCAGTGCGCGTTTCCATGAAGGTGTCCATGGGTGCGTTGGCCGCGTAATCTCCGAGAATGGTGGCCAGCACGTTGAGAAATACGCTTTTGCCATTGGCCCCGGTGCCGTACAGAAAGAAGAGGGCGTGTTCGCTGGTGACCCCCGTCATGCAATACCCCGCCATGCGCTGCAGGTACCTCATCAATTCCGGGTCATTTCCTGTCACATCGGCGAGAAACGATTTCCAGGTTGGGCATTCACCCTTGGGGGTGGCCGAAGTGATCTTGGTCATCCGGTCGCGTCGATCATGGGGACGAATGCGCCCCGTGTGCAGATCCACCATGCCTCCGGGGGTATTGAGCAGCCACACATCGGCATCCCATTCTTCGGTGGTTGCAGCGTGGCGTCGGTCGGAGCGGGCAAGGCGTTCCACCCCGCTGATGGTGCTCGAGCCAGCAAGTTTGGTGGCCACCTTGGGATTATCTGCCTTCAAGGAAGCGTTCCGACACACATGGCGGATCAGATCGGTCGATGCCAGTGTGTCCTCGGTGCGCCAACGCTGACCATCCCAGACGAGCCATTTCCCCCACCCTGACACATAACGCCAGTCCGGGTGATAACGCCGGGTAAATGCCAGCGCCAGGGCATCTTCCGTACCCCACACGGTTTGTTCGGAATCTCCCGTGCTGCAGTCAGCGCCAGCACCATCATTCGCTGAGGCGTCGTCTGGAAGATGGATCTGCAT